>NZ_JAFNME010000031.1 GCF_017368815.1 Comamonas denitrificans | reverse complement strand
TGTACAACCACCAACTGCCCCAGTCAGCATTGCACAGCAAAACACCTATGCAGGCCATGAAACAGTGGCATCAAACTCACCCTGAGTTGTTCAATAAGCGACCATATGATCGTCCGGGATGCAACAATTAAAGTTCACTGCCGAATAGGCAGCTCAGAAACGCAACTGCTGCGGCGCTACTTTGATCTTTGGGTTCACTGCCGAATAGGCAGCTCAGAAAAATCAGCGATTCGTTGCCGTCCAAGAAGTTTTGTTCACTGCCGAATAGGCAGCTCAGAAAATGAAAAATAACAACCGCGCCTTGCGAGGCATGTTCACTGCCGAATAGGCAGCTCAGAAAACAACGCGGCATTCCACGCGGCGAACGTGTGCGTTCACTGCCGAATAGGCAGCTCAGAAAATCAAACCCGAGTTCGGCACACTGCCCCCGTCGTTCACTGCCGAATAGGCAGCTCAGAAATCTGAATAGCGGCCAACACGTGTAGGCAATGCGTTCACTGCCGAATAGGCAGCTCAGAAACAGGCCCGCCCGCCCGCGATGTTTTCTGAACAGTTCACTGCCGAATAGGCAGCTCAGAAAAGGTCAAACATGGCCTTGAGGCCGCGCGACCAGTTCACTGCCGAATAGGCAGCTCAGAAATGGCACCTGCCCGCAAGCGGCAACACCGTGGAGTTCACTGCCGAATAGGCAGCTCAGAAAAGGTCGAGGGCCACCAGGTCGAGGGCCACTAGGTTCACTGCCGAATAGGCAGCTCAGAAAACCTCGGCCACCTCGCTGATGCTATCCAGCGCGTTCACTGCCGAATAGGCAGCTCAGAAAGCTGCAGCAAGTAGTTTGCCTCTACTTCTGCCGAAGGAATAGACCCTCAAGGCGCAGGCCTTACGTGCTGAGCTGTTGCCACAGGGCCAGTGCGTCGTGCAGCGCCCAGGGCGCAAAGCGCAGGATGAGCAGGTACAGCGTGCCCGTCCCGAAGGCGAAGAACAGCATGCGCTCAAACCAGCTGCCGGAGCGAAAGGTCAGCGGCAGGGAAAAGCGCTTCTTGAACGGCCACAACCACGGCACGCCGCCGTGGGTGGCGAAGTCGCCCAGCAGGTGGCTGAGGTAGCCCACCGCCACGCCCACACCGACCCAGTGCCAATGCCCGTGGTGGATCGCGTTCCACTGTGTCAGGGCTTGTTGCAATGCCCAGACTACGCCCACCACAGCCAGCAGGCTGTGGGTGATGCCCCGGTGCCCAAAGATGGCCGACAGGGGCAGCGATAGCAAAGGCAGGCGCCGCCCCAGCCAGCTTTTAGGGTGATCGATGTCGGGCAGCAGGGCACCAATCAGGGCCCCCAGTAGCAACCAAACGGTGGGCACTGGCGGCACCTGCAGCCAGGCGACGGCCCCGGCCCCGGAAAACAAACCGGCGGCCAAGTGGGTGGGCACCATCATGCGGCGGGTGGGCGCAAGCGCATGGGGAGGTGCACAGATGTCGGTGTGCGCACGGCGCTCACAGGCCCAGCTTTTTTGCGACGTAGTCGGCATCCTTGTCGCCACGGCCCGAGAGGTTCACCAAGATGTGGCAATCGGCGGGCAGCGTTGGGGCCACGCGCATGGCCCAGGCCACGGCGTGGGCGCTTTCCAGCGCGGGGATGATGCCTTCCACGCGCGATAGCTGCATGAAGGCGTTGAGCGTTTCCTGATCGTCTGCTGTTTCGTACTGCACGCGGCCCAGGTCTTTCAGGTAGCTGTGCTGCGGGCCAATGCCGGGGTAGTCCAGGCCCGAGGCGATGCTGTGCACGGCAGCGGGCTGGCCGTCGGCATCTTCCAGCACGTAGCACTTCATGCCGTGAATTTCGCCGGGCTGGCCCATGGTCAGGGTGGCGGCGTGGCGGCCCGGTTTGTCGGTGCCTTCGCCAGCGGGCTCCACCCCTACCAGCTTGACATGGGGGTCGTGCAAGAAGGCGGTGAACATGCCCATGGCATTGCTGCCCCCGCCCACGCAGGCGGCCACGTAATCGGGCAGGCGGCCATGCTTGGCCTGAAATTGCTCGCGGGCCTCGCGGCCAATGATGCTTTGAAAGTCGCGCACCATCATCGGGAAGGGGTGCGGGCCCACCACCGAGCCAATGGCGTAGATGTAGTCGGTGGGGTTGGAGAGGTATTCCTCAAATGCGCTGTCCACCGCTTCCTTGAGCGTGGCGGCACCGCGTGTTACGGGCACCAGCTTGCAGCCCAGGATGCGCATCTTGGTGACGTTGGGGTGTTCTTTCTCGATATCGACCTGGCCCATGTGGATTTCGCAGGGAATGCCCACCAGGGCGCAGGCCGTGGCCAGCGCCACACCGTGCTGGCCTGCGCCGGTTTCAGCGATCACCTTTTTCTTGCCCATGAATTTGGCCAGCAGCGCCTCGCCCAGGCAGTGATTAATTTTGTGCGCCCCGGTGTGGTTGAGGTCTTCGCGCTTGAGGTGGATTTGCGCTCCGCCCAGTTGCTGCGACAGGCGGCGGGCGTGAAAAATGGGGCTGGGGCGGCCCACATAGTCGGCAAACAGCTGGGCCAATTCATCCTGAAAGTCCTGCCGCTGGGTGATTTCGGCGTAGGCGGCGTTGATGGCATCCATGGCCTCTTTGAGGTGGGGCGGGACGAGCTGGCCGCCGTAGGGGCCAAAAAATCCCTGGGCATCGGGCATGGGGGCAAAAGAGGCGGGAGCGTTCATGGTGAGTCTCAAAGGCAAAGGGAAGACGAAAAGACAAAGGAAAGCCGTAAAGCGGACATTCTCCCTGTTTTTCCTACCATATTTTTGGAGTGCTCCAGGCCGTGCTTTTTGGCTTTTCAACCCAGGGGAAACCAGATAGCCATTAGCAGTGGTTTTTATTGACAATCATCGCCACTGGCGTGGCCAGTATTGCCAAAGTGCTGTGCCACAAGTACCGCGCTTTGGTGGCTATTCACACGCACGCAACCCGTGCAAGGAGATTACTCTATGACAGCGTTACGGCTGCACGTGCCCGAGCCTACCGGCCGGCCGGGCGGAAAAACCGATTTTTCCTACCTCATGGTCTCGCCCGCAGGCGCGGTGCGCAGGCCCCCCACAGACACCCCCGCTGCGCAAACCGCTGACCTGGCCACCAGCTTGGTGCGTGTTTTGGATGATGAGGGCAAGGCGCAAGGCCCTTGGGCCCCGGCCATCCACCCGGAGCGCCTGCGCCGGGGGCTCAAAGCCATGATGAAGACGCGCATCTTTGATGCCCGCATGGTGCTGGCCCAGCGGCAGAAAAAACTTTCTTTTTATATGCAGTGCCTGGGTGAGGAAGCCATTGCCGTGGCGCAGGCGGCCGCCTTGCAAGAGGGGGACATGCACTTTCCCACCTACCGCCAGCAGGGGCTGCTGCTCTCGCGCGACGACATCTCCATGGTCGAGCTGATGTGCCAGCTCATGAGCAACGTGCGCGATCCGAACAAGGGCCGCCAGTTGCCGGTGATGTATTCGTACAAGCGGGCCGGGTTTTTCTCCATCTCCGGCAACCTAGCCACCCAGGTGCCGCAAGCGGTGGGCTGGGCCATGGCCTCGGCCATCAAGGGCGATACCAAGATCGCCTCGGCTTGGATTGGCGACGGCTCCACGGCCGAATCGGACTTTCACACCGCGCTGACCTTTGCCCACGTGTACAAGGCCCCCGTGATCGTGAACGTGGTGAACAACCAGTGGGCGATTTCCAGCTTCCAGTCGATTGCCGGGGGCGAGGGCACCACCTTTGCCCAGCGCGGTGTGGGGGTGGGCATTGCCTCGCTGCGCGTCGATGGCAACGACTTTTTGGCCGTGTACGCCGCTTCGCAATGGGCCGCAGAGCGTGCCCGCAGCAACCATGGCCCCACCTTGATCGAGTGGGAAACCTACCGTGCCGGGCCGCATTCCACCTCGGACGACCCAAGCAAATACCGCCCGGCCGACGACTGGAAGCACTTCCCCCTGGGCGACCCGATCGAGCGCCTGAAACAACACCTCATCGTGATTGGCGAGTGGAGCGAGGAACAGCACGCACAGGCCCAGCAGGAGCTGGAAGCCGAAGTGCTGGCTGCGCAAAAAGAGGCCGAAAGCTACGGCAGCCTGCTCGATGGCCGCGTGCCCAGCGCCGCGACCATTTTTGACGATGTCTATAAAGAAATGCCGGAGCACCTGCGTCGGCAGCGCCAGCAGATGGGGGTGTAAGCCATGAGTGAAATGACCAGCAACGCCGCGCCGCAAGAGGCGCAGGCAGTTTCTTCCATGACCATGATCCAGGCGCTGCGCTCGGGTCTGGACGTGATGATGGCCAAGGACGACAACGTGATCGTCTATGGCGAGGACGTGGGCTACTTCGGCGGCGTGTTCCGCGTCACCGAAGGCTTGCAGAAAAAATACGGCAAAACGCGCTGCTTTGATGCGCCCATCTCAGAGGCCGGCATCGTCGGCACCGCCATTGGCATGGCCGCCTACGGCCTGCGCCCGGCCGTCGAGATCCAGTTTGCCGATTACGTGTACCCGGCGTACGACCAGATCGTCTCCGAGCTGGCCCGCTTGCGCCACCGTTCGGCGGGCGACTTTTTTGCCCCCATCACCATCCGCATGCCCTGCGGCGGCGGCATTTACGGCGGGCAAACGCACAGCCAAAGCCCCGAGGCGGTGTTCACCCATGTGAGCGGCCTGCGCACCGTCATGCCCAGCAACCCGATTGATGCCAAGGGAATGCTGATTGCCTCGATGGAGTGCGACGACCCGGTGATCTTCCTGGAGCCCAAGCGCCTGTACAACGGCCCCTTTGACGGCCACCACGACCGGCCGGTGCAGCCCTGGAACAAGCACGAGCTGGGCAAGGTGCCCGAAGGCTATTACACCGTGCCGCTGGACAAGGCGGCGATCTTTCGCCCCGGCAAGGCCGTCACCGTGCTGGCCTACGGCACCATGGTCTGGGTGGCCGAGTGCGCCGCGCGCGAAACCGGCATTGATGCCGAGGTGATTGACCTGCGCAGCCTGTGGCCGCTGGACCTGGACACCATCGTCGAATCGGTCAAAAAAACCGGCCGCTGTGTGGTCGTGCACGAGGCCACGCGCACCAGCGGCTTTGGTGCCGAGCTGGTGGCCCTGGTGCAAGAGCACTGCTTCTACCACCTGGAAGCGCCCATTGAGCGCGTGACGGGCTGGGACACCCCCTACCCGCACGCCCAAGAGTGGGCTTACTTTCCTGGCCCCGCCCGTGTGGGTGCGGCTTTGCAACGCGCAGTGGAGGCATAAAAAATGGGTATTTACGTTATTCGCGTGCCCGATATCGGCGAGGGCATTGCTGAGGTGGAACTGGTTGCCTGGCACGTCGCGCTGGGGGAGAGCGTCAAGGAAGACCAGCCCGTGGCCGATGTCATGACCGACAAGGCCAGCGTGGAAATTCCCTGCCATGTGCATGGCAAAGTGATTGCCCTGGGCGCGGCCGTGGGGCAGATGATTTCGGTCGGTGCCGAGTTGATCCGCCTGGAAGTCGAGGGCGAAGGCAACTTAAAAGACGATGCTGCACCGGCGGCATCTGCGGCTACAGCTACACAAATTGCAGCTGCTCCCGAAGAAAAATCAAAGCAATCAGACACAAAAGCATCTGAAAACATTGCAATACCAGCGGTACAAGCTCCCAAACAAGCATCTGCTCCGGCAGCCCGTCCTGCCGCCCGCGCCCCCGTGGCCCAAGCCCGCAAGGAAGGGGAGCGCCCGCTGGCTGCGCCCTCGGTGCGCCGCCGCGCCTTGGACATGGGGGTGGACTTGCGCCTGGTACACGGCAGCGGCCCGGCTGGGCAGATTTCCCACGCCGACCTGGAAGCCTTTGCCGCTGGCCAGGGCCCGGTGGTGGGGGGCAACCCGCAGTATGTTGAGCGCCACGGCGAGGAGGTGATTCCCGTCATCGGCCTGCGCCGCAAGATTGCGCAGAAGATGCAGGAGGCCAAGCGCCGCATCCCGCACTTCAGCTATGTGGAAGAAGTGGACGTGACCGAGCTGGAGCAGCTGCGCCAGCAGCTCAACAAAATCCACGGCGCTACGCGCGGCAAGCTCACGCTGCTGCCGTTTTTGGCCCGCGCCATGGTGCTGGCGCTGCGCCAGTTTCCGCAGATCAACGCCCGGTATGACGACGATGCCGGGGTGGTTACCCGCTACGAGGCCGTCCACCTGGGCATTGCCGCGCAAACCGACGGCGGCCTGATGGTACCCGTGCTGCGCCATGCCGAAAGCCTGGACCTGTGGGCCAGCGCCGCCGGCATTGCCCGCGTGGCCGAGGGGGCCAAAACCGGCAAGCTGGGCCGCGAGGAGCTGACCGGCTCGACCATCACCCTGACCAGCCTGGGGGCGCTGGGCGGCATCGTCAGCACCCCGGTGATCAACCATCCAGAGGTGGCCATCGTCGGTGTAAACCGCATGGTCGAGCGGCCCATGCTGAAAAACGGCCAGGTCGTGGCGCGGCAGCTGATGAATCTGTCCTCGTCCTTCGATCACCGCGTGGTCGATGGCATGGATGCGGCGCAATTCATCCAGGCCATCCGCGCCCTGCTGGAAACCCCGGCACTGCTGTTTGTCGATTAACCGGGAGAGGATAAAAAGATGAAAGAAATTTCCACCAAACTGCTCGTCATCGGTGGCGGCCCCGGCGGCTACGTGGCCGCCATCCGCGCCGGGCAACTGGGCATTCCTACGGTGCTGGCCGAAGGGGCCAGCCTGGGCGGCACCTGTTTGAACATTGGCTGCATCCCATCCAAGGCACTGATCCATGCGGCGCAAGAGTTTGCGCACGCCCGCCAGTTTGGCGCGGGCACCTCGCCCCTGGGCATCAAGGTGGCCAATCCGCAGATCGACATTGCGCAAACCGTGCGCTGGAAGGATGGCATCGTCGCCCGCCTGTCTGGCGGTGTCGGGGCGCTGCTGCGCAAGGCCGGCGTACAGGTGCAGCGCGGTTGGGCGCAGATTGAGGATGGCAAAACCGCCGTCATCACCCCGCACGACGGCGGCGAGCCGGTGCGCGTGCGTTGCGAGCATCTGCTGCTGGCCACAGGTTCCGAGCCGGTTTCGCTGCCGTCCATGCCCTTTGGCAGCAATGGCGGGGCCATCTGGTCGTCCACCGATGCGCTCTCGCCCGATGTGCTGCCCAAGCGGCTGGTCGTGGTTGGCGCAGGCTATATCGGCCTGGAGCTGGGCATGGCCTACCGCAAACTGGGCGTGGAAGTCACCGTGGTGGAAGCCGCCCAGCGCGTGCTGCCCAGCTATGACGAAGAGCTGACCCAGCCCGTGCTGGAAGCCCTCAAGCGCAGCGGCGTGGTGCTGCACCTGGGCTGCAGCGTGGCCGGCTACGACGCGCAGCAGGGCGTGCATGTGCGCAATGCCCGGGCCGACGAATTTGCCCTGCCGGCCGAGCGCGTGCTGGTCGCCGTGGGCCGCCGCCCGCGCACCCAGGGCTTTGGCCTGGAAGGGCTGCAGCTGGACATGGCCGGGCGCTTTGTCGCGGTCGATGCGCATTGCCGCACCTCCATGCGCAATGTCTGGGCCATTGGCGACGTGACCGGCGAACCCATGCTGGCCCACCGCGCCATGGCCCAGGGCGAATGCGTGGCCGAGCAAATTGCCGGCAAGAACCGGCGCTTTGAGCCCATGGCCATCCCGGCGGTGTGCTTTACCGACCCCGAGGTGGTGGTGGTTGGCCAAACCCCGCCCCAGGCCGAGGCGGCGGGTGTGGAGGCCATCACCGCCACCTTCCCCTTCGCTGCCAATGGCCGTGCCATGACGCTGGAGGCCACCGGCGGCTTTGTGCGCGTCGTGGCCCGCAAGAGCGACCACCTCATCCTGGGCTGGCAAGCCGTCGGCCAAGGCGTGGCCGAACTGGTCGCCGCCTTTGCCCAATCCCTGGAAATGGGCGCGCGCCTGGAGGATGTGGCCCACACCATCCACGCCCACCCCACCCTGGGCGAAGCGGTGCAAGAAGCCGCGCTGAAGGCACTGGGCCAAGCGCTGCATATTTAGTGCCGTGCATGCGGGCTTAAGGCCATAAACAAACAGGCGCTGCGGGCAACCACAGCGCCTGTTTTTTTAGAAGGTGGTGCCCCTCACTTCTTGAGCGGAATCGGTGTCTGCGCGGGCACGGGCACCACCGCAACGCTGTTCTGGGGCGAGCCTTCGATGAGTTTTTCAGAATACGTCAGGTACACCAGCGCGTTGCGCTTGGCATCCACTATGCGCACCACGCGCAGGCGCTTGAACAGGATGGACGTGCGCTCGCTGAACACCTCCTGCTGCTGGGGCAAAGGCCCCGCAGCAAACTGCACCGGCCCGGTGGCTGCGCAAGCGATCGAGGCCTCGGAGCGGTCTTCCGCCAGCCCCAGACTGCCCTTGATGCCCCCCGTGCGGGCACGCGAAACGTAGCAGCTCACGCCCTGCACGTGAGGGTCGTCGTAGGCCTCGACCACAATGTCGTGGTCGCGCCCCAGCCATTTGAAGGCGGTATCGACATCGCCAATTTTTTCGCCGCTGGCCGCCGCCCACGTCGGACACGCCAGCACAGCGGCCAGCAGCCAAGCGCGGTGCCGCATGTGCACAGTAGATAAATAGGGCATAGGGCATGGCCTCCTTGTGTAAATTGCGAGGAACAATTGTAGAGTGCCCCCACAAAAAGCCCCGCCTTGCACCACCGACCACCGCCCTGCCCTGCCCACGGCACGCGCACCCAATAAAACGCCCATCCGCCCTGCCGATGCCTGCGCACAGCCATCCATGGGCAGATGGGGCGGTTTGCTTGGGCTGTTGCTCTGGGCGGTTACTTCATCGTGATGGTGGTGTTCACCCCGTCGCTGCTGTTGCCGTGGTCCTCGTACCAGCGGGCGGTGACGGTTTTGGTTTGCGTCCAAAACTGCACGGCCTGCTTGCCATTCGGCCCCAGGTCGCCCAGCTTGGATGCACGCGAGCCGGTAAAGCTGAAGTAGGCCACAGGCACCGGAATGGGCACGTTGATGCCCACCTGGCCCACGTTGATGTCGTGCTGGTACTTGCGCGCCGCCCAGCCGCTGCTGGTGAAGATGGAAGTGCCGTTGCCGTTGGGGTTGCGGTTGATGAAGGCAATCGCTTCTTCCAGCGTATCGACGCAGACCACGTTCAGCACGGGGCCAAAAATCTCTTGCTGGTAGATGTCCATCTGCTCCGTCACGTCAGCAAACACGGTGGGGCCGACGAAGTTGCCGTTTTCATAGCCGGGCACCACGCAATCGCGGCCATCCAGCAACAGCTTGGCTCCCTGGGCCACGCCCGAATCGATCAGGCTGACCACCCGCTGCTTGGCCTTGGGATTGACCAAGGGGCCCAGGTCGGCGCTGCGGTCGGTGCCGGGGCCGACCTTCATGGTTTTGGATTTTTCCACCACCTCGGGCAGCCAGTCGCGCGCCGCGCCCACGAAAACCGCCACCGAGTTGGCCATGCAGCGCTGGCCTGCGGCACCAAAGGCCGAGCCCAGCAGGTTGTTCAGCGCGTGCTCCTTGGGCGCATCGGGCATGACCACGCAGTGGTTTTTCGCGCCCATCATCGACTGGACACGCTTGCCCGCCTCGCTGGCGCGGCGATAAATGTGCGTGCCCACGTGGGTCGAGCCAATAAAGGACAGCGCCTTGATATCCGGGTGGTCACACAGCATGTCGGCCACCTCAGGGCCGCCGTGGATGACGTTGAGCACGCCCGGCGGCACACCGGCCTCGTGCGCCAATTCGACCAGGCGCATGGTCGAGCTGGGGTCTTGCTCCGACGGTTTGAGCACAAAGGTGTTGCCGCAGGCAATGGCCATGGGAAACATAAAGCACGGCAGCATCACCGGGAAGTTAAACGCCGTGATGCCTGCGCCCACGCCCAGCGGTTGCAGCAGGTTGTACACATCCACGCCGGTGGCGGCGTTTTCGGCAATTTCGCCCAGCTGCAAGGTGGTGATGGCGCAGGCGTGCTCCACCACCTCCAGGCCCCGGCCCACCTCGCCCTCGGCATCGGGCAGGGTTTTACCGTGCTCGCGGGTGATGAGCTGGGCCAGCTCGGCCGTGTTTTCGCGGATCAAGTGCTGCAATTTCAGCATGATGCGCATGCGCGCGCCCAGCGAAGTGCTGCGCCAAGTCTGAAAAGCAGCGTGCGCGTTGGCCACAGCCAGCTCCACTTCTTCGCGCGTGGCAAACGGCACGCGGGCGACAACCTCCTGCGTCGCGGGGTTGGTGACATCACGCCATTCGGTCGTCTGGGACGGGTAGGGTTTGCCGCCAATAAAGTGGTGGATGGTGGTCGGGGTAGGAGTGGGGGTGGTACTCATGGTGAAAGCTCCAGGGTTCACTGCTTGACCAGCGGGCAGGCCGATTGGGCCAGGGGTTTAAAGGCAACGTCAGCGGGGATGGTGCTGATGGTTTTGTAGTAATCCCAAGCACCCTTGGATTCATTGGGGGCCTTGACCTGGAACAGGTACATATCGTGAATCACGCGGCCATCGGGGCGGATGCTGGCATTGCGCATCACCGGGTCGTCAATGGGCAGTTCACGCATTTTCTGGGCGATGACTTTGGAATCGTCCGTCTTGGCGGCAGCCACCGATTTCAGGTAGTGCAGCGTGCTGGAATACACCCCGGCCTGCACCATGGTGGGCTTGTAGCCCTTGTGCAGCTTCTCGAAGCGGGCGGCGAAGGCGCGGGTCTGGTCGTCCATATCCCAGTAAAAGCCTTCGGAGAACATCAGCCCCTGCGCCTGGCGCAGGCCCAGCGAGTGCACATCGGTCAGGAACATGAGCAGCGAAGCCACCTTGGTGCCTTTGGCCCCAGTGATGCCAAATTCACGGGCGGCCTTGATGGCGTTCACCGTGTCCTGTGCGCCGTTGGCCAGGCCGATGACCTGGGCCTTGGAGTTTTGCGCTTGCAGGATGAACGAGGAGAAATCGCTGGCGTTGAGCGGGTGGCGCACGCTGCCCAGCACCGTGCCGCCGTTGGCCTTGACCATCTCGGAGGCATCCTTTTCCAGCGAATGGCCAAAAGCGTAGTCCACCGTGACAAAAAACCAGCTCTTGTCGCCATTCTTGGTCAGCGCCGCCGCCGCGCCAGAGGCCGAAGAATAGGTGTCAAACATCCAGTGAAAGCCGTTTTCCGCGCAGTCCTCATCGGTCAGGCGCGTGGTGGCCGGGCCGCTGTACATGGCGATGCCGCCTTTTTCGCGCACCAACTTTTGCACGGCCAGGGCGGCCGCCGAATTGGTGATATCCACCATCGCATCCACGCCATCGCGGTCCAGCCATTCGCGGGCGCGGGTGGCGGCAATGTCGGCCTTGTTCTGGTGGTCGGCGCTGACCACTTCGATCTTCAGCCCCTTGCACTCGGCTTGCAGGCAGTCGTCAATCGCCATCTTGGCAGCGACCACCGAACCGGCCCCGCCCATGCCGGAATAGGGGCCGGCCATGTCGGTCAGCACCCCAATTTTGATGGTGTCGTTGGAAATCTGGGCCTGTGCGCTGGTGCCCACAGTCAGGGCCGCCAGCGCTGCCAAAGTGATGGCGTGTCGCGTAAATTGCATGGTTTGTCTCCTGGTTTTATAGGAACGTGTGACGTTCTGCGGGCCAAGGCTGCAGCACAGAGCGCACATGTTCTGGGCTTGGTCGGCCACGGGATGGCCGCGCCAAGAAGCACTCTAATGGAGCATTAATGCAAATGCATCAGGTATTTAGGCATACACTTCTTGCAAAAATGCACCACCATGACTGCACACCAGATTAATTGGGACAATTTGCGCCTGTTTTTGGCCGTCGTTCGCGCCCAGTCAGCACAAGAGGCCGCACGGCGCTTGGGGGTCGATCACTCCACCATCACCCGGCGTTTGCACCGCCTGGAAAAAGAATTGGGGGCCCAGCTGTTTGAGCGCACGCCCAGCGGCCATGTTTTGACCACGGCCGGTCACCGCCTGCTCGAGCACGTCGAGCGCATGGAAAGCTCCATGGTGTTGGTGGGTGAAGATATTGGCGGCGACAGCCACACACTCACCGGCACTGTGCGCCTGGGGGCCACCGAGGGATTTGGCAGCTTCTTTTTGGCCCCGCAGCTCAGCCATTTTTGTGAGCGCCATCCGTCCATCGAGGTGGAACTGTTGATCATGCCGCGCTTTATCAACCTCTCGCAGCGCGAGGCCGATCTGGCCGTGAGCATCGAACCGGCCCAGGGCAGCGGCCAAGTCTGCAGTCGGCTGACGGACTACCGCTTGCGCTTGTACGCCAGCCGCAGTTATTTGGCCCAGCAGCCGCCGATCAAGCACCTGCACGATGTCAGCGCCCACCGCTTTTTTGGCTATGTGGACGATTTGGTCTTCAGCTCTGCGCTGCGGTACCTGTCCCGGATTGCACCGGATGCGCCCATGCCACTGCGCAGCACCAGCGTGGTGGCCCAGTACCACGCCGTGCGCGAAGGACGGGGGTTGGCGGTGTTGCCCTGTTTCATGGCCACGCAAAGCCCGGATTTGGTGCCGGTTTTGGTCGATGAGATTGATTTGGTGCGCACTTTTTGGATCGCCGCCCCAGGCGATCGGCGCGAACTGGCACGGGTGCGTGCCTTGTGGGAGTTTGTGCGGGAGGCCGTGCAGTGCAACCAGCCGTTGCTGATGGGCGAGTCCCCCGAGTGGCAGGCAATTTCTTAGAGCGTTTTTACAATCTAAAAAAGAGCTGTTTCCGCTGATTTTCATTGGTTTTTAGAGTGAAAACACCTTGAAAATCATTGATTGCCAGCGCAAGCAGCTCTCTTTATTAATTACTGGACCCGCACTGCATCCACCAAATCTTTGAATTCATTCACATCTTCAAAACTGCGATAGACGCTGGCAAAGCGGATGTAGGCCACTTTGTCCAGCTGGTGCAGCTCTTGCATCACCATCTCGCCAATGCGGCTGGAGGGCACTTCGCGCGAGGCGGCGCTGAGCAGCTGCTCTTCAACATGCTCAATCGCAGCATCAATGGCGGGCGCGGGCACCGGCCGTTTGCGCAGGGCCAGGGCCAGAGAGTCACGCAGCTTGTTGCGGTTGTATTCGGTACGGCGGCCGTCTTTTTTGACCACCATCGGAAAGTTCACATCCGGTCGCTCGTAGGTGGTAAACCGTTTGGTGCAGGCGGAGCACTGGCGCCGCCTGCGGGTAAAGCTGCCATCCTCGGCCACGCGGGTTTCCATCACCTGGGTGTCCGGGTGATTGCAAAACGGGCATTTCATGGCGCTCTACCTTGTCCCTGGGCAGGGCTTAGTTGCTGTACACCGGGAAGCGGGCGGTCAGCTTGGCCACTTCGGCCCGCACGCGCGCCAGGTTGGCTTCGTCGTTCGGGGCTTCCAACACGTCAGCCACCAGGTTGGCGGTGATGCGGGCTTCTTCTTCCTTAAAGCCGCGCGTGGTCATGGCCGGGGTGCCGACACGGATGCCGCTGGTGACCATGGGTTTTTCAGGGTCGTTGGGGATGGAGTTTTTATTGATGGTGATGTGGGCAGCACCCAGGGCCGCTTCGGCCGCCTTGCCGGTGATGCCCTTGGAGCGCAAATCGACCAGCATGACGTGGCTTTCGGTGCGGCTGGAGACGATGCGCAGGCCGCGCTCGATCAAGGTCTCGGCCACCACCTTGGCGTTTTTCACCACTTGCTCTTGGTAGGCCTTGAACTCGGGGGTCAGGGCTTCTTTAAAGGCCACGGCCTTGCCGGCGATGATGTGCATCAGCGGGCCGCCTTGCAGGCCAGGGAAAATGGCGCTGTTCAGGGCTTTTTCGTGCTCGGCCTTCATCAGGATCACGCCGCCACGGGGGCCGCGCAGGCTTTTGTGCGTGGTGGTGGTGACCACATCGGCATGGGGCACGGGGTTGGGATAGACACCAGCGGCAATCAAGCCGGCGTAGTGGGCCATGTCCACCCACAGGATGGCGCCGACTTCTTTGGCGATTTTGGCAAAGCGGGCAAAGTCAATTTCCAGCGCATAGGCAGAAGCACCGGCAATCAGGATACGCGGCTTGTGCTCGCGGGCCAAGGCTTCCATTTTGTCGTAGTCGATTTCTTCTTTGGCGTTCAGACCGTAGGAGACCACGTTGAACCACTTGCCCGACATGTTCAGCGGCATGCCGTGGGTCAGGTGACCGCCTTCGGCCAGGCTCATGCCCATGATGGTGTCGCCAGGCTTGGCAAAGGCCATGAGCACGGCCTGGTTGGCTTGCGAGCCGCTGTTGGGTTGCACGTTGGCGGCTTCGGCACCAAACAGTTGTTTGACGCGGTCAATGGCCAGTTGCTCGACCACATCGACATGCTCGCAGCCGCCGTAGTAGCGCTTGCCGGGGTAGCCTTCGGCGTATTTATTCGTCAGTTGCGAGCCTTGGGCTTCCATGACGGCGGGGGAGCAGTAGTTTTCACTGGCGATCAGCTCAATGTGCTCTTGCTGGCGTTGGTTTTCGGCCTGGATGGCGGCAAATACTTCGGGATCGACAACTTGAACGGTATTGGAACGTTGGAACATAGTGTGAATGGCAGTTGCGGTGATGAGTCCCTTAGAACATCTCTAAGGGTTGCCCAGGCGAACGGCTAAAACACCCGAAGTGTGGCTCAGGCGGTACGCTCCCCGGTGGTTGGTGTGCGCCAAGGCACAAAACTGTTCCACATCAGCGTAGCTGGGTTGCATGCTTGCCCCGCCTTGCCTATCGCCAGTCGCGTACTCTGTAATTCTAGCTGCTCATAAAAGCAAAGCCGACATTGGTCGGCTTTATTGCGGGTGGCGTGCCCAATCTAGCGACGGCGATATGAAAGCACGCTGCTACATATTGTCTGGATGGGTCGCACCAGGTGCCGCGTCGGCAGACTGCGTGCTGGCCAGTGCCAGGGTTTGGGAAGCGCCAGCGGCAGGGGCTGCCGCAGTGGTTGTTGGTTGCGCCGGCGGCGATGCGGGTGCGGCACGGCCTGCCACTTGGCGAATACGTTGGTATTCGGCCAACACCTTGGCACCATAGCCTCCATCGGTGGGCAAATTGGCTGCGCCAACGTAGTATTTCAATCCGCCTTCAATCGAGCCCGCGCGGCGGATGTATTCCTTCAAAATTGCCACGCCCACGCGCATATTGCTCACCGGATCAAACGCGGCCAGATCGCCACCGAAATGTTCGTACTTTTCGGTGTGCACTCGGGTCATGACCTGCATCAGACCTTGGGCACCGACACTGCTTTGAGCAAACGGGTTAAAGCGCGATTCAATGGCCACCACAGCCAAGATCAAAGTGGGATCAATCTTGTGCTGGCTGCCTTGGTTATAGGCTTCCGCCACCAGGGCCGCCATGGGTTCGGCCGCCACCTTGTACTTTTTGCTCAGCCAGTAGGCAATGGCGGCTTGCTCACGCGGCAGCGCTTTGGGATTGGTCGCCGTGGTGCGCTCAATGGCTTCAGGCTCAGAGGCAATAGAGCCTTCTGCCGCTGCATGTTGGCGCTCTTGCAACCAAGCGTGCAACTGCGCTTCGCCAGCCAAACGCCAGTCGGGGCGCACGAGGAAAACCACGATCATGCACGCCACGGCAATGCCTAGCAGCGCCAGCGTATTACGAAAAATTTCAAGAAAGCCTTCCGTGGTATCGGAAAAAACTGAGCGCACAGCGGCGCCGAGGTTTCTTGACGGAGTCATAGCGGATCCTTTGCTTTCGGTTCGCACAGTCACGTTGGCAGCCCAGGTGCTTGTCACCTTGGATAAACCAATCTGTCTGAACCGGGAGTGGAGGGGGCTGCTTCTTCGCAAGAGATGCTCGGTTCAAGCACCATCTGGAAATAAGGCCATGGAGCAGCGTCAATAAAAAAGCCCTGGAGAAAACCAAGGCACGGAGCGCATTGTAAAAGTCTGCAAAATTACCAGTCAATGGTAAAAAAATATTTTTTTAGATAAAAAAGTTATTTAAAAATCGCTTACATCGCCTATTTTTTAGTGGTTTACCCTTGAGAAAAGAAATTTTTTGGCACAAAGCGTTGGCATTTGGCATGTGACTGGCTACATTGGAAGCGGGTGTTTTGCACCTGTTATTCGTTGGCTTGCAGCCACAGCGCTGGCCCTCCCAGCACTCAGCCCCTGTTTGGCAACCGGCTGCAACGGCGAATCCCAAGGGGTAATCATTACCCCGTGGCATGAAGGCACCACCCCCTTTGTGCCACTGCAGCGCAAGGTCTTGGACTTTGCCTAAAGCCCCACATACAAAGCTTTTGGATGTGGGGCTTTTCCGTATCAGATGCCCCTGCAGCGGACATTTGTCGAAATAAGCTTGGGGGCTACGCGTTTCGGGGCGAAAATACCGCCCAAGCCGACACCGGTGCCTGCGCCTGCACTGGAATTTTTTAGAATACGCCCAGGATGGCTCCCCATCCTGGGCGACTCCTTTTTTACCGAAAATAAAGTTTTATTCAGCGCTATGTCTGACGCCATTGAAAATACCCCCAGCAGCGCCCCTGCAGCCGATATCCATCCTTTAGATGCCCTGACCGGGGGCGCTTTCTCTGCCGAAACCTCGGGCGAGCGCGCTGCTTGCTTGCGCACTTGGCTGGCCTCCAATCCCAGCGCAGCGCAGTTGCAAGAAGTGCTCAAGGAGCTGGGCAACCGTGACAAAAGCGCCAGCCGCTTGCTGCGCGAGCGCTTGGATGAAATGCGCCGCACACAAGACCAAGATTTGATTGCCGACGAATGGGCCGCCAGCGCCCAAGCACTGCTGCAAGCAGAAAAGTTTTCGGCAGAACAAGCCGCCGTTTGGCAGCGCGATGCCGCCAAAGCCGGGGCTCCTCTGTCGCGCGAACCCTTGGCCAGTTTAAAAATCCAGTTGCTCGAACGTGCCAAAAGCATTGAAGATTTGCAGCACAAAGTGCAAGTACAGCGCGAGGTAGCAGTGCTTTTGGCCCAGCGCATTGAGGTGCTCTCTACCAAGCCTTGGAAAGACGCTGAAGCCGCCCTGGACACCTTGCAATCGGATGTCACCCAATGGCGCCAGCAGGCACTGGCACTGCGCAGCGATGCCGGATGGATTTGCGTGCAAGAGCGCTTTACCAGCATCTTGCAAAGCTCGGAAGAGCAGTTGCTCTTGGTGTGGCAAGCTTTCTTGGATGCCTTGGCCGTCACCAAGTTGGCAGCCGAAGATGGCAATGCGCCCTTGCCTGCCGTGCCTGTGTGGGCCGATGAAATTCGCATTGCCCGGGGCTTGCCTTCGCAATTGACAGCAAGCCCCGCTGCTGCAACGCCAGTCAAGCCCAACCCTGCGGCCAAACAGCAGGCAGCGCAAGCGGCACTTGCTCCTTTATTAGAAGCCTTGGCGACCGCCGCCCCAGAAGCAAAAGCTGCCGCCATTGCCCAAGTGCGCAGCGCTTTAAAACAGCATGGCCGCTGGCTCTCTGCTGACATGGCCCAACAGGTACACACCCAATTGCTGGCCGCTGGCGACAGCTTGGGCTGGCAGCCGCAGCAGGCCGACACCCTGCGCCAGCAGTTGGTTGAGCAAGCGGTTGCGCTGGCCCAAAGCAGCCAGCCTGGGCGCAAGCTGCAAGATACTTTGCGCCAATTGCGTGACCAATGGCGACAAATTGACCAAGGCGCTGCACCCAACCATGGCTTGTGGAAAAAATTTGACGAAGCCTGCACCCAAGTACACCAGCAAGTGCAGCTGTGGCTGGGCAAAGCCCGGGCCCAATCGTCAGAAAACAAAGCCAGTCGCCAGGCCTTGATTGATGAAGTCAAAGCCTGGACAGCCGCCCAGCCTGCCACCCCGGACTGGAAAGAAACGGCCCGCGCCCTGCGCCAATTTGGCCAACGCTGGCGCGATGGTGGTCACATTGGAGAAAAACTGTTTGCCGAGCTGCAAACCGCTTGGAAAGAAGCCATCCATGCCGCCGAGGCTCCTTTAAAAGCTAAACAAAAAGAGAGCATCGCCCGCCGTGAAGCATTGATTTCTGAAGCAAAATCTTTGCAAGATGGCGGTGTATTTTCGGTAGATGCTATTAAATCTTTGCAGCACCAATGGCAAACCTTGGCCCAGGATGTGCCCTTGGAGCGCAAACTTGAGCAAAAACTGTGGGATGCTTTCCGCGCCCCGCTCGATGCGCTGTTCGAGCGCAAGTCGGCCGAACGCAGCCGTGCCCCAGCGCAAGCCCTCTCGGCCTATGACCGTGCGGTGGTCGATGCCGCGCAGGCTGTGCAGGCCGCCAATGCCAGCGGCGATGCCCAGCAAATTCGCGCAGCATTGCAGGCCTTGGAAGCAGCTAAACATGCCCAGCAAGCCCAAACCGACGCTGCCGCAACCCCTGCAGCAGCCAGCGAAGTAGCCCCTGCCGCCGCCAAACCCAGCACCGATCGCCCCGTTGTGGCGGTGCGTGGCGATGACCGGCCTGGCGCCAAAAAAGACACCGCTGCCCCAGCAGGCCGTGAGGCACGTGGACCGCGCGACCGCCGTCCTGAGCGCGGCTCCCGCCCCGACCGGGCAGAACGCCCCGAGCGCGGCCCCCGCCTGTCAGACGCAGCCTTTCGCGCGCAGCGCGATGCGGTGGATGCTGCCCAGCAGGCCCTGCGCAAACTGGCAGCCCAAGCGCACGGTGAGGCCGTAACGCAATTGCTGCAGGCCTGGGCGCAGCGCGACGCAGCCGCCTTGCCCGCTGCCCAAGATCTGGGCAAATTGCCCGCCGCTGCGCGCACGGGATGGAGCCAAGCCCTAAGTGCCTCGGCCAAAGGCGATGCGGCGCAAGCCCTGCTGCGCCTGGAAGTGGCCGCCGACATCCCCACGCCAGCGCAACACCATAGCCAGCGCCGCATGCTGCAATTGCAGCTGCTCACCCAGCGCAACGCGGCCATGCCCGCAGAGACCTGGGCGCAGGATGTGGCCACGGTATTGGCCTCGGCCCACGAAGAAGCCGCAGCACGGCGCTTGCAAAATGCCTTAAAAGTGCTGTTGCGCAAGTAAAGCGCTGCGCACACCCAAAACCGGTGTGCAAGTCTCCATGCCAGTCAGGCAAGTCCTGACTGGCATGGATGGGGCTGATATAGCTGAATTTAACTCAATAAAATCAACAAGTTAAAAACAACCTCACTCCCACTCGATGGTTGCAGGGGGCTTGGTGCTCACGTCGTAAGTCACGCGATTGATGCCCCGTACTTCATTGATGATGCGGGCGGCGACTTTTTTCAGCAGGGGATAAGGCAATTCAGCTGAATCGGCGGTCATGAAATCGGTAGTTTGCACGGCACGCAGGGCAATCACGTAGTCATAGGTGCGCCCATCGCCCATCACTCCAACGGTTTTCACGGGCAGGAAGACTGCGAAGGCTTGGCTGGTCAGGTCGTACCAATTTTTACCAGTTTCGGGGTCCACCGTCGCACGCAGCTCTTCAATAAAGATGGCATCGGCACGGCGCAGCAAGTCAGCGTATTCCTTCTTCACTTCACCCAAAATTCGCACACCCAAGCCAGGCCCGGGGAAGGGGTGGCGATACACCATGGCGTGTGGCAGGCCCAGGGCAATGCCCAGCTCACGCACTTCATCTTTGAACAAATCGCGCAGGGGTTCGAGCAGTTTTAGCCCCAGTTGCTCAGGCAGACCCCCAACGTTGTGGTGGCTCTTGATGGTTACCGCTTTTTTACCGCCGGACTCAATCACATCCGGGTAAATCGTGCCTTGGGCCAAGAACGTAGCGCCTTTATGCGCTTGGCCACTGGCTTTGAGCTTGGCGGCCTCTTCCTTGAAAACATCGACAAACAGGCCACCAATAATTTTGCGCTTGGCCTCGGGTTCATTCACCCCGGCGAGTTTGCCCAAGAACAGGTCAGCAGCATCCACACGCACCACGTTGGCGTGCAGTTTGCCCGCGAACATTTCCATGACCATATCGCCTTCGTTCAGGCGCAGCAGGCCGTGATCAACAAACACGCAGGTGAGTTGATTGCCGATGGCACGGTGGATCAAGGCCGCTGCGACGCTGGAATCAACACCGCCAGACAGTCCCAAAATCACTTCTTCATCGCCGACTTGTTCGCGAATTTTTTTCACGGCTTCGTCGATATAGCTCCCCATGACCCAATCGGCCTGCGCAGCGCAAATGTCTAAAACAAAGCGGTTGAGCAAGGCCGTGCCTTGGACGGTGTGGGTGACCTCGGGGTGAAATTGCACAGCGTAGTAGCGGCGCTGCTCATCGGCCATACCGGCAATGGGGCAGGCGGCCGTGGAGGCCATGACCTTAAACCCAGGGGGCAAAGCGGTGACCTTGTCACCATGGCTCATCCACACTTTGAGCATGCCGTGACCTTCGGTGGTGGTGAAGTCGGCAATCCCTTGCAGCAAAGCGGTATGGCCATGGGCACGCACTTCGGCGTAGCCAAATTCACGGCTATGGCTGCCCTCGACCTTGCCACCGAGCTGATTGGCCATGGTCTGCATGCCGTAGCAAATGCCCAGCACAGGAACCCCCAGCTCAAAGACGGCCTCTGGGGCTTTGTCGTCCACTTCATACACGCTGGCATGGCTGCCCGAGAGGATGATGCCTTTGAGGTGCCCATCGGCAGCAAACTGCCGCACCCAATCGCTGCTGACATCGCAAGGATGGACTTCGCAATACACGTGCGCTTCCCGAACCCGGCGGGCAATGAGCTGGGTGACTTGGGAACCAAAGTCCAAAATCAAAATTTTGTCATGTTGCATAGCAAGAGAAAATTAAACATTAAAAGAATAGCAATGGCCCGTTGTCCAGCAACGGGCAACGGGCCATTTCATTAAAAAAACCAGACCGGCGGCTCAATCCGCGCGGTAGTTAGGCGCTTCCTTGATGATTTGCACATCGTGGACGTGAGACTCACGGATACCGGCGGCTGTGATTTCTACAAATTCAGCCTTGTGGTTCATCTCGGCAATGGTCTTGCAGCCGCAATAGCCCATGGCAGCACGCACGCCGCCGGCCATTTGGTACACGATGGAGACCATGGAGCCTTTGTAAGGGACGCGCCCCTCAATCCCCTCGGGCACCAGCTTGTCGGCATTGGGATTGCCCGTGGTCGATTCTTGAAAGTAGCGATCGGCCGAGCCTTGCTGCATGGCTCCGATCGAGCCCATGCCCCGGTAGCTTTTGTAGCTGCGGCCTTGGTAAAGAATGACTTCACCTGGTGCCTCCTCGGTGCCTGCAAACATTCCGCCCATCATGATGGTGGAAGCCCCGGCGGCCAGCGCCTTGGCAATATCACCCGAGAAGCGGATACCGCCATCGGCAATCAAAGGCACGCCCGTGCCTTGCAAAGCTTGGGCAACATGGGAGATGGCCATGATCTGCGGCACCCCCACGCCAGCTACAATGCGCGTGGTGCAAATAGAGCCAGGGCCAATACCGACCTTGACGGCATCAGCACCGGCCTCAACCAAAGCCAGCGCCGCAGCGCCAGTGGCGATATTGCCGCCAATGACTTGAACTTGCGGGTAGTTTTGCTTGACCCAGCGCACGCGGTCAATCACGCCTTTGCTATGACCATGGGCCGTATCGACCACCAAAGCATCGACACCGGCTTTGACCAGCAACTCAACACGCTCTTCGGTTCCTGCCCCAACCCCCACCGCTGCAGCAACACGCAGGCGGCCCGAGCTATCGCGGGCAGCATTCGGGAAGATGGTTTGCTTGTTAATGTCTTTAACGGTGATCAGGCCTTTGAGCTCAAACGCATCGTTGATGACCAGCAGGCGCTCCAGCTTGTGCTTGTTGAGCAAGGCTTTGGCCTCGGCGGGGCTGGTGCCGTCTTTTTCATTCACGGTAATCAGCTTTTCGCGCGGCGTCATGATTTGCTGAACCTTGACGTCGTAGCGCGTTTCAAAGCGCACATCACGGCTGGTCACGATGCCGACAACTTTGCCGCCATCGCATACCGGGAAGCCAGAAATACCCAGCTCTTCCGAGAGTTGCAACACTTGCAACACTGTGTGTTCAGGCGTGATGACCACAGGGTCATGCACCACGCCCGATTCATGGCGCTTGACCTTAGAGACTTCTGCCGCTTGCTCTTGGGCCGTCATGTTTTTATGAATGACCCCAATCCCCCCCTCTTGGGCAATGGCGATGGCCAGCCGCGCCTCAGTGACCGTATCCATAGCGGCGGATACCAAAGGCAGATTCAGCGTAATGTCGCGGGTGAACTGAGTGGCAAGGGTAACGTCCTTGGGAAGGACTTCGGAGTAGGCGGGAACGAGCAGGACATCGTCAAAAGTCAGTGCTTTTCCAAGAAGGCGCATAGGGTTGGCTCCAAAAGGCAAATTGTAGCCTTGGGTTTTCACCGTTGCAGGGAAGAAACAAAAAACCATAGTCACTGCAGCCAACCGGGCTACACTGGTGCGCTATGAAAACGCGTGCTTATTTCGCCCTGATAGCCCTTCTTGCAGGATTTACGGCCTCCACTGCCATTGCCCAATGGCAGTGGATTGATGAGCACGGTCGCAAAACTTTTAGCGATCGCCCTCCACCGCCGCATATTCCAGAAAAAAATATTTTGAAATCGCCGGTGGTAGCCCGCACGGTCACGGCCGATACGCTGCCCAAGGCCGAGCTGCCTGAAGACAGCCAAGAAGAAACCGCCGAAAAAACAGCGGCCGATGCGCCACCCCAAACCCCTGATCCCCAAGCGGCCCAGCAGCTCAAGCAAGAAGCTGAGCGCAAAGCCGCCGAAGAAAAACAAAAACGCGAGGAGCAGGCCAAATTCATACAACAGCGCATGGAAAACTGCACCCGCGCCCAAACCGCTTTGCGCACACTCCAATCGGACGCGCAGATTGGGCACATTGGGCCCGACGGACAGCAAACCGTCATGAGCACGATGCAGCGCGAGCAAGAGACACGCCGCGTGCGCGATGTCATTGCCCGTGATTGCGGGCCACTGCCGAAAGAGACACCTTAAAGAGACACCTTAATCTGGCTAATAACCGGCCTTGCTATGCGGGCGACGCGCTGAGAACAAACCCGCCCCGCGAGCACCTTGCTGGGCAAACCGCTCCCGACGCGCCACTTTGGGATCTACCGTCAATGCACGGTACAACTCCACCCTATCGCCCGAGGTCAGCACCGTATCCAACGTGCATGCACGCCCCCAAATGCCACAGCCAGCGGTCTCTGGCCACCCTAGCAAGGCGATTGCATCGGCCACCGTGGCGCAGGCTGGCAAGGTCAAGTCTGCTGTTTGCACATGGCCGGGCTGCACCGAGCGCCAAACCTGTACCTGCACCTTAGCCATAAACTTTCTCGGCACGTTGAATAAAAGCATCCACCATGCTGTTGGCAATGCGATCAAAAATCGGGCCTACCAGGGTTGCCAGCGCGACGCTGTCGAAGCCATAAACCAATTGCAATTCAACTTTGCACGCGCGTTGTGAGCCATCACCCACGGGATGGAATAACCAATTGCCTTCCAGCTTGGAAAATGGGCCTTTGACCAAGCGCATATTGATTTTGTGGTGGTCTTCGTAGGCATTGCGCGTCACAAAAGACTTGCGCAAACCGGCCATGGACATACCAATTTCGGCCGTCATGCCCTGCTCGCTCTCTTCCAGCACTTGGCTGTGCGAGCACCACGGCAAAAACTCTGGGTAGTGCGCCACATCCCGCACCAAGGCAAACATCTCTTGCGGGCTATACCAAATCAGTACTGATTTATTGACAGATTTCATGAATAAACAAACAAAGGCGCCAGTGCAATCAGCATAACAAGCCTGTAGTAGAAGTGGGAGAAACTAGAATCCCAAGTTGAGCGAAAGCGCAATTGTAGAAAGAGCCCGAGTCCCTGCGGCGCTCTCGCTGGAAAGACCATGGCAAAGAAACCCAATTCCCCCTCCCGTATTGCTGAAAATAAAAAAGCAGCTTTTAACTATTTTTTTGAAGAACGCTATGAAGCCGGCATGGTTCTGCAAGGCTGGGAAGTCAAAGCGGTGCGCAGCGGCAAAGTGCAGCTTACCGATGGCTATGTAGTGATTAAAAATGGTGAATTATTTTTAATTGGCTGCTTGATCAACCCCTTAAAAACCGCCTCCACCCATGTGAATGCCGATGCCGCTCGCACCAAAAAGCTGCTGCTGCACAAAGATGAAATTCGCCGCCTGATTGGCAAAGTAGAACAAAAAGGCTACACCTTGGTCCCACTGAACTTGCACTGGAAAGAAGGCTTGGTCAAATGCGAAATAGCTTTGGCCAAAGGCAAAGCCGAACACGATAAGCGCGACACCATTAAAGAACGCGAAGGAAAACGCGAGGTTGAACGGGCAATGAAATCACGCCACCGCTAGCCAAGCGATGCAATCCAGCGCCTGTTCAATCATCCAATAAACCACCCAAATCCTTCTTTTTTCCAACGCTTAACGGTAGCTTTGCACTGCAAAACCGCCTAGGCAAACCTGAGCAGACTGCTACACTTAGCGCTATTTTTTGCTCTTGTGCATACCGTGATATCCCCCCAGCCCCCTCTTGCCCTGGCCTCAGGCATTGAACGCCTTCAGCTGAGCGAAGCACTCGCTTTGCTTGGCGATGGCGTGCGGGCGCAATTGCCAGATGCACACCTGCACCCCATCGACTATTTGCAAGCAATCATTGACGGCCTGTGCAATGTCTCGCTGCGCGATCCCTTGACTGGTGCCACCAATCGCCGCCACCTCATGACCGCCTTGGAAGGTGAGCTTGACCGGGTGGCCCGCTCGGGCGATGCCGCCTTGCTTTTAATGGTGGACATTGACCATTTCAAAGCCGTCAATGACACCTATGGCCACAACATTGGCGATTTGGCCCTGAAGCACATCGCCCTGCTGCTGCATCAATGTGTACGCCCCATGGACACCTTGGCCCGCTATGGCGGCGAAGAATTTGCCATTGTGCTGCCCGCCTGCCAACCGGCATACGGCAAGAATGTCGCTGACCGCATTCGTGAAATGGTCGCCAATGAGCCCTTTGCCATCAGCCCAAGCCAATCGCTGCCCATGACCGTGAGCATTGGCGGCGCTTACGCCTTGCAGTGGATTCGCAGCACCAGTGAATTATGGATAGAGCGCGCCGACCAGCAGCTCTACCACGCCAAAAATTTAGGACGAAACCGCGTGTGCATTGAACCCCAACCGGACAGCACGGTCACCGCAGAAGAAAAAGAACTGCTCTTTAGCGGCTTGGTGGCACCAGGCAGTGCCTACCCTGAAACCACCTCGATTTTCCAGGTAACGTCTAGTGAAAGCGATTAACCAATGAGTGACGTTGCATCCCCGCCCAACCACCATCCCGCAGGCGCTGCCCCTGCCAAACGACCCAGTGCCCACCCCAACATCATTGCTGTGACCAGTGGCAAAGGGGGGGTCGGAAAAACCTTTGTCTCTGCCAACCTGGCGGCCGCTTTAACGCGCCAAGGCCTGCATGTGCTGGTGCTGGATGCTGATTTGGGACTGGCCAATTTGGATGTCGTCCTCAACCTCTACCCCAAAATCACGCTGCACGATGTATTCGTCGGACGCGCCAGTTTGCAAGAGGCCGTGGTCACGGCACCCGGTGGTTTCCATGTGCTCTTGGCCGGCTCTGGCATGGTCGAGTATTCCCGCCTCACTCCCGAGGTACGCAACCAACTCATCCACACCATTGACACCTTGGCCCCCCATTACGATGTCGTTTTGCTGGACACTGGGGCGGGAATTTCTGATGTGGTGCTGTTCTCTTTGTCGCTGGCATCAGAAATTTTGATCGTGGCCACGCCCGAGCCCACCTCACTGACCGACGCTTACGCCGCCATGAAGGTGCTGGCCGCGCAGCAAAAGCGCCACAACATGCGCCTGGTGATCAACCAAGCGGCACGCCCGGGCGATGGCCGCGCCATTACCGGGCAATTGCAGCAAGTGCTCAACCGCTTTGTCAGCACCGAATCGGGACTGCCTATGCGCTTGATTCACATGGGCGACATCCCCTCCGACACCGCAGTGCGTGAGGCTGTCATGCGCCGCCAATTGCTACTACAGTCCAACCCCAATTGCCCGGCAGCCCTGGCAATTGCCCAGTTGGCCACCCGGGTCAAGTCCACCTTGCCCAAGCGTGAAGCGGTGTAAGCCTGAGCTGTGCCATGCCTGCGCCTTATTGCGGCCGGTTTGCTCCCTCGCCAACGGGCCCACTGCACGCAGGCTCGGTAGCGGCGGCCTTGGCCAGTTGGCTCGATGCCCGCGCTCACCAAGGGCGCTGGCTGGTGCGCATTGAGGACATTGACCTCCCACGCTGCCCTGCAGGCACGGACCAAATCATCTTGCAGCAACTGTCGGCCCTGGGGCTGCAGCCTGATGCCCCGCCCGTCAGGCAATCCCAACGTCAAACTGGCTATGAAAACGCGCTGGCACAACTCAAACGCGATGGCTGGACCTACCCCTGCAGCTGCACGCGCAAAGAGTTAGAACAGGCGTGGCAGGCCCAAGGGCTGGCACACACCCGCCACCAAGAGCGGCCCTATCCCGGCCTCTGCCGCGCTGGAGTGCATCAAAAATTAGAGCGTAGCACGCGCTTTCATCTTGAGAAATTTATAGAAAACTATAAAAAAATCCATTCAAATCAAGCGCAAAAAGCTCCTTTCTTTATAGATTCAACCCATGGCTTGCACTGGCAGGATCGCCGCCAAGGCCCGCAAAGCCAGCATCCGGCCCAGGTTTGCGGTGATTTTCTCCTGCGCCGGGCCGATGGACTGTGGGCTTACCAATTGGCCGTCGTGGTCGATGATGCTGACCAAGGCATCACCCACGTCGTGCGTGGCGCTGATTTAAGCGACAACACCCCACGCCAGCTGCTGCTGCAAGCCGCCTTGGGGTTGCCACACCCCCAGTATTTGCACACCCCCTTGGTCACCTTGCCCAACGGCGAAAAACTCTCCAAACAACACGGCGCGCCTGCGGTCGATACGCAGCAGCCATTGGCCACCTTGCTGGCGGCCGCCCGTTTTTTAGGATTGCCAGATCCTGCCAACCATTTTTCACAAATATGCTTGAGCGATGCCCTCCATCATTGGGTACAAGCTTGGCGTTCTCTTTACAATCAATAAGTGACTGAAAACAATACCCTCCCCCCTTCTGC
>NZ_JAFNME010000030.1 GCF_017368815.1 Comamonas denitrificans | reverse complement strand
GCCTACATCGAGAGCTTCAACGGCAAGTTCAGGGACGAATGCCTCAACGAGAACTGGTTCGAATCCCTGACGC
The DNA here is from genome assembly GCF_017368815.1 of Comamonas denitrificans. Lineage (GTDB taxonomy): Bacteria > Pseudomonadota > Gammaproteobacteria > Burkholderiales > Burkholderiaceae_C > Comamonas > Comamonas denitrificans. The sequence continues at coordinate 28,590 of NZ_JAFNME010000030.1, read as the reverse complement.
AGGCCCGCGAGGTCATCGCCATCTGGCGCCAAGACTACAACGAGGTGCGACCACGCGGAACGATCGGACGGATACCTCCGGCTGAGTTTGCCGCCAAGCACCGCAAGCCAAACCCATCAACCACCGACGCAGGATCAGTTAACCTGCAAACCCTTGGACCTCTCTCCAACTGATTGGTATGGCTGGAGGGGGCAGGTCACCGGCTGTGGATAGGCCGTTTACACAAAATTCTGCACACCCTCTCGTATAGGTACAACCACTTGATGTGGGGCAGAAGTACCTTTCTCACAGGCTATCAGGAAGTCAGCCCGTTTTTTGAGAGCATCACGACGCTCTGGAATTTCCTCTCTAACGTCATAGATAGCTTCCATGCCTTTGAGCGTATGGTTGAGTGCAATCTCTGAAATTTCCCGTGATACTCCCATGTTGCGCATATGTCCCTTTGCAGTACTTCGCGTGTCATGTGGAGTGAAGTGGCGTATGTCGATATCGCCGCGCTCAAAGGCTCGTGTAATCGCAGCCCAAAGCGTAGTAGCGCCAACATGTGTATCTCCGTGAATTAGCAGGCGGTCATGGCGGCGAGCAGGTAGAGCATAGCTAGAACCATCTGCGAAGACGAGTAGTTCACGGAACCATTCGACCACTTGGGGAGCTAGAGGGACGAGAAAGCCTTTGCGAGTTTTGACCGAGTCATTAGGAATCCACCAAACCCCTCTATCAAGGAGTAAGTGCTCCTTCTTCGCCTTCACTAGTTCAATACCTCGTACACATGTGGCTAAAAGGATGCGGAAGGCTAAGCCGTTCTGACGCCCAATCTGATCAATATTAGGTAGAAGGGTGCGTAGCTCTGACTCATCTAGCATCACACGGCGGCGCACGGGAGGACGTGGCCCCATCAGAGCTGTTAGCTTGATGCCAAAGCAGGGGTTTGTTGCTATCAACGTGAGACCACAGGCATGGTCAAAAAGTTGAGAGGTCGTTGTTAAGAGGCGCTTGGTGATCGTCCATGTGCGTTTGGCATCCTTCAACATTGAAACGATATCGATAGGGGTTACCTGGTCGACCTGCCAAGCTCCCAGACGAGGCAAGATGACCTGTTCAAGGTCATAGGTGCGGTATTGAATGGTGATTTTTGAGAAGGAGTCGAGGCGAAGAATTTTTTCTCGATAGTCATTGACCAAGTCGCGAATGGACCAGGCTGCTATCGCTCGACTGCGTGCAGTTTGCTTTTGAACAGCAACATCTTCGCTGGCGTCAACGGCTGCTCGTAATGCACGTGCTTTTTCGCGTGCATTGCTGAGGCTGATATCAGGGTAGTTGCCGAGGGTTACTTCCTTACGGCGTCCATTAAGCCGATACCTAAGCACCCAGGATGCGGTGCCTGCGTTGGAAAGTGTGAAGGTAAGGCCATCGCCATCTGATTTGGCAACTGTATCGCCTTTGATCATCCAGTTTTTCAGCTGTCGATCTGACAGCAAGTTAGTGAGTTTTGGCATGTTTCCCCTTTGCAAACTCACGCAATTTGACCACCTCCTAGCTACCCAACTAGCTACCCATCTAGCTACCCACCAAAGCCGAGATGTGCAGATCCTAGATGAGACTTAAAGAGACAAAATCCTTTAAATATCATATGGTTATTTTTATTTTTTGAGGCGTTACAAACTGCAGTGAGACCATAACGAAAATTGCAGGTGGACAGTTGCATAAGTTTCTCCTGCGGGCGATTGTGGCCCATGAAAAAGCCCCTGGGCCAAAGGCACCAGGGGCTGGGGGGATGGTTGCGCGTGTGCGCTTTTTCTTAGTTGGCCTTAATTGGCAGGGGCCGCCTCTAAAGCGTCTTGCATGGCTTTGAGCGGGTCATCCTCTGCAGGGGCGGCAGATTCGCTGGCGCTGTCTTCGGTCATGAAGGGGTTTTCAAAGTCCACCGCGCTGGGCATATTGGCCTCCATTTGCTCGCGGATGGCATCCAGGTCGTAGGTGACTTTTTCATCCAAACCGCTGGAGACGATGCCTGGGAAGGCAATCACCAGACCCACCATCAGCAGCTGAATGCACAGGAAGGGGATCGAGCCCAGGTAGATCTGCGTAGTGGTCACCGGGGCAATGCGCTGGCGCGTGACCTTGTCGGTGTATTCCTTATCGGGTGCGACCGAGCGCAGGTAGAACAGGGCAAAACCAAACGGCGGGTGCATGAAGGACGTTTGCATGTTAATGGCCAGCAGCACGCCAAACCACACCAGGTCAACGCCCAGCTTGTCGGCCACCGGGGCCAGCAACGGCACGATGATGAAGGACAGCTCAAAGAAATCCAGGAAGAACGCCAGGAAGAAGACCATGATGTTCACCAGGATCAGAAAGCCCAACTGACCACCCGGCAGGTCGGACAGCAGGTGCTCCACCCACAGTGGGCCGTCCACACCCTGGAAGGTCAGGCTGAACATGGTGGCACCAATCAGGATGAAGACCACAAAGCACGACAGCTTGGTGGTGCCCACCAGCGCCTGTTGCAGCAGCTTGTAGTTCAGGCGGCGGCGGCTGATGGCCAGAATGATGGCACCCATGGCACCCATGGCACCGCCTTCGGTGGGGGTGGCGATACCCAGGAAGATGGTGCCCAGCACCAAGAAGATCAGCAGCAGTGGCGGAATCAGCACAAAGGTGACCTTTTCTGCCACGGTGGACAGCAGGCCCATGCCGGTGATGCGGTTGATCGAGGCAGCGACAAAGGCCAGGGTCACGCCAAAGCACATCGAAAACACGATGGTTTCATCCTTGGCCACGTGTTCCACCACTTCTCCGGTGATCCAGGTGTGGATGGCTTCCATGTTCTGCGCGGCAAACACGGACAGGCCCACGCAGATGATGGTCAGCACCAGCAGCGAAGGCAGGCCGGAGTTGCCGTTTTTGTCTTTCAGGTCACGCGCTTCGGGCGGCAGGGCCGGCACCATGCTGGGACGGAAGAAGGCGATGATGAAGACCAACAGCATGTACAGGCCCACCAGCATGAAGCCTGGCAGGAAAGCGCCCTTGTACAGGTCGCCCACGCTGCGGCCCAACTGGTCGGCCAGAATGATCAGCACCAGCGAGGGTGGAATGATCTGCGCCAGCGTGCCCGAGGCGGCAATCACCCCCGAGGCAATGCGCCGGTCATAGCCGTAGCGCAGCATGATGGGTAGCGAGATCAGCCCCATCGAGATCACCGAAGCGGCCACCACGCCGGTGGTCGCCGCCAGCATGGCACCGACCACGATCACGGCAATGGCCACACCGCCACGGATGGGGCCAAAGAGCTGGCCCACGGTGTCCAGCAAGTCCTCGGCCATGCCGCTTCTCTCCAATATCAACCCCATCAAGGTGAAAAATGGAATGGCTAGCAAGGTTTCGTTTTGCATCACGCCGTAAATGCGCAAGGGCAGCGCTTGCATCAGCGCTTCGGGCAGTACGCCCATTTCGATGCCGATGACGGCAAAAAACAGGCCGCAGGCCCCCAGGCTGAATGCCACGGGAAAGCCGATCAATAGAAAGCAGATCAGGCCCGCGAACATGATCGGGGCGAGGTTGTTGGCAATGAATTCCACGTAAATTCTCCTGGGCGCTTAGGCGTTTTGGGCTTTTTTGGCCGCAGCCAGTTCTTTGGCCTGGCGAATGGCCTCGGCCAATTCTTCTTCTGCTGACTTTTCCACCCGTTTGACCATGGGGTCGTCAATCAAGCCGCGCAGGAAGGCAATGCGCTTGATGAGTTCGGAGAAGCCTTGCAGCATCAGCAGGCCAAAGCCGAGGGGCATCATCAGGTACACCGGCCAGCGAATCAGGCCACCCGCATTGCTGGAGACTTCACCGGAGTGAAAGCCTTGCAGAAAGAAGGGGATGCTGTACTTGAGCACGATCAAGCACACCGGTGTGAGAAAAAAGATAAAGCCGAAAACGTCAATCCAGGCGCGGGTGCGTTGCGACAGCTTGGCGTTGATAACGTCCACCTTGACGTGTTCTTTTTCCAGCAGCGCATAGCCCGCCGCCAGCAGGAACGAAGCGGCAAACAGGTACCACTGCACTTCCAGAAAAGCATTCGAACTGGTGTGGAACACTTTGCGCACGACGGCGTTGATGCTGCTGACCAAGGTCGCAGCCAAGATGAGCCAGATGACGTAACGCCCGACAAAGGCGTTCAGACCGTCAATGGCCTTGGATAGTTTGAGCAGAGCCTGCATGGTGTCTCCAAAAATGGCGAAAAACGGGGAGACCAAGGGGATGGAGTGGTCTGTTGCCGTGGTCAGGCAATCCCGAAACAGCGCGGAATTTTAAGGAGGGAACACCAATGCACGCGGATGCAAACCCTTAGTTTTTCCTGTTTTTTTGGAAAAGCAAGGGTTTGTACCAGTGGAAAATTTCAATAAAAACTGATTTGTTGTTGAAATTTCAAAGACTAAATTAAAAAATTTTGTTAAAGAAGGCTTGCTATCGTTATTCGAGATGCAAGCCTTCTTTGAAGGCGTTTGTCAAGGCTGGTGTGGTGCTGATGCTCAGGCCCAGACAGCAGCGTGTGCTGCCATCTTGGGGGCCAGTCGCTTGCAAAACCGGTGCGGCCCAAGTGATGGCAATCGGGGTGGTTTGCTCCCCCTTTTCGGCGGTGGCTTGCAGATCAAAATCCCAGCTAAAACCGGCATCCATGTCACCCGCAGGCCCTCCTTGTTGCTCGCACCATGCCAAGAGGGCTTGGGCTTCAGCCAGCAGCGCTTCCCAGCGCTCAGGGGGGACGCAGGCCAGGGCATCCCAGCAGGCGTGGCCCAGTTCATCTTCACTGAAATCAAAATCTAAATAGTGCAGTTGCATCACAAGTGAGGGTTATAGCGAGAGAAATCGCTAAATTAATACTAAAAAAGTCAAAAGACTTGTGCATCCGTGATGCTGTCCAGGTTGAGCAAGCTGGCCTCAATGGCCGCTGCCGTGGTGATGGGGTGCTCCATGGGAAACAAGTGGCTGCCGTCCAGCACCATGATGCGCCCCCGCGTTACGCGCTGGGTCATTTCCATGCCCACTTGGCGCATTTCGCGTGACTGTCGCCCGCCAATGAAGGCCACCGGGCAGCGCAGTGGATGCCGGCGCAGCAGCGGGCTCAGGTTGTGCGGCAGGCTGTTGTAGATGGCCGTTTCCTCTTCGCGCGTAAACCACAGGGTCAGCTGGCCCTGTGCATCCTGATGCAGGCCGTGGCGAATGTAGTCTTGCAGTATTTGTGGGTGCCAGCGGGCAAAACTGGGTTTGCGCTGAAAGTGCTCCAGCGCCTCTTGGGCGCTGCCCCAGCGGGTGCGGCGCTTACGACTGACCTTGCCGGGAGAAAAAATATTCACCAACCGCGAGCGCTTGGCCGCTTGCACTGAAGTGGCCCGCCAGCCCCCCAGCAGCGGCGAATCCAGCAGCAATACGCCCCGGGCCAGTTCGGGGTTTTGGGCGGCCGTCATCAGGCTGACAAATCCCCCCAATGAATGCCCCACAAAGTACGCGGGCTGCCCCCATTGCGCCACCAGCGGCTGGGCAAAGTCTTTGAGCTGCTGCACCAAGTGCGGCCAGTTGTCCGTCACCGGGTAGGCGGGGTCATGGCCAAAGCGTGGCAGCGCATGCACAGCAAAGCCGCGCGCACGCAGCTGGGCGAACAAGTAGTCGTAGGTTCCGGCTGTAAAGCTGTTGGCGTGGGCAAAAATCAAAGGGCGCATAGAGAACAAAAATGACAAAAATGACCAAACGGGCCAAGAAAAATCACAAGGCACACAGCTGGCTTAAATCACGCTCCAGCAATGCAGGGTCACCCAATTGCAGCTCCAGCAGGCGGCGCAGATGGGTGATGCTGTCCAGGTCAATGCTGCGGCAGCGCAGGCCGATGTAGGCCTCTTGCACATGGGCCACTTCACTGGCCATGGCAATGTGGCAGCCCTCTCCCAGGGTGATGATGAGCTGGCAAGGTGCCTCTTTGGGCCAGTGCAGCTCCGCAGCGGCCTTGACCAAAGCCCCCTGCAGCGAAATATCCAAAAGGTGCACAGGGTGGGCCTGCCCGGCGCATATCAGTTGGGCATGGGCATCAAAGTGCAGGCGTTGAAATTGGCGGCGCTCTTGGGACATGGGGGCTTGGCAGCAAAGAAAGGGGAGGGCAAATCTTAGCCGCAGACCTGCCGCCACGGCAGTAAATGCGGGGACAGTGCGGGGACAGGGGTGGCCGCTAGCCCAGTGCCCACATCGCGGCACTGGTCATCAGCACATAGCGCAAGAATTTGCCGATCGCCATGTACCCGCAACAAGCCCAAAACGGCAGGCGCAGCCACCCGGCCACGGCACACAAAGGGTCGCCCACAATCGGCAACCAACTGAGTAAGCAGGTTTTGGCCCCCCAGCGGACCAGCCACGCGTGGGCCAGCTGTTTGTGGCGGCTGCGTTGGGGGTGCATGGCAGCGGCTTTGGCGGCGGCCGCGGGGTGGGTGGCCTGCCAGGCCTGGTGGGCCATGCGCCCCAGCCACCAACTGATCATGCCGCCCAGCGTATTGCCTGCGGTCGCCACCAAAATGGCTGGCCAAAATAAATCAGGCCGCAGCTGCAACAGGCCAACGACCGCCGGCTCTGAGCCCATGGGCAACAAGGTGGCAGAAATCAAGGCGATGACAAACACCGTGCTCAAGCCAAATTCAGGCAGGGCCAGCCAGTGCAAAAGGGTGGGAATCCAAGCATCCATAAGGGCAATAAGTGTAGGTGGGCACAAGCTTGGCAAGAAGGCGTGCTGGGCGGATGAGTTTTTCACCGCAAGCGGCTGCCCAAAAAATGAGCAGCTACAATACCCCTCTTTCACGTTTTGACTGTGTTTACCTGCAACTGGTGTGGCAGGTTTTTTCTTTTTCCCCCTTCTTCAATCGCATGTCTTCCTTGCAATTAGGCCCGTACACGCTGGCCAATGCGCTGTTTGTTGCCCCCATGGCCGGGGTGACGGACCGGCCTTTTCGCCAGCTGTGCAAACGCCTGGGCGCAGGTTACGCCGTCAGCGAAATGGTCACCTCGCGCAAGGATTTGTGGGAAAGCCTGAAAACCAGCCGCCGCGCCGACCATGCGGGCGAACCCGGGCCGATTGCCGTGCAAATTGCTGGCACCGATGCCGCCATGATGGCCGAGGCAGCGGTGTTCAACATCCAGCGCGGGGCGCAGATCATTGACATCAACATGGGCTGCCCGGCCAAGAAGGTGTGCAACAAATGGGCCGGATCGGCCTTGATGCAAAACGAAGCCCTGGCCGAAGAAATTGCCGCTGCCGTGGTCGCCGCCTGTGCGCCCCATGGCGTGCCCGTGACGCTGAAAATGCGCACCGGCTGGTGCGAGGCGCATAAAAACGCCGTGGCCCTGGCCCGGCGCTTTGAAGCGGTGGGCGTGCAAATGCTCACCATCCACGGCCGCACGCGCGAGCAGGGCTACAAAGGCCAGGCCGAATACGCCACGGTGGCCGCCGTCAAGCAAGCGGTGCGCATCCCGGTGGTGGTCAATGGCGACATCACCAGCCCGCAAACCGCCCAGGCTGCGCTGCAGGCCAGCGGGGCCGATGCCCTGATGGTGGGCCGCGCTGCCCAGGGGCGGCCCTGGATTTTTCGCGAAATTGCCCACTACCTGGCCACCGGCCAGCATCTGGCCCCGCCCTTGGTGGAAGAAGTGCGCGGCTTGCTGCTGGAACATTTGGACGACCACTACCGCCTGTACGGCAGCGCCACCGGCGTGCGCAGCGCTCGCAAGCACATTGGCTGGTATGTGCGCGATTTGCCTGGGGGCGATGCCCTGCGCCGCCACACCAACACCCTGGACGATTGCGCCGCGCAAACCCAGGCCGTGAACGACTATTTTTTGCGCCTGGGCCAGCAGATGGAGCGCCTGCCCCAAGGCAGGCCTGCGACTGCACCGGGCGCAAACCCTTTGACTTTGGAGAAAACCTTGCAAGCTGTGATTGAGGGGGCCGCGTGATGGACCTGTCCACTCCCCCATTGACCACCCCGTTAGCCGCCCCGCTAACGGCCCCGTTAGCCACCCCATTAACCACGACCAGTCCTGCCGCCAGCACCCATCCGGCCAGCGACGTGCAAGCCAGCATCCGCGCCAGCCTGCAAGCCTATTTTGACGACCTGGGCGGCGAAGCCCCCAGCAATGTGTACGACATGGTGCTGCGCCTGGTCGAACGCCCTTTGCTGGAAGAGGTCATGGCCCAGGCCGATCAGAACCAGTCCCGCGCTGCCCAGTGGCTGGGCCTGAACCGCAACACCCTGCGCAAAAAACTGCTCCAGCACGAATTAATTTGATAGCTGTGAGCGTTTGTATTTAAACGATTTAGGCAATATTTATCTTAACTTTATAGAAAAACCAAGCGATGAAAGCTCTTCTTTCCGTATCTGACAAGACCGGCATTGTCGAATTTGCCCAAGCCCTGCATGGCCTGGGCGTGCAACTGCTCTCGACCGGCGGCACCGCCAAACTGCTGGCCGATGCCGGCTTGCCCGTGACCGAGGTGGCCGAAGTCACCCAGTTCCCGGAAATGCTTGATGGCCGCGTCAAAACCCTGCACCCCAAGGTCCACGGCGGCCTGCTGGCCCGCCGCGACCTGCCCGCGCACATGGCGGCTTTGAAAGAGCACGGCATCGACACCATCGACCTGCTGGTGGTGAACCTCTACCCCTTTGAAGCCACCGTGGCCAAGCCCGGCTGCACGCTGGCCGACGCGATTGAAAACATCGACATCGGCGGCCCCGCCATGGTGCGCAGCGCCGCCAAAAACTGGAAGGATGTGGGCGTGGTCACCGCTGCCGACCAGTACGCCGCCGTGCTGGCCGAGCTGAAAGCCGCCGGAAAATTAAGCGACAAGCTGCGCTTTGCCCTGTCCGTGGCCGCCTTCAACCGCATTGCGCAATATGACGGCGCGATCAGCGATTACCTCTCCAGCGTTCAGTTTGAGGACGAAAAACTCTCCGAGAACTACGTGCCCGAACGCGCCCTGTTCCCCGGCCAGAGCAACGGCCACTTCATCAAGCTGCAAGACCTGCGCTATGGCGAAAACAGCCACCAGCAGGCCGCGCTGTACCGCGATCTGGTCCCCGCGCCCGGCTCGCTGGTCACCGGCGAACAACTGCAGGGCAAGGAACTGAGCTACAACAACATCGCCGATGCCGATGCCGCCTGGGAATGCGTCAAGAGCTTTGACGAGCCCGCCTGCGTCATCGTCAAGCACGCCAACCCCTGCGGCGTGGCCGTAGGCAAAGACGCGCACGAAGCCTACGCCAAGGCCTTCCAGACCGACCCCACCAGCGCCTTTGGCGGCATCATCGCCTTTAACCGCACCGTCGATAAGGCCGCCGCCGAAGCCGTGGTCAAGCAGTTTGTCGAAGTGCTGATGGCCCCCGATTTCACCGCCGAAGCGCTGGAAATCTTCAAGCCCAAGGTCAATGTGCGTTTGATGAAAATCGCCTTGCCCCAAGGCGGTAAAACCAACTGGGAGCAGGGCCGCAACGCCATCGAATCCAAGCGCGTCGGCTCCGGCCTGCTGCTGCAAACCGCCGACAACCACGAGCTGGCCCTGGCTGACCTCAAAGTCGTCACCATCAAGCAGCCCACACCGCAAGAGCTGCAAGACCTGCTGTTTGCCTGGAAAGTGGCCAAGTTCGTCAAGAGCAACGCCATCGTCTTCTGCAAAAACGGTATGACCATGGGCGTGGGCGCAGGCCAAATGTCGCGCCTGGACTCGGCCCGCATCGCCAGCATCAAGGCCGAGGCGGCCAAGCTCTCGCTGCAAAACACCGTGGTCGCCAGCGATGCCTTCTTCCCCTTCCGCGACGGCCTGGACGTGGTGGTCGATGCGGGCGCAACCTGCGTGGCCCAGCCTGGCGGCTCGATGCGTGACCAGGAAGTGATCGACGCCGCCAACGAGCGCGGCGTGGCCATGGTGTTCACCGGCGTGCGCCACTTCCGCCATTGATGGGCAGCCTCTCGCTTTGCTGAAATAGCAAAAAGGCCCGGCAGTGTTGGCTGCCGGGCCTTTTTTTATGTCGCTGTTAGGCGCTTAGAACGTGTTCACAATCTCCTCATGGGTGTGCAGTCGCGGCCTCGGGCGGTCTGCGGCGTTGCAAATCCTCGCAATAGCCAAGCTATTGCTGTGGTTTGCGCCTTGCAGCCCATCCCGATCCGCATCCCGCACCCCTTCGCGCGGAGATCGTGAACACGTTCTTAGGGCTTCAACAGCCCCCGCGCCACGATTTCTTTCATGATTTCGGAGGTACCGCCGTAGATGCGCATGACCCGGGCATCCGTCCAGAAGCGCGAGATAGGGTATTCGGCCATGTAGCCGTAGCCGCCAAACAGTTGCAGGCAGGCATCGGCCACGCGGCCAAACATTTCGGTGGTGTGCAGCTTCAGGGCACTGGCGGCTTCGGGCGTGAGCTGGCCGCGCTCGTAGGCGGCGATGCTGGCGTGCAGAAAAGCCTGCGCAGCGGCCACTTCGGTGGCGCATTGGGCCAGGGTGAAGCGGGTGTTTTGGAATTGGGCCAGCGGCTGGCCAAAGGCCTGGCGCTCTTGCACGTAGCGCAGCGTGGCGTTGAGGGCACCCTGGGCCCCATACACGGATTGCACGCCGATGACCAGGCGCTCGCGTGGCAGCTCGCGCATCATTTGCGTGAAGCCTTGGCCTTCGATGCCGCCCAGCAGCGCATCGGCTGGCACGCGCAGGTCGTTGAAAAACAGCTCGGAGGTGTCGCCCGCGTGCTGGCCGATTTTTTCCAGGTTCTGCCCGTGCGAGAAGCCGGGGGTTTGCGTATCGACCAGGAACAGGCTCACGCCCTTGGCACCACCGGCCGGGTCGGTCTTGGCGGCCAGCACGATCAGGTCGCAGTGCTGGCCGTTGCTGATAAAAATTTTGCTGCCGTTGATGACGTAGCCATCGCCCTCTTTGCGGGCCGTGGTGCGAATGGCCTTCAAATCGCTGCCCGCGCCCGGTTCGGTCATGCCGATGGCCCCCACCGCTGCGCCGCTGACCAGGCGCGGCAGCCAATGCTGGCGCTGGGCTTCGGTGCCGCAGTGCAGCAAATAGGGGGGAATGATGTCGCTGTGCACTTCCAGCCCGCCGACCAGCCCACCGTAGCCCCGGCGGGCCAGCACTTCGATGACGGCAAAAGAAAAATGCACGTTGGCCCCGCTGCCGCCGTACTGCTCGGGCACATCGGCGCACAGGTAGCCGTTGTCGCCCATTTTCAAAAACAGCTCGCGCGGCACGATGCCGGCTTTTTCCCAGGCGCGGTAATGGGGTTCGATCTCGGCGTCGCAAAAGCGCTCCAAAGCATCGGTGAACAGGGCCAGCTCGGCCTGGGCATCGGCAGTCAGCAGGGTATGGGGCAGCATAGGATGATAAAAATAAGAGCTGTTAGCGCTTACTAGTAAAGGGCTAAAGGCCAAAAATGCTTAAAAAATGGGAGCGGGCCATCCGCTCCCACAGGCTTAAACGCTTACACGCGTTCAAAAATGGCGGCAATGCCTTGGCCGCCGCCAATGCACATGGTCACCAGCGCGTAGCGCCCGCCCGTGCGGTGCAGCTCGGCAATGGCCTTGGTGGTGATGATGGCGCCGGTGGCCCCCACCGGGTGGCCCAGCGAGATGCCCGAGCCGTTGGGGTTCACCTTGGCCGGGTCAAAACCCAGCTCTTGCGCCACGGCGCAGGCCTGGGCGGCGAAGGCTTCGTTGGCCTCGATCACGTCGATGTCGGCCAGCTTCAGGCCGGTGCGCTCCAGCACTTTGCGCGTGGCGGGCACGGGGCCGATGCCCATGTAGGCGGGCTCCACCCCGGCATGGGCGTAGCCCACCAGGCGGGCCAGGGGTTTGAGGCCCAGGGCGGCCACGCGCTCGCCCGTGGCCAGCACCACGGCACTGGCCCCGTCGTTGATGCCCGAGGCGTTGCCAGCGGTGACCGTGCCGCCGTCTTTCTTGAAGGCGGGTTTCATGCCGGCCAGCGTCTCCAGCGTGGTGCTGGCGCGCACGTGCTCATCTTCCTGGAACAGCACTACGCCCTTGCGCGTGGCGATTTCCACGGGGGTGATTTGCTCTTTGAAGTACCCGGCAGCCATGGCGGCGGCGGCGCGTTGCTGGCTGAGCACGGCCAGTTCGTCCTGCATCTGGCGGCTGATGCCATAGCGCTCGGCCACGTTTTCGGCGGTGATGCCCATGTGCATTTTTTGCCAGGGGTCGTGCAGGATGCCCAGCATGTAGTCGATGCTTTTGGCATCGCCCATGCGCGCACCGTAGCGGGCGGCCTGGTCGAAGTAGGGGCCCCGGCTCATGGATTCGCTGCCGCCGCCGATGGCCACGTCGCAATCGCCCAGGGCAATGGCCTGGGCGGCGCTGATGATGGCCTGCAGGCCCGAGCCGCACAGGCGATTGACGTTAAAGGCCGGGGTCTCGATGGGGCAGCCCGCGTCGATGGCGGCCACGCGGGCCAGGTAGGCATCTTTGGTATCGGTGGGGATGACGTTGCCCATAACGACGTGGCCCACGGCATCGGCGGCGATACCGGCGCGGGCAATGGCGGCCTTGACCACGGTGGTGGCCAGCTGGGTGTTGGGCACGTCTTTCAGGCTGCCGCCAAAAGTGCCGATGGCGGTGCGGGCGGTGCTGACGATGAAGATGTCGCGGATGGTCATGGATTCTCCTTGGGGGTGGGCATGAGGCCGATGTTCAGCCCGCAAATTGCGCGGGGCGTTTGGCCAAGAAGGCGGCAACGCCTTCGCTGAAATCGGGGGTCTTGGCACAGGCCAGAAAGGCCTGCGCCTCGGCCTGCAACTGTGCGGGCAAATCGCGCGTCAGGCTGTCACGCAGCAGACGGCGCATCTGGCCATAGGCCACCGTGGGGCCGCTGGCGATGCGCTGGGCCAAGGCCTGGGCGGCTGCGTCCAGTTCGGCAGCGGGCAGCACGCGGTTGATGAGGCCCAGGCGCAGCGCCTCGGCGGCGTCGAAGCCCTCGCCCAGCAGGGCGATCTCCAGCGCCTGGCGCAGGCCGACCAAGCGTGGCAGTGCCCAGGAGGCCCCCACGTCGCAACTGGTGCCCAGGTTGATGTAGGCCAGGTTGAATTTCGTGCCTTCGGCGGCCAGCACAAAATCGCACATCAGCATCAGCGACAGGCCTGCGCCAGCGGCAGCGCCGTGTACCTGGGCGATGACCGGGGCATCCAGGCCGTGCAGCAAGGTGACGGCCGCGTTGAGCGGCTCCAGCAAATCCTGGGCCCCTTGCACCGGGTTGGCCTGCAAGGTGGCCAGATCGCCCCCGGCGACAAAGGCCCGCCCGGCCCCTTTGAGCAGCACGGCCCGCACGCTGCGGTCGGCGGCAATCTCCTGCACGGCCGCCAGCAGCGCCTGGGCAGTGGGAACATCCAGGGCGTTGAGCTGCGCGGGGCGGTTGAACTGCAGGGTGGCGATGCCGTCGGCACGGGAAAAGAGCAAAGGATGGGTCATAAATAAATAGCTGCTTTCGCTTTATGCGTAAGGGTTTTTCGGCTTTTTTGCAATCAATACAGCGCTTCGATCTCGGCGGCATAGGTTTTGTAGATGCTGGAGCGGCGCACCTTCATGGTGGCGGTGACTTCGCCATCGTCGTGGTCCAACTCCTTGGTGAGCAGGTGGAACTTGCGGATGTGCGACACCTGGGCCAGCTTGGCGTTGCCGGTAGCGATTTCGTCCTGCACCAGTTGGCGCACCTCGGGCATTTCCACCAGGGAGCGAAAGTGGGTGAACGCCAGCCGCCGCGCCTCGGCCCATTTGCCGACGGTCTCCATGTCGATCTGCACCAGCGCGGCCACGTATTTGCGGCCATCGGCCACGACGATGCATTCCTTGATATAGGGGCTGGCCTTCATGGTGTTCTCGATCTCGGACGGCGTGAGGTTCTTGCCCCCGGCGGTAATCATGATGTCCTTGAGGCGATCGACGATCTTGATCTGCCCGCCAACCTCGCGCACCACGTCGCCGGTGTGCAGCCAGCCATCGACAATGGTTTGCGCCGTGGCTTCGGGGTTTTTGTAGTAGCCGGCAAACACCATGTCGCCGTGAATTTGAAACTCGCCGCTGCCGTTGTCGTCCGGGTTGGCAATGCGGTACTGCACGCCGTCGATGACTGGGCCGACGGTGCCGACGATCACGTCATCCAGCCGGTGGCCGGTGACCATGCCGGTCGATTCGGTCAGGCCGTACACCTCAATCAGCGGTACGCCAATGCTGCGGAAAAAGCGCACCACATCCGGCGCAATCGGCGCGGCCCCAGTCAGCGCCACTTTGGCATTGCGCAGGCCGATGAAGTTTTGCAGCGCCCGCAGCACCAGCCAGTAGTGCCAGGCGTAGCCCAGGCGTTCGGTCAGCGTCCACTGGCTGCGCGGTTTTTCCGCCAGCGGGGTGCAGGCGGCCAGGGCCTGCTGGTAGAGCTTGCGGCGCAGCGGCCCGGTCTCCAGCATCTTGATGGTGATGGCCGAGTGCAGCTTTTCCCAGATGCGCGGCACGCCCAGGAACATGCTGGGGGCCACCTCGCGCAAATCCTCCTGCACGGTGCGGATGGATTCGCCAAAGTTCACGGTGGAGCCCAGGTACAGCGGGCAGAAGGTGGTGAGCATCTGCTCGGCCACGTGGCACAGCGGCAGGTAGGACAGGTGCGAGGTGTCGCGTCCCAGTTGCAGCCGCTCGATGATGCCCGGGGCCACGCCGCGCATGTTGCGCCAGGAAATCATCGCCCCCTTGGGTTTGCCGGTGGAGCCGGAGGTGTAGATCATCAGCCCGATGTCGTCCAGCGTTTGCTGCGCCAGCACCTGCTCGATCTGCGCTGCGCCGGCTTGGGCATGGGCCTGGCGGCCCAGGGCTTCTACTTCGTCAAAGGTGCTGATCAGGGCGCGGTGCTCGGGGGCAAAGCTGCGCAGGCCCTTGGTTTCCATGACGATGATTTTCTGCAGGCGCGGCAGTTCGGCCAGCGCCTCCAGCACCTTGTCGGTTTGCTCTTGGTCTTCGCAGACCATGATGGAGATGTCGGCATGGCCGACCACGTAGGCCACTTCGGGCGACGGGCTGGTGGGATACACCCCCACGGTGACGGCCCCGACCAGGCCCGCGCCCATTTGCGCCAACACCCATTCGATGCGGTTTTCGGCAATCACGCCCACATGGCCGCCCGTGGGCAGGCCCAGCGCCAGCAGGCCCAGGCCGAAGTGGCAGGAGCGCTCGTAGTACTGCGCCCAGGTAAAGGGCTTCCAGATGCCAAAGTCTTTTTGCCGGATGGCCACGCGCTGCGCATCCTGGCGGGCACGCTCGCGCAGCATCTGGGGCAGGGTCAGTTCGGGAAGGTTCATTGCGTTATCCATTGAACGTCATGCGGCACGAGGCCTTGAAAACTGGCGCAGCCCGGCCCAGGGCCACCGCGCAAGGGCCGCCCCGCCGCGCTGGTGGCGTCCCCCTTCCCGCGCGTAAGCGCGAGAGAAGGGGGAAGGTGCGAAGCGCCTCAGGGGGATGTTTCATGACAACCAGCGCTTGCGGCGCTTGTAGTGTTTGATGTCTTTAAAGCTTTTGGCCTCGCCGCTGCCGGCCTGGCCTAGGTAGAACTCGCGCACGTCCGGGTCGCTGGCCAGGCGCTCGGCCGTGCCGTCGATGACGATCTTGCCGCCTTCCATGATGTAGCCGCTGTGCGCCACGGCCAGGGCCACGGTGGCGTTTTGCTCGACCAGCAGCATCGAGGTGCCGCGCTCGGCATTGATGCGGGCGATGATGGCGAAGATGTCTTCGGTCAGCTTGGGCGAGAGGCCCAGCGAGGGCTCATCCAGCAGCATCAGCGCGGGCCGGGCGATCAGGGCGCGGCCAATGGCCAGCATCTGCTGCTCGCCGCCCGACAGGTAGCCGGCCAGCCCCCGGCGCCGCTCGTGCAGGCGCGGGAAGTATTCATAGACCAGGTCGAAATCGGGCCGACCCGCGCCGGGGCGACCACTCAACGCATAGGTGGCGGCGATGAGGTTTTCCTCGATGGTCAGGTCCTCGAAAATGCGCCGCCCCTCCATCACGTGCGACAGCCCCCGGCGCACCAGCGCCTGCGGGGCGATGCCGGTGGTGTCCTGGCCGTTGAAGCGGATGCCGCCCCCGGCCAGGGCACCATCTTCTAGCGGCAGCAGGTTGGAGATGGCCTTGAGCGTGGAGCTTTTGCCCGCCCCGTTGCTGCCCAGCAGGGCCACGATGTGCCCGCGCGGCACGGCCAGCGACAGGCCGCGCAGGGCTTGCACGACTTTGTTGTAGGTGACCTCGATGTTGTTCACTTCGAGGACGTGATCGGTAGGCTTGGGCATCATGGCATCGGCGGGTAGGTTGTGGGTTCAGTAGCTGGTTACGCTGATAAATAAATCGTTTTTGATAAATAAATACCTAAAAACCTTATTTAATAAGCGCAAACAGCTATGAATAAAGCTTGTGACAGGGCCGTTTACAGGCGAATCCAATCCGAGGCGGGCAGCATTTTTTGCGCCTTCATGTCGGCCTTGTAAACCCGCCCGACGGGGATGGAATTGCCGGTGATGGTGATGGGCACGCCAATCACGCCGCCGGTGTCAAAGTCTTTCAGGCTGTTGAGGGCGGCCTTCATGTTGTCGCCGGTCAGGGGCTTTTTCGCCTCCAGGCAGCGCTTGGCCGACTCCAGGAACAGCATGGCCGCGACAAAGCCCTGCATGTAGGGCACGCTCTGGTACTCGGGGCGCATGGCGCGGATTTTTTCCAGCATGGGCGCGGGCTCGGTGTCGTAGTAGTAGCGAAACGGCATTACGCCCATGAAACCGTCGCCATCCGGCCCCATTTTCATGACGGTGGAGTTGTCCATGGTCCAGAAGGTGCCCATCCATTGGCTGGTCATGCCCTGCTGCTTGCCCTGGGTGATGAACTCGGGGATGGGCGCCAGGATGTAGCCGTGGAAGATGGTGTAGTCCGGCTTGGCGCGGCGCAGCTTGATGACTTCGGTGGAGACATCCACGCTGCCGGCCGGGGTCATGATCTTGATGGCCACCGACAGGCCCAGGCGCTTGGCCTCGGCCTCGCTCTTTTCAATCGGGTCGCGGCCAAATTCCGAGTCGGAATAGACGAAGGCCACCTTGGCACCCGGTTTTTCCTTGGCAATGTGCTTGAGCAGAATGCCGAACATCTCGGTGTAATCGGGACCCACCAGGAACTGGTGCGGGTACTTTTTCGGGTCGTTCAGCTCACTGGCGAATGAGGCCCCGGCCATCAGGATGTTGCCGTTGCGCTCCAGCTCGGGGTTGATGGTTTTGGCAAAGCCGGTGGAGTCGCCGTAGTACAGGTTCACCTTGTTCTGGCTGGTGATTTTTTTGAAGGTGGCCACCGACACATCCACCTTGTAGCCCGTGTCCTCGGGCACGTAGCGCACTTTGCGCCCGGCAATGCCGCCGGCCTCATTGACGATTTTTACGTAATCCTCGATCCCGGCGTTGATGCCCACGCCGGCAAAGGCAAACACACCCGTCATGGGGATGGAGCCGCCGATGACGATCTCGTCGGCCGCCTGCGCCAGCACCGACAGCGGGTGCGTCAGGGCGGCCGCACCGGCGGCGGCAGCGCCCAGCATCAGGCTGCGGCGGCGGTGGGAAATTCCTTGCTGGTTCATGTTTGTCTCCTTGGATGTTGTCGTGAAAAGGTGTGGCTGCTTTTGAAGTGGCCACAAAAGGTGTGGCTGCTTTTGAAGTGGCCACAAAAGGTGTGGCTGCCTTTGAAGTGGCCACAAAAGGTGTGGCTAGTTCTTGAATGGCCACAGGTGAAAGAACCGGCGCGTGCGCCGCCACATTTCGGCCAGGCCCAGCGGCTCAAAGACCAGAAAACCAATGATCAGCGCCCCGAAAATCACCAGCCGCACGGGTGAGAGGAACACCGCCAGCGAGGCACCGCCGGGCAGCAGATCGACGGCCAGCTTGAGCAGCTCGGGCACCATGGTCATGAACACTGCGCCCAAAATGCCGCCCAGAATGCTGCCCATGCCGCCGACGATGATGGCCGCCAGGAAGAAGATGGACATGGTCAGCGGAAAGCTCTCAGGCGTGACCACGCGGAAGAAATAGGCCCACAGCCCCCCGGCCACCCCGGCGTAGAACGAGGACAGGGCAAACGACAGCAGCTTGTATTGCAGCAGCGGGATGCCCAGCACCTCGGCCGAAATATCGCGGTCGCGAATGGCGATGAAAGCCCGCCCGATGCGCGTGCGAAACAGGTTGGCCGCGCCCAGCAGCATCAGCACCATGATGGGCACGATCAGCCAGTACAGGCGAAACGAGGTGTCCAGCTCCATGCCCCACAGCGAGGCCGGTGGCATGGAAATGCCCGCCGTGCCGCCCGTGAAATCAAAGTTGGCAAACAAAAAGTGCGCGATGAACGAGGCGGCAATCGTCACGATGGCCAAGTACAGCCCCTTGACGCGCAGCGACGGAATGCCCACCACCATGCCGCCGAGCATGGCCACCACGCCCCCGGCCAGCAGGTTGAATAAAAACGGCGTGCCGTAGCGCGTTTGCAAAATGGCCACCGTGTAGGCCCCCAGGCCCATGAAGGCCGCCTGCCCCAGGCTGACCAGCCCGGTGTAGCCGGTCAGAATATTCAGGCCCGTGGCGCTGGCCACGTTGATGGCTACCAAGCAGGCCATATAAAGCCAGTAATCGCTGGCCACGAAGGGAAAGACGAGCAGCAGCACTGCGGCCACGGCCAGCCAGGCGTGCTGGGTGCGGGAGTCGAACAGCGCCGCATCGGCGACGTAGCTTTCCTTGAAGGTTCCGATACGCATGGGACAGTGTTCCTTTTACAGTCGTTCGATATCGCGGGTGCCGTACAGGCCGTAGGGGCGCAGCATTAGCACGCACACCAGCACGATGAAGGTGGCCAACAGCTTGTATTCGCCGCCCAGGTAGGCACCGGCCAGCGCCTCGACCAAGCCAATCAATAACCCGGCGACCAAGGCCCCGAGCACGCTGTCGAGCCCACCGACGATGACCACCACCAGCACCGACAGGCCAAACACCCCCATGCTGGAAGAAATGCCGCCGATCGAGCCGACGATGATTCCCGAGATCGCCGCCAGCATGCTTGATGCCACCCAAGCCAGCGAAAACACCCGGGGCACGTTGATGCCCACCGAGTACGCCGCGCCCTGGTCGCTGGCTGTGGCCCGCAGCGCCACGCCGCCGCGCCAGTAACGAAACAGCAGCAGCACGGCCGCGATGAACACGGCGGCCACCACCGCGCCCCAGAACACCTTGGGCGCGAGGAAGGCATCGCCCACCATGATGGGTTGGGAGGGCATGAAATCGGGCAGGCGGCGCTGGTCGGCGCTCCAAATCATCTCCACCAGCCCGACCAGCACCGAGCCCAGCCCGACGGTGACCATGAAGACGGAAATCGGCGGCTCGCCCAGCAGCGGGCGGATCACGGTGCGCTCAATCACCGCCCCCAGCACCCCTGAGGCCAGGACGGCAGCAGGAATGGCCAGCCACAGCGGCATCGCCCACATCGCGGCGAAGGTGAAGAACAGATAGCCCCCGGCCATCAGCATCTCGCCAATGGCGATATTGACCACGCGGGTGGCCTTGTACACCAGCACAAAGGCCAGCGCGGCCAGGGCATACAGCCCGCCACCGGCAATGCCGGTCAGGCTGATTTCGAACAGATAGGCCCAGTCAAAATCCATCATGCAGATGCCCCCTGGTGAGCGGCCACCGGGGTGGCGGCAGCGGCAGTTGTCAAAGCGGTGGCCGGGTGGGCGGCTGCTTGCAGCTTGGCCCGCAGCTCGTGGACGTTGCCCGAGCCGAGGTAGGCGCGGTTCACCTCGGGGTCGGCCTGCACCACGGCGGGCACGCCCTGGGCAATCACCTGGCCAAAGTTGAGCACCACCACGTGGTCGGACAGGTCCATCACCATGCCCATGTCGTGCTCGACCATCAGCACCGTCACGCCCCACTCGGCGCGCACATCGAGGATGAAGCGCGCCATGTCTTCGGTCTCTTCGCGGTTCATACCGGCCACGGGTTCATCCAGCATCAAAATTTCTGGCTTCATCGCCAGGGCGCGGGCCATTTCCACGCGCTTTTGCAGGCCGTAGGACAGGGCCGAGACAGGCGCGTGGCGAATGTGGTCGATCTCCAGGAAGTCGATGATGCGCTCCTCAATCTCGCGGCGCAGCTGCGCCTCCTCGCGCTGGGCGCGGCCCCGGTAGAACAGCGCATCGAACACATTGCTTTTGAGGTGGGCGTGGCGGCCCAGCTTGATGTTGTCCAGCACCGTCATGCCGCGAAACAGCGCAATGTTCTGAAAGCTGCGCCCCAGCCCCAGCTTGGCCCGCTGCGGTGCCGGGGTGTGGGTGATGTCCTGGCCACGGAAGCGGATGCTGCCTTTGGTGGGCCGGTAAAAGCCCGAGATGGTGTTGAACAGCGAGGTTTTGCCCGCCCCGTTGGGGCCGATCACCGCAGTGATTGAGCCGGGTTGCACGGCAAAGCCCACGCCCGACAGCGCCTTTACGCCGCCAAAGGCAAGTGTTACATCGCTGACTTGCAGCAAGGGGGAACCCTCGCTGGGCTGGCCGATGGTTGTCTCCATAACGTTCCTTGAAGGGCGCTTTGCAATGGCTTGCCAAAAGCGGTACAGGTCAGGGTTTCTACTTCTACGTAAACTAAGTTACTTGAGAGTAGATTCTTGGTGTGTCAGACGGTTCTGAATATCGGTAATTACCCGATACTTACAAAAAAAGGAGCAAGGAAGCATATGAATGCAAAACCTTTATCGAGTGCGCCCCCCTCCCCCTGGCCACAAGGCCCCTCCCGTGCCGAGCAACGCCAGGCCAAGCGCGATGCGGTGCTGAATGTGGCGGCGCAAATGTTCAACGAGCGCGGTTTTCACGCGACATCGCTGGACGATGTGGCGGCCCACTTGAACGTCAGCAAACCTACGCTGTACTACTACGTGAAAAACAAGGAGGAAATCCTGATTGCCTGCATGGAGACGGCCTTGGCGTTGATGCTGGATAACATGGAGGAATCCCGACGCAGTGGCCGGGGGCCGCTGGAGCAGTTGCACGACTGCATGCATGTTTACGGGCAGATGGCGACGCAGCCGTTTGGCATCTGCCTGATTCGCGTGGGCGATGAGGTTCTTCCGCCGGACAGCCGCAAGGAGCTGCGGCGCATGAAGTCCGAAATCAATTTGCAATTTCGCCACTTGGTGGGGGACTGCGTTCAACAAGGGCTGCTGGCCCCCTGCGACCCCACCGTTACGGCCTTTGTGATTCAAGGAGCGCTCAGCTGGCTGGCCCGCTGGTACCAGCCTACGGGGGCCTACAGTGCCGACCAGATCATCGAGCAATGCACGCAGCTGCTCTTGCAAGGGGTGCTGGCCCGCCCGGCGCACAGCCAATAGACCATGGTGGTTGCAGTGCCCAGGGGTGATGGCGGCACTCATCCCGCCTGTTTTTTAATAATAAGAGCTGCTTGCGCTTATAAATAAAAAGAATTTTTCAATAAACAACCGATAAAGCGTTTATTTGTAAGCGGTAACAGCTTCTAATTTTAATAATTGGGGCGATGCCGCCAAAGCGCTGGGCAGCAAGTAGCGCCCGCGAAACCACGGGATATCCACCGGCGTAAAGCGCACCTGCCAATCCAGCCCCAGGCGCTGCCAGGCTTGCCAGACCAAGGTGGTGCAGTAAATGCCCGTGCCGGTTTCTTGCAGGGCAAAGGGCCGCCCTTGCTGGGCCAGTGCCCATTGCACCGCAGCCTGGCGCTGCGCGGCGCTGGCCTGGGGCAGGTGGTAGATGGCAAAGGCGTGCGCGCGCTCAGGGGCCAGAAAAAACGCGAGGCTATCGAGCACCACCGCATCGGGCTGGCCTGGGCGCTCCGACGGCGTGGCGTGGACCACCTGCCACGCCCCGGCCTGGCCCACCAGCAGGCCCACATGGCTGTACAGCCCTTGATCGACGGTGCGCACCATGTGGCTGACGGCCTCGGTGCCCTGGCGAAAGATCAAATCCCCGGCCTGGGCTTGGGGCGGCAGCTGGGCCCAGGCCAGCGCCTGGGCGTA
Source organism: Comamonas denitrificans (assembly GCF_017368815.1). GTDB lineage: Bacteria > Pseudomonadota > Gammaproteobacteria > Burkholderiales > Burkholderiaceae_C > Comamonas > Comamonas denitrificans. The sequence continues at coordinate 6,474 of NZ_JAFNME010000030.1, read as the reverse complement.
AAAAAGGGCTGCCCCCACAGCAGCCCGTTGCAGCAGTTGCAGCATGGACAACCGCATTACAGCTTGATTTTCCAGCCGTCCTTTTGCTTGACCAGGTTCATGCTGTCTTGGTCGGTCTTGCCGTTTTTAAACAGGATTTCCAACTGCACGCGCAGGGCGTTTTCGCCTTGTTCTTGCTGGTTGGTGATTTTTACGCCTTGAAGGCCACCATTGGCATCCATTTGGGTTTTGCCGGCGGCCACCATCATTTGAATCTTGCCTTTGACCATGATCATCTCGTTGGCCGAGACGCTCTCCAGCGCCAAAAAGCCCATGGCCTTATCGGTATTGCCTTCGGCCACCGCACCGTAAAAGCCCTGCACTGCGGCCTCGGGGCCGCTGCCAAAGCAGGCCGTCAGCCCCAAGGCCACCACGGCTGCCAAACACACTCTGCGTGAAATCATGCGCTCCCCCTTTTTGTAAAAAAATCAATCAGCGGCTGAACACCACCGCACCATCAACCAAGGTGGTGCGCACCTGGCCCGGCAACTGCATGCCGTTAAAAGGCGTGCTTTTGGCCTGGCTGAGCAAGGCACTGGGCTGGACAGTCCAGTGCGCTTGCGGATCGACGATGCACACATCCGCCGGGCCGCCCACTTCCAGCCGCCCCAGGAAGGCATCCACGGCCGAGCCCAGCACATCAATGGGCGCACTGGTAATGGTTTGCAGCGCCCGCAGCAGGGGCACACCGTCGCGCTGGCTCCAAAGGATGGCGGCCGAGAGCAGCAACTCGACCGCGCTGGCCCCAGGCTCGGCCTCGGCAAAGGGTTTGACCTTGGCATCTTCTTCCACCGGGGTGTGGTCGGACACCAGCGCGTCGATGGTGCCATCGGCCAGCGCGGCGGCCAGCGCGTCGCGGTCGGCCTGCTGGCGCAGCGGCGGAATCAGGCGGGCGCTGCTGTCGAAATAGCCAATGTCGGCATCGGTCAGCAGCAGCGAGTGGATGGAGACATCGGCCGTCACATTCAGCCCCTGGGCCTTGGCCTGGCGCAGCAAGGCCACCCCGGCCGCACTGGACAGGCGGCACAGGTGGACGCGCGTTTGCGTGCCGCGAATCAGCTCAAAAATCGTGTGCAGGGCAATCGTTTCGGCGGCCACTGGCACCCCGGCCAGCCCCATGCGCGTGGCACTGGGGCCGCTGGCGGCCACGCCTTTGCCCAGGTCTTTGTCCAGCGGGCGCAGCCACACCGAAAAACCAAACGTGGTGGCATACGCCAGGGCGCGGGCCAGCGCCTGGGTGTTGGCCATGGGTACATCGGCCTGGCCAAAGGCGACGCAGCCCGACTCGGTCAGCTCGGCCATTTCGGTCAGGGTGTCGCCTTTTAAGCCTTGGGTGAGCGCCCCCATGGGGAACAGGCGGGCTTTGTGCTGTTTTTCAGCGCGAAATTTCAGCATCTCCACCAAGCCCTGCTCGTCCAAGACGGGGTCGGTATCGGGCGGGCACACCAAGCTGGTCACCCCACCGGCCACGGCCGCTTGCATTTCGCTGTGCAGCATGCCGGCGTGCTCGTGCCCCGGCTCGCGCAGGCGCACGGCCAGATCGACCAAGCCGGGCAGCACCCAGCAGCCGCTGGCATCGATGGTTTGTGTGGGGGTGAAATGGGGCGGGGCCGTGCCGACGGCGACGATCTTGCCGTCGGCAATCGCCACATCCCCCACTTGGTCCAGGCCCGAGGCCGGGTCGATGACGCGGCCATTGCGAATCAATATGTGCATTGTTTTCACCATTTAATGGCTTTAACGCTTACCAGTAAAGCGCTAATAGCTATTGTTTTTTATGTTTTTACGCTTCATTCCCGGCCACGATGGACATCACCGCCATGCGCACGGCGATGCCAAACGTCACTTGCGAGAGGATGACCGACTGCGGCCCATCGGCCACCGAGGAGGCAATTTCCACCCCCCGGTTGATTGGCCCGGGGTGCATGACGATGGCATCGGGCTTGGCCAGCTGCAGGCGCTCGGGCGTGAGGCCAAAGCTTTTGAAATACTCCTGGCTGGAGGGCAGCAGCGCCCCGCTCATGCGCTCGTTTTGCAGGCGCAGCATGATGATCACGTCGCAGTCGCGAATGCCTTCTTCCAGGTTGTGAAACACGCGCACGCCCATTTGCGCCAGATCGGCCGGCACCAGCGTGCGCGGGCCGACCACGCGCACTTCGGGGCAGCCCAGCGCCAGCAGGGCGTGGATGTCCGAGCGCGCCACGCGCGAGTGCAGCACGTCGCCAACGATGGCCACGCGCAGGTTGGTGAAATCCTTTTTGTAGTGGCGGATGGTGTAGGCATCCAGCAGCCCCTGGGTGGGGTGGGCGTGGCGGCCATCGCCCGCATTGACCACGTGCACATGCGGTGCCACGTGCTTGGCAATCAGGTAGGGCGCGCCCGATTCGCTGTGGCGCACGACGAAGATGTCGGCGGCCATGGCCGAGAGGTTGTCGATGGTGTCCAGCAGCGTCTCGCCCTTGGCGGTGGAGCTGCGGCCAATATCGAGCGTGAACACGTCGGCCGACAGGCGCTTGGCGGCAATGTCAAACGTGGTACGGGTGCGCGTGCTGTTCTCAAAAAACAGGTTGAACACGCTTTTGCCGCGCAGCAGGGGCAGCTTTTTGACCTCGCGGTCATTGACGCTGACAAAGTTGCTGGCCGTGTCCAAGATGTGCGTAAGGATGTCACGCGACAGGCCTTCGGGCGACAGCAGGTGAATCAGTTCACCGTTTTTATTGAGTTGGGGGTTGCGCTTATCGAGCACGGTTTACCTCGGTTCAAGCTTCTTTAATGGCAAAGTGAAAACGCCCATCGTCGGCACGCGCCAGCGCCAGGACTTGGCTGGAGGGCAAGCTGATGCGGGCCGCAGCAAAGTCGGCGGCATACGGCAGCTGGCGCCCACCGCGATCGACCAGCACGGCCAGGCGCACGCTGCCTGGGCGGCCATAGTCGTACAGCTCGTTGATGACCGCGCGCACGGTGCGGCCGGTGTACAGCACATCGTCCAGCACCACAATATCGGCGCCATTCACATCAAAATGCAGCTGGGTTTGCGCACTCATGGCCATGCCGCGCTGGGCAAAATCGTCACGGTGCAGCGCCGAAGACAGCACGCTGACCGGCTGGGCCAAGCCCAAATCCTGGTGCAAGCGCTCGGCCAGCCAGGCACCGCCCGAGGTGATGCCCGCCAGCTGCGTTTGCGGCCCCATCAGGCTGCGCACGCCGCGCAGCAGTTCGCGGTAGAGGGCTTCGGCATCCAGCACCAGGCTGGTGGTGCTGGGGGTGAGGGGCGCGGTGGGGGGGGAATTCATGCAAGACTCCTTAAAAATTGGTCCAAGATGATGCAGGCGGCCGCCGCGTCGGCATCTTTTGCGCCCAGGGCCAGGGCTTCGGTGGTGGTATAGCGCTCATCGACCTCATAGACCGGCAGGCCAAAGCGGCCACGCAGCTGGCGGCCAAACTTCAGCGCCCGGGCGGTGTTCTCGTGCGCGGCCCCATCGGGGTGGTAGGGCACGCCAATGACCAGCGCTTGCGGCTGCCATTGGGCAAGCAACTGTTGCACGGCGGCAAAGCGGGCCTCAGCCCCTTCAGCTTGGATGGTGGTGACAGGGCTGGCCTGCCCCAGCAGGCGGTTGCCACTGGCCACGCCCGTGCGTTTGCTGCCAAAGTCAAACGCCAAAAACTGTTGTTGCTGCGCCGGTATGGCCAAGCGCCCCGCGCTGGCGGCCTCAGTGGGGGCAGCGCCACTCATGCGTTGCCTGCCTCGGTGTGCAGCATCCAAGGCTGCAGCCCCAGCTCTTGCAAAGCGGCAGCGTAGCGGTCTTCTGGCGCGATGTTAAAAATAATGTCGCTTTTGGCGGCCACCGTTATCCAGGCGTTTTCGCGCAGCTCGGATTCGAGCTGGCCCTCGCCCCAGGCGGCATAGCCCAGGGTGACCAGCACGCGCCGGGGGCCGGCCCCATGGGCGACGGCCTCCAGAATATCTTTGGAGGTGGTCATCTCCAGCCCGCCGGGAATGGTGAGCGTCGAGGCGTACACCGCCTCTTCGGCATGCGGGGGATCGAGCACCACCGGATCGTGCAGCACAAAACCCCGATCGGTTTGCACCGGGCCGCCGCGAAAGATGGGGTGGTCCGCCAAGTCGGCGCGGCCCATGGGCAGTTCGATCTTTTCCAGCAGGGCCTTGAAGCTCAAGCTGCCGGGCTTGTTGATCACCAGCCCCAGGGCGCCGCGTTCGTTGTGTTCGCACACATACACCACACTGCGGGCGAAAAACTCGTCTTCCAACTGCGGCATGGCAATCAGAAAGTGGTTGGCAAGGTTGAGCACAGATTCAGACATAGGCGGCGATTTTATGCCCCCCAGCCGCCAAGCCCGCCGATCCTGCTGTGGCTGGGGCCGGGCACAGGCTTGGTGGTGGGCATGATCATGAAAAAAATAGCTGTTACCGCTTGATAGACAAGGAATTTTTGGTTTTTAACCTAAAAATCATTGATAAATCAGCGCTAACAGCTATCTTTATGCATTAGCTACGCATCGGTATAGCTGTGAATGATGCCGAGCAATTGCTCATCCCCATACGGTTTGCCCAGGTAGTGGTTGGCCCCCAGCGCCATGGCCAGGTCGCGGTGCTTGGTGGCCATGCGCGAGGTGATCATGATCACCGGCAGGTCTTTCAGGCGTTCGCTGGAGCGGATGTTGCGCAGCAGGTCAAAGCCGTCCATGCGCGGCATTTCGATGTCCGAGAGGATGACATCGGGCAGCTCGTCCTGCAGTTTTTCCAGCGCCTGCAAACCATCGACGGCGGTGCTGACGCGAAAGCCCTCGCGCTGCAGCAAACGCTGGGTGACGCGGCGCACGGTGATCGAATCGTCCACCACCATGATGAGGGGCGCTTGCACCACGGGGCGACCGGCTTGCACATCCTGGGCGGCCGACTGCTGGCGCAGCAGCTTGGCCTGGGCATCGTCCAAAATGGCCGGCAGGCCTTGGCCCAGAGCGCGAATTTTTTCGCCATGCACCGCCACCAGGGCGACCGGGTTGTAGATCAGGACCACCGCCCCTGAGGGCAGGAGCGACATCCCTGCCAAGCCGGGCAGGCGGGCCAGCTGCACCCCCAGGTTTTTTACCACCACCTCTTGGCTGCCCAAGACTTCATCGACGTGCAGCGCCAGGCGCTGCGAGGCGCTGTTGATGATGATGACCGGGCGGGTTTTGCCGCCGGTGCTGTCGGTGCTGCGTGGCGATTGGCTCCACACCGCACCGGCCCACAGGAAGGGCAGCTGGCTGCCATCGGCCTGCACCAGCGTGCCGCTTTGGTAGGCCGCCTCCAGTTCCGGCAGGGGCAGACGGCGCACCACTTCCACCAAGCTGGCGGGTACGCCCACGACAAAATCGCCCATGCGCAGCATGACCACTTGGGTCATGGCGGTGGTCAGTGGCAGCACCAGCTCAAACACCGAGCCTTGGCCCGGCTCGGTGGAGGTCTCAATCCGCCCCCCCAGGGCCAGCACTTCGGAGCGCACCACGTCCATCCCAACCCCGCGCCCAGAGATGCCCGAGACCTGCTCTGCGGTACTAAAACCGGGCATGAAAATCAGCTGCGCGGCGCGGGCGGCGTTCACTTCGGTGGTGGCATCGATCAGGCCGTTTTCGATGGCTTTGGCGCGAATGCGCTCAAGGTTCAGGCCCGCCCCGTCGTCGCTAAAGCGCACCGAGACTTCGTTGCCCGATTGCTGCATGCGAATGCTGATGTTGCCTGCCGAGGGCTTGCCCAGGGCTTGGCGCTGCGCGGGCGCTTCAATGCCGTGGGCCACGCAGTTGCGCAGCAAGTGCTCAAAGGCGGGGGTCATGCGCTCCAAAATCCCCCGGTCCATCTCAATGGTGCCGCCCAGCACTTCCAGCTTGACTTGCTTGCCGGTGTCTTTGGCGGCCTGGCGCACCACGGCGTACAAGCGCTCGGCGATCGAGTCAAATTCCACCATGCGGGTGCGCAGCAGGTCGCGCTGCAATTCACGCGACAAGCGGGCTTGAATGAGCAGCTCATCTTCCGCGCCGGTGACTTCGCGCTGCAGGTTGCGCTGCACGGTGGCCACGTCATTGACCGACTCGGCCAGCATGCGGGTGAGTTCCTGCACGCGGGTAAAACGGTCGAATTCCAAGGGGTCGAAATCGCTGCCGCTGTCTTTGGTCAGCTGCTGGCGCGATTGCATCTGCGATTCGGCCTGCACTTCCATATCGCGCAGCTGGTAGCGCAAGCGCTCCAAGTTGCCGGACAGTTCGCCCAACAGGTTTCTGAGCTGCCCGACCCGCGCATCCAAACGTGAGCGGGTAATCATCACCTCGCCCGCATCATTGACCAAGCGGTCCAGCAGCTGGGTGCGCACGCGCACCACCGATTGGGGGGCTGCACGCACCGCTGTTGGCGCGGCCAGGGGGGCGGGCGCAGTGGCC
>NZ_JAFNME010000003.1 GCF_017368815.1 Comamonas denitrificans | reverse complement strand
CGCCTGCACGCACGCCCCCGGCCGACCCGGCGGCAGCAGCCCCGCTGGCCCTGAGCATCACCGCATTGGACAGCGCCCGCCCGGTGCTGCGCATGGACACGCTGTTTTTGTTTCATGACGGGGAGGAGGGAGCGGCCGCCAATCGGGGCGAATCGACGATTGCCCTTGCGCCCGCCGATACCGCCAATACCGCCGCCATTGAAAACGAGCGCCTGCTGCAGCTACAAACCCAGCTGGCCAGCCTAGAAGAACAACAGAAAAAAAGCCGCGCCGAAATCGCCGGGCTGACGGCTGAATTGGCAGCCGCCAAAGCGGCTAACACCCTGCCCCTGTGGCTTTACCTGCTTTTGGCCGTGCTCACGGCGGCGCTGCTGGCCATTGCCTACTTGCTGCAGCGCCTGCGGGCCGAACGCCAGCACGCTGCCAGCGATTGGCACCAAGCCGTCCGCAGCGCACACGCCCCCGATGCTGAAGAAAAATACATAGCATCCCCCGTTGAAGAAGAAACACAATACAGCGTAGAAACAGTAAAAAAGCCCACAGTAGAAGCGCCAGAAGCTCCTACTAAGCAAGCCAACCCTGCGCCCGCCCCGGTAGAACCTGCGCCCCCGGCCCCCATCGAGGTGCCCATCCAGCCCAACGCTTTTTTCCTGCCCCAAGCGGACAACCACCTGAACGAGGGCGACAGCGCCGAGGCTCCGTCGGCCTACCTGACGGTCACCACCCAAGACTTTCTGGACACCCAGGAGCAGGCCGAGTTTTACGCCTCGATTGGCGAATACGATGAGGCCATCATCCTGCTGGAAAGCCTCATCGAGAAAAATCCCAAAGCCTCCCCCCTGCCCTACCTGAAGTTGCTGGAGTTTTTCTACCAACTCAGCCGCACCGAGGCCTTTGAAACCACCCGACGCGCCCTAGAGGCGGTGTTCAACATCCAAGCACCCCGCCTGGAAAATTACCACGCGCCCAGCGCCGACTTGCTCGAAGGTGCCGTACCCCTGCTCACGCAAATTGAAGCCCTCTGGCCCACCGACGATGTGCTGCCTCTGATGGGCGGGGCCATCCACTACCCGACAACAACCCCCAAGCTGGCCCAGCCCCTGGACCGCCTGCCAGCCACGGCGTTCCAAGAACTGCTTCTGCTGTACGAAATTGCCGAACACACCACGGCCAGCCAACGCGGCAGCACCCTGGCCCGCAGCAGCACCATTGCCGCCGCCCAGCGCAGCTTGGCACCCGACGACAGCCGCTTGGCACCCGACAACAGCCGCCTGGCGCAAGACAGCAGCACCGCCGCGTCCGCCCTGGCAGCCACACCGCTGCTGGATGTGCCCCACTTGGCGGGCGGCCTAGAGGCCGATCTGCCTTCCAATCTGCTGGGTGATCTGCCTGGCGATTTGCCGAATGATTTCCCTCATGATCTGGCCGAATTTTCAGCCGTGGAGCCGCCGCCCCCATCGCCCGAGCAGCCGCCCCAGGCCGAGGCCAGCCTGCCGCCAGCGCCTTTTGAAAACACCGACAACGCCCTCTTGACCGACTTTGGCCTGGACTGGCCCTTGCCCAGCAGCGGCGAGGCCGACAGCGCCGCGCCCACCGCGCCTGCTGAAAAAGTGCCCCCGCCCTCCTTCGACATGGAGGGGCTGGATTTTGACAACTTCGAGTTCAAGCCCAGCACCCCGCCAGAGTCCAAACCCTAGCCCTAGCGCGCCAGATCAGCCCGCAGCGTGCTGTCTGCTGGCAGCCATCAGTGCATATTTTTCAGCACCTGCCGGGCCAAATCCACAATGCCAGCTTCGCTCAAGCTGCTGGCCTGCACCGACTGGCGCTGCGCCCACTGCTGGAAGTTGCGCGCTTGCGAGCGCAGGTACTGCGGGTCGTAGTGCAAGGCCATCAGCTCGGCAAACAAATTGCGGAAATCGCCCGCCTGCGCCCAGGCTTGCCAGCGGGCAATGGTCTCTTTGCCCTGCAGCTCTTTGAGCAAGGCCAGCCGCTGGCACAGCAGCGGCACATCGTCCCCCAAATAGGCGTAATCGCGCAGCAAAAACGCCAGCCGCACGTCAGGCGTGGCTTGCACCTCCAGCACGGGGGCGCTGCGCATCTGGGCAATCAGCTCCAGCGGCACAGCCAGGCGGCCAATCTTGGCGCTCTCGCCCTCAATGAAAATCGGCTGGGCCGTATCCAACTGCTCAAGGGCATGGAGCAGCCGCGTCTCAAACGCTTTTTGGCTGGGCTGCTCCACGCCGGGCACCGCTCCAAGCAGCGACCCCTTGTGACAGGCCAGGCCCTCCAAATCGAGCACCTGCGCCCCTTGCGCCTGCAGGGCATGCAGCAAGCGCGTTTTGGCACTGCCCGTGGCCCCGCACACCACCCGCAGCCGCAATTGCGGCACCCGCTGGCGCAACTGCTCCACAACGTGGTGGCGGTAGGCTTTATAGCCCCCCGTCAGCTGCTGCGCATCCCAGCCCACCATGCGCAGCCACGTCACCATGGAGCCGCTGCGCATCCCCCCACGCCAGCAATACACCAAGGGCTTCCAGTTCGCCGGGCGATCGGCCAACGTGGTGGTTAAATGCCGGGCCAAGTTGGCGGCCACCCAGGCGGCACCCAGCCGCTTGGCTGCAAATGCGCCTTGCTGCTTGTACAGCGTGCCAATGATGGCCCGCTGCGCATCATCGAGCACCGGGCAGTTGATCGCCCCCGGAATGTGGTCAAGGGCAAATTCAGCAGGAGAGCGAGCATCAATCACGGTGGTAAACCGGGCAATCTCGGTAACACGAACAGGCTGGCGCTGGGACATTTAAAAAGCCATCAGGTAAAAATGAAACAACCGCCATTGTCATAGCCCCGCCCCCTGGGTCCCTGAAGAGGGCGTAAAACTTGAACGCTACAATTTGCCCCATTCCCCATTGTTACTGCGCCCCTTGTGTCTGCCATGTCTGAAACCCTTGCTACTACCACCGCTCCCCGTTTAACTTCGCTCTCGCATGGCGGTGGCTGTGGCTGCAAAATTGCCCCGGGCATCCTGGCCCAACTGATTGGCCAAAGCACCCTGCCCACCCAATTTTTTCCAGATTTATTGGTCGGCACCGAAACGGCCGACGATGCCGCCGTCTATCGCATCAATGAGCACCAAGCGATTGTGGCGACGACCGATTTTTTCATGCCCATCGTCGATGACCCACACGACTTTGGCCGCATCGCTGCCACCAATGCGCTGTCGGATATTTACGCCATGGGGGCCACGCCGCTGATGGCGCTGGCCATTGTTGGCATGCCGATCAATGTGCTGCCGCACAGCACCATTGCGGCCATTTTGGAAGGTGGGGCCAGCGTCTGCCGCGCTGCGGGCATCCCGCTGGCGGGCGGGCATTCGATCGACTCGGTCGAACCCATTTACGGGCTGGTGGCCATTGGCATCGTGGATCCCCGGCAACTCAAGCGCAACGCCGATGCCCAGGCGGGCGACGTGCTGATTTTGGGCAAACCGCTGGGCGTGGGCATTTTGTCGGCCGCGCTCAAAAAAGAATTGCTCGATGCCACCGGCTACACCGCCATGATCAGCGCCACCACGCAACTGAACCGCCCCGGCCCCGATTTGGCGCAATTGCCCGGCGTGCATGCCCTGACGGATGTCACCGGCTTTGGCTTGCTGGGCCACGCGCTGGAGATGGCCAAGGGTGCCCAGCTCACCGCCTGCATTGATGCTGCCGCCCTGCCACTGCTGCCGGGCATTCAAACGTTTGCCGAGCAAGGCGTGGTCACTGGCGCTTCGGGCCGCAACTGGGCCGCGTATGGCGAGCACGTCGTGCTGGGCGAGCACATCAGCGCCAGCCAGCGGGCCGTGCTGACCGACCCGCAAACCTCCGGCGGCCTGCTGGTATCGTGCCGCCCCGAAGTGGCCGCGCAGGTACTGGAGATCTTCTCCCGCCACGGCTTTGGTGCCGCCCGCGTGATTGGCACGATGCAAACGGGCCCGGCCCAAGTGCAAGTCCAATAAGCGCGCGGCGCATACCACCTACCAATGCTCCAGCCAGGCCACCCGCCCCTGGCCAGCCTCGTTGATGCGGGCTGTTAGGCTTTGCATAGCATCTTCCGCAATCTGCCATTGCATTTTTACCTGGGTTTGATGCTCAACGGCAAGCAATACGGCCGCTGACTGCTCTAGTTGTCTGCGCATCCAGCCCTCCAGGGCGTAGGACACAGCGCATTGCTGGGTACACAAGCGCCGCAGTGGCACTTTTTCAGCCCGCTGCAGCGCCTGGGCCACCGCATCGGTATAGGCCCGCACCAAGCCGCCGGCCCCCAGTTTGACCCCGCCGAAATAGCGCACCACGGTGGCCAGTACTCCTTCCAAATCGTGGTGGCGCAGCACCTCCAGCATCGGGCGGCCCGCGGTGCCACTGGGCTCGCCATCGTCCACCGCCGCCGACTGCCCACCCGCCAGCAAGGCCCAGCAAATGTGCGCGGCATCTGGGTGCTGGGCCCACAGCTGCTGCACCACCGCCTGGGCGCTGGCGCGGTCGGCCACCGGCTGAATGCACGCAATAAAGCGGCTTTTTTTAATCACCAATTCGTAATCAACAGAAGAAAAAATCGTACTTGCCATGGGGCCAAAAGCTTAAGCGCAATCGGCCCCACACACCAACAAGAGCGCTCAGCAAACAATAAGCACGCCATGGGCAAGGCACAATTGCATCCATGGATTACCGCTTAGACGACATTGACCGCCAATTGCTGCGCCTGCTGCACATGAACGCCCGGGCATCCACCGCCCACCTGGCGCGGCAGATGAATTTGGCCCGCACCACCGTGGTGGCCCGCATCGCGCGTCTGGAGCAAGAAAGCGTCATCGCCGGCTACGGCGTGCGCCTGGGTGAACGCATGGAGCAAGCGGCCGTGCGGGCCTACTGCGGCATCCGGGTGCAGCCCAAAATGGCCCCCTCGGTGATGCAGTCGCTCAACCGCCTGGTCGAAGTCGAAGAAGTCTCTGCCGTCAGCGGCCAGTACGACTACATGGTGTTTTTGCGCTGCGAGAGCAACGAAAAGCTCGATGCCCTGCTGGACCGCATCGGAATGATTGACGGCATCCAGCAGACCTACACCTCGGTGGTTTTAAGCCGCAAAATCGACCGCCGCTCCACCGCCCCCGTCGGGATGGGCAACGCTTGATTTTTCCCCACCCTGTTGCACCCCATTCACTGTTCACTGTTGAATCACAAAGTACGAAACCCCCATGACCCAATCACTCACTCCTGCCGAACAAACCCTGCGCGATGCTGCGCGTGACTACCACAGCCACCCAAGCAAGGGAAAAATCTCCGTCACCCCCACCAAGCCGCTGTCCAACCAGCGCGACCTGTCCCTGGCCTACTCGCCCGGTGTGGCCTACCCTTGCCTGGATATTCAAGCCGACCCCAGCAAAGCCTTTGACTACACCGCCCGGGGCAACCTGGTGGGGGTGATCACCAACGGCACCGCCGTGCTGGGCCTGGGCGATATTGGCCCGCTGGCGGGCAAGCCGGTGATGGAAGGCAAGGGCTGCCTGTTCAAAAAATTTGCCGGGGTGGATGTGTTTGACATCGAGCTGGACGAGCGCGATCCGAACAAACTCATCGACATCATTGCCGCCCTGGAGCCCACACTGGGCGGCATCAACCTGGAAGACATCAAAGCGCCCGAGTGCTTCTACATTGAGCAAGAGCTGTCCAAGCGCATGAACATCCCCGTCTTTCACGACGACCAGCACGGCACGGCCATCATCTCCAGCGCCGCCTTGCTCAATGGGCTGGAATTGGTCGGCAAAGATATTGCCCAGGTCAAAGTGGCCGTCTCTGGCGCAGGGGCCGCGGCCATTGCCTGTGTGAACGTCATGCTGGGCTTGGGTGTGCGCCGCGAAAACGTCTTCATGTGCGACTCCAAAGGCCTGATCTATGCCGGCCGCCCTGGCACGCTGGATGCCTCCAAAGCCGCCTTTGCGCAGGCCACCGAAGGCCGCACTCTGGCCGACGCGGTAAACAATGCCGACGTTTTCCTGGGCTGCTCGGCCCCCGGCGTGCTGACGGCGGACATGCTCAAAACCATGGCCGACAAGCCCATCATCCTGGCCCTGGCCAACCCCGAGCCAGAAATCCGCCCTGAGCTGGCCAAAGCCGTGCGCCCCGACTGCATCATCGCCACCGGCCGCTCGGACTACCCCAACCAGGTGAACAACGTTTTGTGCTTCCCCTACATCTTCCGGGGCGCTTTGGACTGCGGGGCCACCAAAATCACCGAAAGCATGAAGCTGGCCTGCGTGCGCGAAATTGCCGCCCTGGCCAAGCAGGACGTGAGCGATGAAGTGGCCGCCGCCTACCAGGGCAAAGAACTCACCTTCGGCCCCGATTACCTCATCCCCACCCCCTTTGATACGCGCCTGATTTTGCGCATTGCCCCGGCGGTGGCCCAGGCGGCCGAGGAATCGGGGGTTGCCACCCGCCCCATTCCCGATTACGCCGCCTACCGCGAGCACCTGACGCGCTTTGTGTACCAAACCAGCATGATCATGCGCCCGGTGTTTGCCGCCGCCAAAGCCACCCCCCAGCGCGTGGCCTACGCCGAGGGCGAAGACGAGCGCGTGCTGCGGGCCGTGCAAACCGTGGTCGATGAAAAGCTGGCCCGGCCCATCTTGATTGGCCGCCCCGAAATCATCGCCACCCGCATCGCCAAGGCGGGCCTGCGCCTGCAAGCCGGGGTGGATTTTGAGCTGTGCGACCCCGAGGACGACCCGCGCTTTCGCCAGTACTGGGAGGCTTACCACCGCATCATGGGCCGCAACGGCGTGACCCCCGAAACAGCGAAAAAAGTGCTGCGCCGCTCCAATACCCTGATTGCCACCATGATGGTCAAAATGGGCGATGCCGATGCCATGCTGTGCGGCCTGGTCGGGCGCTTTGACCGCCACCTGGCGCACCTGGAAGGCGTTTTAGGCCGCAAGCCCGATGCCCAGTGCCTGGCCACCGTCAATGCCTTGCTGCTGGAAGGGCGCACCCTGTTCATCGCAGACACCTACATCAACGAAGACCCCAGCGCCCAAGAGCTGGCCCACATCGCCTGGATGGCGGCCGAAGAAGTCCAGCGCTTTGGCATCCCGCCCAAGGTGGCCTTTGTTTCGCACAGCAACTACGGCTCCTCCACGCGCAAGTCGGCGCTCAAAGTGCGCCAGGCCCGGGACTTGTTCTGCGCCCAGCATCCGCACATTGAGTGCGACGGCGAAATGCACGGCGATGCCGCCTTAGACGAAAGCGTGCGCGGGCGCGGCTTGCTGGAGTCGTCCTTGCACGGCGAAGCCAACATCCTGATCTGCCCCAACCTGGATGCGGCCAATATTTTGTTCAATGTGCTCAAAACCACCGTCTCCCACGGCACCACCATTGGCCCCGTGCTGATGGGCGTGGCCGACTCGGCCCACATCATCACGCCATCGTCCACGGTGCGCCGCATCGTCAATATGACCGCCCTGGCGGCCGCCAAAGCACAGCAAACCGGCTAAACCAGCCTGCACCTGCTGCACAAGCGAGCGGATTTCCCCCGTTCAGCTTGTGTAGAATGGCGCTCCTTGCAAAGCGTGGCAAAGCGGTTGCAGGCACACCCTGCTTGAACACTTTGGTTCAAGCGGTGCCGCAAATGCTTGGCACGCCACGCCATTGGGTGGGTTGGCAGAGCGGTTGAATGCACTAGTCTTGAAAACTAGCAAGGATGTAAGTCCTTCCAGGGTTCGAATCCCTGACCCACCGCCAAAATACATTTTAAGTTATTGATTTATAACGACTTTTTTAAAAGTCAATATACCGTTATACGCTTGGTTATACGGAATTGTTTGCATAAAATATAAGCAACCACTCCTTAGCTATCCTGTACTCAAAGCCCTGAGCGCCAACCGCTCAGGGCTTTTTTCTTGCCTGAAATTCAGAGAGCATGCCTTTGAGCACCAGCACATATTCCAACACTTGCAGCGCTGCATCCGTGGCCCAACTGCAAGAATGACAGCAAGGAGGTTGGGATCGCACGTAGGGCTGTGTGCCCCCCATCCTGCAGCGTGACCTGATTGGGTCAAGGCCGAGTTGTCATGCAGGCAGTTTGGCTGCAAGCAGTTCGACCTTCTCGATATTGGGCGGAGAACTGAGCAAGGTCGCGGCGTTGGCCATCAAGGCCGCGGCGATCTGGCCGTTCAGATGTGCTTGGCGACCTGCCTCATCGGCAAAGGCATCGAACACACCGAACGTCGAAGGGCCAAACTTCAATGCGAACCAGGCCGTGGTGCCGGACTCGGCGTTGGCGAGCGGCAGTGCGCTGGCCAGGAAGTCGGCAAGCGCAGCCTCCTGGCCGGGTTTAGCTTCGAGGCGAACAAACAGGGCGAGCTTGGTCATGATGTATTCCTTTGGGTAAATGGAAAAGTGGGTGAAGGGATCGACGAGACTGCAGTCTAAGTCTTCATGACAGACATCCCTATAGGCAATAATGACAACATTGATATCATTGTTGCCATGAAACTCCACCTCCTTATTTGTGATGGCGTGTTTGATCTGGGGCTTGCGGCGCTCACTGACACAGTGGGCTTAGCCAATGCGATGGCGGGCTCGCTGCCACAGGCTCCCGCGCACATAGAGCTCACGCTGGTGGGCGTGCGGCGTCGCATCCGAACTGCGCAAGGCTTGACGGTCCCCGTGGTCACTGCGCATGGTGTGCCCGAACCAGACGTCGTGCTCGTGCCAGCGTTTGGCGACAAGATGCCTGACACGCTCTCGGCTCGACTCACACGCCCCGATGTGCCCGACGCGGTCGCGGCGCTACAGCAGTGGTCCACCGCTGGCGCGCACCTTGGTGCCGCTTGCTCCGGTAGTTTCTTGCTTGCAGAGAGTGGCCTGCTTGATGGGCATCGTGCGACGACGTCATGGTGGCTGGGGCCGATGTTTCGGCAGCGCTATCCGAACGTCACGCTGGACGAGTCACGCATGATCGTGAACTCGACACGCTTCACCACCGCGGGTGCCGCTTTGGCCCACGTCGACTTGGCCTTGCGCATCATCCGAGGGCGCAGTCCGGCGCTGGCGGCCCTGGTGGCACGCTATCTGCTGGTCGAGGCGCGCAGTTCGCAAGCCGAGTTCGTGATTCCCGACCACCTTGCGCATGCCGACCCGATGGTGGAGCGCTTCGAGTGCTGGGCCAGACGTCGGCTCGCGCAGGGGTTCTCGCTGGCCGAGGCGGCCAGCGCCGCAGGCACAAGCCAGCGCACCTTGGCGCGGCGGTTGCAAAGCGTTTTGGGAAAGACACCGCTGTCGTATTTCCAGGACCTGCGCGTGGAGCATGCCGTCCATCTCTTGCGCACCGGGAACGCCAGCGTCGACCAGGTCGCCGCACAGGTCGGTTACTCGGATGGGGTGACCCTGCGGGCCCTGTTGCGCCGCAAGCTGGGCCGGGGTGTCAGGGAGTTGCGACGCGGTGGATGACCAAAGGCGTTGGGTGCAAAAGCACCAGCCGTGCCAAAGCAGTCTTCAGTGACCTTTCAAAGTTCAGAGACCTTTCAAAGGTCTGAGTATTGGGAATACTGTTAGCTTTTCCACTGTTTTCTGTTCACTAATCTGGGTTTTCATCCACATGCTATTCAATCCACTTCAAGTAGGTTCTCTCACCCTGCCCAACCGCATCCTTCTGGCACCGCTGACCCGCACCCGTGCCGACGCTGGCCACATGCCCAACGCGCTGATGGCCGAGTACTACAGCCAGCGAGCCACCGGCGGCCTGCTGATTTCCGAATGCACCATGGTGGCGCCCGGTACATCGGCCTTCGTCAATGAGCCTGGCATCTACAACGACGCGCAGATTGCAGCCTGGAGGCAGGTGACCGACGCGGTGCACGCCAAGGGCGGACGCATCTTCATGCAGATCTGGCACGCTGGCCGCGCAGCCTACCCTGGCGCTGCCGATGGCGCCCCCATTGTCTCCAGCAGCGCCACCGCTATTGAGGGTGAGATCCACACGCCCCAAGGCAAGGTGCCGCACGCGGTGCCCCGCCCCCTGAGCGTCGAAGAGATTCCCGGCATCGTGGCTGCGTTTGCTCAAGGCGCACGCAACGCCATTGCCGCCGGCTTTGATGGTGTGGAAGTACACGGCGCCAACGGCTACCTGATTGACCAGTTTCTGCGCGACACGCCCAACCAGCGCACCGATGCTTACGGCGGATCGCTGGAAAACCGTGCACGTTTGCTGTTCGAGGTACTCACTGCCGTGACCCAGGCGATCGGTTCCGAACGTGTGGGTCTGCGCCTGTCGCCCCTCAACAGCTACAACAGCATGAAGGACAGCGATCCGCTGGCCCTCATCGGCTTCCTGGCCGATAGGCTCAATGCCTTCAAGTTAGCCTACCTGCACGTGATGCGCGCCGATTTCTTCGGCGTGCAGAAGGCCGATGTCATGCCCGTAGCGCGTGAAAAGTACAAGGGCGTGTTGGTGGGCAATATGGGTTACAGCGCTGATGAGGCAGAGGCAGCTATTGCCGAAGGTAAGCTTGACGCGGTGGCCTTTGGCACCGCCTTCCTGGCTAACCCGGACCTGCCCGCACGCATCAGGGCCAAGGCACCGCTGAACGCGCCTGACTCCAACACGTTCTACGCAGGTGGCGCCAAGGGCTATACAGACTATCCGACACTGCAGGTCGCGTAAATCACCGCCCCAGAAGACCGAAGAAACGAGCCACTTTATACCCAGGGCTCTGCCCTTCGATCTTGCGAAGCTGTGAATCGATGGCGTCTACCGAGTGTTGTGCGCCATCACGATCTTTAATTGATAAGTTGCCTCGGTTTGCTTCGCTGCCCGCCGAACTTGGCCCTACCCTGGTGCCATCGGACTAAAAGAAAAATTTGAGGATTTGCAGCAAATCCACGTCGTGCACAACTGGTGCTATTTAGGCAGCAGCACCACGCTTGCCCAAGCGCGCAAACTTGGTAAAGCAGCGGCAGGGTTTGATGCCGATGGCTACAAAATTCTTTGCCGTCCCATCTTGGCCGAAGAGCTGCCCATCGTGCCGCTCTAGCTGCGCTGGCCGCGCCGAGCCACGTTCCTAGCGCCGCTCCACCAGCGCGTGCGCGATGGTGCCCAAATCCACATATTCCAACTCACTGCCCACCGGCACGCCACGGGCCAGGCGGGTCACTTGCAGGCCACGGGCCTTGAGCAGTTCGGTGGCCATGTGGGCGGTGGCTTCGCCCTCGGTGGTGAAGCTGGTGGCCAAAATCACCTCCTGCACCTGCCCATCTTGGGCGCGTGCAAGCAGTTGGCTTAAGCCCAAATCCGCGGCCCCCACGCCATCCATGGGCGAGATGCGGCCCATGAGCACGAAGTAATAGCCCCGGTATGCGCCCGTGCGTTCCATGGCGGCCAAATCGGCCGGGGTTTCGACCACGCACAGCCGGGCCGCATCACGCCCGGCATCGCTGCAAATGGGGCACATGGTTTGGTGCGAGAAGGTGTGGCAGCGCTGGCAGTGCACCACCGAGTCCAGCGTTTGCACCAGCGCCTGGGCCAGCGCCCGCGCCCCGTCTTGGTCGCGTTGCATCAGGTGAAAAGCCATGCGCTGTGCGGTTTTTACGCCCACGCCCGGCAGGCGGCGCAGGGCCACAATCAAGGGTTGCAGGGGCTGGATATCAGAGGTTTCAGACATGGCAAGCGATGGCAAAGCACCAAGAAAAAAGGGAAAGCCTGGGCCTTCCCTTCAAAACACATAGCTTTTTGCGCTGATATAACAAGGATTTTAGGTAATAAACAATCTGAAATCCTTATTTATTCAGCGCAAACAGCTCTCTTTTTAGAAAGGAAACTTCATCCCGCCTGGCAGGCCAGGCATACCGGCGGTGATTTTCCCCATCTTTTCGGAGCTGGTTTCCTCGGCCTTGCGCACGGCGGCATTGAAGGCGGCGGCGACCAGGTCTTCGAGCATGTCTTTGTCTTCGGCCAGCAGGCTGGGGTCGATGGTGATGCGCTTGACATCGTGCTTGCAGGTCATGACGACTTTGACCAAGCCAGCGCCCGACTCGCCCTCCACCTCAATGTTGGCCAAGTCTTCCTGGGCCTTTTTCAGGTTGTCCTGCATGGCTTGGGCCTGCTTCATCAGGCCAGCGATTTGTCCTTTGTTGAACATGGTAGTTTTTCCTTTTCTATCAGGGTGTCAGGGCAAAAATGAAAACCGGCAATAGTGCCACGGCTTGGGCCGCAGTGCAGTCTTGCCAAGAAAAATCAAAGCGGGCGAATGCTCCCGGGGACGATGGTGGCACCGTACTGCGCTATCAGCGCCTGCACCTGGGCATCGTTGGCGACGATGGCCTCAGCACCGCGCTGGCGGGCTTGGGCCTGGGCCTGGTGGCGCAAGGCGGGGCTGTCTTGCACCGGCCCCACTTGCACTTGCACACCCGGGCAGGCAAACGCCTGGGCCAAGGCGGCGGCCAAGCGCTGCACAGTTTGCTCTTGGGTGAGCGAGCTGCGTGGCACTTGCAAGTGCCAGCCTTGGGCATCCTGGGCAAGCAACTGGGCTTGCAAGGCCAGTTCGCGCACCAGGGCGGAGATGGCCTCGGCCTGGATAAGCTGCTGCACACAGTCGGCCCAAAAATCGCCCAAGGTGCTGTCCATTCCCGCAGTAGCCGCCACCGTGGCCTGGGGCAAAGGGGCCGCATCTGCGGCTGGTGCGCTGACCGGGGGGGCTGGCTTGACCGGGGGCACAACGGCAGGAGCCACGCTGGGCGGTGGCGCACATTCTGGCTCTGGCCCAGGGCTACCGTAGTGCGCATCGGGCGGAATGTCGTCCCACGGCGGCACGCTGCTGGCTTGTGGGGGCGGTGCTTGCGGGGGCGCGGCGGCCTCAGGGGGCTGATCGGCTACGCTGTGCGGCGACTCCCATGCCGAAGCAGGTTTGGCCTCTGGCACCTGCAGCGCAGGCAGCGCCGTGGGCGGCACTGCCGATGGCGCGACAGCCACCGGGGCAGACTGCACCGCTACGGGCTTAACCGCTGTTTTTTTTTCAGCCAAGGCCGTCGCCGCAGCAGATAACGCTGCGGTCGCGGTGTCGGTCTGCGGGGCTTTAAAGGCCAGTGGGCGCAGCAGCACCATGGTCAAACCGGCGTATTCGTCCGGGGCCAGGCCCAGTTCTTGCTGGCCATGCAGCGCAATGCTGTAGCACAGCTGAATTTCATCGGCGGGCATGGCTGTGGCCAAGGCTTGCAGCGCGGGGGCATCGGGGTCGGAAGGGTCCAGCTCCATCCCCGGCACGGCTTGCAGCACGGCCATGCGCTGCAGCAAAGCGGCCAGCTCTTGCAGCGTACCGGCAGCAGAAATGCCGTGGATGCGCAAAACATCCACCGTCTCCACCAGCTGGCGACCATTGCCGGCGGCCAAGGCATGAAGCAGCGCAAACACATGGCTGCGATCGACCGCGCCCAGCATCTGGCGCACGGTGGCCTCTTGCAGCTGCCCGCTGCCAAAGGCGATGGCCTGATCGGTCAAGCTGAGCGCATCGCGCATCGAGCCTCGGGCCCCTTGGGCCAGCAGGCGCAGCGCTTGCTGTTCAAAGGCCACGCTCTCTTGGGCCAGCACGGTTTGCAAATGCTCCAGCACGGTTTGCGCGGCCATAGGGCGCAAGTTGAACTGCAGGCAGCGCGAGAGCACGGTGACGGGCACTTTTTGCGGATCGGTGGTGGCCAGGACAAATTTCAGGTACTCGGGCGGTTCTTCCAGCGTTTTCAACATGGCGTTGAACGCGGTGTTGGTGAGCATGTGCACCTCGTCGATCATGAAGACCTTGAAGCGCCCCTGCACCGGTTTGTACACCGCTTGCTCCAGCAGGCTTTGCACTTCGTCCACCCCGCGGTTGGAGGCGGCATCCAACTCGATATAGTCGGGAAAGCGTCCGCTATCAATTTCTGTGCACGCAGGGCAAACACCGCAAGGCGTAGCGGTGATCGTGCCTTGCCCATCCGCCCCTGTGCAGTTGAGCGACTTGGCCAGGATGCGCGACACCGTGGTCTTGCCCACGCCACGCGTGCCAGTGAACATATAGGCATGGTGCAGGCGCTGCTGCGTCAGCGCATTGGTCAGGGCCTGCACGACGTGCTCCTGCCCCACCATTTCGGAAAAGTTGCGGGGACGGTATTTACGAGCGAGCACTAAATAAGACATAGCCGCCGATTCTACGGTCTGCATGGACAGCGACCGGTCTATAATCGCGCCCTGACGGGCCTTCCCGCATGGGGAAGCGGCCAACCGGGTCAGGTGGGGAACCAAGCAGCCCTAACCGTGAAACCAGTGCCGGGAGTAAGGCTCGTCACCCTTATTCTTGCAATCAACGCTGCGAACCATTCGGTTGCGCAGCGTTTTTTTATCCCTGCCCTTGCAAATACGCCTGCACCCCTTGGGCCGCCCGCACACCAGTGGCAAAGCAGGCGGTGAGCAAGTAGCCGCCGGTGGGCGCTTCCCAGTCGAGCATTTCGCCCGCGCAAAATACACCGGGCAGGGTTTTGAGCATCAGGCCAGCATCGACGGCATCGCACTGTACACCCCCAGCGCTGCTGATCGCCTCAGCCAAAGGGCGCGGGGCTTGCAAGGCAATCGGCAGGGCTTGCACGGACTGGGCCAGGGCGATCGGGTCGTGCATTTGTTCTTTACTGAGCAGTTCGTAGAGCAGGGCCAGCTTGACACCATCCAGCCCCAAGCGGCTTTTCAAGTGGCTGCTCAAACTGC
Organism: Comamonas denitrificans; assembly: GCF_017368815.1. GTDB lineage: Bacteria > Pseudomonadota > Gammaproteobacteria > Burkholderiales > Burkholderiaceae_C > Comamonas > Comamonas denitrificans. Next base: position 149,139 of record NZ_JAFNME010000003.1, on the reverse strand, counting down.
GTGAGCCACGGGGATGGGCAATGGCCGCCTGGATTTTTTCCGTGCTCCAGCCGGGCAGTAAATTCAGCGCAAACTGGGCTTGCCCCTGCTGCTGTAAAGCATCCCGCAAGCTGGAACCCAGCGCGTAAATCAGGCTGCCCTCCACGCCCGTGGCGGTAATGACGAACTCGCCTTGTCGCTGCAAAACGGCTCCATCGGCTGCGGCAACAGAGATCGCCACATTTTTAAGCGGCGCTCCGGCAAAGCGCTGGGCAAATAAATCCGTCCACCCACGGCCATCGCGCCCTTGCACATCAAAACCACAATTGGCCGGCTGCAGTGGCTGCAGCGCGACACCTTGACCCGCCAGCAAGGCTTGCCAGGTGCCATCCGAGCCCAGCTGCGGCCAACTGCCCCCGCCCAAAGCCAGCACCAAGGCCTTGGCCTGCACGGGCTGCATCCCTTGCGCCGTGGCAAAGCAGGGTTGCCCTGCGTGGTTCCAGCCCTGCCACTGGTGGCGCATGGCAAAGCGCACGCCCAAACTGCGCAGGCGCACCAACCAAGTGCGCAACAATGGTGCCGCCTTCATATCGCTAGGAAACACCCGGCCAGAGCTGCCAACAAAAGTGGCAATGCCCAAATCCTGTGCCCAAGCCCGCAAAGCGCTCGGCCCAAAGTCTTGCAGCAACGGCGCAAGCAAGGCACTGGCGCAGCCATACCGGGCGACAAAATGGGCCAAGTCTTCTGAGTGCGTCAGGTTCATTCCGCCTTTACCGGCGAGCAAAAACTTGCGCCCGGCGGTCGCTTTGCCATCCAGGACGAGCACTTGCCGCCCCTGTTCGGCCAATCGCTGCGCCGCCATCAGACCCGCAGGCCCTGCGCCCACAATGGCCACCTCACACGATAACGTTGGCAAAACAGTGGTCATTCCCCAAACCCATTTCAAAGAAGCAGCAAATCCAAAAAAGGGGCGCAGCATAGCGCCAGCGGCAAGCCCCAGCGCAGGCCTTGCTTTTGCGATAGCACGGCCACTTGCATCAGAGGTCACGCCCAAAGCTCGCCTGCGGATTGATTTCTGTCACAATAAGCCCAATATTTTCTTGCCCGACGTGGTTCGGGTTTGGCCAGTTCAGCAAAGGATGACATTCATGGCAAGCGACCTCATCAAACACATTACCGATGCCAGCTTTGAAGCCGATGTGCTCCAACCCGACAGCACGGTTTTGGTGGATTTTTGGGCCGAATGGTGCGGCCCCTGCAAAATGATCGCCCCAATCTTGGACGAAGTGGCCACGGCCTACCAAGGCAAACTGTCGATCGCCAAGATGAACGTCGATGAAAACCGTGCGATGCCGGCCAAGTTTGGCATTCGCGGCATTCCGACACTGATGCTGTTTAAAAACGGTGAATTGGCTGCCACCAAGGTGGGGGCTTTATCCAAAGCGCAGCTGACCGCCTTTATCGATCAGCAACTGGCATAAAACCCAGCAAAGCCGTTTCTTCTTTTTGGCCCATCTGCTAAAAAACAGGTGGGCCTGTTTATTTCCTGTCATAATTGAGCGCTGTTGCAGCCTGATCCACCGCTGCAGCACCAGCATCCACACCCACATGCGATCGCTGGCATCCCAAGCGGATATTCACCGGCGCTACGCCTCCCCCCTCTCACCTTTTTGCACTCCGCCCAAGGAGTATGTTTCATGCACTTGAATGAACTCAAGGCACTGCATGTGTCTGAAGTGGCCAAACAGGCCGAAGAACTGGGTATTGAAAACATTGGCCGCATGCGCAAGCAAGAGCTGATGTTCGCCATCATCAAAAAACGCGCCAAAGCCGGTGAACAAGTGTTTGCCGACGGGGTACTCGAAATCCTGCCCGATGGTTTTGGCTTTTTGCGCAGCCCCGATACCAACTACACCGCCAGCACAGACGACATCTACATCAGCCCCAGCCAAGTGCGCCGCTTTAGCCTGCACACTGGGGACATGGTTGAAGGCGAAGTGCGCATCCCCAAAGACGGTGAGCGTTACTTTGCCCTGACCAAGCTGGACAAGATCAATGGCAACGCTCCCGAGCACAACAAGCACAAGGTGCTGTTTGAAAACCTCACGCCGCTGTTCCCCAAAGAGCAAATGCGCTTGGAACGCGACATTAAGTCCGAGGAGAACATCACTGGCCGCATCATCGACATCATTGCCCCCATTGGCCGCGGCCAGCGGGCGCTGATTGTCGCTCCGCCCAAGAGCGGCAAGACGGTGATGATGCAGCACATGGCCCATGCCATCACCGCCAACAATCCCGATGTGCACTTGATGGTGCTGCTGGTGGATGAGCGCCCCGAAGAAGTGACCGAAATGCAGCGCACCGTGCGCGGCGAAATCATTGCCTCGACTTTTGACGAGCCAGCCACGCGCCACGTGCACGTCGCTGAAATGGTGATTGAGCGCGCCAAGCGCCTGGTCGAACTGAAAAAAGACGTGGTGGTTTTGCTCGACTCCATCACCCGCCTGGCGCGTGCTTATAACAACGTCGTTCCCAGCTCGGGCAAGGTGCTCTCCGGCGGTGTCGATGCCAATGCTTTGCACCGCCCCAAGCGCTTTTTTGGCGCGGCGCGCAATGTGGAAGAAGGTGGCAGCCTGACCATCATCGCCACCGCACTGATCGACACGGGCAGCCGCATGGACGAGGTGATTTTTGAAGAATTCAAAGGCACCGGCAACAGCGAGCTGCACCTGAGCCGCCGCCTGTACGAAAAGCGCGTCTTTCCGGCCATCGAACTGTCCAAGAGCGGCACCCGCCGCGAGGAGCTGCTGCTGGCCCCCGAAGTGCTGCAAAAAACGCGCATCTTGCGCCAATTCATGTACAACATGGACGAAATCGAATCCATGGAGCTGATGATTAAGAAGATGAAAGAGACAAAAAATAACTCCGAATTCTTCGAAGCCATGCGCCGTGGAGGTTAAAAAACGTCAAGCCTCATTTAGTTTGACTAAACGCTAGCAACACTTCATAGAATCAAGCATAACGTGATGTTAAAGACACGGTTATTCACCAAGGAGCATCTCTTATGCTTGATTTCTTCCGTCGTTTATTGGGCATCAAAAAAAAATCAGCACCCGCTACGGCCAACACCCAAAAAAAATTCGCAGCACTTAACGAAATAGCACCATTAAAAAATGGTGAAAAAAACGATAAAAATAAGAATAGAAAAGCGCAACAAGCTACAAATTCAATAGTAAAAGACACCGACTCTCCCAACGCTTCTTTTGTCTGCCGCGAGCCCGTGCTGGATCGCAAAGAGCGTATTGCCGGCTATATCTTTGATTTGCAAGAGGCACTGCGCTCGCGCCTGCAAGGGCGCGAAGGCATGTTGCACCGCGCGTATGACGATGCGCTTTTGCGCAGCCTGTCGTCTTTAGGAATTGCCAGCTTGCTCGAGCACCGGTTGGCTTTTGTCAATCTGACCCCGGCATCGCTGGACAACCCACTGATTTTGCAACTGCCTCCCCAAAATACGGTGCTCATGCTGCGCCCAGGCAGCAACCCCTTAGAGCCCGAAAAAATTCTCACCCAGCTCAAGGTGCTGGATAAAAATGGTTTTGCCTACGGTTGGGTAATTAGCAAAAAAGACTTGCTCACCCACCAAAAAACCTTGGCCCCGCTGGCACTGCGATCCAACTACATCCAACTGGAAACGGCCAGCTTTGATGGCCGCGAAATTCAAGGCCTGCACAAAGCGCTGACCAGCCGCCGCACGGTGCAGCAAGGCAAACTGCATTTGCTGGCCAATGACCTGGACAGCTTTGACGAATTTAATTTGTGCTTCGAGCGCGGCTTTGATTTTTTTACTGGCAACTTTGTCACCAGCCGGGAAAACTGGCACCCGCCCAAGAGCGATATCAACCGCATGTTGGCCATCAAGCTGCTCAACCTGTTGCGCACCGACGAAGAGCTCAAGGTCATTGCCGACCAAATTACCGCCGACCCGATCATGACGTTCAAGCTGCTGCGCTACTTGAACTCGCCCGCCATTGGCCTGCAAAACCCGATTTTGACGATTGATAAAGCGCTGCTGATTTTGGGCCGAGAGCGCTGCTTCCGCTGGTTATCGCTGCTGCTGTTTGACATCAAGCAGTCCAACTTCCGAGAGCGTTTGCTCACCGAGCAAGCCCTCACCCGCGCCTTCTTTCTGGAAAGCCTGGCGGGGCTGGGCAAAGTCCCTAAAGACAAAGATGCGCTGTTCATTCTGGGCTTGTTTTCCATGCTCGATTTGCTCATGGGCATGCCCATGGCCGAGCTGCTGGAGCAAACCCAGCTGCCCGAAGCTTTGCACCAAGCCCTGCTGGGGCAGTCCAGCGAATTTTTGGCGCCGCTGGAACTGGCCAAAGCCGAGGACAAGCAGCACGCCGAAAAAATCCCGCAATTGGCCGCTGCCTGTGGTGTCAATGCCCTGCAAATTCTGGAGCGCACCATCGAAGCTCTGAGCAAAGCCCACACCACCATGTCTTTGCACGACGGCTAAGAACGTATTGCATGGCCCATGCAGAATTTTGATTTTTATTCATATAATCGCGGGCTTTTCTATGCGGCAAGTATTTTGGGTTATCGAGTTTGGCAAGGGTTGCCAAGCGCCCAGAGCGGCTACCGCACTTGGCTAAAGGAAGATCATGAAAGAAGGCATTCACCCCAATTACCGCGAAGTGCTGTTCGTGGACCTGTCCAACGGTTTCAAATTTGTGACCCGCTCGTGCGTAAACACCAAAGAAACAGAAACCTTTGAAGGCAAAGAGTACCCCCTGTTCAAGCTGGATACTTCGTCTGAATCGCACCCCTTCTACACTGGCACACAAAAATCCGTGGACAACATGGGTGGCCGTGTGGAACGCTTCCGCAACCGCTTTGGCAAAAAATAATTTTTTCCAAGCGTGATGCGCTAAGGCAGCCGGGCATCCTGGCTGCCTTTTTCTTTGGCCCATTCTTCCCCTCATCTTGCTGACCATGTCCCTGCCCACCCCTGCCATCGTTGCACAAAGCGCTGTGCGGCGCATTCCACGCAGCATTCTGTTGGTGCTGTGCGGTGTTTACATCCTGGCAGGGTTTGTCGGGCGCGCGCCTTGGCGCGAGGTGGACATGCAGGCCTTTGCCCTGATGCGGGCCTTGGCCCAGGGGCAGACCCACTGGCTGCAACCCCAATTGGGCCCCTTGCTGCCCAGCGATCCGGGCCTGCTCCAATACTGGCTGGGCGCATGGGCCATCCAGTGGCTGCCCGCAAGCTGGAGCAGCGATTGGATCGCACGCCTGCCTTTTATGGGGCTGCTGGCACTGGCCTTGGCCTGCACATGGAGAGCGGTGTACGGCTTGGCCCGCATGCCCAGCGCCCAGCCCGTCAGCTTTGCTTTTGGCGGTGAAGCCCACCCCAAAGACTACGCCTGCGCCCTGGCCGATGGTGCCCTGCTGGCCCTGCTGGCCTGCCTGGGCTTGGCCCAAATGGGGCATGAAACCAGCCACCGCCTGGTGCAGCTGGCCGCCTTGGCAGCCTTGTTTTACGCCGCCAGCAATCTGCGCTGGCAGCCCTTGCGCGCGGGGTTCGCTGCTTTTCTGGCCCCCCAGGCTTTGGCCCTGGCCGGTGCCCCAGAGCTGGCGATGGCACTGGTCAGTTTGGTCATTGCCGGCCTGGCAGGCATCCAAACACCCAAGCTGCCCCAGCGCTTTACTTGGATGGCCTGGTGGGCCTTGGCGCTGGTATGTACGTTTACCTTGAGCAAGCAGCTCAACCTGTGGCATTGGAGCGCCCCCCTTCAGCGCGATTGGGCCAGTTTGGCGCGTTTGCTGACCTGGTTCAGCTGGCCCGCTTGGCCCTTGGCACTGTGGACGTTGTGGCGCTGGCGGCGGCAATTGGCCCAACCTTTGCAGCAGCCGCACCTGACGATTCCGCTGGGTTTGTGGATTGCCACCTTGGCGGCCATGCTGCTCAATGAGGATCGCGATGGTGCGCTGCTGCTGACGCTACCGGCCATTGCCGCTGTGGCCGCTTTTGCCCTGCCTACGCTGCGCCGCAGCCTGGGGGCGCTCATTGACTGGCTGACACTGATTTTCTTTACGGTCAGCGCCCTGACCATCTGGGTGGTATGGCTATCGGTGCAAACGGGCTGGCCCGCCAAGCCCGCCGCCAACGTGGCCCGCTTGTCCGATGGCTACCAGCCGCCTTTTGAGCCGTTCGCCTTGGCCATGGCCTTGATGGCTAGCGCCGCCTGGTTGCTGCTGGTGGCCTGGCGCACCCGCCGCCACCGCGCGGCCATTTGGAAAAGCCTGGCCCTGCCCGCCGGGGGAACGGTGCTGGGCTGGGTGCTGCTGATGACGCTGTGGCTGCCCATGCTGGACTATGGCCGCAGCTACGCCCCGCACATTGCCCGCCTGCAAAACACCCTGCCAGCCCAACCCGGTTGTGTGCAGACCTGGGGTTTGAGCATTGCCCAAGTGGGTGCTTTGCGCTGGCACACCGACTGGAGCATCGTGCCCACTGCCAGCGCTGCGGCGCAATGCGATTGGCTCATTACCGCCAACCCTGATGAATGGCAGGCCAGCAGCAACGCCTACGCAGCGCAATGGCTGCCGGTGCGCAATGTGCTGCGCCCCACCAACCGGGACGACCAGTGGCTGGTGCTGCAACGGCGCAATCCCTGATCGGCCTTTTTCTATGTCTGATATTTCTGTCATCGCCCGCCATGCCGTGACCGTGCTGGCGGGCCAACTGGCCGTGATGGCCTTTGGCGTGACCGACACCATCGTGGCCGGGCGCTTTTCTGCCGATGCGCTGGCCGCCCTGTCCGTGGCCTCGGCCGTGTTCGTCAGCGTCTATGTCTCGCTCATGGGCGTGCTGCAGGCACTGCTGCCGGTCTGGGCCGAGCAGCACGGGCGCGGCGAGACGGCGGCCATCGGGCAATCGTTTCGCCAGTCGCTGTACCTGGCCGCAGCCGCCAGTGTGCTGGGCATGGGCGTGCTGCTGTTCCCCGAGCCACTGCTGCGCCTGACCGAGGTGCCCGATGCAATGCGCGAAAGCGTGCGCGATTACCTCATCATCGTCGGCTGGGCGCTGCCCTCGGCGCTGTTCTTTCGCCTGTACACCACACTCAACCAAGCGCTGGGCCGCCCGCAGCTGGTCACCTGGATTCAGGTAGGGGCCCTGGTGCTGAAGGTGCCGCTGTCCATCTGGTTTACCTTTGGCGGCTGGGGCATCGCGCCGCAAGGGGCCGCCGGTTGCGCCTGGGCCACGCTGCTGGTCGATTACGCCATCGCCATCGCCGCGGTGGTGCTAATGCGCACCCAGGGGTTTTACCGCCCGCTGCGCCTGTGGCAACGCCTGGAAGCGCCCGACTGGCCGCGCCTGCGCGAGTTTTTGCGCCTGGGCATCCCGGCCGGGCTGGCGATTGGGGTGGAGGTGACCTCGTTCACCCTGGTGGCCCTGTTCGTCGCCCGCCAGGGCACGCTGTCGGCCGCCAGCCACCAGATTGCGGCCAACCTGGCCGCCGTGTGCTACATGCTGCCGCTGTCGCTGGGCATTGCCGTCAGCGCCCGCGCCAGCTGGTGGCGCGGCCAGGGGCAGGAGCTGCGCGCCCAACAGGTCGCATGGCTGGGCGTGCGCCTGGCCCTGGCCTGCGGCATCGTGCTGTGCGCTGCCATGCTGCTCACGCGCCACTGGCTGCCCCAGGTGTATACGGGCGATGCTGCTGTGATGGCCCTCACGGCCTCGCTATTGCTGTGGGTGGCGCTGTACCAGGTGGCGGACAACGTGCAATGTGTGTGCATTTTTGTGCTGCGCAGCTGGCGCGTGACGCTGGCGCCGCTGCTCGTTTACTGCACCTTGCTGTGGGGCGGTGGCCTCGGGGGTGGGTATTGGCTTGCCTACATAAACAGAGCTACTTCCGCTGATTGGCAAAAGATACCAACGCCTTTTTGGGTTGCAACCTCATTATCACTTGCGGTAGTAGCTATTATTTTTGTATTTATTGTTCGGCGAGTGTTTACCGCCCAGCGCCAGGACATCCGCACGCCCCCAGGCACACCGACTGCCGCATAAGAACGTGTTCATGATCTCGAATGAAGGTGTGGGGATGCGATTCGGGATGAGTTGCGAGGCGCAAACCACAGCAATAGCTTGGCTATTGCGAGGATTTGCAACGACGCAGACCGCCCGAAGCCGCGCCCGCACACCCATGAGAAGATCGTAAACACGTTCTAAACGGCAACACAGGTGCTTGCAGCACCGCGCTGTCACACCGTTGTCACATAGCCTTTCCACACTGGGCGGTTGATTCGCACCCCCCTTTGGACTTTGATAATAGGATCGATACCCCCATGGCCCCTGAATCCCTGCTGGCCGCCGTAGACCTGGGCTCAAACAGCTTTCGGCTGGAAATTGGCCGCATCGGCTCGCACCAGCGCATCGAGCGCGTGGAATACCTCAAAGAAATGGTGCGCCTGGGCGGCGGCCTGAACGCCCAAAACGCACTGACGCGCGAGGCCATGGAGCGCGGCTGGGCCTGCCTGGCACGGTTTGGCGAGCGGCTGACCGGCTTTGCCCCGGCCCAGGTCTGCGCCGTGGCCACGCAAACCCTGCGCGAAGCACGCAACCGGGCCGAATTCATCGAGCGCGGCAGCGAGCTGCTGGGCTTTCCCATCACCATCATCCCAGGCGAGGAAGAAGCCCGGCTGATCTACCGGGGCGTGGCCAGCGTCCTTGCGCCCAGTCAGCAGCGCCGGTTGGTGATCGACATTGGCGGGCGTTCCACCGAAATCACCCTTGGCCAGCACAGCCAGGCGCTGCAATGCGCATCGTTTCCGCTGGGCAGCGTGTCGTGGAGCGGCCTGTTCTTTGCCGATGGGGTGCTGGACAAAGCCCGCTTTGCGGCAGCCATCTCGGCGGCGCAAAGCACACTGGCCGCGGCCAGCACAGACTATCCCAGCACCGCCTGGGATTGCGCCTACGCCTCATCGGGCACGGCCCATGCGCTGGGGGATATCCTCACCGCCCTGGGGATGGATGGCCACGTTATCACCCCACACAAGCTGTACCACCTGAAAACGCTGCTGCTGCAAGCGGGCCACATTGACCAGCTGCGCCTGCCGGCCCTCAAGGAAGAGCGCCGCCCGGTGCTGGCCGGCGGCATCAGCGTCATGCTGGCCGTGGTGGAGCAGCTGAACATTACCGAGCTGGAAGTCACCCACGGTGCCCTGCGCCAAGGCCTGCTGCACGATCTGCTGGAGCATGAGCCGCCCGCGGACAAAGAGGCTGCCGAAATCCTCGCCCTGCAACAAGACTTTGGCATCGACACCGCCCAGGCCGAGCGCGTTCACCACGTTGCCACCACCCTGTGGGCCAGCCTGTGCCCTGCCGAGGCGGGCGATACCGCCCACGATGCCCTGCGCATCGCCGCCTTGCTGCACGAGGTGGGCATGTGCGTGGCCTTGAACGACTACCACCACCACGGGGCCTACATCCTGCGGCACTGCGCCCACGCCACCTGGAGCGATGCCCTGCGCCAACGCATCAGCCAACTGGTGCTGGGCCACCAGGGCAAGCTGCGCAAGCTGGATGCGGCCATTGCCGTCCCCGAACTGGCCCTGCCCCTGATGGCGCTGCGCCTGGCCACCCAGCTGTGCCATGCCCGGCGTACCCCCGAGCTGAGCGGCCTAACGCTCAGTTACGACAGCAAAAACACTGCCTGCCAATTGCAAATCACCCACGCCTGGGCCAGCGCCTACCCCCAGTCGGCCCGCCTGCTGGAGCAAGAAGTTTTGGCCTGGAGCAAGACCCCCTGGAGCCTGCAATTACAGCGTTTGCCATGACCCACTGAAATCGTCAAGGTCCCACTGATTTTCTTGCGGCGCACAGGGATTTACTGCCTAATCAACGCACGATTTAACTAGGAGTCGAGTTATGCATTTCACACGACGGCAATGGATCGGAGCGGGCGCAGCTGGCATGTTTGGTGCCATGGCGTATGGCCTCAAACTCTCCCCCATCGCACAGGCGCTGGCCGCCACCGAATTGGATGCCAACGCACAGTTGGCGGCCTTAAAGTCCTTCAGCGGCGTGGTGCCCCACGCCACCCACTACGGCCCCTTGCTGGCCACCGTCGAAAAAGGCCGTATCGTCAAGATCGAGGCCCAGGCCAGCGACAAAATGCCCACGGCCATGCTGACCGAAGGTGTGCTGGACCGCACGTACGACAAAACCCGCGTTGTTGGCGCCATGGTGCGCAAGTCCTACCTGGAGTGGGAACAAAATGGGCGCAAAGGCAGCAACAAGCCCGAGCTGCGCGGCAAGGATGAGTGGGTACAAGTGAGCTGGGACACGGCCCTGGGCCTGACGGCCAAGGCCATCTTGGACACCATCGAAAAATACGGCAACGAAGGCTGCTTCTCCAGCTCCTATGGCGGCTGGTCGCACGCGGGCATCTTCCGCCCCAACGTGCTGCAGGGGCGCTTTTTCAACCTGCTGGGCGGCTCCTCCGTCACCACGGGCGACTACTCTGCGGGCGCGGGGCAGATTCTTTTGCCCATGGTGATTGGCGACATGGAGGTGTACTCGCCCCAAACCGCCTGGGAGCAGCTGCGCGACAACACCGAGCTGGTGGTGTTCATCGGCTGCGACCCCGACAAGAACAACCGCATTGAGTACACGGTGTGCGACCACGAGATGTACTCGGGCTGGGATGCCATCAAACAGGCCGGCTGCCAGTTCATCTCGATCAACCCGCAGGTGACCACTACCGACGAAAAAATGGGCTCGGAATGGGTGCGCATCGTCCCCAACACCGACACGGCGCTGTTCATGGCCATGGGCTACCACCTGCTCAGCCAAAACAAACACAACCAGGCCTTCATCGACAAGTACACCGTGGGCTTTGACAAGTACCGCGCCCACTTGGAAGGCAAGGACGGCAGCGCCCCCAAAACCCCCGAGTGGGCCGAAAAAATCACTGGCATTCCCGCCGCCAAGATCCGCGCGCTGGCTGAGTTGATGGCCTCCAAGCGCACCCAGCTGTGCGCCTCCTGGGCCATTCAGCGGGCCCACCATGGCGAGATGCCGTACTGGGCCATCGTCAATTTTGCCTGCATCCTGGGCAACATCGGCCTGCCCGGCCAGGGCGTGGGCTTTAGCTGGCACTACGGCGGCGGTGGCACCGCGCAATCGGGGGGCACCGCGCCCACGGGTATGTCGCAAGGGCGCAACCCGGTCAAGAAGATCTGCCCGGCCTCACGCATCAGCGAGATGTTGCTCAACCCCGGCAAAGAGTTCACCTACAACGGCAGCACCTACACCTTCCCGCAGGTCAAGCTGATCTACAACGCGGGCAACAACGTGTTCTCGCACCAGCAAGACCTCAACGAGCTGGCACGTGCCATGCACAACGTGGACACCGTCATCTGCCACGAACCCTGGTGGAACGGCTCGGCGCGCTGGGCCGACATCGTGCTGGGTGCCACCACCACGTTAGAGCGCAACGACATCAGCTCAGCAGGCACCTACAGCATCGACAAGGTGTATGCAATGAAGCAAGTCGTCGCGCCGCAGCACGATGCGCTGGATGATTTTGAAATCTTCCGCCGCCTGGCTGAGCTGTTTGGGGTGGAATATGCCTTCACCGAGGGCAAGACCCCCATGGACTACGTCAAAGATGCCTACGCGGCCAGCACTGCCTCCAAACACACCCCGTTCGAGAAGTTCTGGGCCGATGGCATGGCACGCATTCCTGTGCCGCCCGAGGCACACAAGTGGGTGCGCCATGGCGACTTTCGCGCCGACCCCGAAAAGAACCCGCTGCACACCCACAGCGGCAAGATCGAGATGTATTCCACCACCATCGCCAAGATGGACATCCCCGATATGCCCCCCATGCCTACCTGGCAAGAGCCAGGCGAGTACCTGGGCAACGCCAAAAAGGGCCAGGTGCATGTGGTCAGCCCCCACCCCTACTGGCGGCTGCACTCGCAGCTGAACAACTCTGAAAAACTGCGCAAGCGCTACACCGTGCAAACGCGCGAGCCGCTGACCATCAGCGTGCAGGATGCCAAGGCCAACGGCATTCGTGATGGCGATCTGGTCGAGCTGCACAACGCACGGGGCGCGTTGGTGGTCGGGGCACGGGTGTCCGACAAGATCATGCCCGGCGTGGTCAGCCTGTACGAAGGGGCCTGGCCGCAGCTGGACAGCAAGGGGCGCTGCAACAATGGCCTGGTCAATTTCCTGACCTCCAGCCGTGGCTCCAGCGGTCTGACGCAGGCCACCACCGCCAACACCTGCATCGCCTCCATCCGCAAATGCACCGATGCCGATCCGGGCGGCACCAAAGCCTTTGACCCGCCCAAGATCACCAAGAGCGACATCAAGTTTGACGATGCGTTTTTTCAGCTCGATCGCGCCTCTGTGCTGCGGGAAAAAGCCACCGCATCCTTGTCGCCAGCGGAAAAAATCTACTACCAGCGCTGCTCGGTGTGCCACGGCCCACGCGACCCAGGCCAATTCACCGAAAAGCAATGGCTGGGCATCACCCCCAGCATGTTCCAGCGGGCCGGCCTGAATGACGATGAACAGAAAATGGTGCTCGATTTCCTACTGGAAAATGCCAAGCATTGATCCGCATGCATAGGCTCTAAAGATTGACCACAACAAAAAGCCCGGGGCATCCACCCCGGGCTTTTTATGTGCTGGCTGCCTCAGCCTTAGGCCGCGCCACCGTAGTTTTTCATCAGCATATTCTGTGCGCCAAAGCCTGCGCTGGGGCGCATCGGGGGCTGGTAACGGCCATCGCTTTGCAGCTGCCAGGCATTGCGGTCATCGTGCAGGTAGTCGGCCAGGCATTCGTCGATGATGCGCTGGCGCAGTTTGCGATGGTGCACCGGCCAAGCCAACTCGACACGGCGCAGCATGTTGCGGTGCATCCAGTCGGCGCTGGACAGGTACACCTCCTCGTGCGTGCCCCAGGCAAAATAAAAAACCCGGGTGTGCTCCAAAAAGCGACCAATCACCGAGCGCACGCGGATATTCTCTGTGCGGCCCGGCACCTGCGCAGGCAACATGCAAGCGCCGCGCACGATCAGGTCAATCTGCACACCCAGGGCACCCGCATCAATCAGGGCGGCAATCAACACCTCATCGGTCAGCGCATTCATCTTCAGCACAATCCGGGCATCCTTGCCCTTGGCGGCTGCGCTGGCGGCCTGGCCAATCCGCTCCAGCATGTGGCTGTGCAGGTGAAAAGGGGCCATCACCAACTGTTGCAAGGTAGGCAAGCGGTTGTGGCTGGAAAGGTGGCGGAACACCGCATCCATGTCTTCGGTGATGGCGGCATCGCAGGTCAAATGACTCAGGTCGGTATAAAGCCGGGCGCTGCGGGCGTTGTAGTTGCCGGTGGACAGGTGGCCATAGCGCTGCAGCTGGCCGGTGCGCTTGTCGCGGCGGGTGATAAGCAGCATTTTGGCGTGCGTCTTCAAGCCCACCACGCCGTACACCACCTGCACGCCCAGCGACTCGAGCTTTTCGGCCCAATTGATGTTGGCCTCTTCGTCAAAACGGGCCTTGAGCTCCAGCACGGCCAGCACCTCCTTGCCCCGGCCCACGGCCTCGGCCAGCAGGCGCATGATTTCAGAGTCGGAACCGGTGCGGTAAATGGTCTGCTTGATGGCCAGCACCTGCGGGTCGTTCACCGCCTCGCGCAGCAGCTCCAGCACGGCATCAAAATCCTCGAACGGCTGGTGAATCAGCACATCGCCCTTGCGCATCTGCTCCATCACCGAGCGCCCCGCCACCAGCTGGCGCGGCCAGGCCGGCTTCCAAGGGGAGAACAGCAGGGCCGGATCGTCCACCAAATCAATCAACTGCATCTGGCGCACCAGATTGACCGGGCCTTTGACGCGAAACAGCGCCTGCTGCGGCAGTCCATGCTGCTGCAGCAGCACATTGGCCAAGACCGCCGAGCACGAGGCCGATACCTCCAGGCGCACGGCCTGCCCGTAGTGGCGGTGGTGCAAACCCTGGCGCAAGGCCATGCGCAGGTTGATCACATCCTCCTCATCGACCGCCAAATCCGAGTTGCGCGTCACGCGAAACTGGGAAAACTCCGTCACCTCCCGGCCCGGAAACAATTCGGCCAAATGCGCCCGCACGATGCTGGAGATGCTGACAAACAGCCGCTGTTTGCCCGCAATTTTCTGCGGCATGGGAATCAGGCGCGGCAAGGCGCGCGGCACCTTCACAATGGCCACTTCATTGGCGCGGCCAAAGGCATCCACACCATCGAGGCGCACGATGAAATTCAGCGCCTTGTTCGCCACCTGGGGGAAAGGGTGGGACGGATCCAACCCCACCGGCACCAGCAGGGGTTGCACCTCGCGCAGAAAGTATTCATGCACCCAGCGGCGCTGGGCGGCATTGCGCTCACCGTGCGAAATCAAACGGATGCCGTGGGTGTGAAAGGCCGGAATCAGCGCCTGGTTATAGATGTGGTATTGGTGCGCCACCAGCGCCTGCGCCTTGTCCATCAGCGCCGCAAAGCGGGTGCGGGTGTAACTGTCGCGCTCTTCGCCAGTCTGGGCCACCGCAACATGCGGGGCGCTGCGCACCTCAAACCACTCATCCAGGTTGGACGAGACGATGCACAGGTAACGCAGACGTTCCAGCAGGGGCACATCCTTGCGCTCAGCCCAGCTCAGCACCCGTTCGTTGAAGGCCAGAATGCTCAAATCGCGGTCCAGCAGCGGCAGTGCTGGCCCCATGCCCACTTGCGGCGCAGGCACCGCGTGCGCCAATTCAGCGGCCAGGGCAATGGCTTCTTGCGCCTGGGCGTGCGGATCAGGCCCCGCCAGCACAATGGCATTGGCATCCACAGCCAGCAACACCGGCGCAGGGGGTGCGCCATTGGCGCTGGCAGCAGCGGGGGTGACAACCTCAGGGTGAGCGTCCAGAGAAAGCATTTGCGTCATACAAGGTCAGCAGCAGTGGTTACAAGCCTGCCAGTCTGCCGACGCTGTGTGACAAATGCGTGACGTTGAAAAACAAATATTTATAAAAAATATAGCTGCATCCGCTTTTAAATAAATGATTTAAAGATTTTTTATTCTAAAAATCATTGATTTAAAAGCGGATGCAGCAATACTATTGATATCAGCTCTCAAGCTTTCCCTGAACCCGCCGCGCCGGGAAATGCACGGTAAAGGTGCTGCCTTGGCCCAGCTGGCTGTCAATGTGCAGCTGCGCCCCGTGGCGTTGCAAGGCGTGTTTGACGATGGCCAGGCCCAGGCCGGTGCCACCGGTTTCGCGCGAGCGGCTGCGGTCGATGCGGTAGAAGCGCTCGGTCAGCCGCGCCAGGTGGTCCGGGGCAATGCCGGGGCCACTGTCGCGCACTTGCAGGCAGGCGCTGCCATCGGGCTGAGGCTGCCACAGCACTTGCACCCGCCCGCCTGCGGGGGTGTAGCGCAGGGCGTTGGTGATGAGGTTGGAGAAGGCGCTGACCAGCTCGACCGGTGCGCCCAGCAGTTGCTGGTCCATGCCGGGGGCATGGGCGGGCGGAAATTCCAACTGGTGTGCGCTTTGACCGCCCTGGCCCAGCAGCGCCGACAGGGCGCGGGCCTCGACCTCGCATTGCTCCAGAATGTCTGCCACCGCCATCCCTTGGTCGTACCCCGGCAAAGGGCTGCCTTCCAGGCGCGAGAGGGTGAGCAAATCCTGCACCAGATGGTGCATGCGCTGCGCTTGCTGGCCCATGAGGTGCAGGTAGCGCTGGCGCTGCTCGGCTGGCAGCTCCAGGGTTTGCAGGGTTTCGACAAAACCGATCAGCACCGTCAGCGGGGTGCGAATTTCGTGCGAGACGTTGGCCACAAATTCGCGGCGCATGGCCTCGGCCTGCTCCAGTGCGGTGACATCCTGGGCCAGCAGCAAATGCTTGCCTTTGCCGTAAGGAAAAACGCGTACCGACAGGCGTGCGCCCTGGCTGCCGTCCATGCTCAGTGACTCAGAGAAATCATGCGCTTGCCAATACGCCAGCAGGGCCGGATCGCGCACCAAGTACCCCAGTTTTTGGCCCAGGTCGCGCGGGTCTTGCAGGCCAAAGTGGGTTTGCGCCATGCGGTTGCACCACTCGATCTGGCCCTGCTCGTCCAGCAAAATCACCCCATTGGGGCTGGCATGAAAGGCATGCAGCACGCCTTGCACACGCACCTCGGCGGCCTGCACAGATTTTTCTTTGGCCTGCAGCCAGCGCCGGGCCGAGGACCCCAGCACCGCCCACAGCCCCCGCAGCGGCGGCAGATTGGCCACGCTGCCCGATTGCAGCCAGCGCCGCAGTTTGTGGGCCTGCCAGCAATCGGCCCACAGCCACAGCCAACTGCCCAACAGCACGGCCACCAGGGCACCGGGCCACCCGGCCAGCCAGCCGCCCAAGCTGCCAGCGGCTGCCTGCGCCAGCAGCAACAGCAGCCAGCGCTGCCACAGCACGCCCATCACAGATCGGCGCTCAGGCGGTAGCCCGCCCCGCGCACCGTTTGCAACATGGCACCGCCGCCGCCACCACTGCCCAACGCTTGGCGCAGGCGTTTGATGTGAACGTCCACCGTGCGCTCTTCGACATACACATCATCGCCCCAGACCTGGTCCAGCAACTGGCTGCGGCTGTGTACGCGCTCGGGGTGGCGCATGAAGTGGCTGAGCAATTTGAACTCCATGGGCCCCAGCTTGAGCACCTCGCCCTGGTAGCTGACCTGGTGGGTGGCACCATCCATCCGCAGCTGCCCCACCTGCAGCACCTGCCCCAGGCTGAGCGGGTCGCGCCGGCGCAGCACGGCGCGGATGCGCGCCAGCAGCTCTTGCACCGAAAAGGGCTTGGTAATGTAGTCATCAGCCCCCGCATCCAGACCGGCGATTTTGTCCGGCTCATCGCTGCGGGCCGTGAGCATCAGAATGGGCACTTGCTTGGTGCGCGGCTGGCTGCGCCAATGCCGGGCCAGCTCCAGGCCACTTTTACCGCCAGGCAGCATCCAGTCCAGCACGATCAAGTCGGGCACGCACGCGTCCAGCGCTGTTTGGGCCTTGGGGCCGTCTTCGGCGCACACGGGGGTAAAACCATGGTGGCGCAGGTTGATGGCAATCAGTTCAGCGATCGCAGGTTCATCCTCCACGATCAATACCTGGGGCAGCTTCTTCATGGGCGGGGGGGTGTTTGCAGCATGGACACAATCTGCTCCACGCTTTGGTGGCGCACGTCTTTGCCCTCGACCAGGTAAATCACCTGCTCGGCGATATTTTTGCTGTGGTCGCCAATGCGCTCGATGGCCTTGGCCATAAACAGCAAATCCAAGCTGGCAGAGATTTTGCGCGGGTCTTCCATCATGTGCGTGATGAGCGTGCGCACAAAGCTGTCGAACTCGGTATCAATCCGATCGTCCTCTTTCAAAATGCTCAGCGCTGCGCCGGTGTCCAGTCGGGCAAATGCATCCAGCGTTTTGCGCAGCAGCTCCGAGGCCATTTCTGCCGCCACGCGCAAATCCCCAAAGGGCAAAGCCCGCAGCGCCGTACCGCTGTCAATGATCGATTGCACCATGCGGGCCATTTTGTGGGCCTCATCGCCCATGCGCTCCAGGTTGGCCGTGGCTTTGGAGAAGGCAATCAGCAGGCGCAAGTCCCGCGCCGTGGGCTGACGCCGCGCGATGATGGTGGACAGGTCATGGTCAATCTCCACTTCCAGCGCATTCACGCGCTTTTCGGTAGCCACCACTTGATTGACGGCCTCGGTGCTGAAGCTGGTCAAAGCCTGCACGGCGGTGCGCAGCTGCGCTTCGACCAGCCCGCCCAGTTCCATGACGCGGGCCGAGACGCGGTTGAGTTCGGCATCAAATTGGCTGGAAAGGTGTTTTTCTGTCATAGCGTGCTCCTCAGCCGAAACGGCCCGTAATGTAGTCTTCGGTCTCTTTGCGCTGGGGTTTGAAGAACATCTGCTCTGTCTCGCCAAACTCCATCAGGTCGCCCAGGTACATGTAGGCGGTGTAGTCGCTGCAGCGTGCGGCCTGCTGCATGTTGTGGGTCACGATGACGACGGTGTAGTCGTTTTTGAGCTCGGCAATCAACTCTTCAATCTTGGCCGTCGAGATCGGGTCCAGCGCCGAGCACGGCTCATCGAGCAGCAGCACTTCGGGCTTGATGGCAATGCCCCGCGCAATGCACAGGCGCTGCTGCTGACCACCGGACAGGCCCGAGCCGCTTTGCTGCAGCTTGTCTTTGACCTCTTTCCACAGGGCTGCTTTCTTCAGCGCCCATTCCACGCGGTCGTCCATTTCGGAAGCGCTCAAATTCTCGAACAGCTTCACGCCAAAAGCGATGTTGTCGTAAATGGACATGGGAAATGGCGTGGGCTTTTGGAACACCATGCCCACCTTGGCACGGATCAACGCCACATCTTGTTTGCTGGTGAGCAAGTTATCGCCATCGAGCAGGATTTGCCCTTCGGCGCGCTGCTCGGGGTAGAGCTCAAACATGCGGTTGAAGGTGCGCAGCAAGGTCGATTTGCCACAGCCCGAGGGGCCGATAAAGGCGGTGACTTTTTTTTCTGGAATGTCCAGATTGATGTTTTTCAGCGCGTGAAACTTGCCGTAGTAAAAGTTCAAGTCACGCACCGCCATCTTGACGTTGCCGCGGACGGGAGAAACAGAAGGAGTGCTTGCAGTCATAGTTCTCTCAAAAAACGCACGTTATTTTTGGCGGGTAATGAAACGCGCCAAGATATTCAGGGCCAACACCGCCACCGTGATCAAAAACACCCCGGCCCAGGCCAGTTGTTGCCAGTTTTCGTAGGGGCTCATGGCAAATTTGAAGATAGTCACCGGCAGGCTGGCCATGGGCTTGCTCAGGTCAGAGTTCCAGAACTGGTTGTTCAGCGCCGTAAACAGCAGCGGCGCCGTCTCGCCAGCAATCCGCGCCACGGCCAGCAGCACACCGGTGATCACACCGGCGCGGGCCGCCCGCAAGGTCACCATGATGATGACTTTCCACTTGGGCGTGCCCAGGGCATAGGCCGCCTCGCGCAGGCTGGCAGGCACCAAGATCAGCATGTTCTCGGTGGTGCGAATGACCACCGGCACCACAATCAGCGCCAGCGCCACAATGCCCGCCCAGGCCGAAAAGCTGCGAAATTGCGCCACCACCATGGTGTACACAAACAGGCCAATCACAATCGACGGGGCCGACAGCAAAATGTCATTCACAAACCGCGTGGTACTGGCCAGCACCCCTTGGCGGCCATATTCGGCCAGGTACACCCCGGCCAGCACACCAATCGGCGTGCCCACCAAGGTGGCCATGGCCACCAACACCAACGAGCCAAAAATGGCATTGGCCAGCCCCCCGGCATCGTTGGGCGGCGGGGTCATCTCGGTAAACAAGGCCAGGCTCAAACCGCCCACGCCCAGGCGAATGGTTTCCCACAAAATCCAGACCAGCCAGAACACGCCAAACAGCATGGCGGCCATCGACAAGGTCAGGGCCAGCTGGTTGAGGCGCTTGCGCTGCTGGTACTTGGCCTGGCGTGCCTGGGCCTGCGCAGCCGTCTGCAGCAGGTTGCTGGAAGTCGTCGTGCTCATGTTTTTGCCCCTTCCGATTTTTGCAAGCGGCTTAGCAGCAGCTTGGACAGTGCCAGCACCACAAAGGTGATAAAAAACAGCGCCAGCCCCAGATAGATCAAAGAGGCCTGGTGCAAGCCCTCGCCCGCCTCTGCAAACTCGTTGGCCAGGGCCGAGGTGATGCTGTTGGCCGCCTCAAACACCGACAGCGAATTCAACTGGTTCATGTTGCCAATCACAAAGGTCACCGCCATGGTCTCGCCCAGCGCGCGGCCCAGGCCCAGCATGATGCCGCCCAGCACCCCCGTCTTGGTGTACGGCAGCACCACCTTCCAGACCACCTCCCAGGTGGTGGCCCCCAGGCCGTAGGCCGACTCTTTGAGCAGCGCCGGGGTCACCTCAAACACATCGCGCATCACCGAAGCGATGAAGGGGATGATCATGATGGCCAGAATAATTCCGGCCGCCAAAATACCAATGCCCACCGGGGGGCCCGAGACAAAAGCCTCCAGATAAGGCACGCCCTCAAACCACGATTGCAGGGGTTGCTGCACATATTGCGCCAGCACCGGGCCAAACACCATCAAGCCCCACATGCCATACACGATGGAGGGCACGGCCGCCAGCAGCTCCACCGCCGTGCCCAAGGGGCGCTTGAGCCAGGCGGGCGACAGCTCCGTCAAAAACAGGGCAATGCCAAAACTGACCGGCACCGCAATCACCAAGGCAATCAACGAGGTGGCCAAGGTGCCGTAAATCATGACCAGGCCGCCGTACTCATCCTGCACCGGGTCCCAGACACTGCTGGTGAAAAACCCCAACCCGTAGTGGCTGATGGCCGGCCAGGCCCCGACCAACAAGGTCACCATGATGGCCAGCAACAGGCCCAGCGTAAGCAGTGCTGCAGCATAGGCCATGCCTGCAAACAAACGATCCGCCATGCGGCCCGACAGGAGGGGCGTGCGTGGCGGCACAGGAGGCGCAGCGTGGGGGGCGGCAGGAGGTGATGAACTGGATAAGGTTGGCATGGAGAGGATTACTCACAGTCAAACAAAGCAGCGGCCCGATGCACACAGCACACCGGGCACGGCCGCCAATTACTTACGGCTTACTGCAGGTTAATGCTTTTGCCAGCAGTGTCCTGGATACTGCCCCAGGATTTGAAAATCACGTCTTTGACGTTGTCCGGCATGGGCACGTAATCCAAACCCGAAGCGGTCTGATCGCCCGACTTATACGCCCACTCAAAGAACTTGAGCGAAGCCTGGGCCTGGGCCGGCTTGTCTTGGGCCTTGTGCATCAAGATGAAGGTGGCGCTGGTAATGGGCCACGCAGCCTGACCGGGCTGATTGGTCAGAATTTGGTAGAAGCTCTGGCTCCAGTTGGCACCGGCCGCAGCGGCCTTGAATGAGTCTTCGCTGGGCGACACATATTTCCCATCCTGGTTTTGCAGCTGGGCATACGTCAGCTTGTTTTGCTTGACGTAGGCGTACTCCACATAGCCAATCGAGTTGGCCAAGCGCCCCACAAAGGCAGCCACCCCCTCGTTACCCTTACCCCCGGCACCGGTCGGCCAGTTCACGGCCTTGCCTTCACCGACTTTTTCTTTCCACTCGGCGTTCACTTTCGAGAGGTAGTTGGTAAACCCAAAGGTCGTGCCCGAGCCATCGGCACGGCGCACCGGGCTGATCTTGGCACTGGGCAGGGCCACACCAGGATTGAGCGCAACGATAGCAGGGTCGTCCCATTGGGTGATTTTGCCCAAGTAGATATCGCCAAGCACCTGGCCCGTGAGCTTGAGCTCGCCGGGCTTAATACCCTTGATATTCACCACCGGCACGATGCCACCGATCACGGTGGGAAACTGCACCAACCCCTTGGCCTGCAAATCGGCATCTTTAAGGGGCTCGTCCGAGGCACCAAAATCCACCGTCTTGGCCTCAATCTGCTTAATACCCGCACTGGAGCCAACCGACTGGTAGTTGATTTTCACGCCCGTGGCCTTGTGGTAATCGGCCGCCCATTTTGAGTACAGCGGCGCAGGAAAGCTGGCACCGGCACCGGTCGCTTCTTGCTGGGCCCAGGCTGGGGCACCCCAAGCTGCAGCGGTAACAGTCAGGATGCTCAAGATCCGCCCTGCGATCGTGCAGGCTTTGGTAGTAGCTGTGGTTGTCATCTCTTCTTTCCTTCGGTTCAAAGTGCTTGTGGATCGTTTCGCCACGAACGCAAATTTAAACAAGCTATGTGACAGCTGTGTGACAGCCGCCCCCAACTTGGCACACCACTGTCCCAAAATGCCACGCCACGCTGGGCCCACCTGTCCTCCAGCAAGCCCCTGCTGGGCAGCCCTCGCCCCTTAAATACGCGGCTTTCAAGGCGGCCATCAAACTTGGCACGCAATGTGCTTAATACCTGGCAGCCGACTCTCGGCTTTGTAAAACCAAAACTTTCGGAGACCGCACCATGGACATGTTTGAATTCAAGCGCTTCAACCTCGATCTTTCCTTCCCTTACCGCACCCAGTACGACAATTTCATTGGCGGCAAATGGGTGGCCCCCGTTGCCGGGCGTTACTTTGACAATGTATCGCCCATTACCGGCAAACCCTTTTGCAAAGTGGCGCAATCCGACGCGGCCGATATCAACCTGGCACTGGATGCCGCCCACGCTGCACAGGAAAAATGGGGCAAAACCTCGGTGGCCGAGCGCTCACTGATCCTGCTGAAAATTGCCGACCGCATGGAGCAAAACATCGACCTGCTGGCCACCGCAGAAACCATCGACAACGGCAAACCGCTGCGCGAAACCACCGCCGCCGACGTTCCCCTGGGCATTGACCACTTTCGCTACTTTGCCGGCTGCATCCGTGCGCAAGAGGGCACGATCTCGGAAATTGACTCCAAAACCGTGGCCTACCACTTCAATGAGCCCATTGGCGTGGTCGGGCAAATCATTCCCTGGAACTTTCCCCTGCTGATGGCCTGCTGGAAACTGGCCCCCGCCCTGGCCGCTGGCTGCTGCGTAGTGATGAAACCAGCCGAGCAAACCCCCGCGTCCATTCTGGTGCTGATGGACCTGATTGCCGACCTGCTGCCGCCCGGCGTGCTCAACATCGTCAATGGCTACGGCAAAGAGGCTGGCGAGGCGCTGGCCACCAGCAAGCGCATTGCCAAAATTGCCTTCACCGGCTCCACCCCTGTGGGCCAGCGCATCCTGCACGCTGCCGCCGACAACCTCATCCCCTCCACCGTGGAGCTGGGTGGCAAGAGCCCGAACATCTTCTTTGCCGATGTGATGGATGCTGATGACGAATTCTTTGACAAGGCGCTGGAGGGCTTCTCGATGTTCGCCTTCAACCAAGGCGAAGTCTGCACCTGCCCCTCACGCATCTTGGTGCAAGAGTCGATCTATGAGCGCTTTATGGAACGCGCCGTGGCCCGGGTCGAAGCCATGAAGCAAGGCCACCCGCTGGACAAATCCACCATGGTCGGAGCGCAAGTGTCGCAAGCGCAACTCGAGCGCATCCTGGGCTACGTGGAAATTGGCCGCCAAGAAGGGGCCCAGTGCCTGACCGGCGGTGAGCGCCTGCGGGCCGGTGGACAAATCAACGATGGCTTCTTCGTCAAACCCACACTGCTGTACGGCAAAAACGACATGCGCGTGTTCCAGGAAGAAATTTTTGGCCCCGTCGCCTCCGTCACCACCTTCAAAGATGTGGAAGATGCCGTGCGCATCGCCAACGACAGCGAGTTCGGCCTAGGCGCAGGCGTCTGGAGCCGCAACGGCACCGTCGCCTACCACATGGGCCGCGCCATCCAAGCCGGCCGCGTGTGGACCAACTGCTACCACCTCTACCCGGCGCACGCCGCCTTTGGCGGCTACAAGAAATCGGGCATCGGCCGCGAAACGCACAAGCTGGCACTGTCCAACTACCAGCAGACCAAGAACCTGCTGGTCAGCTACAACCCGCAAGCGCTGGGCTTTTTCTAAGATCGTGAACACGTTCTAAGCACGTGTTCGCCATCTCAGCGCCAGCGTAGTACTGCGCTGGCTTTTGACAAAGCCACACCGACCTGTACGCCACCCACACAGACTGGCCGGTCAAGCCCATCGCATCCACCAGAAATCCCGGTACAAATTTGTGCTGGGATTTTTTATTTGATATAAAAAAAGGAGCTTATTCCGCTTTACAAACAAAGGAATTAATAACTAAATACCTTTAAATTGACGCAAATCAAGCGTAAAAAGCTATTAAAAACAAGAAATTTGGGGGATATCCAGCTTGTTCACGCGTTCTGTGGCGGGCACACTGGGCCGGTTACGTCGCTAAGAGCGTAGTTTTTTTTTGGGGAAATCTGTATGTCCTTGCACTCCACGGCCCTGGCCTCTGCCGACCATGCGCACCTGCTCACGTTGGCACATGAGCGTTCGCTGCGCTACGGCTTGGCCTTGCGGGATGCGCCAGATTACCAGCGGCTGGCCTCGGGGGCGCTGCGCGATGCCCTCGATCAGCACCGCTTTCTGTGCCAGCACGCCACCCCGGTAATGGAGCATTTGTTCAGCCAAATCAACAATACCGGCAGCATCTTGGTGCTAACTTCAGCCAGTGGCCTGGTACTGCACAGCCTGGGCGACCGCGATTTTCTGCCCAAGGCAGACCAAGTGGCCCTGGTCCCTGGGGTTGATTGGTCAGAACAGGCCCAGGGCACCAACGCCATTGGCACCGCGCTGCAAGAACGCCAAGCCATCACCGTGCAAGGGGCCGAACACTTTCTGCAGGCCAACCACAGCCTGGCCTGCGCATGTGCCCCCATTTTTGGGCCACATGGGCAACTCATGGGGGCGCTGGACGTAACCAGTGAACACCACCGTCACCACCCGCACACCCTGGCGCTGGTGCGCATGTCGGTGCAGATGCTGGAAAACCAGATGCTGGCGGCGCAGTTTCCGCAGGCCATTCGCCTTCACTTTCATGCACGGCCCGAATTTTTGGGCACCCTGATGGAAGGCATCGCCGTTTTCTCGCCCGATGGGCAGTTGCTCAGCCTTAACCGCAGTGCCCAATTTCAATGCAGCTTGACCGATGCGCAGCCCCAATCAGTCCCTACACAGCACTTTTCCATGCTGTTTCGCCACCCACTGACCGAGCTGTTACAAGCCTGCGCGCAGCAACTCATGCTGGAGAGCGGTGTTTTGGTTGCTTGCCGCATCCATCTACCGCCTTCTACCGAGGCCGTGCAGCGCCCCACAACGGCCGCAGCACCCCACAACACCCCCACCACCCTGCCCCAGCGGCTCTCCCACCTGCAATACCTGGACACGGGCGACACGCAGCTGGCGCACACCATTGCCCGGCTGCGTAAAGTGCTGGACAAAAACATCCCCGTCATGCTGCTGGGCGAAACCGGCACCGGCAAGGATTTACTGGCCCGCGCTTGGCACCAGGACTCAGCCCGGGCCAACCAGCCATTTATTGCGGTGAACTGCGCGAGCATTCCTGAATCGCTGATTGAGGCCGAACTCTTTGGCTACGCCGATGGCGCGTTTACCGGTGCCCGCAAGAAGGGCGCCGTCGGCAAAATCGCCCAGGCGCACGGCGGCACACTATTTTTGGATGAGATTGGCGACATGCCCCTGTCCCTGCAGGCGCGGCTGCTGCGCGTGCTGCAGGAGCGGCGCATCAGCCCGCTGGGCAGCGAAAAGGACATCCCCATCGACATTGCCGTGGTCTGCGCCACGCACCAAGACTTGAAGGCCCGCATCAACCAGGGCCTGTTCCGCGAAGACCTGTACTACCGCCTCAACGGCTTGGCCGTACGCCTGCCCGCTCTGCGCGAACGCACCGATTTACCTGCCGTGATTGCCAAAGTGCTACAAGCCGTGCAGCCCGAAGGGGCCACCTGCACCCTGGCCCCCGAGGTTCTACAGCGCTTTCTCAGCTACCCCTGGCCAGGCAATGTGCGCCAACTGCACAATGTGCTGCGCACCGCCTGCGTCATGGCCTGCGCAACGGCAGAAGAAGAAAGCATAGTGACTTGCGCAGATTTACCCGATGATTTTCTGGATGATTACCAAGAAACCGTTGAACACAAAGCGCCAACAGCTATGGAAAATTTCGATTTCGGCCAAGAAACCCATAAGCTGAACGACCTGACCTTGCAGCGCATGGCCCAGGCCCTGGCTGAGCACCAAGGAAACGTCTCGGCAGCGGCCAAAGTCCTCGGAATTTCACGCAACACCTTCTACCGCAAGAAGGGGCTTCTCCCCTTGCCTAAGAACGCAAACCAGTTTTAGAACGTGTTCATGATCTCCACGCGAAGGGGTGCGGGATGCGGATCGGGATGGGCTGCAAGGCGCAAACCACAGACATAGCCGTAGCTATGGCGAGGATTTGCAACGCCGCAGACCGCCCGAGACCGCGACTGCACACCCGCGAGGAGATTGTGAACACGTTCTTAGGGCAACGCCCTCTTTATTGCCTGCTATTGCTGGCCCAGCGCAGGGGGCGACTCCTTGCCCGGCTGATTGCGCAGCTGCTCTTCAAGCTGGCCCAGGTACGCAGCGTGCACGTTGTCACTTTCTTCGGCGCGGGCTTTGAGGTGATTTTCCAGGGCATCAAGGCGCTCCATCACGCGCTTTTCCCATTGTGTTTGCTTGTCATCCAGCGCCCCACGCAACTCGGTAAAGCGGGAGATTTCGGCTTTTTCGGCCAGCTCACGCTGCGCCTGCAGGGCTTTGTTGTGCGCACGCACTTCCAGCAGCCAAGTGGCCTGCATGGCAATCACATAGGCCAAGAAAATCGCGGCCATCAAGGCGTACAACGCCAGCATGACCAAGCCCAGAGGGCCGTGTACCTCGGTAAAGCCGAGCGACATCGGCACGTCTTGCGCCAAGGTGGAAAAGTTAAAAAAGGCCAAATACCCCAGCAAGGCCACAATCAGAACCAGCAAGGCGGTGCGTGCTTTCATAGTCCAAACTCCTGATAGTTTTCTCTCAAAATAGTGCGCATTGTGACGGCAGATGCCCAGATAAAAAAGCCACCCTGAAAAATCAAGGTGGCTTTTGTCTATGGCCCGGCACCGCCCGCGCGGAGCGTGCCGTTCAAGCATTCATCAGTTGGTATTGGCCAACTGATCGAGGATGGCAGGGTTCTCCAGCGTGCTGGTGTCTTGGGTGATGGTCTCGCCCTTGGCCAGCGAGCGCAGCAGACGGCGCATGATTTTGCCGGAGCGGGTTTTGGGCAGGTTCTCGCCAAAACGGATGTCCTTGGGCTTGGCAATCGGCCCAATTTCTTTGGCCACCCAGTCGCGCAACTCTTTGGCAATGGCTTTGGCCTCGTCGCCGGTCGGCACGGGGCGCTTCAAGACCACGAAGGCGCAAATAGCCTCGCCCGTCAGATCGTCCGGGCGGCCCACCACGGCGGCTTCGGCCACCAGATCGGTCTTGGCCACCAGGGCCGATTCGATCTCCATGGTGCCCATGCGGTGGCCCGAAACGTTCAGCACATCATCAATGCGGCCCGTGATGCGGAAGTAACCCCGGTCTTCGCTGCGCACGGCACCGTCGCCAGCCAGGTAGGTTTTGCCACCCAGCTCCTCAGGGAAATAGCTTTTCTTGAAACGCTCGGGGTCGCCCCAGATGTTGCGAATCATCGAAGGCCAGGGGCGCTTGACCACCAGCATGCCGCCTGCACCGTTAGGCAGGTCATGCCCGGCCTCGTCCACGATGGCGGCGGTGATGCCAGGCAGCGGCAGCGTGCAAGAACCAGGCACCAGCGGCGTGGCACCGGGCAGCGGCGTGATCATGTGGCCGCCGTTTTCGGTCTGCCAGAAGGTATCGACGATCGGGCAGCGCTCTTGGCCCACGTGTTTGTAGTACCACATCCAGGCTTCGGGGTTGATCGGCTCACCGACCGAACCCAGGATGCGCAGGCTGCTCAGGTCAGAGGCATTGGGGTGTACGGCAGCATCGGCTTCCGAGGCCTTGATCAGCGAGCGGATGGCCGTCGGCGCGGTGTAGAAAATGGTGCACTTGTGGCGCTCAATCATCTGCCAGAAGCGGCCCGCATTGGGGTAGGTGGGCACGCCTTCAAAGACGATTTGCGTGGCCCCTGCGGCCAACGGGCCGTAAGCCACATAGGTGTGGCCGGTGATCCAGCCAATGTCGGCCGTGCACCAGAAGACATCGCTGTCCTGCACGTCAAACGACCAACGCATGGTTTGGCGTGCCCACAGCATGTAGCCGCCGGTGGAGTGCTGCACGCCCTTGGGCTTGCCGGTGGAGCCGCTGGTGTAGAGCACAAACAGAGGATGCTCGGCATTCACGGGCACGGGCGGGCAATCGGTCGATTGGCCAGCCAGCAGCTCGGAGAAAGGCACGTCGCGGCCCGCTTCCTTGGCGTAGGGCGAAGCGGTGCGCTCGTACACGAACACGTTTTTGATGCTCTCGCAGCCGCCCATGGCAATGGCTTCGTCCACGATGGCTTTCAGGGGCAGCTCTTTACCACCCCGCATTTGGTAGTTGGCCGTGATGACGGCCACCGCACCCACATCAACAATGCGCTCTTGCACCGCCTTGGCCGAGAAGCCGCCAAACACCACGCTGTGGGTGGCCCCCAAGCGGGCGCAGGCCTGCATGGCCACCACGCCTTCGATGGTCATGGGCATGTACAGCAGCACGCGGTCGCCTTTTTTCACGCCCCGTGCTTTCAGGCCATTGGCAAACTGGCTCACCCGGTCCAGCAGTTCGCGGTAGGTGACTTTGGTGACCTGGCCATCGTCGGCTTCAAAAATGATGGCGGTTTTGTTCTCGGTGGGGGTGCCCATGTGGCGGTCCAGGCTGTTGGCGCTGGCGTTCAACTCACCATCGGCAAACCACTTGTAGAACGGGGCATTGCTTTCATCCAGGATCTGGGTGAAGGGTTTGCTCCACACCACGTTTTCACGGGCCAGGCGGGCCCAGAAACCTTCGTAGTCGTTTTCAGCCTCTGCGCACAGGGCTTGGTAATTGGCCATGCCAGAAATACGGGCGGCTTTTTGCACGGCTTCCGAAGGGGGAAAAACACGGTTTTCAACCAGAACAGACTGGATTGCATTCGATGACATGCGTTGTCTCCTTAAAAATTTTTTGACTCTCTAGCCACTTTGGCTGATGCCCCACGCGCGATATCAATCCAAGCGACTAAACGCTAGTTACTGTCGCCCTAGGGACTTACAGCCTACTGACGAAACGCAAGATTTGAAGCCTCGTTTCGTTCCGGGAAAACCCGTAAAACACCCTTTTTTGCCTCATTCAGAAAAAGATCATTGACTTTTTAACACTCAATCAATACAATTAACACCCTCTTAACAACCTGCCATGCAGGTAATCCACTGCTTTCGCAGCGGAACGACCCGGTAGCTGCCTGTGTGTCTTACGGATTCAGGCGCTGCCACAGGCCAATTTTTTGGCTCTGGTGCACGGACTTTTCTTCCCTGGCAATGCCTACGGCAGGCTTGGGATCTGGCGAAAAGTGCCTGGCGGTCTTTTGCCGTTGGTTGCTTCTCACCAACTCCTTTCACAGCAGTCCTTGCGTGCTTTCTGGGCACCATGCGGACTCGACCCGGCGGCTTGCTTGGCCGTCTTTGTGGTTCTTCACGCACAGTAGCTTGTGCGGTGTGCTGGTCGCTTTCAAAAAATTGGTTTCTCGTGTAGGCATACCGTTTGCTTGGCAAGCGGTCGGCTGCACTGTGTTCAACCC
This sequence comes from Comamonas denitrificans, assembly GCF_017368815.1. Classification (GTDB taxonomy): domain Bacteria; phylum Pseudomonadota; class Gammaproteobacteria; order Burkholderiales; family Burkholderiaceae_C; genus Comamonas; species Comamonas denitrificans. Next base: position 119,816 of record NZ_JAFNME010000003.1, on the reverse strand, counting down.
TCGACAACATTCAACAAAAGAGGACAACCAGTGGCTAAATCCATCCACATCGAGCATGTTTTCAAAGTCTTTGGTGACAAACCCCAGCACGCGCTGGAGCTGGTGCGCCAAGGGCATTCCAAACAGCACATTCTTGAAAAAACCGGCCAGTCCATTGGCGTGTTTGACGCGCACTTTGACATCCAGGCTGGAGAAATATTCGTCGTCATGGGCCTGTCGGGCTCGGGCAAATCCACCTTGGTGCGCATGCTCAACCGCTTGATCGAGCCGACGGCCGGGCGCATCCTGATCGACGGCCAGGACATCAACGCCCTGGACGACAAAGCCCTGCGCGAGCTGCGGCGCAAAGACATTTCCATGGTGTTTCAATCCTTTGCACTGATGCCGCACATGACGGTGCAGGACAACACCGCCTTTGGTCTGGAGCTGGCCGGGGTGGACAAAGCCCAGCGCCAGCAAGCGGCCGAAGCCGCGCTGGAGCAAGTGGGCTTGGCCGGCTGGGGGGCCAGCTACCCCGATGAGCTGTCCGGCGGCATGCAGCAGCGCGTCGGCCTGGCCCGCGCCCTGGCGGCCGACCCCGCCATCTTGCTGATGGACGAGGCCTTCTCCGCCCTGGACCCCATCATCCGCACCGAGATGCAGTCCGAGCTGCTGCGCCTGCAGCAGATCAAGCGCCGCACCATCGTCTTTATCTCGCACGATCTGGACGAGGCCATGCGCATTGGCGACCGCATCGCCATCATGAAAGATGGCCACGTGGTGCAGGTGGGCACGCCCGACGAAATCCTGCGCGAACCGGCCGACGACTACGTGCGCAGCTTTGTGCAAGGGGTGGATGCCTCGGTGGTGTTCAAAGCCGGGGACATTGCCCGCCAAGCGCTGACGGTGTTTTCCGAACAGGCCGACCGCGGCTGCCGTGCCACGCTGCGCCTGATGGAAGACATGGACTATGAGTACGCCTACGTGCTCAGCACCAACAAGCGCTTCATGGGCGTGGTCTCCTCCCAATCGCTGCGCGATGCCTTGCGCGGGCACCAAGGCCCCCTGGGGCTGCAGCGTGCATTTTTGCCCCAGGTCACCCCCATCCAGGCCGAGACACCCGTGGCCGATTTGTTTGGCTTGGCCGCCTCGCTGCCCTTTGCCCTGCCGGTCATTGATGCGCAAGAGCGCTACCTGGGCGTGATCAGCCGCACCACCTTGCTGCGCTTTTTGGACCGCGACACCCCGCCGCTGCTGCCGCCGCAAGACGAGCGCCCGCCGCTCAAGCTCAACCCCGAATTCCCATCCGGTCAGACCGACCTGCCTGCCGTGCTGACCGAACACAGTGACAGCGACAGTGGCAGTGATCGCGCCCCTGCCACTGCCCGCCCCGGAGATGCCGCATGAGTGAGATGCCCGCTATGAGTGACACAACAACCAATACCCTCCCCGCCCCCGCCAACGACGACCCATGGAGCGCCGCCAGTGCCCCGGCCGAAACCGCTGCCCCTGCCGCCGACCCCTGGGGGGCCAGCGATGCCGCCAGCACGGCCAGCAGCAGCGCCGGCACCGATTGGCTGAGCAACACCGCCGCCACCGATGCCGCGCCCACCGATTGGTGGAGCCAGCTGCTGCACGATGGCCTGCCAATTCAAAGCGCCATTAACCAAGGGCTGGACTGGGTGGTAACCCACTTTCGCCCCTTCTTTCAAACCGTGCGCACCCCCATTGATGCCACCTTGACCGGCGTAGAAAACACCCTGCAGGCCATGCCCTGGCCAGTGCTGACGGTGCTGCTGGCGCTGATCGCCTGGCAATTTGCCAGCCGCGCCCTGGCCATGGGCACGGCCATTTCGCTGGCACTGATTGCCCTGCTGGGCATCTGGCCCGAGGCCATGGTTACCCTCTCCCTGGTGCTGACTTCTTTGGTGTTTTGCATTGTGATTGGCCTGCCGCTGGGCATTTTGCTGGCCAGCAGCGACCGCGCGCAAAGCCTGCTGCGCCCGCTGCTCGATGCCATGCAAACCACGCCAGCCTTTGTCTATCTGGTACCGGTGGTGATGCTGTTTGGCATTGGCAACGTGCCGGGGGTGATTGTGACCATCGTGTTTGCCCTGCCCCCGCTGGTGCGCCTGACCAACCTGGGCATTCGCCAAGTGCGCCCCGACCTGATCGAAGCCAGCCGTGCCTACGGTGCCTCGCCCTGGCAATTGCTGTGGAAGGTGCAGCTGCCCCTGGCCATGCCCAACATCATGGCGGGCATCAACCAGGCGCTGATGCTCAGCCTGTCGATGGTGGTTATCGCCTCGATGATCGCCGTCGGCGGCCTGGGCCAGATGGTGCTGCGCGGCATTGGTCGCCTGGACATGGGGCTGGCCACCATCGGCGGCCTGGGCATTGTGCTGCTGGCCATTGTGCTGGACCGCATCACCCAAGCCATGGGCGAGCCGCGCCGGGGCAACCAACGCTGGTGGCAGCAAGGGCCACTGGGCTTGTTGCCGCACCGCAAATAGTCAAAACTAATAGCTGTAACCGCTTTATTTAATAGTAATTTTTATTGTTTTTAATAAAAAATCATTGATTTAAAAGCGGTAACAGCTCTTTATTTAATAAGCATTTATTTCACCCACTTCGTTGAACAGGAGACTCTGATGAACAAACTTTTCCGCCCCACCCTCGTTGCCGCCGCCCTGGCCCTGGCCGGCTTAAGCGCACACGCTGCTGACCTGCCCGGCAAGGGCATCTCGGTGCTGCCCCTGAAAAGCTCGATTGCCGAAGAAACATTCCAAACCCTGCTAGTCATGAAAGCGCTGGAGCAACTGGGCTACGAGGTGCAGCCCATCAAAGAAGTGGAATACCCCACCGCCCACGTCGCCATTGGCAATGGCGATGCCACCTTTTTGGCCGACCACTGGAACCCCCTGCACGCCGATTACTTTAAAAACGCCGGCGGCGAGGCCAAACTGTTTCGCAAAGGCATTTACTCCGGCAATGCCGCCCAGGGGTATTTGATCGACAAGAAAACCGCCGACCAATACAAGATCACCCACATTGACCAGCTCAAAGACCCGGCGATTGCCAAAATCTTTGACAACGACGGCGATGGCAAGGCCGACCTCACTGGCTGCAACCCCGGCTGGGGCTGCGAAGCGGTGATTGAACACCACCTGGAGGCCTACCAACTGCGCGGCACCGTCACCCACCAGCAGGGCAGCTACTCGGCATTGATGGCGGACACCATCACCCGCTTCAAAGCGGGCCAGCCCGTGCTTTACTACACTTGGACGCCCTACTGGGTGAGCAACGAACTCAAGCCCGGCCAGGATGTGGTCTGGCTGGAGGTGCCTTTTTCCTCGCTGCCCGGCGAGCAAAAAGGGCTGGACACCAAGCTGCCCAACGGCAAAAACTACGGCTTTGTGGTGAACAACCAGCAAATCGTGGCCAACAAAGCCTGGGCCGAGAAAAACCCAGCGGCCGCCACGCTGTTTGAAACCATGCAACTGCCCGTGGCCGACATCAACGCCCAAAACCACCTGATGAGCCAAGGCCAGAACAAGCCCACCGACATCGAGCGCCACGTCGATGGCTGGATCAAGGCCCACCAGGCCACGTTTGATGGCTGGATTGCCAAAGCCAAAGCAGCCGCCAAGTAAAGCATCCCCCCGCATGCCACTTCCTTCCTGGGAGTGGCATTTTTTTATCCTGCCTGACTTTTACATTCAAGGAGACCTTCAGCGCATGCGTATTTTTTCAAGCTTCACCCCCAGCACCCATCCCACCATCTCACATCCCGGCGGCCGCAAGCTGGGCCAGGTGTGCAAAACACTGGCCATCAGTTGCGGCCTGGCCTTCATGGCCTACACCGGCAGCACATTGGGCAGCCATGCCTACGCGGCCGATGCGCTGCCTGGCAAAGGCATCACCGTCAAACCCGTGAAAAATCCGGTTCCGGAAGAAAACTTCCAGCACCTGCTGGTCATGCGGGCGCTAGAGCAACTGGGCTACACCGTCCAGCCCTACAAGGACGTGGACTACCCCACCGCCTACATGTCGATTGCTGCTGGGGATGCCACCTTCATCGCCTCGCACTGGAACCCGCTGCACGCCGACTTTTATAAAAATGCGGGCGGCGATGCCAAGTTCTACCGCCAAGGCGAATACATCAGCAACGCCGCCCAGGGCTATCTGATCGATAAGAAAACCGCCGACCACTACAACATCACCAACATCGCCCAGCTGCAAGACCCCAAGCTGGCGGCCCTGTTCGACACGGACGGCGATGGCAAAGCCGACCTGGCCGGCTGCACCCCAGGCTGGGGCTGCGAGGCCGTGGTCGAACACCATTTGGATGCGTATATATTGCGCCCCACCATCACCCACCAGCAAGGCAACTACGCAGCCCTGATTGCCGACACCCTGGCGCGCTTCAAGGCGGGCAAACCCGTCCTTTATTACACCTGGACACCGTACTGGGTGAGCAACGAACTCATCCCTGGCAAAGATGTGGTGTGGCTGGAAGTGCCCTTTTCCGCCATGCCAGGGGAACAAAAAGGGCTGGACACCACCTTGCCCAACGGCAAGAACTACGGTTTTGTCGTGAACAAACAGCAAATCGTCGCCAACAAGGCGTGGACAGATGCCAACCCAGCCGCCGCCAAGCTGTTTGAAATCATGCGCCTGCCTCTGGCCGACATCAACGCGCAAAACCACCTGATGAGCCAGGGCGAAAACAAGGATGCCGACGTGCAGCGCCACGTCGATGGCTGGATCAAAGCCCACCAGGCCACCTTTGATGGCTGGATCGCTCAGGCCTTGGCCGCCGCAGCCAAATAAAAAAACCCCGCCAGACGCACTGTCTGGCGGGGTTTGCGCGTTACCGCAACCGTGGCCTATCAGGCAACAGCAGCGTTCTTGGCATTTTCCACATACTCTTCAATTTCATTGAAGTTCATGTAGCGGTAGACGCTGGCCTTGTCGGCATCGATCACGCCCATCTCGGCCAGGTACTCGGCCGGGGTGGGCAGCTTGCCCAGACGGGCGGCGATGGCGGTCAGTTCGGCCGAGCCCAGGAACACGTTGGTGTTGCGGCCCAAGCGGTTGGGGAAGTTGCGGGTGGAGGTAGAAATCACCGTGGCGCCTTCATGCACCTGCGCCTGGTTGCCCATGCACAGCGAGCAGCCGGGCAGCTCGGTACGCGCACCGGCCGTGCCAAAAGCGGCGTAGTGGCCTTCTTTGATCAGCTCGCTCTCGTCCATCTTGGTCGGCGGGGCCACCCACAGCTTGGCCGGAATGTCGCGCTGCCCGCCCAGCAGCTTGGCTGCGGCGCGGAAGTGGCCAATGTTGGTCATGCACGAACCGATGAAGGCCTCGTCGATCTTGGTGCCGGACACTTCGGACAGGAACTTGGCGTCGTCCGGATCGTTCGGGCAGCAAACGATGGGCTCTTTGATGTCGGCCAGGTCGATCTCGATCACGGCGGCGTACTCGGCATCTTTGTCGGCTTCCAGCAGCTGGGGGTTGTCCAGCCAGGCTTGCACTTTTTCGATGCGGCGTTGCAGGGTCTTGGCGTCCTGGTAGCCGTCGGCGATCATGTTCTGCATCAGCACGATGTTGGACTTCAGGTACTCGATGACCGGCTCTTTGTCCAGCTTGATCGTGCAACCAGCAGCCGAGCGCTCGGCCGAAGCGTCGGACAGTTCAAACGCTTGCTCCACTTTCAGCTTGGGCAGACCTTCGATTTCCAGAATGCGGCCCGAGAAAATGTTCTTCTTGCCCGCCTTGGCCACCGTGAGCAAACCGGCCTTGATGGCGTACAGCGGGATGGCATGCACCAGATCGCGCAGGGTCACGCCCGGCTGCAGCTCGCCCTTGAAGCGCACCAGCACCGATTCGGGCATGTCCAGCGGCATCACACCAGTGGCGGCACCAAAGGCCACCAGGCCCGAGCCTGCAGGGAAGGAAATACCAATCGGGAAACGCGTGTGCGAGTCACCGCCCGTGCCCACGGTATCGGGCAGCAGCAGGCGGTTGAGCCAGCTGTGGATCACGCCGTCGCCAGGGCGCAGCGACACGCCACCACGGCTGCTGATGAAGTCGGGCAGGGTGCGGTGGGTTTTCACGTCCACCGGCTTGGGGTAGGCGGCGGTGTGGCAGAACGACTGCATCACCATGTCGGCCGAGAAGCCCAGGCAGGCCAAGTCTTTCAGCTCGTCGCGGGTCATCGGGCCGGTGGTGTCTTGCGAGCCCACGGTGGTCATCTTGGGTTCGCAGTAAGTGCCGGGGCGCACGCCTTGGCCTTCAGGCAGACCGCAGGCGCGGCCCACCATTTTTTGCGCCAGGGTAAAGCCAGCCTTGGTTTCGGCCGGTGCTTGCGGCAGGCGGAAAACGGTGGAAGCGGGCAGCCCCAGGGTTTCGCGGGCTTTGGCGGTCAGGGCGCGGCCAATGATCAGGTTGATGCGGCCACCGGCTTGCACTTCGTCCAGCAGCACTTGGCTCTTGAGCTGGAAGTCGGCAATCTTGGTGCCGTCTTTTTCGATCTTGCCTTCGTAGGGGAAGATGTCGATGACATCGCCCATTTCCATCTTGGAAACGTCCACTTCGATGGGCAGCGAGCCAGAATCTTCTTGGGTATTGAAGAAGATGGGGGCAATCTTGCCGCCCAGCGTTACACCGCCAAAGCGCTTGTTGGGCACAAAGGGGATGTCTTCGCCGGTGGCCCAGATCACGCTGTTGGTGGCCGATTTACGGCTGGAGCCGGTGCCCACCACGTCGCCGACGTAGGCCACGGTGTGGCCTTTTTTCTTCAGGTCTTCGATGAACTGGATGGGGCCGCGCACGCCATCTTGCTCAGGCTTGAAGGCGGCATCGGGGCGTGCGTTTTTCAGCATCGCCAGGTAGTGCATGGGGATGTCAGGGCGCGTGGTGGCATCCGGGGCGGGCGACAGGTCGTCGGTGTTGGTCTCGCCGGGCACCTTGAACACGGTGACGGTGATTTTCTCGGCCACTTTGGGGCGGCTGGTGAACCACTCGGCATCGGCCCAGGACTGCATCACTTCTTTGGCCTTGGCGTTGCCGGCCTTGGCTTTGTCGGCCACGTCGTTGAAGTAGTCAAACATCAACAGCGTCTTTTTCAGCGCTTCAGCCGCCACGACGGCCACTTCGGCGTCGTCCAGCAACTCGATCAGGGGGTGTACGTTGTAGCCACCGACCATGGTGCCCAGCAGCTCGGTGGCCTTGGCTTTGGAGATCAGGCCAACTTGAATGTCACCATGGGCCACAGCGGCCAGGAAGCTGGCCTTGACCTTGGCCGCATCGTCCACGCCGGGCGGCACGCGGTGGGTGAGCAAGTCCAGCAAAAAGGCTTCTTCACCGGCGGGCGGGTTCTTGATCAGCTCGATCACATCGGCCACTTGTTTGGCATCCAGGGCCAAGGGGGGGATGCCCAACTTGGCGCGTTCGGCCACGTGTTCACGGTAGGCTTGCAACATGCTTGCTCTCTCCAAAGGTAGTTGTATAAAAGGGATAAACGTAAAAACTTGCGGCCCCTAGCGCCCTTCCAGCAGGTTGGGCAGGGGGTTTTTCTTGAGCGCTTCGGCCACTTGCAACTGGGCTGTGCTCATGCATTCGTCGGCCAGACGCTGACCAATCTTCTGGTTCATCAGCATCGATTTGTTGGCAATCTGCAGCCACACAGCGCCGGCACGGGTGTCTTCCAAACGCACAGCACCGGTGGAGGTGACCACCGGGCTCATGTGGTAGTTAAAGCCGTTGCCGGTGACTTTGAAATAACCGGGCTTGCCGCCATCGCGCTCCACGTTCACATGCTTGCCCAGCTCGCAGCCAATCGTGCCGGTGTGTACCTGCTCGGCAATGGCCAGGGCTTCTGCGGTCAAGGGCTGATCGGCCGCGCCAGCGCTGGCCACAGCGGCGGCCCCTCCAACGGCTGCAGCAGCAGCGGCTTTTTTGGCGGGGGCTTTGGCCGGTGCCTTGGCGGGCGCTTTGGCGACGGTTTTCTTCACCGGGGCCTTGGCCGGTGCCTTGGCTGTGGCGGCTGGGGCTTTTTTAGCGGCAGGGGCGGGGGTGGCTGGCGCAGCGATGGCCCACAGGGGCAACAGCAATAGGGTGGAGGCAACCAGGTGTTTCATACAAACTCCAGCGAAATTTCTCTCTTAACAATGGGATGCAACTGGCTGGCCATCCTCGGCAAACCAGCGGCGCACATTGTCGGGCAAAGTCAGCCCGGTTTGCGCTGCGCGTTGCAATACTTGCCAGTAATAGCGGTAGCTGGCGCGATCGTGCAAAACCCCTTCATGGCTGATGGGGCCCCAGTGGGCGCTTTCGGCCGCCAGCAAAATCGCTGCGGCCGTGGCCACGGCATCGGCTGCCGGGGCAAACGCGGCCACGATGGGCCGAATTTGCGCCGGGTGAATGCTCCACATGCGGGTGTACCCCAGGCGTTGGCTGGCTTGGCGGGCGGCTTGGGTCAGCGCAGCGGTGTCTTTAAATTCGGTCACTACGCAGTGCGAAGCTACTTTGCCGTGGGCATGGCAAGCGGCGGCAATTTCCAGCTTGGCCCGCAGCACCAGGGGGTGCTCGAACTGGCCTTGCACGCCCATGGCGCTGGCGGGAATGGCACCGCCGTGGGCTGAGACAAAGTCCATCAGCCCAAAACTGATGCTTTGCACGCGCGGGTGGGCGGCGATGGCAAAAGCTTGCTGCACCGCGGCGGGCGATTCAATCAGCACATGCAAGGGCAGGCGCGGACCATAGGCGCGGTCCAGCGCCCGGGCCACCCAATCGACTTGATCGACAGTTTCTGCCTTGGGCAGCATGACGTGGGTGAGCTTGTCGCCCACTTGGCCGACGATGCGGGCCACATCATCGACAAAGGCGGGATGGTCCAGCGCATGCACGCGCACGGCGATACGGGCATCGGGGTGTGCGGCAGCATGTTCGCGCACCAAGGCCGCGACCGCATTGGCATGGGCCACTTCTTGCCCCACCGTGGCGCCATCTTCGCAGTCGAGGGTGACATCGAATACGCAGCGCCCCAGCTCGGCGGTCATTTGCGCCTGCAATTGCAGGCTTTTGCGCATGCGCTCAGGCTGGCCACTGAAGTGATCGCACACGGGCAAGACGGGGGCGGCCGCTTGGGCGCCGAGCAAAATGTCTTGGGGGTGCGAGGTCGTGGTCATGCAGGAGCAAAGCAAAAAGCCAAAAAGAAAAGCGGATAAAGCAATGGTGCAACGGTTTTTTTGATCAAAAACCGTTGCAGCATTTCTCTAAAAAAAGGAGCTATTACCGCTTTTAAATCAAGGATTTCAAGGCTTAAAAACCTTGAAATCCTTTGTTTACCAGCGGAAACAGCTCTGCTTTATCAGAGCAGGTGTTTTACACCGTCTTGTTCGCCTTGCAGCTCGGCCAAGGTGGTGTTGATGCACTCTTGCGAGAACGCGTCAATTTCCAGGCCTTCGACGATTTTGTACTCGCCGTTTTCGGTGGTCACGGGGAAGCCAAACACGATGCCGGCAGGAATGCCGTACTCGCCATTGGAAGGCACGCCCATGGTCACCCATTCGCCGTTGGAGCCCAGGGCCCAGTCGCGCATGTGGTCAATGGCAGCGTTGGCTGCCGAGGCGGCCGACGACAGGCCACGCGCTGCAATGATGGCGGCGCCGCGCTTGCCCACGGTGGGCAGGAACACGTCTTTGTTCCACACTTGGTCGTTGATTTTGTCTTTGATGCTTTCGCCATTGACGGTAGCAAAGCGGTAGTCAGCGTACATGGTGGGCGAGTGGTTGCCCCACACGGTCAGTTTGCGGATATCGCCCACTTTGGTGCCGGTTTTGGCAGCCAGTTGCGAAGCGGCGCGGTTGTGGTCCAGGCGCAGCATGGCGGTGAAGTTTTTCGCCGGCAGATCGGGGGCCGACTTCATGGCGATGTAGGCGTTGGTGTTGGCGGGGTTGCCAACCACCAGCACTTTGACGTTGCGGCTGGCCACAGCGTTCAGGGCCTTGCCCTGGGCGGTAAAGATTTGGGCATTGGCCGCCAGCAGGTCCGAGCGCTCCATACCGGGGCCGCGCGGACGGGCACCGACCAGCAGGGCGTAGTCGGTGTCTTTGAAGGCGGTCATGGGGTCGGCGTGGGCCTCGATGCCAGCCAGCAGGGGGAAAGCACAGTCTTCGAGTTCCATGATCACGCCCTTCAAGGCGTTCTGGGCTTTTTCGTCAGGAATTTCCAGCAGTTGCAGGATGACGGGCTGGTCTTTGCCCAGCATTTCGCCCGAGGCGATGCGGAACAACAGGGCGTAACCGATTTGGCCAGCAGCGCCGGTGACGGCGACGCGAACAGGTGCTTTGCTCATGGATGAGAACTCCGAGTGGGTGGTAAACAGCGCGGTGGCTGCTTGCTTCAGATACCAACCGGTTACAAGCACCACCGTCAGGCGCAGAGTTTAACGCCGATTAAGGCCTTCGGTCAATTTGTCTTATGTCTTATATAAGATATCAATACTCAATTTCAGTACTCTGACTCGGTGCTGACAAAGCCCCCCGAAAAACACCTCGGCTACACGCGCCCTGCCACTGGAATGGCCGCACCATGAATGGCCCGCGCTCCGTCCGTGATTAAAAAGCCAATCACCTCGGCCAAGTCCTTGGGCTGCACCCACGTGGCGGGGTTGGCATCGGGCATGGCGGCGCGGTTGTCTGGCGTATCGAGCACGGTAGGCAGCACGCAATTGACATTGATGCCGTCCATTTTCAGCTCGGCCGACAAGGCTTCGGTCAGCCGCTGCAAGGCGCTTTTGGCTGCGCAATAGGCCCCCATGTGGGCCTGTCCGCGGGCGGCTGCAGCCGCCCCGACCGTGACCACATGGCCAGCGCCTTGCTGCTTGAGCGTAGGCACCACGGCGGCGGCCAAATTCAAAAAGCTGGTGGTATTGAGGTTGAGCAAGTACTCCCACGTTGGCAGCGAGAGCGCATCAACCCCATCGCCCATATGAAAACCGCCGGCCAGATGGCACACGGCATCCAGGTGCGCCTCTTGCCCCAAAGCGGCTTGCACCCGCGCAATCAAGGCCTCGCGCTGGGTCAAATCCACATCCAGCAACACCACATCGGGCAAATGCCCAAAGGCCAGCTGCATGGCCTGCCCGTTGCGGGCCAAGAGCAACAAGCGCCAGCCTTGGTCATGCAAAAAATTGGCCACCGCCCAGCCCAATTGGCCTGTAGCCCCGGTGATTAAGGCGGTTTTTTTGTGGCTGCGCTTCACGGTCGGTCTCCTTGTGCGTGGTGGTACTGCCCCGTTCCCTGGGTCAGCACTTGATCGCCCGGGACGATAACACCTGGCAGATGGCTTGGTGCCCCACGCACCCGTTCGTAATGGGGTTTAAAGTCAATGCGGGCCAAGTTCAACAGGTCCGCCAGGTCGGGCAGGACAAAGTAAATTTCTTGAAAATCATCAATCCGATACTGGGTGCGCAAGACCCGATCGAGGTCGAACCGGATACGGTGGGGCGAGTCGCTCTCCAGGGCAAAGACCGATTCGGTCGCCGAGGACACAATTCCGGCCCCGTAGATGCGCAACCCATCGCTTTGCTGCACCAGCCCAAACTCCACGGTGTACCAATACACCCGTGCCAATTGGTCAAGCAAGCCCAGAGATTGGGCTTTCAGCCCCCCCTGGCCATAAGCCTGCATAAAGTCAGCCATCACCGGGTGCATGAGCATGGGCACATGGCCAAACACATCGTGAAAAACGTCCGGCTCTTGCAAGTAATCGAGCTGGTCACTGCGCCGAATAAACTGCCCCGCCGGAAAACGCCGGTGGGCCAAGTGGTCAAAAAACACCTCATCAGGCACCAAACCCGGCACTGCCACGACTTGCCAGCCGGTGTGGCGCATAAGCTCTTCGGAGAGCTGCTCAAAATTCGGAATGTGCTCAGCACTCATCGCCAGCGCCTGCAAGCCCTGCATGAATGCATCGCAAGCCCGCCCAGGCAATAGACGGCTTTGCCGCTCAAACAAGGTTTTCCAGGTGGCGTGCTCTTCAGCGCTGTAGTGCTGCCAGTGTTGCTCAATCGTCCAATCTGGGCGCTGGGGCTGGTAGCTGGCGGCAGCCAATCCATGCTTTTCAGCACTCATGCCGGCTCCTGCGGAGGCCACGCTGCGGCAATGCGCTCCATCGCTTGGGCCAAATCAATATCGCGCTGCGACAAGCCCTGCACGTCATGGGTGGTGAGCACCACCTCCACCCGGTTGTACACATTGAACCATTCCGGATGATGGTTGCTGCGCTCGGCGACCAAGGCCACCTGGGTCATAAATCCCATGGCTTGAACAAAATCATGAAAAACAAATTGGCGGGCAATCAACCCACCGCGCTCGTCTTGGTAGCGCCAGTGCGGCACCTGGGCCAAGGCGGCTGGTAATTCGGCAGAAGTCAATTTATGCATAGCAATACTCCTTGGTGGTTAGCCCGCCTCAGCAGCAAGCGCCCCGGCAATCGCACCACGGCGCACCTGATCGCGCTCCAACGATTCAAACAACGCTTTGAAATTGCCTTCACCAAAGCCTTCACGGTAATCGCCCTGGCGTTCAATGAATTCAAAGAATACGGGCCCGAGCAGCGGCTCAGAAAAAATTTGCAGTAGCAAGCGCGGCTTTCCGCCCTCAGTCGTGCCATCGAGCAAAATGCCCCGCGCCTGCAAATCGGGCACCGGCTGGCCGTGGCCCGGTAAGCGTTTTTCCAGGTTTTGGTAATAGACCTCATTGGGTGCTGTCAGCAGCGGGATGCCGGCCAGCTGCAATTGGTCAATCGCCGCAACCAAGTTGTCGCACAGCAGCGCGATGTGCTGAATGCCTTCGCCATTGAACTGCATCAAAAACTCTTCGATCTGCCCGCCGCCTTGTTTGGCCTCTTCATTCAGGGGGATGCGGATCAGCCCGTCAGGCGCAGTCATGGCTTTGGAGGTCAAGCCGGTGTATTCACCCTGGATGTCGAAATAGCGAATCTCGCGGAAGTTGAACAGCCTCTCGTAAAAATCTGCCCAGTGCGCCATGCGCCCTCGGTAAACGTTGTGCGTCAGGTGATCCACCACTGAAAAACCAAAGCCCTGCGGGTGGCGCTGCACGTTGGGCAGCCACTCAAAATCAATGTCGTAGATCGATTTACCGTCTTCAAACCGGTCGATCAGGTACAAGGGCGCTCCGCCAATGCCTTTAATGGCTGGCAAGCGCAACTCCATCGGCCCGGTGGGAATATCAATCGGCTGTGCGCCCAGTTCTAATGCACGTTTAAAAGCATGGTGCGCATCTTTGACGCGAAATGCCAAGCCACAAGCACTTGGACCGTGCTCTGCAGCGAAGTAGCCAGCTATACTTTTTGGTTCGCGGTTGATGATGAAGTTGATATCGCCCTGGCGGTACAAAGACACATCTTTCGAGCGGTGGCGTGCCACCTCGGTAAAGCCCATTTTTTCAAACAAAGGCTCCAGCACCCCGGCCTTGGGTGAGGCGAATTCAACAAACTCAAAGCCCATCAGCCCCATAGGATTGCTTGTCAGGTCGGTCATTGCGATGATCCTTGATCGTGTAAATAATTGACAGATATCAACTATAAAAACAATAAAGTTTTATTTAATTAAAAATTTCACCTATAGACTTTTGTACAAAGTTATGCAAGCAGCCATCGCTTGCATGCTATATATCAAGCCTTTATCTCCCTTTTTTCTTGCCCGCAATGGATCGTACGCCCCACCGCCGCCAACGCATCTCACAGACCGAACGCGTAGAAAACACCCAACGCAAACTGATTGACGCTGCGCTGCAACTGCTGCACGAAGAAGGCTTTAAGGGGGCGACCTTGCAGGCCATCGCCCGCAAAGCGCAAGTCTCGCTGGGGGCTTTGCAGCACCATTTCAAAACCCGGGATGCGCTCATGGAGCGGCTGGTACAAGAAATCACAGAACCCTTGAGCGCCCAAGGCAGCATCTGGCCAGACCGCGCACTGCCCCTGCCTGAGCGGGCCCACGATTTTGTCCAGCGGGCCTGGAAGAATGTTTTTTGCACGCCCCACTACCAAGCAGCGTGGAGTTTGTTTTTAGGCTGCAAGCCTTCTTCCGCCTTGTTTGCCCACATCAATGCACAGCGGGTGCAAGTGGACCACGGGTTTTATGCGCAATTTTTGCAAACCTTCCCTGAAATCACCGAGCACCACCCTCACCCCCAGGGGGTCGCCATCACCGTGTTTGCCGCCTTTCGCGGGGCTGGGGTACTGGAGCTTTTTGATGTCACCACCACCGAGCGCGAAGCTTTTTTAGGCACTCTGGCTGACACCATTGCGCAAGCAGGGCAAATCGCCAGCACCTGAACCTGCTGGCCAGAACATGTTTACGATCTCTGCACAGGTGTGCGTACAGCTTGTCTTATGTCTTATATAAGATATGATAGATGGCACGGAACACCATGCTTCTTCAGCCTGCGACCATACAGACTGAACAGCACCTGTTTTAAACATGCCTCCCAATACCGCCCTTTCCCCCGACACCCCAACCCCTGCGCGCAACGACAGCGCGGTGGTGCAAACGCCCGCCTTCAGTCCCTTGTACCAACAAATCAAAGGCCTGATTTTGCAAAGCTTGCAAGCGGGAGAGTGGAAACCGGGCGAGCTCATCCCCAGCGAAATCGAGTTGGCTGGCCGCTTCAAGGTCAGTCAGGGCACAGTGCGCAAAGCCATTGATGAATTGGCCGCAGAAAACTTGGTAACCCGCCGCCAAGGCAAAGGCACTTTTGTCGCCACACACAATGAAGAGCAGGTGCAATACCGCTTTTTGCAACTGCATCCCGACATTGGCCAACAGCAAGATGAAGGGCGCGCCCAGCGCAGCATCATCGAATGCAAACGCATTCGTGCCAGCGCCGACATTGCCCGCACACTGCAATTGCGCACTGGCGACAGCGTCATCCATGTGCGCCGCATACTTTCTTTTAACAACACGCCCACCATTTTGGAAGACATTTGGCTGCCCAGCCCCGTCTTCAAAGGCCTCAACGCTGAGCAAATGGCCCATTACCCCGGCCCCACCTATGCCATGTTTGAAATGGAATATGGGGTGCGCATGGTGCGTGCAGAAGAAAAAATCCGTGCCGTCCTGCCCGATGCGCAGCAAGCCCAATGGCTTAACACCACAACGGCAACACCCGTCTTAAGCGTCGAACGTGTCACCTTCACCTACAACGACAAGCCCATGGAACTGCGCCGGGGCCTGTATTTGACCGACAGCCACCACTACCGCAATGCATTAAGTTAATCGTTGTAAGCCTCATGCCATGGGCTTGCCATAAAATCCCGTCCGTTTGCCTTTTTGCGATTACCACGCAGTTACATCATCGAAAGTCTGACAATCATGACCGACCAAGCCAAAAAGCGGCCCGAGTTCCGCAACATTAACGTCTTCAGTGACCTCCCGACCTACCGCCTGCCGTGGGCTGGCAAGGTATCCATCCTGCACCGCATTAGCGGCATGCTGATGTTTATCTTGTTGCCTTTCGTCTTTTGGATGTTCGACACCTCACTGTCCTCGGAAATTTCATTTGCCACCTTCAAGGGCGCTTTCAACGAAGGCTTGGGCTTTGTACCAGGCTGGTTGATCAAACTGGCCACCCTGGGCCTGATCTGGGGTTATCTGCACCACCTGTGCGCCGGCATTCGCCACATTTTGGTGGATATGAACCACGAGCGCATCACCAAACAGTGGGGTGCCTCCTCGGCCATCGCCGTGCTGGTGGTCAGCCTGGGCCTGACCATTGTGCTGGGCGCCAAGCTGTTTGGCCTGTACTGATTTCACCGCATTCACCCGTTTTACAAAGGAAAAAGCTATGTCTTCCGTGAATTACGGCACCAAACGCATCGTCACCGGCGCCCACTACGGTGCCCGTGACTGGCTGGTGCAACGCGCCAGCGCCGTTGTGATCATCGCGTTCACCGCCATCATCCTGGCCCAGCTGCTGCTGACCAAAGGCCCTATCGGCTACGAGCTGTGGGCCGGCATTTTTGCCCCCCAATGGATGAAGTTCATCACCGCCAGCGTCATCGTCTCGGTGCTGTGGCACGCCTGGGTAGGGGTGCGCAACGTCTGGATGGACTATGTGCCTGCTGCCGGTCTGCGCTTTACCTTGCAATCCTTGACCGTGGTGTGGCTCGTGGGCTGCGCTGCCTGGGGTTTTGAAGTTTTGTGGCGCATTTAAGCCGCTGGCTGTGAATGACGCATTATTTGAAAGTTAAGAATGAGCTACTCCAAAGCAAATATCACCAAGCGTAAATTTGACGTTGTGATCGTCGGCGCCGGCGGCTCGGGGCTGCGTGCCGCGATTGAACTGTCCAAGGCCGGCCTGTCGGTGGCCTCCCTGTCCAAGGTTTTCCCCACCCGCTCGCACACCGTGGCCGCGCAAGGTGGCGTTTCGGCATCGCTGGGCAATATGAGCGAGGACAACTGGCACTACCACTTTTACGACACCATCAAAGGCGGAGACTGGCTCTCTGACCAAGATGCGGTCGAATTCATGTGCCGCGAAGCACCCAAGGTGGTGATCGAGCTGGAACACTTTGGCATGCCGTTTGACCGCAACGCCGACGGCACCATCTACCAGCGCCCCTTTGGTGGCCACACCTCCAACTACGGCGAAAAACCCGTGCAACGCGCTTGCGCAGCGGCTGACCGTACCGGCCACGCCATGCTGCACACCCTGTACCAAAAGAACGTGGCCTACAAAACCAACTTCTTTGTCGAGTGGATGGCGCTGGATTTGATCCGCAACACCCAAGGCGACGTGGTGGGCGTAACCGCCATCGAACTGGAAACCGGCGACCTGTACGAGCTGCACGCCAAAGCCGTGCTGCTGGCCACCGGCGGCGCAGGCCGTATTTTCCAAGCCTCGACCAACGCCTTCATCAACACCGGCGACGGCCTAGGCATGGCAGCGCGCGCTGGCATCCCGCTACAAGATTTGGAGTTCTGGCAGTTCCACCCCACTGGCGTTGCTGGTGCTGGCGTTCTGCTAACCGAAGGCTGTCGTGGGGAAGGCGCTATTCTTTTGAATAGCGAAGGCGAAGCGTTCATGGAACGCTACGCCCCTACTTTAAAAGACTTGGCACCGCGTGACTTCGTCTCGCGCTCGATGGACCAGGAAATCAAAGAAGGTCGCGGCTGTGGCCCCAACAAGGATTACATCCTGATGAAGCTGGACCACCTGGGTGCCGAAACCATTCGCAAGCGCCTGCCCTCGGTGGAAGAGATTGGCCACAACTTTGCCAACGTCGATATCACCAAAGAGCCCATTCCCGTCGTGCCCACCATTCACTACCAAATGGGCGGCATCCCCACCAACATCCACGGCCAAGTGGTCACCTGGGATGGCACACAGAACAAGGTCGTCAATGGCCTGTACGCCGTGGGCGAATGCGCTGCGGTATCGGTACACGGTGCCAACCGCCTGGGCACCAACTCGCTGCTCGATTTGCTGGTATTTGGCAAATCTGCGGGCAAGCACATCACCTCGTACGTCAAAGACTTTGGCGAACACAAAGAAGTGCCTACCAACGGCAGCGACCGCACCCTTGAGCGTCTGAACCAATTGGACAACTCCAAGGACGGCATCTACGCCCAAGACTTGGCTGGCGAAATCCGCCAAACCATGCAAACCCATGCCGGCGTGTTCCGCACGCAAAAGAGCATGGACGAAGGCGTGGTCAAAATCGCCGAAATCCGCCAAAAAGTGGGCCAAGTTACCTTGCAGGACAAATCCAAAGTGTGGAACACCGCCCGCATGGAAGCGCTGGAGGTGGACAACCTGATCGAGGTGGCCCAAGCCACCATGGTGTCGGCCGCCGCCCGCAAAGAATGCCGTGGTGCCCACACCGTGTACGACTACGAGCACCCTGCCGACCACCCAGAGCATCCCCTGGGCCGTAACGACAAGGAATGGCTGAAGCACACGCTGTGGGACAGCGCCACCAACAGCCTGACCTACAAGCCCGTGAACATGAAGCCTTTGACCGTGGAAAGCATTCCACCCAAAGTGCGCACGTTCTAAGCGCCTTGTCATTCACGCTGCTTTTTAAAGAAGATCACCATGCTACGTACCTTCAAAATCTACCGTTACGACCCTGATAAAGATGCCAAGCCCTACATGCAAACCGTGCAAGTAGAGCTCGATGGCCACGAGCGCATGCTGCTCGATGCCTTGGTCAAGCTAAAGAAAATGGACCCCACCATCGCCTTTCGCCGCTCCTGCCGCGAAGGCGTGTGCGGCTCGGATGCGATGAACATCAACGGCAAAAACGGCCTGGCCTGCCTGACCAACATGAACACCCTGAAAGGGGACATCGTGTTGAAGCCCCTGCCGGGCCTGCCCGTGATCCGCGACCTGATCGTGGACATGACGCAGTTCTTCAAGCAGTACCACTCCATCAAGCCCTACCTGCAAAGCGATATCTACGCCGCCGAGGACAAAGAGCGCCTGCAGTCGCCCGAAGAGCGCGAAGAGCTCGATGGCTTGTACGAATGCATCTTGTGCGCCAGCTGCTCGACCGCCTGCCCCAGCTTCTGGTGGAATCCGGACAAATTCGTTGGTCCGGCCGGCTTGCTGCAAGCCTACCGCTTCATCGCCGACAGCCGCGACACGAGCACCTCCGAGCGCCTGGACAATCTGGAAGACCCCTACCGCCTGTTCCGCTGCCACACCATCATGAACTGCGTGGACGTGTGCCCCAAGGGTTTGAAGCCCGCCAAAGCCATCGGCAAGATCAAGGAATTGGTCGCCCGCCGCACCATTTAAGCCATGGCCGCAGCAGATACGCTGCTCGAACAACGCGAAATCGACCTCCTGCGCTGGCGTAGCCGGCGCGGGCTGGTCGAGAACGACTTGTACATCGAGCGGTTTTTTACGACCTACGGCCACCAGCTGACGCAGCGGCATGCCGATGCCTGGACCGCCCTGATGAACTTGGCGGACAACGATTTGATGAATTTGTTCTTGCGGCGCACCGAGCCCCAGGGCGATCTGGATACCCCCGAAGTAACCGCAGTGCTGGAGATGGTGCGCAAGCGCTAATTCCGCCGTACTGCCCCAAAAAAGCCCGCCACGGTTTCAGTGGCATGACTGAAATGACTGAAAAGGAAGTTGGAGATGAAACTCGCTGACAACAAAGCAACCCTCTCGTTTAGCAACGGTGCCCCCAGTGTTGAGCTGCCCGTTTACCAGGGCACTGTCGGCCCGGATGTGATCGACATCCGCAAGCTGTACGGCCAATCGGGCATGTTTACCTACGACCCCGGTTTCCTTTCGACCGCTGCCTGCCAATCGGCCATCACCTACATTGACGGCGACAAGGGCGAATTGCTCTACCGTGGCTACCCCATCGAGCAACTGGCCAACAACTGCAACTTCCTGGAAACTTGCTACCTGCTGCTGAACGGCGAACTGCCCAACGCCCAGGAAAAAGCCGCCTTTGAAGCCCGCGTGAACCAGCACACCATGGTGCACGACCAGATGCAGTATTTCCTGCGTGGCTTCCGCCGCGATGCCCACCCCATGGCCGTGCTGACCGGCTTAGTGGGCGCTTTGTCGGCCTTCTACCACGACAGCACCGACGTGCACAACGCCGAGCACCGCGAAATTGCCGCCATCCGCCTGATCGCCAAAATGCCGACCCTGGTGGCCATGGCCTACAAATACGGCGTGGGCCAGCCCTTCATGTACCCGCAAAACGACCTGTCGTACGCTGGCAACTTCATGCGCATGATGTTTGGCAACCCCTGCGAAGAGTACAAAGTCAATCCGGTGGTGGAGCGCGCCCTGGACCGCATCTTCATCCTGCACGCTGACCACGAGCAAAACGCCTCGACTTCCACCGTGCGCCTGTGCGGCTCGTCGGGCACCAACCCATTTGCCGCCATCTCAGCCGGTGTCGCCTGCCTGTGGGGCCCTGCCCACGGCGGTGCCAACGAAGCCTGCCTGAACATGCTGGAGCACATCCAAGCCAATGGCGGTATCGCCAAGGTGGGCGAGTTCATGGAGCAGGTCAAAGACAAGAGCAGCGGCGTGAAACTGATGGGCTTTGGCCACCGCGTGTACAAAAACTACGACCCGCGCGCCAAGCTGATGCAGGAAACCTGCAACGAGATCCTGGCCGAACTGGGTCTGGAAAACGACCCCCTGTTTGCCCTGGCCAAAAAGCTGGAAAAAATCGCCCTGGAAGACGATTACTTCGTGCAGCGCAAGCTCTACCCGAACGTGGACTTCTACTCGGGCATCGTGCAACGCGCCATTGGCATCCCCGTCAATCTGTTCACCGGCATCTTCGCCCTGGCCCGCACTGTGGGCTGGATCGCCCAGCTCAACGAGCAAATGGGTGACCCTGAGTACAAAATCGGCCGTCCCCGCCAGCTGTTCACCGGCGCAGCCACCCGCAACGTCAAGTAACACCCAGCACCGGCCCCCGCCCGCCGCAGCCTGCGCTGCGGCACCCAACAAAAAAAGCCAGCACCCTCACTGCTGGCTTTTTTTATCGCTTTTTTATAGCTGTTTGCGCTTGTTTATCAAAGGAATAAAGGCTTAAACACTTCAAAATCGTTGGTAGTCAAGCGCAAAGCACTTCTTTTATTCAAACCCTTGCAGGCTGCCCCATTCAGCAAAATCGGCCCGCGCAGTGCGCAATGCATTCACCGGTGCGGCCGTATCTTCGTACCCCAAAGCCAGGCCGTACGCCAATTGGTAGCCCTGGGGCATCGCCACATGGCGGTGAACCAACGCGCTATAGCGCCGCCAAAACCCTTGGGCACAGGTGGCCAAGCCCTCTTCGGTGGCGCGCAGCATCAGAGACTGCAGATAAATCCCCAAGTCCAGCCACTGCGGGTAGCCCATGCGGGCATCGGTAAACACAAATATTCCGACGGGTGCGCCGAACAGTTGCGCATTCTTGGCCAAATGGCGCAGGCGGGCCGGCTTGTCTTCGCGCGGGATGCCCAGGCAGCGGTACATGTCTTCGCCATTGACAAAGCGGCGCGTGCGGTAGGGCTCCCATAAATCCGGCGGGTAAGAGAGCAAGCCATCGCTTTCCTGCGCCGGGGTGGCCGCCACCTCCACCAGCAAAGCCTGCAGCGGCCCCCCCGTTAAGGCCGCCACACGCCAGGGCTGCAGATTGCCGCCCGAGGCCGCCAGCGCGGCATCCTCCATCAACTGCTGCACCAGCGCAGCGCTGGGCACCTGGGGGGTAAACGCACGCACGGAACGGCGCGCGCGCAGAGCTTGGGAGACATCCATGCCAAAGTCCTTTCAATGATTTTTCATAACAGTGCCACTACAAAACCGCGCACAACCGCGCACGCCTGGCCCATCGGCGAACTGGGCGGCCAGGGTGGCTGCCGCTTACTTGCCCAAAATCTGGTCAATGCGGTCTTTTTCAAAATGGCTGGTGCGTTCGCTCTCGCACGGCAGGCAATCGGCATTGAGCTTGGCCGAGAGCTTTTCCACCGCCTGCCACAGCAGCTGCAATTGCTGGTCGTGCGTCGCGGTGCCTTCGGCCAGGCTGCGCATGGCTTGGCTGATGGGATCGTCCTCTTGCGTAATCCCGTAAGCAGTAAAGCCTGAGGGCCTGGTGCCCGCTGCCGCCGCCACTTTCGCCGCCGCATCGGCTGCGGCCTTGGCCTGGGTTTGCGGCCCCATCAAATCTTGCTGCTGCAGATGGGCCACATCGGCGCTTTCACCTTGCTGAGCGGCAATGATGCGGGCCGGAATCCCCACCGCCGTGGCCCCGGCGGGCACGGGCTTGAGCACCACCGCATTGGAGCCAATTTTGGCGCCATCGCCCACCTCAAAGCCGCCCAACACCTTGGCCCCGGCGGACACCACCACGTTCTGCCCCAACGTAGGATGGCGCTTCGTCCCTTTGTAGAGCGAGGTGCCGCCCAAGGTCACGCCGTGGTAAATCGTGCAGCCATCGCCAACCACCGCCGTCTCGCCAATCACCACGCCCATGCCGTGATCAATGAACACCCGCTCACCAATCACCGCACCGGGATGAATTTCAATCCCCGTCAGCCACCGCCCCAGGTGCGAAGTAAACCGCCCCAGCCATTTAAGCCCATGCTTCCAGCACCAATGCGCAGGCCGGTGCCACCAAATGGCATGCAGGCCGGGATAGCAGGTGATAACTTCCCAGACGCTGCGCGCTGCCGGGTCGCGCTCAAGAATGCACTGGATATCGGAACGCAGGCGTGAAAACATCAAGCAAAGCCCATCAAGGGGCGGTTAAGAACAATGAAGACAAGCAAGGGGAAACCCGAAAGTTTAGTGCTTGGCCGGAGTACTGTGCAGCATCGCCTTGGCAATTCCACGCAAGATGTGGATTTCTTCTGGGCTGAGCTGCGCACGGTTGAACAATTGATTGAGGCGCGGCATCAGTTTTTTCGGTGCCGCCGGGTCCAAAAACCCCACATGCTCCAGCGCCTGCTGCCAATGCCCCAACATCCCAGCCACCTGCTGGGCATCAGCCCGCTGGACTTGCGCAATCGGCAGCGCATCAGTAAACCCACCCAGCGCCTGGCGCCATTCATAGGCCACCAACTGAATGGCAGCCCCCAGGTTCAGCGAGCCAAACTGTGGATTGCTCGGAATACGCAGCGCCACATCGCAGCGGTACACATCCTCATTGGCCATGCCAAAACGCTCACAGCCAAACAGCAGGCCCACACCGCACTCACCCGGCCCAGCGGCCAGGGTTAAATTTTCATTCAAATCAGGCTCTAGCCCTTTAACAGCATGCGCTTGCAGCTCTTGTTTTTGCCAAGACTGCACCAAAGCAGCAAAGTGCTCGCGCGGGGTCGAAGCCGGCGGGCCAAAGTCGCGCGGGGTCATCGCCGTGGCGCACAGGTGGCTGATGCCGTCCAATGCCTCGTCCAGGCTATCGACAATGCGCGCCTTGGCCAGCACGTCCAGCGCCCCACTGGCCCGCTGAATGGTTTCTTCACGCCGCAGCACATTCGCCCAGCGCGGGCGCACCAGCACCAAATCATCAAAACCCATGGTCTTCATGGCCCGGGCCGCCGCCCCTACATTGCCAGCGTGGCTGGTTTCTATTAAAACAAAACGGGTTTTCATCATCATCGCCCAGCACAGTTTGGGACTAGGCAGTTAAAATATTGCCCTCTATTGTCGCTGCCCGCATCGCCGGGCGATGGCTTTACCGTTCTTCACCCGCAGCCAGCGGTGCCAATTTGCACGATATATCTCACGCCTTGTGCCGTCTTTGCACAAGCGCCGGCTGCCTTTTGCACAATTTATGTCGTCCTCATTGCACCCCATGCTCAACGTGGCCATCAAGGCCGCCCGCGCCGCAGGCTCCATCATCAACCGCGCAGCCCTGGATATCGAATCCGTACGCGTCGCACAAAAACAGGTGAATGACTTTGTCACCGAAGTCGATCGCGCTGCCGAAGAAGCCATCATCTCCACCCTGCTGAGCGCCTACCCGGGCCACGGCATCCTGGCCGAAGAATCGGGCCAAGAACATGGCGCAAAAAATTCAGACTACGTCTGGATCATCGACCCGCTGGACGGCACCACCAACTTCATCCACGGCTTTCCCGTTTACTGCGTCAGCATCGCCCTGGCCTTCAAAGGCAAGATCGAGCACGCCGTGGTGTACGACCCCACCCGCAACGACCTGTTTACCTCCACCCGGGGCCGGGGGGCTTTCCTCAATGAACGGCGCATCCGCGTCTCCAAGCGCACCCAGTTGAAAGACTGCCTGGTCTCCACCGGCTTTCCCTTCCGCCCAGGCGACAACTTCCGCGCCTATATGCGCATGTTCAGCGAAATTACCCAACGCACCGCTGGCGTACGCCGCCCCGGCGCAGCCGCACTGGACTTGGCCTACGTCGCCGCCGGCTACTGCGATGGTTTTTTTGAAACGGGCTTATCCATTTGGGATGTCGCTGCCGGCAGCTTGCTGGTCACCGAAGCAGGTGGCCTGATCGGCAACTTCACCGGCGAAGCCGACTTCCTGGAGCAACGCGAATGCCTGGCCGGCAACCCCCGCGCCTACGGGCAGCTGGTCAGCATCCTGGGCAAGTACAGTAAATTTGCCACCACCGAAAACAAAATGCTGGTCGATCAAGAAGCGAAAACCGACAACGATTCAGAAATCACCGACTAAATTTTTCCCAATAAAAAAAGCCGCTACGCAAACGCTAGCGGCTTTTTTTATTCCAGGCGCTGCTGGGCTGCACAAGGCGCTTTCATCAGCCTCGGGGGCTGTTGAGACCCCTTTGGTTTCGCGAATCTGCATTTTTTGATTTTGTCTTGCTGTCCTGCTTGCCCGGTTTTGATTGTGGCTGGTGCAAATGCCCGTTTGCGGCACCCTCGCTATAGTTTTGCGGGGGAAGTGATGCCCCATCGTTCAAAAACAAAAAACCCCGCTATCTGACAGATAGCGGGGTTTTTATTTTATTTGGGGTGGCTGATGGGGCTCGAACCCACGACAACAGGAATCACAATCCTGGACTCTACCAACTGAGCTACAGCCACCGTAGAAAGATTGAATTATAGCGTGTTTTTTGGCACTTTTTAGAAATTGTTCACTTAAGGTTTGCTAATTTTGAATTGAACGTTGAATTTCTTCTTCAACATTTCGTAGTAGGCCGCGCCTTCGGCTTGGCTATGTAGTTGTTCATATTGAATTAAAGCCATCTCGGACAATTCTTTAGGCTTGTCTTCAGTGGGCAAAACAGCGTTGATCTTGGCAATCGCGTAGCCCGCAGCACCCAGATCCACACCGACAAAAGTGGGCAGCTGGCTGACCGGCGCCTGCAGTGCTGCAGCGATCACAGTGGGCGAAATATTTTGCGTTTCAGCGCGGGAGACTACGACCGGGGCCTGTAGCTGCTTACCCGCTTTGGTGGCATCTGCCTGCCAGGCAGCAAGCTCAGTCGCACCCTGTTTTTGGGCCAGCTTGGCAGCTTCTTGTGCAATGTACTGGGCACGCACCTGATCGCGCACTTCATCCAAGCCCAATTGTTTGGCCGGGGTATAGGCAACGATGCGTCCAGACACCAGCTGGCTGCTGCCGAACTCGACGGCATCGGTATTGCGTTGGTTGCTCAAGCTGTCGCTAGAGAACAAGGCTTCTAAGAAGCGTTCGTTGTTCAGCGGTGCGACTGCGTTGGGCCCAGGGATGCGCTGCACATTGTCGGCATGCTGTATTGTCAAACCGAGTTTTTCAGCGGTGGGGCTCAGGCTTTCGGACTGTTCGTACACGCTGTTGGTAAAGTTTTCGGCTGCTTCTGCAAACTGGCGCTGGGCTTGCTGGTCTTTCAGGGTTTCTTCGATTTTGGGGCGCAGCGCGTCAAAAGAGGGAATCGCCGGCTCTTTCGTATCCGTCAGCTGAATGATGTGGTAGCCAAATTCGGTCTCCACTACGTCACTGATTTCGCCTTTGTTCAAGGAAAAAGCGATTTTTTCAAACTCTGGAACCATCGCACCACGGGCAAAAAAGCCCAAATCACCGCCCTGGGGAGCAGACCCTGGGTCTTGCGAATGGGTTTTGGCCACGCTGGCAAAGTTGGCCGGCTCGGCTTTGACTTGGGCCAGTAATTCATTGGCTTTGGCTTTGGCGGCCTCGCGCTCGGCGGCGGGCATGGTTTTGGGAGCGTTGATCAAGATATGGCTTGCGCGGCGCTCTTGTTGCACCCCGGCCAGGCGTGCGCCGTTTTCTTTGTAGTAGGTGCGCAAATCATCTTCATTGATGGTGATGCGTGCGCGCACTGCTGGCAAATCAAGCACCAAGTATTCAATGCTGGCTTGCTCGGCCTGCTCGTACTGGGTTTTGTGCTGCTCGTAATAGGCTTGCAGGTCCGCGTCGGTGGGCTGCACCTGGTCGCTGTAGCGGGCCGTATCAAACAACGCGAGTTGAATTTCACGGCGCTGCTGCAGTGCATCCAAAGCCAAATCAGCAATCGGCTGGGTGGCCAAGGCGGAATTCATCACCCCGCCCAGCACTTGGCCCAAAGAGATGTCTCGGCGCACGGAGGCTTCAAAGCCCTCTGGGGTCATGCCTTGGGCAGCCAAAAGATTGCGATAGCCTTCCGTATCCAAAGAGCCATCGGCCTTCCGCAGATTGGCAATAGCCGGGATTTTTTGCAATTCACGGGCTAACGTGGCATCGCTGGCGGCAAGGTGGAGTTTTTGTGCCGCCACCTGAAAGACGCGATCACGCACCAGCCGCTCCAGCGTGGCATAGCGGGCCTCAGGGGTATCCAATAGCTTGGCATCCAAACCCGGTTGCTCTGCACGCAGGCGATCGGCTTCCATCCGGTGGGCATTGTCCCAATCGTCTTGGGTGATGTCTTTGCCATCCACCCGCGCGACGACGGGGCTGGAGCCAGAGAAGTAGTTGCTGTCAATTCCAACAAGAATAAACGAAGGGATGATGAGCAAAAACAGCAAAATCATCACAAATTTGGAGTGCTTGCGGATTGATTCCAGCATAGGCCATCTTTCTCAAACGGGCAGGAAGTAGTACTTGGACAAACTGCGGATTCTAGCGCGGCCTTGTAGGCAGCCCCTGGCCCGGCGCCATGCCGGGCAGCAGCGGTGATTAGGCTTTGCGCTGCTGGTCGGCCATGCAAGCCGCAGCGGTAAAGATGATGTCGGTCGAAGAGTTGAGCGCCGTTTCTGCCGAATCTTGCAGCACGCCAATGATGAAGCCCACGGCCACCACTTGCATGGCCACATCATTGGAAATGCCAAACAACGAGCAGGCCAAAGGAATGAGCAGCAGCGAGCCGCCGGGCACCCCCGAGGCACCGCAAGCGCAAACGGCCGAGACCACACACAGCAAAAGCGCCGTAGGAACATCCACCACCACGCCCATGGTGTTCACAGCGGCCAGTGTCAGCACGCTGATGGTGATGGCCGCGCCTGCCATATTGATCGTGGCCCCCAGGGGGATGGCCACGCCGCTGGTAGTGGGATCCAGGTTCAGGCGCTGGGCAATCGCCAGATTGACCGGAATATTGGCGGCGGAACTGCGGGTAAAAAAGGCGGTTACGCCGCTTTCGCGCAGGCACATCAGCACCAGCGGGTAGGGGTTGCGGCGAAGTTTCCACCACACGATGGCGGGATTAACCACCAATGCAATAAACAGCATGCAGCCGATCAGCACCAGCAGCAAATGGGCATAACCGGCCAGCACTTGCGTACCGTTGGTGGCAATGGTCGAGGCCACCAGGCCAAAAATACCCACTGGGGCCAAACGAATGACAGCTTGAATGATCAAGGTGATGCCGTGTGAGAAATCGGTCATCACTTGGCGGGTGTGCTCCGCCCCTTGGCGCAGGGCAATGCCCATGCCAACGGCCCACACCAAAATGCCAATGTAGTTGGCGTGCAGCAGCGCATTGACGGGGTTGTCCACCATGTTCTTCAAAAGCTGTAGCAACACTTCGCTGATGCCACCCGGGGCGGTCATGCCGGTGGAGGCATCTTTGAGCACCAAGGTGGAGGGAAACGCCATGCTTGCGACCACGGCGACCATGGCCGCGCTCAAGGTACCCACCAGGTACAGCCCCAAAATTGGCTTGAGCTGGGTGGTTTGGCCCGGCTGTTGGTTGCTGATGGCGGCAATCACCAAAATTAACACCAGGATTGGGGCCACCGCTTTCAGGGCCGAAATGAACAAAGTCCCCAGGATTTCGACGCGGGCAGCCGCATCGGGCCAGACCAGGGCAAAGATGGTGCCCGCAACCAGGCTGATAACAATTTGCGTAACGATGCTGGTGCGTTGCAGCCAGCCAAGCAAAGGACGGTGAAGCATGATGGGGGTGCCAATCAAAAAAAGCCCGCCCAACGGGTAGCCGGGCAGGTTTGAAAACAATCAAAACGCGCGAGTGTAGGGGGTAAGCGATGCCCTAAATATGGGTTGGCATATTTTTCTATGCCCTTGGCGGCAGGGCCACACCAAGGGAAAAATGCACGGGCAGCACCACCGCCAACCGGGGCAGGCCTGATAATCCGGCCCCTATGTCTTCCCCTAAAGTTCTGTTTGGCTTTCATGCCGTAGGCGTTCGCCTAAAAACTGCTCCACACACCATTGTGGAGGTCTATTACGAAGCGACCCGGCGCGATGCCCGCATGCGCCAATTTTTAGAGCGTGCCCGCGAGGCAGGCGTGCGCTTGATCGAGGCCGATGCCCTGCGCATTGCCAAATTGGCCGGCAGCCATGGCCACCAAGGCGTGGCTGCGCGGGTTGAAGCCCTGGCCCAGCAGCATTCACTGGATGATTTGCTGGATGACTTAGAAGCCCAAGGCGTGCGCAACCCCTTGCTGCTGGTGCTCGATGGCGTGACCGATCCGCACAACCTGGGTGCTTGCTTGCGTGTGGCCGATGGCGCTGGGGTGCATGCCGTGATTGCGCCCAAAGACCATGCGGCTGGCATCAACGCCACCGTGGCCAAGGTGGCCAGTGGGGCCACCGAGACCGTGCCCTACTTTATGGTGACCAATCTGGCGCGCACCTTGAATGAACTTAAAGAGCGCAACATTTGGATCATCGGCACCAGTGGCGATGCCCCGCAAAGTTTGTTTCAGGCCGATTTCACCGGCCCCGTGGCCCTGGTGCTGGGGGCCGAGGGCGATGGCATGCGCCAACTCACCCGCAAAACCTGCGATGGCCTGATCCACATTCCCATGTGCGGCGCGGTGGAGAGCCTGAACGTCTCGGTCGCCAGCGGCGTGTGCTTGTACGAAGCGGTGCGCCAGCGCAGCGCAGCGGCTACCACCACAACCACAACCACCACGGCGGGCAGCGTTCAGCCCGCCCAAGCATAAAGGGCGGTGCCATGCTGATGTACCCACAAATCGACCCCGTGGCCTTGCAGCTGGGGCCGCTGGCCGTGCACTGGTATGGGCTAACGTACCTGGCAGCGTTTGGCCTGTTCATGCTGCTGGGGCTGCGCCGCTTGCAGCACCCGGCGTTTGCCCACTTGCCCGTCAACCAGTCCTGGAGCCGCAAGGATGTGGAGGACATCCTCTTTCTCGGGGTGCTGGGGGTGATTGTTGGTGGGCGCTTGGGCTACTGTCTGTTTTACAAACCCGGTTATTACCTGAGCCATCCCCTGGAAATCTTTGCGGTCTGGACGGGGGGCATGAGCTTTCACGGCGGCCTGCTGGGTGTGATTGGCGCCATGCTGTGGTTTGCCCATTCGCGCCAGCGCCCGTGGCTGCAGGTGGCCGATTTTGTCGCGCCGTGTGTGCCCACCGGCCTGGCCGCAGGGCGCATTGGCAACTTTATCAATGGCGAGTTGTGGGGCCGCTTTAGCAGTGCTGACTTGCCCTGGGGCATGGTTTTTCCGCACAGCGGCAGCATGTTGCCGCGCCACCCTTCGCAGCTGTACCAGTTTTTGCTGGAAGGTTTGCTGCTGTTTGCCCTGCTGTGGTGGTACGCCAAAGGGCCGCGCAAAACCGGACAGGTGGCCGCTGCGTTTTTAGTGGGCTACGGCAGCCTGCGCTTTGTGGCCGAGTACTTTCGCGAGCCCGATGATTTCCTGGGTCTGCTCTCGCTGGGCATGAGCATGGGGCAGTGGCTGTGCGTGCCCATGGTGCTGGCCGGGGTGGGTTTGTGGGTGTGGGCCAGTCGGTCACAAAAATAATAAGAGCTGCTGGCGCTTGTATAGCCTAGTTTATTGATTGTTTTTCAATAATTATGACTAAAAACAAGCGCTAACAGCTATCTTTTTAGGATAGCGTCCGCCCCACGCGGCCCAGGGCCTGCAGCGGGCCGGTCTGGCGAATCAGCTCCACCTGCTCGGGCTGGCGCACATAAATCGTGCCGCCAAACGACAGGGCGTTGATCGACACCCCTTCAAAGTGCTCTTGGCTGCGCGGCACCAACAGCAGCCAACCGCTGCCCACCAGCATGTTGAACGACGGCAGCAATCCATCTGCCCCGGGCACCAGCCCCAGGTCGGCACGCGCCTGGTGGTAGGCGGCCAGCATGGCGGCGGCGCTGGCGTTCTGGTCTGCACCCAGGCCGACATCCACCTTGAGCAAAGCGTGCGCCATGGGCAAGGCCGGGTGGCGGTACACCACGCCCGGTTGGGCATCGGCCGGCAAGCCCGCCGCCAGTTGCGCCAGCGAGGCATTGCCGGGCTCGGCCGGCACCCATTGCACGTGTTTGTGGCGCTGGCTGGCCCCGGCGGGGGCACCCCCGTTGTAAAAGCCCAAGCCGTCCAGGGTGCAGAGCAGCTGTGCCAGCACCTCAAAATCGCACAGCTCCAGCGGGGTGAGCTGCTCGGCAAAATCGCGCCGCGCCAGCACCAGGTGGTGCAAGCAGACGGGAAATTTATTCAGCACGATGGTGTGCTGCGTGCCGATGGGGCCCACGGTCAGGGCCGGGTCGGGGTTTAAAAAGGGATTGAAATTGGGGTCGCGCGGGCCACCGGGCAAGATCACGGCATCGGCCCCGGCGGCAGGTGCTGGCGCAGCGGCCGGGGCGGCGGCTTTGGCCGCATCCTTGCGGGCCAGGGCTTCGGCCCAGCGCACGATAAAGCGCAAGCCGTTTTGCTCCACCACCGTTTCGCTGGTTTCCAGGGGGCTTAAATCGCCACTGGCCAAGGCACTGTCGGTTTTGCTGCGAATGGCATCGAGCAAGGCGGTCATAGCTGTCTCCTTCTTTGAATTGCAAATTTATCGAATGATTCTAGGAAGCAAAATCCATCCCAATTTTTTGCTTTCCTAGCGTAAACCCTAGTGCAGCCATCCGCCTTGTCGGCCCTCCTGGCGCTGCCATCCCACGCGCTGGTTGCTGGAATCAAGCGCCCGCCCGCCAGCCCACAGGCCGGGTCGATACAATTTGCCCGGTTTACGATATTGACCGCTGCCCAGCAGCCAAGGGCTTTTTTAGCATGAGCGAACAGACTATTACCATCCACCGCCAACGGCCCACTTCGGGCTCCAAAATCGTCACCCCGGAAGGCACCAAGGCGGTGCTCGATGGCATGAAGCCCAACGCCCTGGCCGCCATTGCCGATGCCGAGAAAAAGCCCGATTGGCTGCGCATCCGTGTGCCCAATGGGGCCAAATACGAAGCGGTGATGGACATTGTGCGCTCGCACAAACTGCACACGGTGTGCGCTGAATCCAAATGCCCCAACATCACCGAATGCTGGGGACGCGGCACGGCCACGCTGATGCTGATGGGCTCGGTCTGCACGCGGGCATGCAAGTTCTGCGCCGTCAATACCGGCAACCCACACGGCTGGCTCGATCCCCAAGAACCGGCCAACGTGGCCGATGCGGTGGCGCTGATGGGGCTGAAATACGTGGTGCTGACCTCGGTGGACCGCGATGACCTGGACGACCTGGGCGCAGGCCACTATGCCGCCTGCATTCGCGCCATTCATGAGCGCATGCCGCAGACCGCGATCGAAGCGCTCACGCCCGACTTCCAAGGCCGACACCACCTGGTGGCCCAGGTGCTCGATGCCGGGCTGGCCACCTATGCCCAAAATTTAGAAACCGTGCAGCGCCTGACCCACCCCGTGCGCGACGCGCGGGCCAGCTACGAGGTCACGCTGGACGTGCTGAAATTTGCCAAAAGCTACGCGCCCCAGACCGTCACCAAAACCAGCCTGATGCTGGGCCTGGGCGAGACCGACGAAGAGGTGGTGCAGGCCCTGACCGACATCCGCGCCGCCAATGTGGACGTGGTCACCTTTGGCCAATACATGCGCCCCACGAAAAACCACCTGCCGGTGCAGCGCTTTGTCACCCCCGAGGAGTTCCTGCGCTACCGCGACATCGGCATGGAGATGGGCTTTTTAGAGGTCGTCTCCGGCCCGCTGGTGCGCTCCAGCTACCGCGCCGAGCGGGTGCTGGAGCACAACAACGCCGGGCTGGATCTGAACGTACTGCAAGGCCTGCGCGATTCAGCCACCAGCGCGATGCGTTGCTGATCTAGCCCAAACTTGTGCCGTTTTTCCACAGCCCGCAGCCCCCCCAGGCCAGCGGGCTGTGCTGTAATTGCCGCTCTACGGACGAAACAGGGGTGTCCCGCTGTTTGCAACAACAGCTGCGCGACTGAGAACATACCCTGGGGCCTGGCCCCCAAGACCCGATCCAGATCATGCTGGCGTGGGGAGTTTCTATCAGCAGGCGCCATTGCGCCCGGTTTTGTCCTGGTTTTGCCCTTGACATTCTGGAGCTGCACCCTGCCATGTTCACACTGACCAACCCCTCCCGCATCACCGTTTTAGGCGCTGGCCTGATGGGCCGCCTGCTGGCCCTGAGCCTGGCCCGCCAAGGCCACCAGGTCGAAGTGTTCGATGCCCACGGCCCCAGCGCCGACGGCGCTGCCGCCCCGGTGGCCGCAGCCATGCTGGCGCCGCTGGCCGAATCGGCGGTGACCGAACCCAACGTGGTGCGCATGGGCCAGCACAGCCTAGAGCGCTGGCCGCAGCTGCTGCACAGTCTGGCAACCCCGGTGTACTTTCAGCGCAACGGCACCCTCATCGTCTGGCACCGCCAAGATGGGCCCGAGGCCCAGCGCCTGGCCGGCCTGTTCGACAAAAACTACCACCTCAACACCAGCCTGCCGCGCCCCGAGCAACTGGATGCCCAGCGCCTGGCCGCCGTTGAGCCTGCGCTGCAAGGGCGCTTTCAGGCGGGCATCTTGCTGCCGGACGAGGGCCAGCTGGACAACCGCCAGCTGCTGCCCGCCCTGGTGGCTGAACTGCACACCCTGGGCGTGGCCCTGCACTGGCACAGCCCCAAAGAGCTGAGCGACTTTGCCCCCGGCCAACCCGGTCAGCCCGACCTGGTGCTGGACTGCCGGGGCCTGGGTGCCCAAAGCGCCTGGCCGCAGCTGCGCGGCGTGCGCGGCGAGGTGATTCGCGTGCACGCGCCCGAAGTGACCCTGCAGCGCCCCACGCGCCTGATTCATCCGCGCTATTCGCTCTACATCGCACCCAAGGAAAACCACGTTTTCGTCATCGGTGCCACCGAGATCGAATCCAGCGATGCCGGCCCGGCCAGCCTGCGCTCGACGATGGAGCTATTAAGCGCCCTCTACACCGTACACAGCGGCTTTGCTGAGGCGCGCATCCTAGAACTGAACACCGGCCTGCGCCCCACCCTGCCAGACAACCTGCCCGCCCTGCGCTGGGTGGGCGAGCGCGTGCTACAGGTCAATGGCCTGTACCGCCATGGCTTCATGATCAGCCCCACCATGCACGACATCACCCTGCAGGTACTGGCCGACGGCACCAGCCCTCTGGCCGCACAGATGCAGGTGCCGGTGCTGCAAGGCTAAACTTTGCCGTTATGCACATCCTGATCAACCAACAACCCGTGGTACTGGCCGCAGCCAGCGCCACCGTGGCCGATGCCCTGGCGCAGTGGAATGCCCAACCACCCTACGCGGTGGCGCTGAACACCCGCTTTGTCCCCAAAAGCCAGTACGCCCACCAACCCCTGCAAGAAGGGGATCGGCTGGAAGTGATTGCCCCGGTAACGGGAGGTTAAAACAATAGCTGCTTGCGCTTTTATTTATTTGTTTTCAGACTATAAATAGTCTTAAACATAGATAAATCATGCGTAAGCAGCTCTCAATTTAATGAATACCATGCCAGATACACCCTTGACCCTGTACGGCCAGACCTTCAGCAGCCGCTTGCTGCTGGGCACCTCGCGCTACCCCTCGCCCGCCATTTTGGAAGCCGCCGTGCGCCGCGCCCAGCCGGCCATGGTCACCGCCGCGCTGCGCCGCCAGGGCAGCAACACCGCCCAGGTGCAAGATGCCGGGGCCAGCTTCTGGCAATTGCTCAAACAGCTGAACGTGCCGGTGCTGCCCAACACCGCCGGCTGCATGAGCCTGCAAGAAGCCATCACCACCGCACAAATGGCCCGCGAAGTGTTCGACACACCCTGGATCAAGCTCGAACTCATTGGCGACGACTACACCCTGCAGCCCGACACGCTCAACCTGGTGCAGGCGGCGGACATCCTGATCAAGGACGGCTTCAACGTGCTGCCCTACTGCACCGAAGACCTGGTGCTGTGCCAGCGCCTGGTCGATGTGGGCTGCCAGGCCGTCATGCCCTGGGCCGCCCCCATTGGCACGGGCCGTGGCCCGGCCAACCCCTACGCCATGCAGATGCTGCGCGAGCGCCTGGACGTGCCGCTGATCGTTGATGCCGGGCTGGGCCGCCCCAGCCACGCCTGCACGGTGATGGAGTGGGGCTTTGACGGCGTGCTGCTCAACACCGCCGTCGCCTTGGCGCAAGACCCCGTGGCCATGGCCGGTGCTTTTGCCGATGCCACCCAGGCCGGGCGCAACGCCTACCGCGCCGGGGCCATGGCCGAGCAAACCGCCGCCCAGCCCAGCACCCCCACGCTGGGCACCCCTTTCTGGCACCACGCATAAAGCACACATAAACCACGCCGCATGAACGACGCATCCATCGCCACCCTGCAGGCCGCCATCCTGGCCGCGCACCGCGCCCGCTTTGCCGGGCAGGACGGTCTGCCCGCCCAGCCCACGCCCGCCATCGACGACGGCGCTGACCCCATCTACCAAGCCGCCCTCAGCGCCTGCAGTCAGCTGGGCTTTATCGCCTGCGATGCCCACACCCTGGCGCTGGCCTGGCAGCGGCAAAGCCAGCGCCTGGGGGCGTTTGATGCCAGCCTCTGGCCCAGCCATGCGGCAGATTTCGGTCTGAGCGCCCCCGACCCGGCCCACGCCTTTGCCCCCTGCCCGCAGCAATTGGGCCTGTACGCCGTGCTGCCCGATGCCGACTGGGTCGGCCGCATGGCCCGCGCCGGTGTGCCCACGGTGCAGCTGCGCTTTAAAAGCGATGACCCCTGCGCCATCCACGCCCAGGTGCAGGCCGCCGTGGCTGCCGTGCAGGGCACGGGGGCCCGCTTGTTCATCAACGACCATTGGGAAGCGGCCCTGCACGCCGGTGCTTACGGCATCCACATCGGCCAAGAAGACCTCGATGCCCTGCCCGCCGGTGCGCTGCAGCGCATCCGCACCAGCGGCACCCGCCTGGGCATCAGCACCCACGGCTATGCGGAAATGTGCAAAGCCCACGCGGTACACCCCAGCTACATCGCCCTGGGTGCCGTTTTTCCCACCACACTGAAAAAAATGGCCACCGCCCCGCAAGGCTTGGCCCGGCTGGCGGCCTACGCCCAGCTGCTGCGCGGCACGCCACTGGTGGCCATCGGCGGTATCGGTGCCGAGCAGTTCGCCGCCGTGCGCGCCACCGGCGTGGGCAGCATTGCCGTGGTGCGGGCGTTGGTGAACGCCCCCGACCCAGAGGCCGCTGCCACTTTGCTCAAGGAACGGTTCAGTACATACCCTTAATTTATTGCAATAAAAGCGACACAATTGGTCAAATCGTCAATGTTTTATGATGAAAAACATTCAATAAGACACTATCCGTGCAAACCGCAATAAAAGCCCGAAAGCAAACTCTTACAATGCCACGCACCCCCGCCCTTGCCGTGGCAAGGGGGGATCACAGGAATCTTGTCCATCCAAGGAAGGTAAATTTATGAGCAAAAAACTGCTTGGGCTGGCCTTGTTGGCGGCCTGCACCTTTACCGCACAGGCCGCCGATCTCAAACCCCTGAAGGTGGCCATTGACCCCACCTACGAACCCTTTACCTTTAAAACTGCCGACGGCAAACCCACCGGGTTTGACGTGGACATTGCCGAAGCCCTGTGCGCCGAGATGAAGCGCAAGTGCGTCTTCGTCGAACAGGTGTGGGACAGCATGATCCCCGGCCTGCAAGCGCGCAAGTACGACATCATCGTCAGCTCCATGTCGATCACCGACGAGCGGCGCAAAGTGGTCGATTTCTCTGAGCGCTACTACAAAACCCCCAGCGCCATCGTGGTGAAAAAGGGCACGGAATACACCGGCCCCGCCTCCCTCAAAGGCAAGTCCATCGGCGTGCTCAAAGGCAGCACCCAAGAGAAATGGGCCATGGGCGAATTGAAACCCGCTGGCGTAAACGTCGTGCCCTACGAAGCGCAAGACCAGGTGTACCTGGACATCAACGCTGGCCGCCTCGATGGCACTGTGGCCGACAAGGTGGAAGTACACGGCGGCTTCCTGCGCAAGCCCGAGGGCAAGGACTACGGCTACGTTGGCCCTGACCAGTACGACACCAAGTACTACGGCGATGGCATTGGCATTCCGGCCCGCAAAGGCCAAAAAGAGCTGATCGGCCAGATCAACGCGGCCATCAAAACCATCCGCGCCAATGGCACCTACGACAAAATCGCCAAAAAATACTTCGACTTTGACCCCTACGGCAACTAAGCCCGCCCTGCAGGCCTGATTTGCCGCTCTCACCAGCCCGCCCATTTGATTGCAAGTGGGCGGGCTCGCTGTTTTCTTAGCTGTACTGCGCATGAGCCATTACTACATTTCCATTTTGCAAGGGGCGCTGCTGACCGTGGCCGTCTCGCTGGCCTCGCTGCTGGTCTCTACCGTACTGGGTTTGCTGGGGGCCACTGCCAAGCTCTCGGGCCGCCGCCCCCTGGTCTGGCTGGCCACGCTGTACACCACCGTGGTGCGCGGCATCCCCGAGCTGGTGCTGATGCTGCTGGTCTTTTACGGTGCCGCCATCGGCATCAACAACCTGTTCGAGGCCATGGGCTCAGACTATGTGCTGGATTTGAACCCCTTCATCGCCGGTGTGGCCACCCTGGGTTTTATCTACGGGGCCTACATGACCGAGACCTTTCGCGCGGCCATCCTCTCGATCCCCAAGGGGCAGATGGAAGCGGCCTGGGCCTTTGGCATGGGGCCAGTGCGCACCTTTTTGCGCATCACCCTGCCGCAAATGGTGCGCTACGCCCTGCCCGGCTACACCAACAACTGGCTGGTGCTGATCAAGGCCACCGCCCTGGTCAGTCTGATCAGCCTGCACGACATGACCTATATGGCCAAGCAGGCCAGTGCCGCCACGCGCGAGCCGTTTATCTTTTTAATGTTTGCCGCGGCCTTGTACCTGGTTTTCACCAGCGTCTCGCTCAGCGTGCTCAAGCGCATCAACGCCCGCTACAGCCTGGGCACCGAAAAAGTCCAACTCTAACCAAAGGAAGCATTCACCATGAGTTGGGAAATCATTTTCGAGACCGAACAACTGCTGGCCTTTTGGCACGGCCTGCTCACCACCTTATCGCTGCTGCTGTCCAGCCTGGGCATCGGCGCGGTGCTGGCCGTGGCCTGCGCCCTGGCATTGACCAACGGCCCTTGGGTGCTGCAAAAGCTGGTCGGCAGCTTTACCTATTTTGTGCGCGGCACGCCGCTGCTCATTCAGGTGTATTTGATTTATTACGGCCTGGCGCAGCTCGATTGGATTCAAGAGCGCTGGGATGCCGTCTGGCCCTGGACGCACTTTAAAGAGCCCTTCTTCTGCGCCCTGCTGGCTTTTGCGCTGAACACCGGCGGCTACACCGCCGAAATGCTGGCCGGGGCCATCCGCGAGACCGACCCCGGCGAGGTCGAGGCCGCCCGCGCCATGGGCATGGGCCGCTGGCAGATCATGGCCCGCATCGTGCTGCCCAGCGCCATCCGCCGCACCCTGCCGCCCTACAGCAACGAGGTGGTGATGATGTTGCACTCCACCAGCCTGGCCAGCACCGTCCCGGCGCTGACCGACATCACCGCCGTGGCCAGCCAAATCTACTCGGACTACTACCTGCCGTTTGAGGCCTACCTGGCCGCCGCCGTCCTCTACCTGTGCGTGACCTTTGCCCTGATCGGCTTTTTCCGCCTGCTGGAAAAACGCTATCTGGCCTACCTAGCCCCACGCAGTAATTAAGCCTTTATTTCAGCCCATGACCGATACCACCGCCTTCAAACTCCAGGCCGAAAACATCCACAAAAGCTACGGCAGCAACCAAGTGCTCAAAGGCGTGACCCTGCATGCCCGCGCGGGCGACGTGATCAGCCTGATCGGCAGCTCCGGCTCTGGCAAATCGACCTTGCTGCGCTGCATCAACCTGCTGGAAAAGCCCCAACAAGGCCGCATCATCGTCGCCGGGGAAGAGCTGCAGCTCAAGGCCGGGCGCCATGGCGAGCTGGAGGCCGTGCAGCCCAAGCAACTGCAGCGCCTGCGCACCAAGCTGGCCATGGTGTTCCAGCACTTCAACCTGTGGGCGCACAAAACCGTGCTGCAAAACATCATCGAAGCGCCCATCCACGTGCTGGGCCTGCCCAAAGACGAAGCCATCACCCGCGCCCGCAAATACCTGCAATTGGTTGGCCTGGAAGGGCGCGAAGACGTTTACCCCAACCACATGAGCGGCGGCCAGCAGCAGCGTGTGGCCATTGCCCGCGCCCTGGCGGTCGAGCCCGAGGTGATGCTGTTTGACGAGCCCACCAGCGCCCTCGATCCCGAACTGGTCGGCGAGGTGCTGCGCGTCATGCAGGTGCTGGCCCAGGAGGGGCGCACCATGGTCGTCGTCACCCACGAAATCGGCTTTGCCCGCGAAGTCTCCAACCACGTGGTCTTTTTGCACCAGGGCCTGATCGAAGAGCAAGGCGACCCCAAGCAGGTGCTCATTCACCCGCAAAGCGAGCGGCTGGCCAAGTTCTTATCGGGCAGCCTGAAGTAAAAGATAGCTGCTTGCGCTTGAATCAAAAAGGTTTCAGCCTGTTTAGCTGCTGAAATATTGATTTTTCGTGCGGAACAAGCTCTTTTTTATGAGGAAATTTTTTTCTTCTCGGCGCATTTTTTCTGGGAACTCTGGCCCCACCCCTCCCTCCAAAGCAGGCCCTAAAACCTCTCCAACCCCAAAGAAAGTAATCCGTATGACAACGACTTCCCTGCGTGCAACCGCCTCTGTCCTGGCCGTCACGATCGCAGCCTTTGCCATCCCTTCCGTTGCCCAAGCCAAACGCCTGGGGGGGGCGAAAAAGCCCATGGCACGCCCCGCAGCGGTCAGCAAAGCACCGGCCAGCCCCGCGGCCCCTGCCGCTCCGGCCGCTGCCCAACGCCCTGCAGCCGCCACACCCGCCACCCCGGCAGCACCGGCCACCGCTGCTGCAACCCCAGCACCTGCCGCAGCGGCTCCAGCGGCCAGCGCTGGCTCCGGCATGATGGGCACCGTTGCCGGCGCTGCGGTGGGTGCGGTGGTGGGCACCATGGCCGGCAATGCCTTGGCCAGCACCTTCCAAGGTGACAAGGCAGAAGACCCCAATGCCGCCGCCAAAGCCCAGGCCGCAGCCGATGCCAAAGCCGCCGAGGCCGAAGCCGCCGCCCTGCAGCAGCAACTCGAAGCCGCCCAGGCCAAAGCCGCCAGCGCACGCGCTGCAGCACAGTAAGTAAGCATCAACCTCCAAGTCGCGCGCTTCCCCCGTCCTGCCGGATGGCGCTGGCAGCGACGCAAAGCGGGGGGGGCGGGGGCCAGCGCCGCTACACCGGCAGCGCAACCCACTGCCCCTGCACCGCACACACCCGAATTCGCTGGTCAAACACCGCCTCCAGCGCCGCATGGGTCACGGCATCATCGCTGGGCCCGTGGTGTACGAGCTGCCCGGCCTGCAGAATGATCAAGCAGTCAGATTGCAGCGCCACCCCCAACTCATGCAACACACTCACCACCGTGCCCCCCTGGGCAGCATGGCGGCGCACTGTGGCCATCCAGTCGCTTTGGTGGGGGGGATCCAGATTGGCCAAAGGCTCATCCATCAGCAAAACCGGGGCCTGGGTAGCCAAAGCCCGGGCCAGCAGCACGCGCTGGCGCTCGCCACCGGAAAGCTCCCCCAAAGGCCGATCGCGCCAATCCCAGGCCTGGGTGGCCTGCAGCGCCTGGGCCACGGCCGCATGGTCGGCGGCACTGGGGGCCGCCAGCCAGTTTTGGTGCGGCAGGCGGCCCAGCATGGCCACGTCGTAACTGCTTAAGTCAGCGGGGGCCGCCTCGCCTTGGCCCAACCAGGCCAGCTGCCGGGCTTGGGCCTTGCGCGGCCACTGGGCCAAGGGCTGGCCCAGCAATTGCACCTGCCCATGGGCCAGCGGTTGCAGCCCGGCCAGGGCGCGCAGCAACGTCGATTTGCCCGCACCATTGGGGCCCACAATGGCCGTCCATTGTCCGGCAAAAATCGCCGTATTCACCCGGTTCAAAATACATCTATTTTTGGCATTAACGCTGATAGATTCAGCGCTAATAGCTATCTTTTTCATGATGCCAAGTCCCGCATTCTGCGCTGGTACATCAGCACCAGCAGGTAGCTCCCCCCCAGCAAGGCGGTGACCACACCGACGGGCAACTCCTGAGGGGCCAGCAAGCCCCGCGCCAAAATATCCGCCGCCAACAGCAACGCCCCCCCCATGGCACTGGCCAGCACCACACTGGTGCGGTGGGGCCCCTGCACCAGGCTGCGCACCAAATGCGGCGCAGCCAGACCGACAAAAGCAATCAACCCCGTTTGCGCCACCGCCGTGCCCGTGGCCAGTGCCAGCACGGCCAGCAGCCCCAAGCGCATCGCTGTCAAAGGCAGGCCCAAACTGGCGGCCGTGGCCTCGCCCAGGGCCAAGCCATCCAACGCCCGCGCCAGACTCCAGGCGGCGGCCAAACACAGCAGCCAGGCTGCGGCCATCACAGCGCACGCGGCCCAGCCAACCAACGCGGTGCTGCCCAGGCCAAAGGCTTTCATGGGCTGCAAAATCTCGGGGTAGCGCAGCTCCAACCCATCGCGCACCGCACCCAGCACCACCCCCACCACCACCCCGGCCAGCAAGAGGCGCAAGCCCTGCTGACTGCCTTGGGCCAAAACCAGCGCCAAAAATACCGCACCGGCAGCCCCCATAAACGCCATCCCCGTCATGCCCAGCCGCGGCAGCCACAGCAAGCCCAGCGGGGCACCACCGGCCAACAGCAAGGCCAGCGCCCCGCCCAACGCCGCCCCGGAAGCACTGCCCAACAGATACGGATCGGCCAAAGGGTTGCGAAACAATCCTTGCGCCACCGCTCCAGCCAAGCCCAGCAGCGCCCCGGCCAGCCAGGCCCCCAGCGTGCGCGGCAAGCGAATCTCCACAATGATTTGCTGGGCAATGGCATCGTGCGGCCAGCGCCACACCGCCTCCAGCCCGGTGCTGCCCACCGCCACCCCCATCGCCAGCAACCCAAGGCTGAGCAGCACCAAAGCCAGCCCCAGCCAACGGGCGGCGGGCGCGGTGTTACAAAGAGGATGGCTTGGCATGGCGAGGGGCCTTGTCGATCAAGCACTGGGCCAGCAGTTGCGCAGCCTGTGCCATGCGCGGGCCAGGGCGCACCAAAATATTGATTTGCTCCGCATCAAAACGGCAAATGCGCTGCTCGCGCACCGCAGGCAATTGCCCCCATCCAGGAAAAGGGGGCGCAGCGGCCGCGGCCGCGCCTTGAATCACCACTTGCGGGGCCGCACGCAGCACAAACTCGGGGCTCACCAAGGGGAAAGGCCCCATTTCTGCCGGCACCACATTGACCATGCCCATGCGGGTCAAAATTTCACCCAGATAAGAACTGGCCCCAGCGGCATACGGCCCTTGCCCCACTTCAACATACACGCGGGTGCCAGCAATCGTCGGCGGCAAGCGCTGCGCCACGCCATCCAGCGCTGCTTGCAGCTGCTGCCACAGTTGCGCCCCCGCTGCAGGCTGGTGGACCAAAGCGGCAATGGTGACGATCATGTGCTGCACCTCGGCCAGGTTTTGCGCATCCAGCACCACCGTGCGCACACCCAAAGCCCGCAAACGCTCCCCCACCGGGGCGGCACGCGACAGCAGCACCGCATCGGGTTGCAGGGCGATGATGGCCTCCAGGCTCGGATCCAGGCCGCCCCCCACCTTGGGCAAATGGGCGAGGGCCTCAGCCGGCCAGCTCGAATAGCG
Source organism: Comamonas denitrificans (assembly GCF_017368815.1). Taxonomy (GTDB): domain Bacteria; phylum Pseudomonadota; class Gammaproteobacteria; order Burkholderiales; family Burkholderiaceae_C; genus Comamonas; species Comamonas denitrificans. The sequence goes on along the minus strand of NZ_JAFNME010000003.1, from coordinate 77,886 downwards.
GTCTATGCCCACCAGGCGCTGGCACTGCTCTAAAGCGCACAGCACCTCGGTCAATGCTGGCTGCAAACTCACAATCCGCTGGGGAGCACGGTCCAGCGCAGGGGCCGTCTGGGCCTGAATTTGAAGCGGCAAACCACTGCAAAACCATACAAGCCATAGCATGAATCGCTTTACTGACATATTTTTAAGATTCATTTACTAGTTTTTATTGATTAAACAAGCGGTATACGCTATTTTTTTAGAAAATTGCACCACCACCAGGATTGTAGAAGCCCTGACCAATTCACCATCTGTTGCATTTGCTGCGCCGCACAAAAATCAGCGCAACGCCTACAATCGACCCCTGCATGACCACCACTTTTTCCCTTGACGATCTGGCCGCGCGTACCGAGGCCTTGCTCAGTCGCTACGAAGCACTGGCGCACGCCCACACCGAGCTGCAGGCGCAACTCAACGCCACCCTCCAAGAGCGTGACTCGCTGCGCTTGCGCCTGCAAGCAGCCCGCGCCCGCATTGATACCTTGATCGCGCAATTGCCCGTCAATCAAAGCACACACAGCGCTGACCAGGAGGAGGCATGAGCCAAGTTTCCGTAAAAATTTTGCAGCAAGACTATGTTTTAAGCTGCCCCGATGGGCAAGAAGCCGCCTTGCTCGAAGCCGTGGTCAAAGCCAACCAGGCCATGCAGCCCTTGTGTGAATTGGCCAAAGTGCGCACCCGCGAACAGGCTGCCGTGTTGGCGGCCGTGAACTTTGCCTTCCAAAACCAGGCCTTGCAAAAGCACATTCAGCAGCAGCTGCTGCAACCGCAGCCAGCCCCCATCTGCACCGCACCCACTGCCGCCGAGCAGGCCCGCCTGAACGCCCTGGTTGAGCGCCTAGACCGGGTGCTGGCACCCGCACCAACAATTTAATTATTTTGTAAGCCCTGCCCCTGCAGGCTTGCTAAAATCGCGCCGTCTGCAATTCTGTCGGGCTTTATATTGCCTTGAACCAATGCTCATTGAGCACGGGCTTGGTACATTGCCTGGGGAGCGTGATCGTCTCGCGTCAGATGAACCCAACGCCAGGCTGCCCTCGCCCACCTGAACCCCCGGTTCAGGTTGACGGCCCGGTAGTTTTGCAGACACCTTATGCCTTATGTGCAGCGCTGGCACCCGCCAACGCTTGGCTAGGTCGCACACCACAGCTCTGGCCCATGCACCGCATCCAGCCACAGCGCCCACAACGCAACCCCCACCAGCATCGCCCCCGCCGCCCGGGTGCCCCAATCGCTGCGCCAACGCCCCACGGCCCCTTGCAGCAAACGCCAAGCCAGCGGAGCCAGCCACAGCCACAGGCCCGACCCCACGCCAAAAGCCAGCATACTCAGCGCCCCAAAGCCAGGATTGGCCGCCAAGGCGGCGGTCAGCACTGCCGAATACAACAACCCACATGGCAAAAGTGCCCAGGCCATACCCGCCAAAAAGCTACCACTGGGTTGCGTCACCAAGGGCTGCACTTTGCGCCACACAGCCCGCCCACCGGCCTCCAGCCAGCGCGGCTGTTGGCCCTGGAGCAGCATTAGCCCACCCCAAAACAAAATGGCCAAATGCATGCCCGTCCACACAGGACGCAGCCACGTGGTGGTGCTGGCCAGCCAGGCCATCTCGCCCATGGCCCAGGCAGCCAACGCCCCCAAGGCGCTATAGCCGAGCAAACGCCCAACGTGAAAACTCAGCCAACGCCAACGCGATGCGGCCTGGTCAGAAGCACCACCAGAGGCAACCAGCGCACAGGGCGCTGCACACATGACAAGACAATGGGGCCCCCCTACGAGCCCCATGAATAAGGTTGTCCACAGCAAAGAGATCAGCATGGATCAGATGATCCGCGAAAAGCGCTCCCGACTGCGCGCGGCTTGCAAATAGCGGTCAAACACCAAGGCCACCCCACGGACAAAAAACCATCCCTTGGAAGTGACACGAATACAGTCGTCCAACACTTCAACCAAGCCCTCTTCTTGCTGGCCACGCAGCAACTCAAACTCAGCAGCAAAGTACTGCTTGCAATCAATCAGCCAGGCGTTGTTGATGGATTCAAACAACAGCTCGCCTTGGCACATGATGGCCATGATCACGGCGCGGCGAATCAAGTCGTCTTTAGACAGCGCCAAACCACGCACAATGGGCAGCAAACCTTGGTCGATCAAATCGTAATACTCGTCCAAAGTTTTCGCATTTTGGCTGTAAGTGCCGCCAATGCGGCCAATGGCCGACACACCCAAAGCAATCAAATCGCAATCGGGCTGGGTGCTATAGCCTTGAAAGTTGCGGTGCAAGCGCCCTTGGCGTTTGGCAATCGCCAAGGCATCGTCCGGCAGGGCGAAGTGGTCCATCCCCACGTACACATAACCTGCATCGATAAAGCTATCAATGGCTGCCGAAAGCATTTCCAGCTTGTCACCCGCTGTGGGCAAGTCAGGCCGCAAAATGCGCCGCTGCGACTTGAAGCGCTCAGGCAGGTGGGCGTAGCCATACAAGGCAATGCGATCAGGCCGCAACTCCCCCACCTGCTCCAGCGTACGGGCAAAGGATTGCGGATTTTGTTTGGGCAGGCCGTAGATCAAATCGACGTTCAGCGATTTAAAACCGATTTTGCGGGCCGCCTCGACCAAGGCAAACACCTGTTCAGCCGGCTGAATGCGATGCACGGCTTGCTGCACATCAGAGTCAAAATCCTGCACGCCAAAGCTCAGGCGGTTCAGGCCAATATCCCATAGCACTTGCAAGCGTTCAGGCGTGACCGTGCGGGGATCCACCTCAATCGAATATTCACCATCGGGGGCAAACTCAAACCGTGCCCGCAGTACCTGCATCAGGCTGGCAAGCTCTTCATCGGACAAGAACGTCGGTGTTCCCCCCCCAAAATGCAGCTGACTCACCACCTGCCCACGCCCCAGGTGCTGCACATGCAAATCGAGCTCACGCTCCAGATACTGCAAGTACTTTGCCGCCCGATCGTGGTGTTTGGTGATGATTTTGTTGCACGCGCAGTAGTAGCACAGCGATTCACAAAACGGAATGTGGATGTACAGCGACAGTGGCTGCACTGCCGTGGCAGAGAGCACTTTGCGCTGCTGCAGCGCAACGATGTAATCTTTTTCGCGGAAGGCCTCAACAAAGCGGTCAGCCGTCGGGTAGGAGGTATAGCGTGGCCCTGGCACGTCATAACGGCGCAGCAAATCGGGCGTGACAATACTCATGGGCAATCTTCTCCTTGGTAAGCCCTTTATTTTCGGGTAAATAACCAAGCTACCGACTTGACGTGTGTCAATTATTTATTTAAAAGGAATCGGGTGATAATTTGACCTAAGTCAGCGCAGCACGGGCTTACCCCAAATGCCCCGTGTCTTCCTTTGTTTTATCTCTTTGCCCCGGGCAACGGCGGTCTTGGCTCAATGACTCCTACCACTGCATCCATACAAGTTACCTGCTCCAATTGCAATCTGCGCGAACTGTGCATGCCCGTGGGCCTGGACTGCCAGCAAATGCAGCGCATTGAAGAGGTGGTCGCCACCCGGCGCAAGATCAAGCGTGGCGACATGCTGTTTCAAAACGGTGAAGATTTCACCTCGCTCTACGCCATTCGCACCGGATTTTTCAAAACCTGTGTCGCCACCGAGGACGGTCGCTACCAAGTCACCGGCTTTCAAATGGCGGGGGAAATCATTGGCTTGGATGGCATTGTTCACAATCACCACACCTGCGATGCGATTGCGCTAGAGAACGCCGAAGTGTGCGTGATGCCGTTTAACCGCATCGAAGAAATCTCCCGCGAAGTCACGGCGCTGCAATCGCATGTGCACAAAGTCATGAGCCGTGAAATCGTGCGCGAGCACAGTGTGATGCTGCTGCTGGGCAGCATGCGGGCCGAGGAACGGCTGGCCGCATTTATTTTGAATTTGGTGCAACGCCTGCATTCACGCGGTTTTTCTTCTTCGGAGCTGATTTTGCGCATGACGCGCGAAGAAATTGGCAGTTACCTGGGCCTCAAACTCGAAACCGTCAGCCGCACCTTCTCCAAATTTGTCGAAGATGGCATGGTAGAGGTCAAACAGCGCCATATCCGCATCCTCAACCAAGAGGCACTGCAACGCTTGGTGAACAATTCCCGCGAAGGGCGCTGACCTGGCCGCTTGGCACCAGCCACCCAACATCCAATATCCCCCCCCAGGCCTGCCTAAAGGCCTGCTCTTTCCCAAACCTCTTGGCACTATCCAGCACCACGCAGGTGCAGCAAGCCTATAGTGCGCCCCCTATGCTACGACTTTCCAACTTTGGCCCCCACGCCCGCATGCTAGGCATGGTCATTCTGTGGGGGGCCTCCTGGCCCGCCGGGCGCATCGTGGCCCAGGCCATGCCACCGCTGGCAGCCGCCAGCTTGCGGTTTGTGCTGGCGCTGCTGGTGTTGCTGCCGTGGATGTACCACAGTGGCGGCTTCACACAACTTAAAAACTGGAGCACGAAGCGCTGGATGGGTATGGCTTTAGGCGGTTTTGTTGGGGTATTTGGCTATGCCAGCCTGTTCCTGTCGGGGCTGCAGTACCTGCCGGCGGGCAAGGCGGCCTTGCTGATCACCCTCAATCCGGTGGTCACGCTGCTGCTGGCGGTGTGGCTGTTCAAAGAACGGCTCAATGCCATCATCGGCCTGGGCATGGCCATGGCGTTTTGCGGCGCCATCATCGTGATTTCCCAAGGCAACCCCTTGCACATTTTGCAGGGGCAGCTGGGCTTGGGCGAGTGGCTGATTCTGGGCTGTGTGGCCTGTTGGGTGGGCTACACCTTGCTGGGGCGCTGGGTGATGAATGGGGTGGATGCGCTCTCGGCCACGGCGGTGACGGCCAGCTTTGGGGCGCTGTTTTTGATTGTGGCCAGCTTGCTGGTGGAAGGCCCTGCCGGAGTGCAAGCGGCCCTGCACAGCGGCTGGAGTGCCTGGGGGGCTTTGTTGTTCTTGGCCTTTGGTGCCACGGCCCTGGCCTATGCCTGGTTCTTTGATGGGGTCAAGCGCCTGGGTGCAGGCGCGGCAGCCGGCTACATCACCCTGGTGCCGGTGGTGGGGGTGGCGGTGTCGGCGCTGCTGCTGCACGAGGCACTGGATACCAGCCTGCTCATTGGCGGCACTTTGGCGGTGCTGGGCACCGCCATCATGCAACGCGGGCGGCGCTAAAAAAGCCCCAGCGCCACGAGCGGCTAGGCCTTTGCAGCCCTCGGGCATTTGCAGTGCATATAGCCCGCCACGGTGTAACCCAACACCGTGGTGCCCACAGCCCCCAGGCCAAAGACCAGGGCAATCAAAAACCAGTCGGCCGGGCCGCCTGCATCGGTAAAGCCCGAGGACGACACCTTGGCCATCACCACCAGGGCCAGCGCACCGCCGAGCAATCCTATTGCTTGAGCACCTACCATGCGCCGAGCAACGATTGTGCGCTCTTTGAATAGTAAAAATAAGAAGGCCAAAGTGCCTCCAGCTATCAAAATAATGAGCAACCACAGCAGCGGTGCGCCCAGCATCTCTTGAAAGACGTACCAGAAAATCAGCGGATCGAGTTCTTTCATGACGGGTTTCCTTCTTGGGGTTCGGGGTTCTGGGAATCAAGCCTGACCACGCAGCATGCTGATGTAGGTGGGCTTGAGGGCCATGGTCTTCATGACCCAGCTGATCCACAGCTCCTCCAGCGGCGCAATGACCCCGGGGAAGGAGGGCGTGAGATTATTTTCGTAATCAAACTCCACCAGCATGGCCTGGCCTAGGCGGGTGATCAGGGGGCAGGAGGTGTAGCCGTTGTACCGCGCATCGGACTGCTTGCCCTGAATATCGGCCACCAAGTGATCGATGGCCACCGGCACCTGCCACTTCACGCTGGCCGCCGTCTTGCCCTTGGGCACGCCGGCAATGTCGCCCACACCAAAGACGTTGGGGTAGCGCACGTGGCGCAGCGTGCCTTTGTCCACCTCCATCCAGCCCTCGGCAGCCCAGTTACCGCTTTGCCAGGGCAAAGGGCTGTTGCGCACGGCTTCTGGGGCCAGCATGGGCGGGATGATGTGAATGAAGTCCCAGTTCTGCTCTTCGGTGCCCTCTTGGGTCTTGAAAGTGGCAATGCGTTTGCCGGGGTCAATGGCTGTCAGCACCCGGTGGTACTGGGTTTGGATGTTGCGCTCTTTGAATAGCATGCGCACCTTCTCTCCGAGACGATGGGCACGCTGAACAAGGCCGCGTTGTTCGAGAAATAAACAAACTCTGCCTTGCTGCGTCCGCCCTGGCGCGTGGCGCGGTCTTCGCTGAGAAAGGTGTATTTGAGCGGCGCACCGGCGCACTTCATCTCGGTGCCAGGGCGGGTGAACACGCCGCGTCCGCCCTGGGTGGCAAACTGGCTCATCAAGCCCCAGGTGGCGGCTGCGGCATCCGGGCCGTTGTAGATGCTGCCAATGCCATGCTGGCCAATCAGGCCCGGCTCCATGCCTTCGATGCGGCCATATTCCAGCTGCAGGCCGGTGGCGACTATTAAAAAGTCATACGGCAGCACCTGGCCCGATTGCGTAACCACCTTGTTGCCCTCGGGGTCGATCTCGGTGACGCGCTCTTGCACCCACTGCACCCCAGAGGGCACATAACTGCCCGTTTGTGACACCACATAGTCCGCCGGTTTGATGCCCGCGCCCACCAGGGTAAAACCAGGCTGGTAATAGTGTTCTTTGCGCGCGTCCACCAGCGTAATTTGGGCACCCGACAACTGCTGCGCCAGACGCGAAGCCGCCGCCAACCCCGCCGCCCCGGCCCCCGCAATCACGATGCGAGCAGCCGTCTTGACCGGCTGCGCTGCCTGGGCCTGGGCACTGTGCGTGGCGCAAGCGGCGGCGGCACCCGCCGTCAGCAGCTTGAGCCAGTCCCGGCGGTTGAAGTTGTTGATGCGGTCCATGCTTGTCTCCTGGAGTAAGAAGCGTCAATTAGTTAATTTATTCAAACACAATATATTTTTAAATAAATTATAGAGTGCTGACTGCCACCCTTACCCAGAAAAACGCCAGGGTTTGCCCGCAGGGCCCTCACTGTCCCACGCCGTACGGCACAAAGCTGCTCTCATCGGTATTGACCCGCAGCGGTTTGCCCGTGAAGGGAAACGCCCGCTGCGGACAAGCGGTGCGCTCGCACACCTTGCAGCCCATGCCAATGGGGGTGGCCGCCTGCAGGTTGCGCAAATCCAGTCCCTTGGAATACACCAGCCGCTGCGCATGCTGCACATCGCAGCCCAGGCCAATGGCAAAGGTTTTGCCCGGCATGCCCCAACCGCGCCCTTCGTGGGTGATGCTGCGGGCAATCCACAGATACACGCGCCCATCGGGCATGCTGGCCAGTTGCGGCAGGATGCGCCCGGGCTGGGCGAAGGCCTCGTACACATTCCACAGCGGGCACGAGCCACCGGTCTTGGAAAAGTGAAAGTGCGTGGCCGACTGGCGCTTGCTGATGTTGCCCGCACGATCGACGCGGATAAAGAAAAACGGCACCCCCGGCGCGTCCGAGCGCTGCAGGGTCGAGAGGCGGTGGCACACCATCTCATAGCCCACGCCAAAACGCTGGCCCAGCAGCTCAATGTCGTAGCCCAGGCTTTCGGCCGCCTGCAAAAACCGCCCATAGGGCAGGATCAGCGCCCCGGCCACGTAGTTGGCCAGGCCAATGCTGGCCAGACGGCGCGTGGCCTCGTCTTGCCAGTGGTGGGTGGCCAGCAAGGTTTGCATTTGCGGCTGCAGCTCCAGCAACGCCAACTGCGTGGCCAATTGAAAGGCTTGCTGGCTGGGCTGTAAATCGGCCGACAGATGCAAGGTGCGGCTGGCGGCATCAAAGCGGCGCAGGGGGGCATCACCGGCTTCGCTGCGCAGCACAAACACGCCGTGCTGGTGGCGCAAATGCTGGGTCAGCCATTCGGGCAGCGCCCCGCCTTGGGCTTGGGCCTGCTGGGCCAGCGCCTCGGCGGCGCGATCCAGGCTGTCAAAGTAATTGCGGTGGGCAAAAAAGAAATCACGCACGGCCTCAAACGGCATCTGGCCTGGGGGCAAGGCATCGTCCACCCAGCCCGGGGCTTCATCCATGCCAACGCGGCTGAGCCGATCGGCCAGGGTGTGCAGGCGCTGGGTGTCTTGCTGATGCCGCCGGTGCAGGGCCAGCAGGGCTTGCGACAGCTGGGGCAACTTGGCCGCCAGCTCGCGCAGCTCGGCCTGCGGCACGGCGGGCAGATCCGGGACTGCGGCCACCGCATCGGACAGCTGGGCGACCAGCCGCGCCTGTTCGTCTTCGGAAAACTGCTGAATATCCACCCCCAGCACACGGTGGACTTTCAGCAGCACCGACACCGTAAACGGCCGCTGGTCTTGCTCCAACTGGTTCAAATAACTGGGCGAAATACCCAAGGCCTGCGCCAGCGCCACCTGCGTCATGCCGCGCTCTTGGCGCAGGGAGCGCAGGCGCACTCCCATAAAAATTTTGGACATCGTCGTGCTTACCAAGGTAGAAATTCGCAAAATTTGCAAATTAGCGACGTGCAATTTACTATGTTTTGCAAATTCAGTGTTTTAGAAGCGCCTGGTTTTGCGTAAATTGCAAATCAAGCTTGTGCAGCCTCCTCGGTCCATCCAGAAAGAAACCGCCTTTTATGAACCAAAACGCCTACCGCAAAACCCTGCCCGGCACTGCCGACGTGCAGTACTACGACACCCGCGCCGCCATTGATGCCATTGAGCCGGGCGCTTACGCTGGCCTGCCCTACACCAGCCGCATCTTGGCCGAACAACTGGTGCGCCGCTGCGATCCGGCGCTGCTGACCGATGCGCTCAAGCAGCTCATCTACCGCAAGCGCGATCTGGACTTTCCCTGGTACCCCGCCCGCGTGGTCTGCCACGACATCCTGGGCCAGACAGCGCTGGTCGATCTGGCCGGTCTGCGCGATGCCATTGCCGAGCAAGGCGGCGACCCGGCCCAGGTGAACCCGGTGGTGCCCACCCAGCTCATCGTCGATCACTCGCTGGCCGTGGAATACGCCGGCTTTGACCCCGATGCGTTCGAGAAAAACCGCGAAGTCGAAGAGCGCCGCAACGCCGACCGCTTCCACTTCATCGACTGGTGCAAAACCGCGTTCAAGAACGTGGACGTAATCCCTGCGGGCAACGGCATCATGCACCAGATCAATCTGGAAAAAATGAGCCCTGTCATCCAGTTGCGCGACGGCGTGGCCTTCCCCGACACCTGCGTGGGCACCGACAGCCACACCCCGCACGTCGATGCGCTGGGCGTGATCGCCGTGGGCGTGGGCGGCCTGGAGGCCGAAACCGTGATGCTGGGCCGCGCCAGCATGATGCGCCTGCCCGACATCGTCGGCGTGGAGCTGACCGGCCAGCGCCAGCCCGGCATCACCGCCACCGACATCGTGCTGGCGCTGACCGAATTCCTGCGCAAAGAGCGCGTAGTGGGCGCTTACGTGGAGTTTTTCGGCGAGGGTGCCGACAGCCTCTCCATTGGCGACCGCGCCACCATCTCCAACATGTGCCCCGAGTACGGTGCCACGGCGGCGATGTTCTACATCGACCAGCAAACCATCGACTACCTGAAACTCACCGGCCGCGAACCCGCCCAGGTGGCCTTGGTCGAGCAATACGCCAAGGAAACCGGCCTGTGGGCCGATGCGCTGAAAACCGCCCAGTACGAGCGCGTGCTGCGCTTTGACCTCTCTACCGTGGTGCGCAACATGGCTGGCCCCAGCAACCCGCACCGCCGCCTGCCCACCAGCGATCTGGCCGAGCGCGGCATTGCCGATGCCGCCAAGCTGCAAGCGGGCAAGGGCGAAGAAGCCCAAGGCCTGATGCCCGATGGCGCGGTGATCATTGCCGCCATCACCAGCTGCACCAACACCAGCAACCCGCGCAACGTGGTGGCTGCCGCCTTGGTGGCCAAAAAGGCCAACGCCCTGGGCCTGGTGCGCAAACCGTGGGTGAAAACCTCGTTCGCCCCCGGCTCCAAAGTGGCCAAGCTGTACCTGGAAGACAGCGGCCTGCTGCCCGAGCTGGAAAAGCTGGGCTTTGGCATCGTCGCCTACGCCTGCACCACCTGCAACGGCATGAGCGGTGCGCTTGATCCCAAGATTCAGCAAGAAATCATCGACCGCGACCTGTATGCCACCGCCGTGCTCTCGGGCAACCGCAACTTTGACGGGCGCATCCACCCCTATGCCAAACAGGCTTTCCTGGCCTCGCCCCCGCTGGTCGTCGCCTACGCGCTGGCTGGCACGGTGCGCCTGGACATCGAGCAGGACGCGCTGGGCTTTGATGCCCAAGGCAAGCCCATCACCCTGAAAGACCTGTGGCCCAGCGATGCGGAGATTGATGCCATCGTTGCCGCCAGCGTCAAGCCCGAGCAATTCCACGCGGTGTACGAACCCATGTTCAGCATCCACCGCAGCAAAGGGGGAAAAACCTCGCCCCTGTACGCCTGGCGGCCCACCTCCACCTACATTCGCCGCCCGCCCTACTGGGATACCGAGGGCGTGGGCGCACTGGCCGCCTTCCCCCGCACCCTGAAAGGCATGCGCCCGCTGGCCATCCTGCCGGACAACATCACCACCGACCACCTGTCGCCGTCCAACGCCATCCTGCCCGACTCGGCTGCCGGTGAGTACCTGGCCAAGATGGGCCTGCCCGAGGAGGACTTCAACTCCTACGCCACCCACCGCGGCGACCACCTGACCGCCATGCGTGCCACCTTTGCCAACCCCAAGCTGTTCAACGAAATGGTGAAAAACCCGGACGGCACGGTCAAACAAGGCTCGCTCGCCCGGGTCGAACCCGAAGGCCAGGTCATGCGCATGTGGGAGGCGATTGAAACCTACATGAACCGCCGCCAGCCGCTGATCATCGTCGCCGGGGCCGACTACGGCCAAGGCTCCAGCCGCGACTGGGCCGCCAAGGGCGTGCGCCTGGCCGGTGTGGAAGCCATTGCGGCCGAAGGCTTTGAGCGCATCCACCGCACCAACCTGATCGGCATGGGCGTGCTGCCGCTGGAGTTCAAACCCGGCACCAACCGCAACACCTTGCAGCTGGATGGCACTGAAACCTATGACGTGGAAGGCGATCTGGCCCCACGCGCAGACATGACCCTGGTCATTCAGCGCAAAAACGGCGAAGTGGTGCGTGTGCCCATGACCTGCCGCCTGGATACGGCGGAAGAGGTATCCATCTACGAAGCGGGCGGCGTGCTGCAGCGCTTTGCGCAGGATTTCCTAGCTGGTGCCGCTTAATACATAAGGGTTTCAAGGTATTAATGCCTTGAAACCCTTTATTTAACAGCGCAACAAGCTATGAAAGGTTCAATCTTTATGCCACAACCCCAACTTCGCATCCCTGCCACCTACATCCGGGGCGGCACCAGCAAGGGCGTGTTCTTTCGCCTGCAAGACCTGCCCGAAAGCTGCCAAGTACCAGGCCGCGCGCGCGACCGGCTGTTTCAGCGCGTGATCGGCAGCCCCGACCCCTACAGCGCCCACATCGACGGCATGGGCGGTGCCACCTCCAGCACCAGCAAGTGCGTGATCCTGTCCAAAAGCACGCGCCCCGATCACGACGTGGACTACCTCTACGGGCAAGTCTCCATCAACACCGACTTTGTCGATTGGAGCGGCAACTGCGGCAACCTGTCCACCGCTGCGGGCGCGTTTGCCATTCACGCCGGGCTGGTCGATGCCAGCCGCATCCCAGGTAATGGCACGGGCAGCGGCACCTGCGTGGTGCGCATCTGGCAAGCCAACATTGGCAAAACCATCATTGCCCACGTGCCCATCACCAACGGGCAGGTGCAAGAAACGGGCGATTTTGAGCTGGACGGCGTGACCTTCCCCGCTGCCGAGATCGTGCTCGAATTCATGGACCCCTCGGACGATGGCGACGACGGCGGCGCGATGTTCCCCACCGGCAACCTGGTCGATACGCTGGACGTGCCCGGCGTGGGTAGCTTTCCCGCCACCATGATCAGCGCCGGCATCCCCACCGTGTTTGTGAACGCGGCCGACATCGGCTACCAGGGCACCGAACTGCGCGAAGACATCAACAACGACCCCGCGCAGCTGGAACGCTTTGAAAAAATCCGCGTCGCCGGGGCCCTGCGCATGGGCCTGATCAAAACGCCGGAAGAAGCCCTCAAGCGCCAGCACACGCCCAAGATTGCCTTTGTCAGCCCCCCGAAAAGCTACACCGCCTCCAGCGGCAAAGCCATTGAAGCGGGCGATGTGGATTTGCTGGTGCGCGCCCTGTCCATGGGCAAGCTGCACCACGCCATGATGGGCACCTGCGCCGTGGCCATTGGCACCGCCGCCGCTGTGCCCGGCACGCTGGTGAATCTGGCCGCCGGTGGCGGTGAGCGCGAAGCCGTCCGTTTTGGCCACCCCTCGGGCACGCTGCGCGTGGGTGCAGAAGCCAAGCAGGTGAATGGCCAGTGGCAAGTGACCAAGGCGGTCATGAGCCGCAGCGCCCGCATCCTGATGGAAGGCTGGGTGCGCGTGCCCGCCGAAACCCTCGAATAACCCCTTCTTTTCCCTTTCCCCTTTTTTCATTCCAAGGAGCGACACGATGACCACTGAACAAGCAGCCCCCACCTTCAAGCCCAAAAAGTCTGTGGCCCTGTCCGGCGTGACCGCTGGCAACACCGCGCTGTGTACCGTCGGCAAGACCGGCAACGACCTGCACTACCGTGGCTACGACATTCTGGAACTGGCCGACCAGTGCGAATTTGAAGAAGTCGCCCACCTGCTGGTACACGGCAAGCTGCCCACCCGCGCAGAACTCAAGGGCTACAAAGCCAAGCTCAAGGCCCTGCGCGGCCTGCCCGCCAACGTCAAGGCGGCGCTGGAGCAGCTGCCCGCTTCCAGCCACCCCATGGACGTGATGCGCACCGGCGTGTCCGTGCTGGGCTGCACCCTGCCGGAAAAAGACGACCACAACATCGCGGGCGCACGCGACATCGCCGACCGCCTGATGGCTTCGCTGGGCTCCATGCTGCTGTACTGGTACCACTTCAGCACCAATGGCCGCCGCATCGAAGTGGAAACCGACGACGACAGCATCGGCGGCCACTTCCTGCACCTGCTGCACGGTGCCAAGCCCGCCGACAGCTGGGTCAAGGCCATGAACATTTCGCTCAACCTGTACGCTGAGCACGAGTTCAACGCCTCCACCTTCACCTCGCGCGTGATTGCCGGCACGGGCAGCGACATGTACTCGGCCATCACCGGCGCCATCGGCGCACTGCGCGGCCCCAAGCACGGCGGTGCCAACGAAGTGGCTTTTGAAATCCAAAAGCGCTACGACAACCCCGATGAAGCCGAAGCCGACATCCGCGCCCGCGTGGAGCGCAAGGAAGTGGTCATTGGCTTTGGTCACCCCGTGTACACCATCAGCGACCCGCGCAACGTGGTCATCAAAGGCGTGGCCAAGCAGCTGTCGGACGAGGCAGGCTCCACCAAGATGTACGACATCGCCGAGCGCCTGGAATCGGTCATGTGGGAAGTCAAAAAAATGTTCCCCAACCTGGACTGGTTCAGCGCCGTGAGCTACCACATGATGGGCGTGCCCACCGCCATGTTCACGCCGTTGTTTGTGATCGCCCGCACCAGCGGCTGGGCCGCGCACATCATCGAGCAGCGCATCGACAACAAGATCATCCGCCCCAGCGCCAACTACACCGGCCCGGACGATCTGAAGTTTGTGCCCATCGACGAGCGCAAGTAATCATTGAACAACGTAGCTGCTACCGCTAATAAATAAACGATTTCAGCCATAAAACATGCTGAAATCCTTATTTAACAAGCGCAACAAGCTATTGAAACCATGAAGGCTGGCCCTCGCTATTTGGGGCCAGCTTTTTTCACTTGCACAGCAAAGGATTGTTATGAGCACCACCCAACAACAACTGCGCTCCCTGATCGCCCAACGCCGCGGCGTGATCGTGCCCGGCGCGTTCAACGCCATGTCCGCCCGCCTGGTGGCCGACATGGGCTTTGAAGCCATTTATGTGACCGGCGCTGGCGTGACCAATATGTGGTTTGGCCTGCCCGACCAAGGCTTTATGGGCCTGACCGACATTGCCGACCACACCGCCCGCATCCGCGACGCGGTAGAGGTGCCGCTGATCGTCGATGCCGACACCGGCTTTGGCAACGCGCTGAACACCTACCACGCCATCCGCACCCTAGAGCGCGCCGGGGCCGACTGCATCCAGCTGGAAGACCAGGTCAGCCCCAAGCGCTGCGGCCACTTCAACGGCAAAGAAGTGATTGAAGCCAGCGAAATGATCGGCAAGATCAAGGCCGCGTGCGATGCACGCCGCAACGAGGGCACCATCATCATGGCCCGCACCGATGCCGCCGCCATCCACGGTTTTGACGCAGCGGTGGAACGTGCCCAGCAATACGCCGAGGCGGGGGCCGACCTGCTGTTTGTCGAAGCCGTGACCAGCGCCGAGCACATCGCCGCCCTGCCCCAGCGCCTGAAAACGCCCCAGCTGATGAACATGGTCATCGGCGGCAAAACGCCCATCACCAGCACCGAAGAGCTGGCCAAAATGGGCTACGGCATCGTGCTGTACGCCAACGCCGCCCTGCAAGGCGCGGTGGCCGGCATGCAACGCGCCCTGGGCGTGCTGAAAAACGAAGGCCACATCCAAGAAGACCCCAACCTGGTCGCCTCGTTTGCCGAGCGCCAGCGTTTGGTAAACAAGCCCATCTGGGATGCGCTGGAGAAAAAATACCAGTAAAGTTCAGCCCCACACGGTTGTACCTTCCACGCGAAAACCGCCGCACCCGCTGGCGGTTTTTTTTGCGCCCCTGGTTGGTTGCTTTCTTTTTTCACCCCCATTTTCCAGCGCCCCCATGAGCACTGTTCACCTGATTGACCACCCCCTCGTCCAGCACAAACTGACCCTGATGCGCCGCAAAGAAGCCAGCACCAACAGCTTTCGGCGCATGCTGGGCGAGCTGTCCACGCTGATGGCCTACGAGCTCACGCGCGACATGCCGCTGCAAGAGATCGAGATCGAAACCCCGCTGGAGACCACCACCGGCAAAGTCATCGACGGCAAAAAGCTGGTGCTGGTGTCCATCCTGCGGGCGGGCAACGGCTTTTTGGACGGCATGCTCAACGTGGTGCCCGGCTCGCGCATCGGCCACATTGGCCTGTTTCGCGACCCGCAGACCCTGCAGCCGGTCGAGTACTACTACAAAATGCCCGACAAAATGTGCGAGCGCGATGCCATCGTCGTCGATCCCATGCTGGCCACGGGCAACTCGGCCGCCGCCGCCGTCAGCCACCTGAAAAACCGTAGCCAGCCCAAAAGCATCAAATTCATGTGCCTGCTGGCCGCCCCTGAGGGCATCGCCACCTTGCAAGCCGCCCACCCGGATGTGGACATCTACACCGCCGCCATCGACCGCCAGCTGGACGATCATGGCTACATCCTGCCCGGCCTGGGCGATGCGGGCGACCGCATTTTTGGCACCAAGTAAGCTATTTAAAATAGCGCCTTGCGCTTAAATAAGCTTAAAAATACTATCTAACCATCTAAAAGCACTCTGTGCCATTGCGCAGAGTGCTTCTTTATTTTTATCTGCCATGTCTGCTGAAATCACCGTCCTGCCCGAACTCAAAGCCTATATCGACCCCCTTACCCCAGACGAACACGATGCCCTGGAGCGCAGCATCCTGGCCGAAGGCTGCCGCGATGCCTTGGTGCTGTGGGGCAATATCTTGGTGGACGGGCACAACCGCTACGGCATTTGCCAAAAACATGGCCTGCCCTTTCAAACCGTGCAAAACACCCAGTTTGCGAGCATGGAAGACGTGCACCTGTGGATGATTGACCAGCACCTGGGCCGGCGCAGCATCTCGGACTTTCAGCGCGGCGTGCTGGCCCTGCGCAAGCGCGAAATCATCGCCCAGCGCCGCGCCACCGCCGCCACCGCCGTGCAGCAAGCCACCCAGCACGACGCAGCCGACGACCCCACCGAGGCCAGCCAGGCCGCACTGGCCAGCGTCCCGAAAGTGCCGGACCAGGCCCTGGACACCCGCGAAGCCCTGGCACGGGCCGCCCGCCTGTCTCCTGCCCAGGTCAAGCACATTGAAACCATCCAAGAAAAAGCCGCCCCCGAGCTGGTGGCTGCCATCAAAAATGGCGAACTCTCGCTCAGCACCGCCGCTGTGCTGGCCAAGCTGCCCGTGGCCGAGCAACAAACTGCCGCCCAAGACGGTGCCCAGGGCCTGAAAGAGGCCGCCAAGCGCATCCGCCAAGCCCAAAAAGTTGCCCGCCAAGAAAAAGCCAGCCAAGCCCACAACCCAGCCGAGCACGGCGACGCGGCCCCCCACGCACCCGCCGACACCCAGGCCCTGCAAGCGCGCATCGCCACCTTGGAAGAAGAAAACCAGCGCCTGCGCCTGCAAGTGCAAACCCTGCAAGAGCTGCTGGCAGAGCAAGGCCAATAACCCCCCGATGCCAACCATCCGCTAAAAAATAAGGCTTTAGTTTTCCCTGCGCCTGCCGATAAAAGGGGCACCCCCTCTCACAAGCGCAGGAGAACACCATGGTTGCACCCACCGCCAGCCTGGCCCCAAGCCAACCCACCACCCCATCCCCCGCAGCCAACGATGCGCTCACCCAAGCCAAAGCGGCCAGCCAAAGCCGCCCCCAAGGCCAGCGCGACACGCTGAACGCCCAAATTTTGCAAGCATCGCTGCAAGTGTCATTGCAAGCGGGCAACAACAGCATGGCCTTGCTGTACCGCACCGCCATTGACGGCATCAACGAATATTTAGCTCCCGAGCTGGGCCCCGATGCGATTGGCCAAGCCATGGGCCAGGACAACAGCCCCGAGGGCACCGCCAGCCGCATCGTGAGCATGTCCACCGCGTTTTTTGAAGCCTATGCCGCCCAGCACAAAAACGATGCGCCCGAGGACGTCATCCGCAATTTTGTCGAGCTGATTCGCGGTGGTTTTGAACAAGGCTTCAACGAGGCCAGCGACATCCTGAATGGGCTGGGCGTGCTGGGCGAAGGCAGCCCGATTGCCCAAGGCATCAACCAAACCTTTGAACTGGTGCAAAAAGGCTATGACGAATTTTTAGCCGCCAAACTGGCCGCACTCACCCCAAAAGAGGCCCCCAAAGACACCCCCGAAGCGGCCATCTGAGCCTAAGAACGTGTTCACGATCTCCTCATGGGTGTGCGGGCGCGGCTTCGGGCGGTCTGCGTCGTTGCAAATCCTCGCAATAGCCAAGCTATTGCTGTGGTTTGCGCCTCGCAACCCATCCCGAACCGCATCCCCCACACCTTCATTCGAGACCATGAACACGTTCTAAGCGACACCGCAGCACACCCTGCTGTGCTGCGTTGCAACCCCAAGCACCCAAAGCTGCCAGTTGGCCTGGGTGCTATTTTTTTTGCACCGTTTTCTTTCCCCCAAGAACCGTAGCAGCGAAGCAACATTTTTTAATCAATTGCACCCTTTTGACGCGCATTTTGTTGCCGCCCCAACTCCAGAGCTACTAAACTTGTAGCGTAATGACGCGCCACCACGGCGCAGCACTAGGAGAAGCACCCATGAGTTTGAAAGACAATATCGCCATTCATCAACTGTTTGACCAGCTAGAGCGCCGCTATGCCCTGCGCATTCTCTGGGCCCTGCGCGATGGCTACCCCCAAACCTTCCGCCTGCTGCAAGACAGCGTGGGCGGCATCACCCCCAACACCTTGAACACCCGCATCAAAGAACTGCGCGAAGCTGGCTTCATGGAGCACGGCAGCGATGGCTACACCGTCACCTTGCAGGGCCAGGACCTGCTCAAACGCCTGAACGACTTGCAGGCTTTTGCCAATCGTTGGGTCAAAAACAAAGACTAACCCCAGCGCTTCGACTTCCTTTTAGCCCCCTACACAACGACGAAAACGAAAGCATTTATGGCTCTGCAACAAACCGCCTCTGGCTTGCAATACGAAGACACCGTCACCGGCACGGGTGCCACTGCTGTGGCAGGTAAACAAGTCACCGTGCATTACACCGGCTGGCTGTACCAAAACGGGCAGCAAGGTGCCAAATTTGATTCCAGCAAAGACCGCAACGACCCCTTTGTGTTTGCCCTGGGCGCAGGCATGGTCATTCGCGGCTGGGACGAAGGCGTGCAAGGCATGCAAGTGGGTGGCCAGCGCACCTTGATCATCCCCCCTGAGCTGGGCTACGGCGCTTACGGTGCCGGTGGTGTCATTCCCCCCAACGCCACCCTCAAATTTGACGTAGAGCTGCTGGCGGTTTAAATCGCCAGCCCGGCCAGGCTGACCATAAAAAAGCGCTCCTATGAAAGGAGCGCTTTTTTTATCTGGCTTTATCTGGCAACACTGCCACCGCAGCTTGCCACTGCAGGGCCATGGCCTGGAATCAACGGTAATACGCCTCCACCGTGCCTTTGAGCTTCATCAGCAAAGGCCGCCCTTTGCGATCCAGGGTTTTGCCGGCCGGCACCTTCACCCAGCCTTCGCTCACGCAGTACTCCTCCACATCTTGGCGCTCTTGGCCATTAAAACGAATCCCAACATCGTGCTCAAACACCGCCGCCACAAAGTGCGGGCTGCGGGGGTCTATCGACAGGTGATCGGGCAGTGCGGGGCGCTCAGTGGGTTGCGTCATAACAAAAAAACAAAGAAAAGTTGCAAAGGCGCGATTGTAGAAAATTCCCTGAAACCCTTGATTGCCCAGCACCACCCCTGCGCAGACTCCAAACCCGCAACCTACTTGTGTGCTTTGGCTTGACGCATCTTGTGAAACGCTTTAAATCCGGTATATAATTTGAATCTTGTCGGCGTGTAGCGCAGCCTGGTAGCGCACTTGCATGGGGTGCAAGGGGTCGCGAGTTCGAATCCCGCCACGCCGACCATTGATTCCAAAAGGCCAACATTTTAAAATGTTGGCCTTTTTTGTTTTTTTACCTATTTTTTTTGATTCGCCACGAAAGTTTTATTCCATGATTGAAGGCTTGATCACCGGACGCCTGACCACCGACCCCAGCGAGCGCACCGACCGCTTTGGCAAAACCTTCATGGTGGCCCGGATGCGTGCCACCGTCGGAGACGGCAACTTGCGCCCCAACGCGGCCGCCGAAATCCCCAGCAGCCTGTTTGTGAATGTTGTCGCCTTTGACCCCGTCCCCTGCAAACAGCTACTGGATTTGCAAGAGGGCGATGTGGTGTCCATCGTCGGCCCCCTCACACCAAAAGTCTGGACAGACAAGCAAGGTGCCAGCTACCCCGCCTTGGATGTTGTGGCCTACCGGGTACTGGCCGTCCCAACCCAAATACACAGCGCAGAATTTGCTTAAAGCACTTTTCTGCCAATCAAAGCCAACAAGAAAAAGCCCTTGGATTGAAGCAATCCAAGGGCTTTTAAATTGGTCGGCGTGGCGGGATTCGAACTCGCGACCCCTTGCACCCCATGCAAGTGCGCTACCAGGCTGCGCTACACGCCGAAGCTGCGGATTATAGAGGGGAAAAACCCGCAGTTTTACAAACTGGCTAAATTTATGTGGCGGCGTGCATCAATTCCTTGCATTTTGCGCTGGCGTGGAAGGTCACCACCCGGCGGGCAGCAATCGGCACCAACTCCCCGGTGCGGGGATTGCGCCCTGGACGGGGGGCTTTTTCACGCACCTGGAAGTTGCCCAGCCCCGAGAGTTTGACGTCTTCACCACGCACCAAGCTTTGACAAATCAGGTCAAAAAAGCCATCGACCACCATTTTGGCTTCGCGCTTATTCATTCCCATTTGCTCAAACAGCAAATCGACCAATTCGGCCTTGGTCAAGGCACCGGCTTCAAAGTTTTCTTCCATCATCTTCATCCTCGCAGCTTGGCACCGAGTTGTTCGGCCAAGGCAGCAATCACCGCCTGCATGGCAGCATCAATATCGGCATCGGTCAAGGCTTCGGCCTGGCGGCCCAAGGTCAAACGCACGGCCAAACTTTTCTCATCGTGTGCCAACGCACCGGCACTGGCGACTTCACCCGGTTTGAGCTTTTTCGGGCGGAAGACATCAAACAGCACCGCCGAGCGCAGCGTCTGCGCCGGCACCGCCGCATGCACGGCCGCCATCAGCTGGGCATGGGTCACGCTTTCTTTGACCACCACCGCAATGTCGCGCTCCACCGCCTGGTGCTTGGGCACCGGCGTAAATTGCGGCACCGGGCGCTGCAGCACAGCCTGCAGCGCCAGTTCAAACATCACCGGGGCCTGCGGCAAATCCCACTGCTGGCACCACTGCGGGTGCAACTCACCGACATGGCCAATTTCTTGCCCGGCCAGCACCACCCGGGCGCAACGGCCAGGGTGCATGGCGGGGTGTTCAGCGGGTTCAAAGCTTGCTTGCAGCGGGGCCAGCAGCGCTTGCACGTCGCCCTTCACATCAAAGAAATCGACGCGGCCATCCTGCACACCCCATTGCAGCGGCGCATTGCTGCCGTAGGCCAACCCAGCCACCCGCATCGGCTGGTCAAAGCCTTGGACGGTGGTGTCAGATTCTTCAACCGCAGCATCTTTAAAAAACACGCGCCCCAATTCAAACACGCGCACGCGCGCGGCTTTGCGATCGAGGTTGAACTTGAGCACCTGCAGCAAAGAACCCAACAAAGAGGAGCGCATCACGCTCAAATGGCTGGCAATCGGGTTCAATAACCGGATAGGGTCTTTATTGGCGGCCAGGGTTTGCTCCCACTTTTCTTCAACAAAGCTGAAGTTAATGGTTTCCTGGTAGCCCAAACCGGCCAGCAAATGGCGCACGGTAAACGGGCTGCGGCGGTTTTCGCTCAGCAGTTTGGGCGCAATCGGTGCCAGCGGTTTGCTGGTGGGCAATTGCTCGTAGCCGATCATGCGGGCCACTTCTTCGATCAAATCCTCTTCCAGATTGATGTCAAAGCGGAAGGTCGGCGCCGTCACCGCCACCGCCTCGCTGCCCACGGCCACTGCGGGCAAGCCCAGGCCGTTCAACGCATCCAGGCATTGCTGTTGGGTCACTGGCATGCCAATCACTTTGGCGGCACGCGCCACGCGCAGCTGCACTTGCTTGGGCGCGGGCACGTTGGGCTGGACATCGGTAATCGGGCCACAGGTGGTGTCGGCGGTGCCGCAAATTTGCAGCACCAGCTCGGTAATGCGCTCAATCACCTGCACCGTGTGGGCCGGATCGACACCGCGCTCAAAACGGTGCCCGGCATCGGTCGAGAAATTAAAGCGGCGCGAGCGGCCGGCCACGGCCTTGGGCCACCAAAAAGCCGCTTCAATGTAGATGTTCTGCGTGCCATCCGACACCGCCGTGGCATCGCCCCCCATAATGCCGGCCAGCGATTCCAGCCCATTGGCATCGGCAATCACCCCCACCTGCCCATCCACCGTGACGGTGCTGCCGTTCAACAGCTTGAGCTGCTCACCGGCCTGCCCCCAGCGCACTTGCAGGCCGCCGTGGATTTTGTCGAGGTCAAAAATATGCGTCGGCTGGCCCAGCTCAAACATCACGTAGTTGGAAATATCCACCAGCGGCGCCACCGAGCGCTGGCCACAACGCGCCAGGCGATCAACCATCCACTGCGGCGTTTTGACTTGGGTATTGACACCGCGCACGATGCGGCCCGAAAAGCGGCCACACAGGTCAGGCGCTTGAATTTCTACCGGCAAACTGTCTTGGTGCCCCACACTGGCGTGCGGAAATTCAAGCGCCGCCAGGGGGGCTCCGGTCAGTGCCGACAACTCACGGGCCACGCCGTAAACGCTCAGGCAGTGCGCCAGATTGGGCGTGAGTTTGAGGGTGAACAGCGTGTCGTCCAGGTTCAGGTACTCGCGCAAGTTCTGGCCCAGCGGCGCATCCAGGGGCAGCTCCAGCAGGCCACTGGCATCCTCATCCACCCCCAGCTCTTTGGCCGAGCACAGCATGCCAAAGCTGGGCACGCCGCGCAGCTTGCCCACCTTGATTTTGAACGGCTTGCCGTCCGGCCCGGGCGGCAACTCGGCCCCCACGGTGGCGCAGGGCACACGAATGCCGACGCGGGCATTGGGCGCACCGCAGACAATGCTCAGCAACTCAGGGCCGCCCACATCCACCTGGCACACCCGCAGACGGTCAGCATCCGGGTGTTGCACGGCTTCTTTGATCTCACCAACCACAATGCCGGTAAAGGGTGGAGCCACCGGGTCCAGCTCTTCCACCTCCAGACCAGCCATGGTCAAGGTATCGGCCAGGGCCTGGGTGCTCAGCGGAGGGTTGCAGTATTGGCGCAACCAAGATTCAGGAAACTGCATGTTTTTTTCCATCGCATGCGCCGAGGCAGCCTCAGCGCACAATCATTAAAAGATAGCTGTTCCCGCTTTACTTATCAACATTTCAGGCTAAAAACAATCTGAAATATCCATACAGCTGCGCAAACAGCTCACTTTTTACTTATTAAATTGGGACAAGAAGCGGATATCGCCATCAAAGAACAGGCGCAAATCATTCACGCCATAGCGCAGCATGGTCAGGCGATCGGGCCCCATGCCAAAGGCAAAACCGATAAAGCGCTCGGGGTCTAAACCCATGTTGCGCACCACATTGGGGTGCACCTGGCCGCTGCCGGCCACTTCCAGCCACTTGCCCGCCAAGGGGCCGCTTTGGAACTGGATGTCCACTTCGGCCGATGGCTCGGTGAACGGGAAAAAGCTCGGGCGAAAGCGCAGCACCAGGTCATCGCTTTCAAAAAACGTCTTGCAAAAGTCGGTAAATACGACCTTCAGGTCTTTAAAACTCACGTTCTCACCAATCCACAAGCCTTCGCACTGGTGAAACATGGGCGAGTGCGTGGCATCCGAATCCACACGGTAGGTGCGACCGGGGGCAATCACACGAATCTCGGGCATGCCCTGCCCTGCATCGAGCTGGTTGCGGTAGCGCTTGACGTGCTGCACAGCATGGCGCACCTGCATCGGGCTGGTGTGCGTGCGCAGCAAATTCGGGGCCTGCGGCGTGCCGCCTTCGACATAAAACGTGTCGTGCATCGAACGCGCCGGGTGGTCTTCCGGGGTATTGAGCGCGGTGAAGTTGAACCAGTCAGACTCAATCTCTGGACCCTCGGCCACTTCAAAGCCCATCGAGGCAAAAATCCCCTCAATACGCTCCAAGGTCAGCGACACCGGGTGCAAGCCCCCCTGGCCACGCTGGCGGCCCGGCAAGGTGACATCCAGGCGCTCGGCCTGCAATTGCACCTGCAACTGGGCCTCGGCCAGGGCATTGCGGCGCTCGGTCAGGGCCGCTTCAATGGCCTGCTTGGTCACGTTGATGGCAGCGCCCCGGGTTTTCTTCTCTTCTACGGACAGCTGCGCCATGCCCTTCATCAGCTCGGTCATCTTGCCGGCTTTGCCCAAAAACTGGGCTTTGGCGTTTTCCAACTCAACAGGGGTAGCCGCCTGCGCGAACAACTCGCGGGCGCTGGCAACCAGGGAATCCAATTCGTTCATAGCGACTTTGACTTTGCTTGCGACCTTGCTGTCGCATTTTCAATACTTCAATATTCAAATACAACAAGGGCTAGTGCCTTTTCAAGCCCTAGCCCTTGCTGATAGTGCGTCAGTAGCTATTATTTATAACTACCGATCGTGAACTCAAGCAGCCAGCTTGGCTTTTACTTGTTCCACGATGCTGCCAAACGCAGCCTTGTCGTGCACAGCGATGTCGGCCAGCATTTTGCGGTCGATGTCGATGGCAGCCTTTTTCAGGCCATTGGTGAACTGGCTGTAGGTCAGACCCAATTCGCGTGCAGCCGCATTGATACGGGTGATCCACAGACGGCGGAACACGCGCTTCTTGTTGCGGCGGTCACGGTAAGCGTACTGACCGGCCTTCATCACCGCCTGTTTGGCGACGCGGAAGACATTACCGCGGCGGCCGCGGAAACCTTTGGCTTGAGCCAGAACTTTTTTGTGACGGGCACGGGCCGTTACACCACGTTTGACGCGAGGCATATGTTTACTCCTTGTTCGTCTAAAAAATTACAGGCCAGCCATAGGCATCATCTTGGCAATAGAGGCCACATCGGACTCATGCACATTGACGATGCCACGCAGGTTACGCTTGTTCTTGGTGGTCTTCTTGGTCAAGATGTGACGCTTGAAGGCTTGACCGCGCTTGACGGTGCCACCCGGACGGACGCGAAAACGTTTCTTCGCGCTGCTCTTGGTTTTCATTTTGGGCATTGAAATGCTCCTGTTACTTGTGCTCGCAAGGCGTTTGCCACCACAGCAAAACTTGTTGGCCTCGAGTCACTTATTTACCCCAGAAAAAATCCAGGGCAATACAAAAGCTTGTCTGGGGCACAAAGTGCTTCAGACAAGCTCCTGCAAAGGGGTAATTACTCTGCTTTTTCTGGTGCGCCTGCTTCAGCAGGTTTGCCTGCCCCTGGCTTTTTACGTGCTGGGGCAATCATCATCACCATTTGGCGGCCTTCCAACTTGGGAAACTGCTCCACTTGGATGGAGTCGGCCAGATCGTCGCGCAAGCGGTTGAGCAAATCCAAGCCCAGCTGCTGGTGCGTAATCTCGCGACCACGAAAGCGAAGCGTGATTTTACACTTATCGCCCTCCCCCAAAAAGCGTCGGATATTACGCAGTTTGATGTTGTAGTCACCATCATCCGTGCCGGGACGGAATTTCACTTCCTTGATCTCAACAACCGCTTGCTTGGCCTTGGCCTCGGCAGCCTTCTTCTGCTCTTGGTATTTAAACTTGCCGTAGTCCATCAACCGACATACCGGGGGGCTGGCTGTGGCAGCAATTTCCACCAAATCCACATCCAACTCACCGGCCGCACGCAGCGCCTCTTGCAAAGGCACGATGCCCAAGGCTTCGTTGTCCGGCCCCATCAAGCGGATTTCTGGTGCGGAGATTTCACGGTTCAAACGGTGCTTGCGCTCTTCACGCTGGCGACGATCACGAAATTCTGTAGCTATGGCTCTCACCCTAAAATTTAAACGCTACGAAAAGGGTAGCTTCCTACACACAAAGCACGCGGGACAAGCCCGCGTTAATACTTTTAAGCTTTATTGGCAATATCCTGGGCTAGCAAATCGATGAAGGCTTGCACACTCATCACGCCAAGATCTTTATTCCCTCGCGCCCGCACAGCAACGGTGCCAGCAGCTTTTTCTTTGTCGCCTGCGACCAAGATATAGGGAAGCTTTTGCAATGCATGTTCGCGTATTTTATACGTGATCTTTTCATTGCGAAGGTCTGCGGCAATCTTGAGTGCATGATCTGGCAGTACTTTTTGCACTTTTGCGACAATTTCCTGCACGTAATCACTTTGCGCATCGGTGATATTGAGTACCGCCACTTGCTGCGGTGCCAGCCATACGGGCAAAGCACCCGCATGCTGCTCAATCAAAATCCCGATAAAACGCTCCATCGAACCCACAATGGCCCGGTGCAGCATCACGGGGCGATGGCGATTGCCGTCTTCGCCGACATACTCCGCATCCAAGCGCTCTGGCATAGAAAAATCGACTTGAATCGTGCCGCACTGCCACTGGCGACCCAAAGCATCTTTCAAGGTGTACTCAATTTTGGGGCCATAAAAAGCGCCATCACCCACAGCAACTTGGTATTCACAGCCCGAGGCTTTCAGGCTATCAAACAACGCTGCCTCTGCTTTGTCCCAGCTCTCGTCTGAGCCAATGCGCGCCTCAGGGCGAGTGGCCACCTTGTAAATAATGTCGGTAAAGCCAAAATCTTGGTACACCTTTTGCAGCAAACGCGTGAAATTGAGCACTTCTTGCTGCACTTGGTCTTCCATACAGAAGATGTGCCCATCATCCTGCGTGAATGCGCGAACACGCATGATGCCGTGCAACCCACCCGTCGGTTCATTGCGGTGGCATTGGCCAAATTCACCCATGCGCAACGGCAATTCACGGTAGCTTTTAATGCCTTGCTTGAAGATCAGAATGTGCCCTGGGCAGTTCATCGGCTTGAGCGCGAAATCGTGCTTTTCGCTCTCGGTCGTGAACATGTTGTCACGGTATTTGTCCCAGTGGCCGGTTTTTTCCCAGAGCGTACGATCCAGAATCTGCGGACCTTTTACCTCTAAATAGCCGTTATCACGGTACACACGGCGCATGTACTGCTCTACTTCTTGCCAAATTTGCCAGCCTTTGGCATGCCAAAAAACGGTACCGGGCGAGTGTTCATCAATGTGAAATAAGTTCAGCTCTCGGCCCAGCTTGCGGTGATCGCGTTTTTCAGCTTCCTCAATGCGGGTGATGTAGGCTTGCAGA
Source organism: Comamonas denitrificans (assembly GCF_017368815.1). Lineage (GTDB taxonomy): Bacteria > Pseudomonadota > Gammaproteobacteria > Burkholderiales > Burkholderiaceae_C > Comamonas > Comamonas denitrificans. The sequence continues at coordinate 51,492 of NZ_JAFNME010000003.1, read as the reverse complement.
TCTTTTTTATCGGCCCAAGCCGTGCCATAAATGCGCTGCAGCTGCTCATTCTTGGCATCACCGCGCCAATAGGCACCGGCCAGCTTGGTGAGCTTGAAGACTTTCAAAAAGCGGGTATTGGGCACGTGTGGGCCCCGGCACATGTCCACGTATTCTTGGTGGTAGTACAAGCCCATTTGCGTTTCATTGGGCATATCTTCCACCAAACGCAGTTTGTACGCTTCGCCGCGCTCCTCAAAAACTTTAATCACCTCGGCACGCGGTGTCATTTTTTTAACGACATCGTAGTCTTGGGCAATCAGCTCTTTCATCCGCGCTTCAATGGCTGCCACGTCTTCAGGGGTGAAGGGGCGCTCATACGAAATATCGTAGTAAAAACCTTCTTCAATCACTGGGCCAATTACCATCTTGGCGGTGGGGTACAGCTGCTTGACGGCATGGCCAATCAAGTGGGCACAGGAGTGGCGGATGATGTCCACCCCTTCTTGGTCCTTGGGGGTGATGATTTGCAGCGTGGCATCTTGCGCAATCACGTCGCAAGCATCTAGCAAGCGTCCATTGACACGGCCAGCGACGGTGTTTTTGGCTAAGCCGGCACCGATTGACTGGGCCACCTGCATGATCGTGACCGGCCCATCAAACTCGCGCACGGATCCGTCGGGAAGGGTAATTTTCAACATAACTTCGTTTTAACTTTTAAAAATTCAAGCCACGCAAACAATAAAAAAGCGCGGAACCAGTCCGCGCCTAAAAGAAAGAAGAGGGAAGCTTTTGGGATGCGCGAACTCTCTGGCCCTAGCGGCCAGCAGTGATTGACGTTGTAGTTCGCGGTGTCATAACCAATGATGCCTTTCTCGCCCTTGTAAATTAGAAAAACTATGATTTTAGCGACTTAAAGACAAACGGGCTTGCAAAGCAAGCCCGTTTCTTTTTCTGAGTGCTAAGTTTGTGACCTAGCTACCACAGTGCTTAGTGGAACTGTTCTTCTTCGGTCGAACCGGTCAGGGCTTTCACGCTGGAAGAGCCGCCTTGGATCACGGTGGTCACGTCGTCGAAATAGCCTGCACCCACTTCTTGTTGGTGCGACACGAAGGTGTAGCCTTGTTCGCGGGCTGCAAATTCAGGCTCTTGCACCATGTTCACATAGTGCTTCATGCCTTCGCCACGGGCGTATGCGTGGGCGAACTGGAAGGTGTTGTACCAGTTGATATGGATACCAGCCAAAGTGATGAACTGGAACTTGTAACCCAGGGCCGACAGCTCTTCTTGGAACGAAGCGATTTGGCTGTCGTTGAGGTTTTTCTTCCAGTTGAACGAAGGCGAGCAGTTGTACGACAGCAGCTTGCCAGGGCAGGCAGCGTGTACAGCTTGGGCAAATTCACGGGCAAAGCCGATATCCGGCACACCCGTTTCGCACCACACCAGATCGGCGTAGGGGGCGTAAGCCACACCACGGCTGATGGCTTGCTCCAAGCCATTTTTCACGCGGTAGAAACCTTCTTGGGTGCGCTCGCCGGTGATGAAGGGACGGTCGTTGGCATCGCAATCGCTGGTCAGCAGGTTGGCAGCTTCAGCATCCGTGCGGGCTAGCACGATGGTGGACACACCCATCACGTCAGCAGCGAAGCGGGCCGCCATCAGTTTTTCAACGGCTTCTTGGGTCGGCACCAGCACTTTGCCGCCCATGTGGCCACATTTTTTCACAGCGGCCAATTGGTCTTCAAAGTGCACACCAGCGGCGCCAGCAGCAATCATGTTCTTCATCAGCTCGAAAGCGTTCAACACGCCGCCGAAACCAGCCTCTGCATCGGCCACGATGGGCAGGAAGTAATCGACAAAACCTTCATCACCAGGATTGACACCACGGCCCCACTGAATCTCGTCAGCGCGTTTGAAGGTATTGTTGATGCGACGCACCATGGTAGGCACCGAGTCGTAGGCATACAGCGACTGGTCGGGGTACATGGTTTCGGAAGTGTTACCGTCAGCGGCGACTTGCCAACCCGACAGGTACACAGCCTCCAGACCTGCTTTGGCTTGCTGCATGGCTTGGCCAGCGGTAATGGCACCAAAAGCGTTCACATAGCCTTTTTTCGCACCACCGTTAATTTTTTCCCAGAGTTTTTCCGCACCACGCTGGGCCAGGGTGTGCTCAGGCTGCAGGCTGCCGCGCAGACGCACTACGTCGGCAGCGCTGTAATTGCGCTTGACGCTTTTCCAACGGGGATTTTGGGCCCAGTCTTTTTCCAGGGCGGCAATTTGTTGCTCACGGCTCAGTTGCTGATTCAGGGATTGAGGCATGTGTGATCTCCAGTTACAAAGTTGAAAAACCGTGGTGCTTGCTTGAACACCTTGGCATCTAATGTAAGTCTTATAGAAGAGTTAATCAATCTCTTATGTCTTATATAAGACAAATTTTTATTTCTTTAAAAAACAAGTAGTTAAAAATTTCAACATTGAATTTTTTCTAAAAACTGCAGGCTTTCGTGCGCATTTGCTGCAAAGCAACATTTTTTTATTTCATCCAATGCAATTCATTTTTTGCAATGTGAAATTTAGGAATGGATCGCTGCAGCACTGACCACGATGCCATCGGCATCGGCATAGAGCCAATCGCCTGGACGCACACGGACACCAGCAATCTGAATCGCCAAGTCGGCATGGCCCTGGTTGCGCTTTTGGGTGGGCATAGGGTTCAAACCCAGGGCCCGAATCCCCAGCTGTTCGGCATTGAGCTCGGCGACATCACGCACACAGCCCCACACCACAATCCCTGCCCAGCCATTGCGGGCAGCTGCAGCGGCCAAATTGCCGCCCACCAAAGCCTTGCGCAAAGAGCCCCCGCCATCGACCACCAACACGGCACCATCGCCTGGGCTATCAAGCGCTTGCTTGACCAAGGTGTTGTCCTCAAAGCACTGCACGGTGCGCACAGGGCCGGCAAAGTGACCTACTGCACCGTAGTGTTGAAACACCGGTGGCAGCACGCGCACAGCATCTGAGGTGTCGTCTTTAAAGGCATCGCACAAATCGCAAGTAGCAAATTTCATGGTGAAAACTCCGGCTAATGAAATAAAGAGTGCTGCACGCTGCAGCACAAACCGGCGCATTGAACACCCGAAACAAGGTCACTGCCAACATTTGCTGCGCCTTCGCTGACAACAACACAACACTTCAGATGAAAAAGTCTGTCACCTTGCTTGAAACCCATGTTTTTCCCATTAGCATCTGCACCACTTTGGTTGGCACCAGGGCCTGCCAATGCAACAAGACCCCGAAGGAATACACATGGCAACTGCAAAGAAAGCCAGCACCACCGCCACGGCTGCTGAACCCACTAAAAAACGCGCACCCAATCCCGCCTTCATGAAGCCACTGACTCCCGATGCAGCACTGGCTGCCGTGGTGGGAAAAGCCCCTCTGCCCCGCACCGAAATCGTCAGCAAACTGTGGGTTTACATCAAGGCCAACAACCTGCAAGACGCTGCCAACAAGCGCAACATCAACGCTGATGCCAAACTCAAGCCGATTTTTGGCAAAGACCAGGTCACCATGTTTGAACTGGCTGGCCTGATCGGCAAACACGTCACCAAATAAATGCCTTGCTGCTAGAAAACGCCGACCTTGGTCGGCTTTTTTAATCCCCATTGCACACAATGGATTGTGCAAATGCGAAAGATTTACATTTACAATCGCACCATCTGCAAAAAAGGATGCCGTGATGATTGTCTGTGTTTGCCGCCGTATTTCGGACCGCGAAATTGCTCGCTATGCCCATGCCGGGAGCAGCTTTGACGATATCCAATTTGAGCTAGGGGTCGCCACCCAGTGCGGCTGCTGCGAAAGTACCGCCCGTGATCTGGTTGCGCAATGCCGCAGCCAAGCACCGGTTGCGGCCTTGCACAAAGCCATCGACACTCCAGCGCCCATGCTGTAATCCACAGCCTCTTCTGCGCTGCCCCAGCCAGAGGCCACCCTCTCCTCATGCGTTCTTTCGAATCTTCTGCTGTTCACTCTGTACGCTACAAAGTGGCCGTTACGGCCATGGTGTTGGCCGTGCATGCGCTCGCACTTTGGGGACTGCAGCGCCTGCCCGGTGCCACGCCGGCCCCAATGGTTATTCCTGCGCAGGTGATCGCCACCTTTATTACGCCCGAGCCTGAACCCATCGTCATGCCCGAACCCATACCCCTGGCCCCGCCAGAGCCAGTGGTGCAGCCCAAACCTGTGCCCAAGCCACAGCCCAAGCCCAAGCCCAAACCGCAACCCCTGCCCAAGGCGGTTGCCAGCCCCGATCCAGCCCCAGCCACCGCGCCCACCGGCACGCTGGATCCAGAGCCAACCGCCCCCGCCACCCCAACACCTGCGCCAACGGCGGCCCAGGCCAGCACCGACACCGCTGCGCCTGCGGCCATCGTCATGCCATCGAGCAGCGCGGCATACTTGAACAACCCCCGTCCAAGCTACCCCTCCATCAGCCGACGCATGGGCGAGCAAGGCAAAGTCATGCTGCGTGTTTTTGTCAATGCGCAAGGCCAGCCGGAGCAAATTCAAATCCAACAATCAAGCGGCTTTGACCGCCTGGACAAGGCGGCCGTTGATGCCGTTCGGCGCTGGAAATTTACCCCTGGCTCACGCAATGGCGTGGCTGAAGCGATGTGGAACATCGTCCCTATTAATTTCGTACTCGAATAAAACCACCTGGAGTTTTCATGGAATCGCAATTTGGTATTGCCCACGTCTGGGCGCAGGGCGACTTTGTTTCCCGCAGCGTCGCAATTTTGCTGCTGCTGATGTCAGTGGCCTCGTGGGCGGTCATCATCATCAAAGCCTTGGCCCTGGTAAAAATGAAAAAATACGCGAGCAAGGCCGAAGGCTTTTGGCACAGCGAAGACTTTGGCATTGCCCTGGACAAACTGGGAATGGAGGCCGACAACCCGTTTCGCATCATGGCCCTGGAAGGGCGTGAGGCCGTCGCCCATCACCGCAAGACCTGCGACCACTTGCACGACACACTGGACATCAGCGACTGGATCACCCGCTCACTGCGCTACTGCGTCGATGGCTGCACGCAGCGCCTGCAGTCAGGCCTGTCGATCCTGGCCTCGGTGGGCTCAACAGCACCGTTTGTCGGGCTGTTTGGCACGGTGTGGGGCATCTACCACGCGCTGGTGGCCATTGGCATGTCGGGCCAGTCGTCCATCGACAAAGTCGCCGGCCCCGTGGGTGAGGCGCTGATCATGACCGCCTTTGGCCTGGCCGTGGCCATTCCTGCCGTGCTGGGCTACAACGCCTTGGTGCGCGGCAACAAAAAAATCATCAATGCCCTCAATAGCTTTGCCCACGACCTGCACGCCTATTTTGTGACCGGGGCACGCATCAGCTCTGAAAAACACGGCAGCGACAGCAACAAGGTGCTGCCGCTGAAAAAAGGGGCGTAAACCATGTCCTTTGGCACCCAAGATGACAGCGATGAGGTGATGAACGAAATCAACATGACCCCCCTGGTGGATGTGATGTTGGTACTGCTCATCATCTTCATCATCACCGTGCCGGTGATGAAAGACTCGGTCAATATCGACCTGCCCCGCGCCAGCAATGAGCCGGAATTGATCAAGCCCGAAACCATCAACCTCAGCATCAGCGCCGACGGGCAATACCACTGGAATAAAGAATCGGTCTCTGACGACGAGCTGGCCCGGCGCCTGCATGCCGAAGGGGGCAAAGAAAATCAACCCGACCTGCACATTCGGGGCGACAAGGACGTGCGCTACGAGCGCGTGGCCCAGGCCATGGCCGCTGCACAAAAGGCCGGGGTGCGCAAGATCGGCTTCGTCACCGATCCGGCCCCATAGCGCAGAATAAACCAACGGGGTGCTGGTCTGGGTAGAGGCCACTTATCGGAAGACCATCAAAATACATAGCACGTTTCGCACGAATATAAAGACATTCCAACAAGCATTGCCAATATTTACCTTAATTGCATAGCGGCTTTAGCTCATCTTTTACGGCAGGATCGGGGTATTGAAGCAAGGTTTATCTGCAGGTTTGCACGCAGATGGAACTTTTTCCTCGGCCCTGCGTTAAAGCCCTCCATGCCCCCCTTCAGCCCCTTCGACGAAGCCGACTGCATTACCCGTGCCCAGCGTGGCGAGGCTGCGGCATTCGCTGAACTGGTGGCCCGCTACCAAGAACGCATCTACCGCTTCCTGCTGCGCATGACGCATTCGCAAGAAGACGCACGTGAGCTGGCGCAAGAGACCTTTTTAAACGCCTACCAGGCTCTGCCCCGTTGGCGAGCGGATGCACGCTGGTCCACCTGGCTGTTTCGCATTGCCCGCAACCAAGCGCTGGATCGCCTGCGCCGGGCCCGGCATGTGCAGTTTGTTCCACTCGATGAGCTACTGACCAGCCAGTTGCCAGCCAGCACCCCCACGCCCGATGCGGCACTGCAGGCCCGCCAGCGCATCACGGCGCTGGAGACGGCACTGGCACAGCTATCCCTGGAGCACCGCGAAATCCTGCTGCTGCGCGATATCGAAGACCTGTCGTATGACGACATTGCCCAGGTGCTGGGCATCAGCCTGGGCACCGTCAAATCCCGCATTGCCCGCGCCCGCGCCGGGTTGCTACACCACATGCCGCACTGAACGCAAGGAGCTGCCATGACCTGCCCGCGTACGGAAGACCTTTCCGCCCTCATCGACCACGCCCTGCCCACACGGCAGGAGGCCGCCCTGCAGCAGCACCTGGGCACCTGCCCCATGTGCCGCACGCAGCTCGATGCCCTGCAGGCGCTGCGCCAGCAATTGCAGGGCCTGCCCACGCCCACCCTGGGCTGTGACTTGGCCGCGCAGTGGCAAGACCGGCTGGCACCTCGCCAGCCCCAGCACACCGGGTGGCGCTGGCGAGGCGGATTGCCAAATTGGCTGGCAGACGGGCTGTCCCACTGGCTACCAACAGGCCTGGCCGCCAGCGCAGCCCTGGTTTCGGGCGTGTGGCTGGGCGGCCTGCTCCTGGGCACAGGCAGCGTGGTGACCAGCCCCGCTCCCACCCTGACCCGTGTTTTCGACCCCGTCCCCCCCGGCGGCCTGTGCGCTGCTGCCGAGATTTGCCGCCTCACCAGAGACCAACCATGAAGGAATCGACCATGAAACCCTTCCCCTGGCTCCGTGCCCTGCTGTTTGCCTCGTTGGCGCTCAACCTGGGAGTTGTCGCCGCACTGGCACTGCGTCCCGCCCCAGTGGCCCCGCCGCCCAGCCTGAACCTGCCCGAACACCTGGCGCTCACACCCGAACAGCGCACGCGTTGGGCCGCGCTGGAAACGCCCTTTCTGGAGGCGCTATCGACCAACTGGGAAGGCATTCGCCACCACCGCGAAGCCCTGGTGCGCCACATCTTCGCGGCCACGCCAGACCGCGCTGCCATTGATACCGAGCAGACCGCCATTGCCCATCTGCAAGACGAGCAGCAGCAACTCGTCATCGCCCAACTGCTGGCCGAACGCGCCGTGCTGAACGACCAACAACGCACCCAACTGCTGCAACTGCTGCTGGGCCGCTATGCCCAGGAAGCAACCGAAGAAGAATTGCTGCATCGAAAATAAAAATGCACAGGGCATGGAACATTGCGCCCCGCCCTTCGTTTAAAGCCAGCAAGGCCACCCCACGCTACACGTCTGGCGGCCTTGCACAGTCCAACCAACGAACTTTCTTCGGAGCTTTTTCATGAAATCCTTCACCGCACTGCTACTGTCTGCCGCCCTCTTCACGCCACTGGCCGCACTGGCAGCCAACAACGCCCATGACCACGGCAGCAGCGCCCCCCAGCAGTTGCAACTGAACGCTGGCAAAAAATGGGACACCGACGCACCGCTGCGCCAAGCCATGGCCGCCGTCCATCAATCGGTCACGCAGATTCTGCCCGCCGCCCACGAGGGCAAGGCCACAGCAGCCAATTACGATGCCTTTGGCCAGGCCATTGACCAGCAGATCGCCTACATGGTGGAAAACTGCAAACTGCCCGCCGATGCCGACGCGCAGTTGCACATCGTCGTGGCCGAGCTGATGGCTGGTGCCGAAGCCGCCCAAGGCAAGCATGGCGACAATCAACGCGCTGCTGGCGTGGTGCGGGTGGCCAAGGCTGCCAATGCCTACGGCCAGCACTTCAGCCACACGGGCTGGAAAGCGGTTGCGCTGCCGCACTGAGGTCCAAGCCATAAAAAAACCCCCGCTAGCCATTAAAAGCTAGCGGGGTTTTTGCTTTTCTGTCAGCGCTGACGGGCGCTCAGATTAATCGCGGCTGGCGCGTTTGCGCTCGTGCTCTTTCAGGTAGCGCTTGCGCACGCGCAGGCTGGTGGGGGTGATTTCCAGCAGCTCATCATCGTCGATGAATTCCACGCCGTACTCCAGCGACAGCTCAATCGGCGGGGTGATTTTGATGGCATCTTCCTTGCCGCTAACGCGGAAGTTGGTCAGCTGCTTGGTGCGGGTGGCGTTCACCACCAGATCGTTGTCACGGCTGTGGATGCCGATGACCATGCCTTCGTACACGGCATCGCCAGCTTTCACAAACATGCGGCCCCGATCGTCCAGCTTGCCCAGAGCGTAGGTGAAGATTTCACCATCGTCCATGGAAATCAACACGCCATTTTTACGGCCACCAATTTCGCCTTTGTAGGGCTCGTAGCTATCAAAAATGTTGCTAATCAGGCCAGTACCACGAGTCAAATTCAAGAATTCATTGGTAAAACCAATCAGACCCCGGGCAGGAATGCGGTACTCCAGGCGCACGCGGCCCCGGCCATCGGATTCCATGTTCACCAGCTCGCCTTTGCGCTCGCCCAAGGCTTGCATCACGCCGCCTTGGTGGCTTTCTTCGATATCGGCGGTAACCATTTCGATGGGCTCGCAACGCTCGCCGTCAATGTCTTTGAACACCACGCGCGGCTTGGAGACGGCCAGCTCATAGCCTTCGCGGCGCATTTCTTCCAGCAAGATGGTCAGGTGCAGTTCACCCCGGCCAGAGACTTCAAAAATCCCGTCCTCGTCGGTTTCTTTCACGCGCAGCGCCACGTTGGAGCGCAGCTCTTTTTGCAAGCGGTCCCAAATCTGGCGGCTGGTGACAAACTTGCCTTCGCGGCCGGCCAGCGGCGAGGTGTTCACGCAGAAGTTCATGGTCAGCGTGGGCTCGTCGATTTTCAGCATCGGCAGCGGCTGGGGGTTGGCCGGGTCGGTAATGGTTTCACCAATGCCCACGTTGTCAATGCCGCTGATGAGCACGATTTCCGAAGGGCCCGCCTCGGTCACTTGCACACGGTCCAGACCCTGAAACTTGTGGATCTGGTTGATGCGGCCTTTGTAGCTTTTGCCATCGGGGCCGGCCATGACCAGCACGTCTTGCCCGGCCTTCAAGGTGCCCTGGTTGATGCGGCCTACGCCGATACGGCCCACAAAGGTGGAGTAATCCAGCGCGGAAACCTGCATTTGCACCGGCGCAGTGGCATCGCCTTTGACGGCGGGCACATGCTCCAAGATGGTGTCGAACAGGGCCGACATATCGGGGCCCCATTGCTCGCCGGGCACACCTTCGGTTTTGCTCGACCAGCCGTTGATGCCCGAGGCATACACCACGGGAAAATCCAGCTGCTCGTCGGTCGCACCCAGTTTGTCAAACAGGTCAAAGGCGGCGTTGATCACTTTGTCAGGATTGGCTCCGGGCTTGTCCACCTTGTTCACCACCACGATGGGTTTGAGCCCCAGGGCCAGCGCCTTTTTGGTCACAAAGCGCGTTTGCGGCATGGGGCCTTCTTGCGAGTCGATGAGCAGCACCACGCCATCGACCATCGACAGCGCGCGTTCGACCTCACCGCCAAAGTCCGCGTGGCCGGGAGTGTCAAGGATGTTGATGTGGGTGTCTTTCCAGCGCACGGCACAGTTTTTGGCCAAGATGGTGATGCCACGCTCGCGCTCGATGGCGTGGTTGTCCATCACCGTGTCCACCACTTTTTCGTGGGCGGCAAAGGTGCCCGAGGAGCGCAGCAGCTGGTCCACCATGGTGGTCTTGCCGTGGTCCACGTGGGCAATGATGGCGATATTGCGAATTTGTATGCTCATAGTGTTGCTCAAAGTTCCAAAGGCCGCGTTTATGAGGGGCGCGACATCCCTTCCAGAATTTGTTGAATTTCCAGGGGGCTGAGTAACCGATCGGGTATCAGCTCTCCGGCATGAATGTGCCCCACACCCAATAAGGCGCGGGGCTGGTCTGCGTACACGGCCACCGCATCCGCATCGGCCCAGGGGCCGCGGCGGCGCAGCCCGGTCAGGAAGCGGGCGGCATCCTCGGCCCCCAGGGTGATGGGGGTGTGCCCTTGCAGCAGGTGATCGGCGGGCAGCACATGGGCCAGCCGCGCATCGCCCTCTAAGGCCTCCAGCTGCGCCAGGGTGACGCACTGCGCCAGGCCCAGGCCGCCCGTCTCGGTGCGGCGCAGGCTGCGCAAGTGGGCACCACAGCCCAGGGCCTGGCCAATATCCTCGGCCAGGGTGCGGATGTAGGTGCCTTTGCTGCAGGTTACTTCTATTTCAATAGCTGGTTGCGCAGATTCATCTTGCGTTTTGGCTATTTTCAATCCATAAATAAAGATATCCCGTGCGGGACGCTCTATCGTTTCTCCAGCACGGGCATATTCGTACAGGGCTTTGCCGTCTTTTTTCAAGGCACTGTACATCGGCGGTATTTGGCGAATCGCCCCGGTGAATCGGGCCGCCACAGTGGCCAGGTTGTCGGCGGTGAGTTGGGCGGCATCGACCGCGCGCTCTTGCAACACCGCCCCTTCGGCATCGGCCGTGGTGGTGGTTTGGCCCAGGCGGGCGATGGCGCGGTAGGTTTTGGGGGCATCGAGCTGCAGGGCGCTGAACTTGGTCGCCGCGCCAAAGCACAGCGGCAACACGCCCGTGGCCAGCGGGTCGAGCGTGCCGGTGTGGCCCGCTTTTTCGGCGCGCAGCAGCCATTTGACCTTTTGCAAGGCATCGTTGCTGGACAGGCCCAGGGGTTTATCGAGCAGCACCACCCCATGCACGGGGCGCCGCTGCACCCGGGTGCGAGGGGCAGTCATCGTGTCAGTCCTGTTCGGGGCCACGCGAAGCGACTGCCTTGGCGATCAAGGCGTTCATGTCGGCAGCGCGCTCCTGGGTGCGGTCGTAGATAAAGTGCAAAGTCGGCACGGTGTGGATGTGCAAACGCTTGAACAAGGCATTGCGCAAAAAGCCGGCACCTTGGTTCAGCGCCTCTTGCGTGGTATCGGGGTCGCCCACCAGCAGGCTGAAATACACCTTGGCGTGGGCGTAGTCGGGCGTGACCTGCACCGATTGCAGGGTCACCATGCCCACGCGCGGGTCTTTCAACTCGCGGGCAATCAACTCGGCCAGATCCCGCTGGATCTGGTCGGCGATTTTGAAGCTGCGCTGCGGCGCAGCGGGTTTTGGTTTTTTTGCCATTAAAAGAAGAGTTATTCGCGCTGATTTAAAAAGGATTTTTAAGGATTTATACCTAAAAATCCTTTTACACCAAGCGGCAATAGCTATTAATTACAGAGTACGGGCAATCTCGCGGATCTCAAACACTTCCAACTGGTCGCCTTCGCGAATGTCGTTGTAGTTCTTGAGTTTGATACCGCACTCAAAGCCTTCCTTGACCTCTTTGACATCGTCCTTCATGCGGCGCAGCGATTCGATCTCGCCGGTGTAGATGACCACGTTGTCGCGCAGCAAGCGGAAATGCGCATGGCGCGTAACGTGGCCCTGCAGGATGTAGGAACCGGCCACGGTGCCAATCTTGGTGGCAACGAACACGGTGCGAATCTCGGCCAGGCCGATGATTTCTTCGCGCTGCTCGGGCGCCAGCATGCCGGACATGGCCGCTTTCACCTCTTCGACCGCGTCGTAGATGATGTTGTAGTAGCGGATATCGACATCGTTGCCTTCGGCCGTCTTGCGCGCTTGCACGTCGGCCCGTACGTTAAAGCCGATGATGATGGCCTTGGAGGCCAGCGCCAGGTTCACGTCCGATTCGCTGATGCCGCCCACGCCGGAGTACACCACCTGCACCTTGATCTCGTCGGTCGAGAGCTTGAGCAGCGAAGCGGCCAGCGCCTCTTGCGAGCCTTGCATATCGGCCTTGATGATCAGCGACAGGGTCTGCACGTCGCCAGCGGTCATGTCGGAGAACATGTTCTCCAGCTTGGCCGCTTGCTGCTTGGCCAGCTTGGTGTTGCGGAACTTGCCAGCGCGGTAGGTGGCCACCTCACGGGCACGGCGCTCGTCAAGCATGACCATGAAGTCGTCACCGGCTTGCGGCACATCCGACAGGCCCTGAATTTCGACGGGGATAGACGGGCCCGCGTCTTTGGCGGTCTTGCCGTCTTCGTCCAGCATGGCGCGCACGCGGCCATAGGTTTGGCCGGCCAGCACAATGTCGCCCACCTTCAAGGTGCCCGACTGCACCAGCACGGTGGCCACCGGGCCGCGGCCCTTGTCCAGCTGGGCCTCGATCACCAGGCCCTTGGCGGCGGCATCGGCCGGGGCTTTCAGCTCCATCACCTCGGCTTGCAGCAGCACGTGCTCCAGCAGCTCATCAATGCCCATACCGGTTTTGCTGGAGACGGCCACAAAGGGCGAATCACCACCGTATTCTTCCGGCACCACCTGCTCGGCCACCAGCTCTTGCTTGACCTTTTCAGGGTTGGCATCGGGTTTGTCGGCCTTGGTCAAGGCCACCACAATGGGCACCCCGGCGGCCTTGGCGTGCTTGATGGCCTCGCGGGTTTGCGGCATCACGCCGTCGTCCGAGGCACACACCAAGATCACGATGTCGGTCGATTTGGCACCACGGGCACGCATGGCGGTAAACGCCTCGTGGCCCGGGGTGTCCAGGAAGGTGACGATGCCGCGTGGCGTTTGCACGTGGTAGGCACCGATGTGCTGGGTAATACCACCGGCTTCGCCCGTGGCTACTTTGGTGCGGCGGATGTAGTCCAGCAGCGAGGTTTTGCCGTGGTCCACGTGGCCCATGACGGTCACCACCGGGGCACGCGGGAGCAGCTCGCCGGTGTACTGGGCGGCATCTTCCTCGCTGAAGGCTTCCGGATCGTCCAACGCCGCAATCTTGGCGGTGTGGCCCATTTCTTCGACCACGATCATCGCGGTGTCTTGGTCCAACGGCTGGTTGATGGTGACCATCTGGCCCATCTTCATCAGCACCTTGATCAGCTCAGACGCTTTCACGGCCATCTTGTGCGCCAGCTCGGCCACCGTGATGGTCTCGGGCACCGAAATCTCCAGGGCGCGGAACTCTTGCTGCACCACTTGCTGCTGCTCATGGCGGTCGTTGCCGCCACGGCGGCCACCACGGCTGCCTTTGTTGCCGCCCGCACGCCAGTTGCCACCCCGGTTGCCGCTGTTGGTGTCGCCACGGGTTTTGATTTCTTTTTTCTTGGCGCTGTCGTCACCCGCCCAGCTGGAAGACAGCTTGGCCGATTTCACCTCTTTGGCATCTTTGCGCACACCAGCGCCAGCCTCCGCAGGTTTGGCACCGGGGGCCGCTTTCTTGGCTCCAGCGGCCGTACTGGCCACGGCTTTTTTCGCCTCTTCGGGCTTTTCGACTTTTTCTGGCTTCTTGGCAACCAGCACCTTTTTCGGCGCGGCCATCATGGCGCGAATGGCTTCGGCCTCGGCCAGTGCCTTGCGGCGCCGATCCACCAGGTCTTTGGCGCGATCGGCCTCTTCCTTGGCACGTGCCTGGGCTTCTTGCTCGGCTTTCAGGCGAGCTTCTTCCTGCGCTTTGATGCGTTCGGCCGCGGCTGCAGCAGCCTCGGCCGCGGCTTCTTTTTTGGCTTCTTTGGCTTGGCGCAGCTTGGCCGTTTCGGCCTGGGCATAGGCGCGGGCACGCTCTTCGGCCTCGCGCTCTTTGCGCTCACGCTCTTGGCGTTCCTGGCGCTCTTGCACCAGTTGCGCTTCTTCTTTGGCAATCACCGCCACTTCTTGGCGGGCCTGCTCCTCGCGGCGCACCAGCTCTTGGTTCTCTTGCTCAGCCTGGACGGCCTGGGCCGCACGGGCCGCTACCTCGGCAGGGTCTTCGCGCTGGATAAACGTGCGCTTCTTGCGCACCTCCACCTGAATGGTGCGGGCCTTGCCTGTGGCATCGGCCTGCTTGATTTCGCTGGTGGAGCGCTTGGTCAGCGTAATTTTTTTACGCTCTCCGTCACCCACGCCGCTGGTGTTTTTCAAGTGGGCCAGCAACTGCTGTTTATCGCTATCGCTCAACGCATCACTCGCCGATTTTTTGGCCACGCCTGCTGCGTGCAATTGCTCGAGCAGGTCTTGGGGGGATTTATGGAGTTCTTTGGCAAACTCAGCCACGGTATTCAATGACATATCTTGTTCTTTCCTCCCTTTATTCCTGATCCTGGTTCTGCTCTTGGTTGAACCAGTGGGCACGCGCCTGCATGATCAGTGCGGTGGCCTCTTCAGCACTTTGGCCGGTCAGGTCGGTTAATTCATCAATGGCCAAGTCGGCCAAGTCGTCCCGCGTGCGCACGCCACCCTCGGCCAATTTGGCCAAGATTTCTGGTGTGACACCTTCCAGGGTGCGCAGGTCTTCGGCAACCTGCCCCACGCTTTCCTGCTGGGCAATTTCTTGGGTCAGCAGGGCATCTTTCGCGCGGGTGCGCAGCTCGGTGACGGTCTCCTCGTCGAAGGCTTCGATTTCCAGCATCTCGGCCAGCGGCACGTAGGCCACTTCTTCCAAGCTGTTAAAGCCTTCTTCGACCAGGATGTCGGCCAGCTCAGCATCGACATCGAGTTTTTCCATAAACAGCTTGCGGGCCGAATCGGTTTCCTCGGCCTGCTTTTGCGCCGATTCGGCTGCGTCCATGATGTTGATTTTCCAACCCGTCAGGTCCGAGGCCAAGCGCACGTTCTGCCCGCCACGGCCAATGGCGATGGCCAGGTTTTCCTCATCCACCACCACATCCATGGCATGTTTTTCTTCGTCCACCACGATGGATTGGACATTGGCCGGGGCCAGCGCACCAATCACAAACTGGGCTGGGTCTTCACTCCACAGCACGATATCGACGCGCTCACCAGCCAACTCGGTGGTCACCGCATTCACGCGCGAACCGCGCACACCGACGCAGGTGCCGATGGGATCGACGCGCTTGTCGTGGCTGACGACGGCAATCTTGGCACGGCTGCCAGGATCGCGGGCGCAGCTCTTGATCTCGAGCAGGCCTTGCTCGATCTCGGGCACTTCGTTGCGAAACAGCTCAATCATGAATTCCGGCGCAGCCCGCGACAGCACGATGGGCGCACCACGCAGGGTCAAATCCACTTCCATGATCATGGCGCGAACGCGGTCACCACTGCGCAGATTTTCTTTGGGGATCATTTCGCTGCGCCGCAAGCGCCCTTCGATGCGCCCCACTTCGACGATGATGTCGCCCTTGTCCATGCGCTTGACGGTGCCGGAAAAAATCTTTTCCCCCCGGGCCATGTACTCATCCAGCAGCATTTCGCGCTCGGCATCGCGGATCTTTTGCAAAATCACTTGCTTGGCGGTCATCGCGCCAATGCGCCCAATGGGCACGGATTCGACCTGCTCTTCAATGTAGTCGCCCACTTGCACGCCCGGCTGGCGCTCTTCGGCATCCATGAGCAATTCTTCGGCATCGGGGTTTTGCAGCCCGGCATCATTGGGGACGACCAGCCAGCGGCGGAACGTGTCGTAGTGGCCCGAATCGCGGTCAATCGCCACGCGAATATCCACATCGCCACCAAACAGTTTTTTGCTTGCCTGGGCCAAGGCTTGCTCAACAGCGCCCAACACCACGTCGCGCTCGACATTTTTTTCACGCGAAATGGCTTCTACCAACATCAATAGTTCGCGATTCATGCGACCACACTCCTTCGTTCTTGCATCTATAGCGTGCACAGTGTTTGCCTGTGTGCACTTTTACTTTTCTGGCTCAACGCGCTGGCCGTTGGCTTAATGGCCCTTGGCTGCACGCCCTTTAAAACTGACGACGGGCGCCAAACGCGCCTCTTGCAATTCATCAAACACAAAACCCAGTGCCTGCAGTGGTGCAGGCTCGCGTTTTTTGCTCACGCGCTGGCCGGGCTTGACCGGCGGCTCATCACTCCAGACGATTTGCCAATGCTCGGCATCCACCCGTTCCAAGGTGCCGCGAAATTTTTTGCGGTTGGCATGCACCTGGCCTTGGGCCGCAGCACCAATCGGGGCCTTGAGGGTGATATCCACCAGCTGCCCAGCAAAGCGCTCAAAATCGACGGTATTGCGCAGCAAGCGGTCAATTCCGGGGGAAGAGACCTCCAGGCGCTGGTAATCGACCCCATCAACTTCCAGGGCAAATTGCAGCTGGCGTGTGACTTTTTCACAGTCTTCGACCGTGATGAACGCCTCTGGTAAATCCGCTTCCCCTTCGGTGGGCGCAGTCCAAGGCAAATCAATCGTGATACGAAGCAATCCGCCGGCGGTGCGTTCAATCTCCACCAGGTCGTAGCCCAGTCCGGTTACCGTTTGTTCAACAATTTGCTGCAATGCCACTGCGTTGAAATCTTTCTCAATTTTTCTCGGTGAAAAACAAACGACCAAAAAAAACGGGCGGTGAAAACCCGCCCGTTTGGTCGTGAAGCGAAGATTATAGCTTGCAAACCATTGATCTGCAACGCCACACTGGGCTAATTCGCCTGCAACGCCGTGCTATTTTGCGTCCGCCAAACGGGGCCGCAACTGCTGCCACAGGGCGGCCACCGCTGCATTCACCCCGACAGGGGCGGCACCCTCGTTTTTGTAGGACTGCACCAGCCGCGCAAGCACGGCGATCTGCGGTGGCAACACACCCATAAAAACGGGCTGATCCCCCTGGGCAATGAGCAGCGTGGGGAAGGTTTCAATATCCCAGTCGCCCAGCAAATCGTCGTGCGCCTCAACATCCACCCACAGGTAGCGCTCTGCCGGGCCGACCTGCTCCAGCCCCGCTTGGGCTAAAAAATCTGGCGCATAGGCCCGGCACGTGCTGCACCACTGCGCACACAAACACACGACATACCAAGTTGTTGTTTCTGCGGTTGCCTGCACACCCTCATCCTCATAAATAAAAAGCCCCGAACTTGCGCACGGGGCTTGCTCGCAGCGAACTGCTGGCAGCAGCTGGCGCTGCCGATGCTTAGCCGTGGCGTTTGCCCGGATTCTTCTTGAAGCGGGTGTGCACACCACGCTCCAGGCTCACGCGCTGGCCACGGCCACCGGTGGGCACAGCGTAGCCATTGGGGGGAACGGGACGGGGGGTGCGCTTGCGATCAGCTTCAGTAACGATCTTATTGCCCATGACAATTTCTCCAAAGGAAAGAGGGGGTGAGTTGAAAAAACCCTGCATTCTTTCATACTCAAGCGCCATTGACAGCCAAGCCGCCGAAAATTCCCCACCTTTGTCCACCAGACGCTGCGCTATGCCCGCGCTTTGTGCCGCGTTCAGCATGCATTGCGGCGCTGTGCAGTGCGGCAATAAATCAATTAAGTGAGCATGCACCGCTTGTATTTATTAGATTAACAGGATAAAAGCTTACTTAATCTATTTAAATCAAGCGCAAACAGCTATTAAAAAATTTACAACATGGCTTGCACCAAGGCCTGGGTGTACGGGTGCTGGGGCGCATCGAGCACGGCATCGACGCTGCCGGACTCGACCACCGCGCCATCTTTCATCACCAGCACCTGGTGCGCCATGGCGCGCACCACTTCCATGTCGTGGGTGATGAGCAAATACGCCAGCCCCCGCTCATGCTGCAATTGCTGCAGCAGCGCCAGCACCTGTTTTTGAATGCGGGCATCCAGGGCGCTGGTCGGCTCATCGAGCACCAACACCTGCGGCTGCAAGATCAAGGCCCGCGCAATCGCCAGGCGCTGGCGCTGGCCGCCTGAAAACGCATGCGGGTAGCGCTGCAGCAGGCCGGGGAATTGGTGGCTGTGCAGCCCCACCTCGGCCAGCGCCTGCACCACCCGGTGGCGCCGTGCGCTGGCATCGAGCTGCGGCGCATGCACGCGCAGGCCCTCGCCCACAATCTCTTCCACCGTCAGGCGTGGCGACAGCGCCGAGAACGGGTCTTGGAATACCACCTGCACACAGCGGCGCAACGCTTGGTTGGCGGGGGTGTTGCGCGTCGCCGGTTGCTGCCACGCTTGGCCATCCACGGCCAGCGTCCCTTGGCTGGGCAGCAGGCCCAGCACCGCCTGGGCCAGCGTGGATTTGCCCGAGCCCGATTCACCCACCACGGCCAGCGTTTGCCCTTGGCACAGCTGGAAATTGGCACCCTGCACGGCCACAAACTCGCCCTTTTTGAACCAGCCGCGCAGCCCCGGCAAAGGGGTGGGATAGGCCACGCGCAGCTGCTCGGCGGCAATGTGCACGGGCGCATCGTCTGGCACCGGATGCACATGGCGCTGCGGCGTGCTGTCGAGCAACTGGCGCGTGTAGGGGTGCTGCGGGTTGGCAAACAAATGCGCGGTGTGGGCCTGCTCAACGATGTGGCCGTGCTGCATCACCGCCACGCGGTCGGCAAAGCGGCGCACCAGGTGCAAGTCGTGCGTAATGAGCAGCACCGCCATGCCGGTTTGGCGCTGCAAATCGCTGAGCAGCTCCAGCATCTGCGTGCGCAGCGCCACATCCAGCGCCGTGGTCGGCTCATCGGCCAGCAGCAGCTTGGGGCGGCTGGCCAGCGCCATGGCCAGCATGGCGCGCTGGCGTTGCCCACCCGAGAGCTGGTGCGGCCAGGCCTGCGCGCGCTGCGCCGGCTGCGCGATGCCGGTGGCCGCCAGCAGCTCAATGGCCTGCGCCCAGGCGGCTTTCACCGCCAGCCCTTGCTTGAGTTGCAGCACCTCGGCAATCTGCTGGCCAATGCGCATCAAGGGGTTGAGCGCGGTCATCGGCTCTTGAAAGATCATGGCCACATCGCTGCCACGCACACTGCGCAATGCATGCTCCGATAAGGTGAGCAGATTACGCCCATCCAGCAAGGCTGAACCGCCAATTTGAGCCCCATCGAGCAAGCGCAGCAGGCTGAGCGCCGTGACCGACTTGCCCGAGCCAGACTCGCCCACCAGGGCCAGTTTCTCGCCCGCGTGCAGAGCAAAACTCACGCCTTGCACCACGGGCTTGCCACCAAACGCAACGTGCAGGTCTTGCACCTGCAGCAACGGCATCAAGGGAGTGGAGGCTACGCTCATGCCTGCGCCTTTCTGGGATCAAGCGCATCGCGCAGGGCATCGCCCATGAAGGTCAGCAGCAGCAGTGTGAGCACCAGCACGCCAAAGGTGGAGAGCGAAATCCACCAGGCATCGACGTTGTTCTTGCCCTGGGCCAGCAGCTCGCCCAGGCTGGGGGTGCCGGGGGGCACGCCCAGGCCGAGGAAGTCCAGCGAGGTCAGCGCCAAAATGGCGGCGCTCATGCGAAACGGTAAAAACGTGACCACGGGTGTGAGGCTGTTGGGCAGGATGTGGCGCCAGATGATGGCGCCGTTGGACACACCCAGCGCGCGTGCGGCTTTGACGTAATCGAGCTGACGGTTGCGCAAAAACTCGGCGCGCACGTAGTCCGACAAGCCCATCCAGCCAAACAGCGACAGCAGCACCAGCAGCAATCCAATGCTGGGCGCGAGCACGGCGCTAAAAATAATGAGCAAATACAGCTCGGGCATGGAGCCCCAGATTTCAATCAAGCGCTGGAAGGCCAAGTCGGTCTTGCCACCAAAAAAACCCTGCACGGCCCCGGCCAACACCCCCAGCACCACACCAACGGCCGTCAGCGCCAGGGCAAACCAGGCACTGACGCGAAAGCCGTAGAGCAGCTGCGCCAGCATGTCGCGCCCGCGCTCGTCGGTGCCCAGCCAATTGGCGCGGGACGGCGGCGCGGGGTTGGGCTGGGTGGCAAAGTAGTTGATGGTGTCCGCGCCGTAGCGGTTGGGGGCAAACAGCGCCCAATTGCCGTTTTGCTGCAGTTGCTGCTGGATAAACGGGTCGAGGTAATCGGTCGGCGTTTCAAAATCACCGCCAAAGGTGGTTTCTGGGTAGTCCTGCCACAGCGGGGTATAGAGCTGGCCTTGGTAGCGCACCAGCAGCGGACGGTCATTGCTGATCAGTTCCGCGCCCAGACTGAGCAGCACCAGGGCCAGAAAGAGCCACAAACTCCAGCGCCCCAGCCGATTGTCAGCAAAGCGCCGCCAGGCACGGCGGGCAGGAGAAACTCCTATTTCAGTAGCTGCTAGCGCTTGTGGGGTAAGCGTTTCAGTCGAATTTGACACGAGGATCCACCCAGACGTAACACAGGTCAGAAATCAGCTTGGTCACCAGCCCGATTAAGGTGAACAGGTACAGCGTGCCCAGCACCACCGGGTAGTCGCGGCGGATAACACTTTCATAGCTGAGCAGGCCCAGGCCATCGAGAGAAAACAGCGTTTCAATCAACAATGATCCGGTAAAAAAAGCGCCGATAAAGGCCGCCGGAAAGCCGGTGACGATGGGCAGCAGCGCATTGCGAAACACGTGGCGGTAGAGCACTTGGCGCTCGCTCAAGCCCTTGGCCCGGGCGGTGAGCACGTACTGCTTGCGGATTTCTTCCAAAAAAGCGTTTTTGGTCAGCATGGCAGTGACGGCAAAGCTGCCCGCCACCATGGCCAGCACGGGCAAGGTGATGTGCCACAGGTAATCCACCACCTTGCCCATGAGCGATAAATCGGCCCAATGGCTGGAGGTAAGCCCGCGCAGCGGGAACCACTGCAACTGCCCGCCAAACACCACCAGCAGCGCCAGCCCCAAAACAAACCCCGGAATGGCATAGCCCACCAAAATCACCAGCGTGGTGAGCAGATCAAAGCGCGAACCAGCCCGCACGGCCTTGGCAATGCCCAGGGGCACCGCCACCAGGTAGCTGATAAAAAAGGTCCACAACCCCAGGCTGGCCGAGACGGGTAGCTTTTCTTGGATGAGCTGCCAGACATCTTTGTTCTGAAAAAAGCTGCGCCCCAAGTCAAAGCGGGCAAACTGCCCCAGCATCTGCACAAAACGCTCGTGCGCTGGTTTGTCAAAGCCGTACAGCGCTTTGATTTCGGCCAAGCGCTGGGCATCCACGCCCTGGGCCCCACGGTAGGCCAGCCCCCCACCTTCCCCACCACCACCGCCCGCGCCGGCCTTGGCCTCGGCCAGGTACTGCTCAACCGGGCCGCCGGGGACGAATTGAATCACCACAAAGGTCAGCAGCAGCACCCCCAGCAACGTGGGCAGCATCAGCAAAATGCGTTTGAGTATGTAGGCCAGCATGGTGGGGGATTATGGCGGAGGCGCATGCACACCAAGGCAGTGCCGCGCCTAGGAAAACCGGGCCAGCAAGGCGAATCGGGCCAAGCTTGGTATGCTTGCAGCCCCACGCGATCGCCCCGTCTTGTGAAGCACCCACCCTTGTGACCTCTTTGCCAGCCCCTTCCACCCCCGCTTGCCCCGACCTGGCGCAGTTGCTGCACACGGCCGTGGCGCAGGCTTTCAATGCCGTGGTCATCACCAATGCCGCGCTGGATGGTGAAGGGCCGTGCATCACTTACTGCAACCCGGCGTTTTGCCGCATGACGGGGTACACCGAGCAAGAGCTGCTGGGGCGCTCGCCACGCCTGCTGCAAGGCCCCAAAACCGACCCTCAAGTGCTGCAGCGCCTGCGCGAATGCCTGCGCAGCGGGACGTTTTTTCAGGGCTCTACGGTGAACTACCGCAAGGATGGCAGCAGCTACCTGGTGGAGTGGAACATTTCCCCCGTGCGCGATGCCCAGGGCCAGGTGCAGGCCTACGTCTCGGTGCAGCAAGACATCACCAAGCGGGTGCGTGCCGAGCAGCGCCAGGCCTTGCTGGCGCGGGCACTGAACGCCACGCAGGATGCGGTGGTAATTGCCAACGCACAAGCGCAGATTTTGTTTGTTAATCAAGCCTTTGAAGACCTGACGGGCTACCGCAGCGACGAGGTACTGGGACGTACGCCCAAATTTTTGCAATCGGGCGAACACCCCCCCGCTTTCTACAGCCAACTGCGCGATGCCTTGGCACGCGGCGACAGCTGCCAGACCACTTTTGCCAATCGGCGCAAAGACGGCAGCATCTACCACGCGGCGCAGACCATTACCCCGCTCAGGGACGAGGCGGGTACTACCCAGCACTATGTCAGCGTGACCAAAGACGTGACTGAGCTGATAGCGCGCACCCAAGAGCTGCGCGAGCAGGCCCACCACGATGCACTGACCGGCCTGCTCAACCGCCGCGCTGGCGAGCAGCAGCTAGAGCGCTGCCAGCGGGCGGCGCAACTGGAGGGCCAGGGCTACGCGCTGATCCTGGCCGACATTGACAATTTCAAGTCCATCAACGACCGCTTTGGCCACGAAGAGGGCGACCGGGTGCTGCAGCGCTGCGCCACGCTGCTCAGCCGCAAGGTGCGCAGCGGCGATGCGCTGATCCGCTGGGGGGGCGAAGAGTTTTTGATTGTGCTGCCCGGTTGCAGATTAGAGGCCGCCCAAGAACTGGCCGAGCGCATCCGTGCCGCCATGGCGCAGGAACAGGATGCCGTGGTGGGCAGCATCACGCTATCTTTGGGCGTGGGCGCATGGCAGCCGGGCGAATACAGCTCCACGCTGCTGCGGCGCACCGACCAGGCGCTGTACCGCGCCAAAACCAGCGGCCGCAACCAAGTGGCCGTCGCGCCGTAGCGCGACCGCCAGCGCGTGCGGCTTCAGTCTTCAGGCCAGTGGATGGCGGGCAGTTGCTCAAACGCGGGCTTGGCAAACAAATAGCCCTGAAAGTAGTGAATACCCAACGCACGCAGCGTGCGGTATTCGGCCAGCGTTTCCACGCCTTCGGCAATCACCTCGATCGACAGCGCCTTGCACACGCCCAAAATGCCCTGCACGATGGCGTGGCGCACCGGGTTGCTGTCAATGTGGCGCACCAGCTCCATGTCGAGCTTGATGATGTCGGGTTGAAATTCTGCCAGCAGGTTCAGGCCCGCGTAACCCGCACCAAAGTCGTCGATGGCGGTTTTAAAGCCGCGGCGCCGGTACTCTTGCAAGATGCGCTTAAGGTGGTCTTTGTCCACCACACGCTCGTTTTCGGTGATTTCAAAAATCAGGTGGTCGGTCGGAAATTGGTACTGCTGCGCCGCCTCGAGGGTGGTGCGAATGCAGGCGGCGGGTTCGTACACCGCATTGGGCAAAAAGTTGATGCTGACGTGGCAGTCCATGCCCAGCTGGGCCGCCAGGCGCACGGCTTTGACGCGGCAAGCCTGGTCGAACTGGTAACGGTTGTCCTCGTTCACCTGGCCCAGGATGTGGGCCGCGCCACTGCCATCCAGCCCCCGCACCAGCGCCTCATAGGCAAACACCTCGCGGCTGCGCACATCAATGATGGGCTGAAACGCCATGCTGAAATCAATTGTCAGCGGTGGCCGATCCTGGCAGGCTTTGCAAGGGGGAATGGAGGAGGTGCGGGATGTGGTGGCCATTGGCGCATTTTACTTGAGTCCCTGCGGCTACCTGGGTGCCAGCACCGACCTGCAACCAAAGAAAAACATCACAGTGCCATCAGCACCGGCCCGCCTTTTTCCAGCGCCCGCTGGTACGCCGGGCGGGCCTGTATGCGCTGCAGGTAGGCCTGCAAATGGGGCCAGGCGCTGGCTGTATTGCCACGCGCCAGGGCGGCCTCGACAGCAAAGCTCATTTGAAAGTCGGCCAGGCTCAGGTGCTCGCCCGCAAACCAGCGGTGCTGGGCCAGGTGCGCCTCCATGAAGGCCAGGGCGGTCTGCACGTTGGGGGCGATGAGCTTGCGCTGCACCGTGGCGCACAGGGTGCGGGCGATGGGGCGCACGAAGAAGGGCATGGGCTGGCGTGGGATGGAGTCAAACACCAGCTGCATCACCAGCCAGTTCATCAACGAGCCTTCGGCATAGTGCATCCAGAAACGGCACTGGCGATGCGCGGGCGTGCCGCGTGCGGGCTCCAGCTGGGCCAGCTCCGCCGGGGCCTGCGCACCGTAGCACTCGGCCAGGTATTCCAAAATGGCACCCGACTCGGCCACTACCAGCTCCCCATCGGTGATGACGGGCGATTTGCCCAGCGGATGGAGGTGTTTTAGCTCGGGCGGGGCCAGCCGTGTGGCCAGGTCGCGCTGGTAGCGGCGCAGTGCGTAAGGCACGCCCAGCTCTTCCAAGAGCCACAAAATACGATGCGAGCGCGAAGTCTCAAGGTGGTGCAAGGTCAGCATGGTGGTGAGGGAGGTAAAGGGGTGGAGCCGGCCTGGCGCAGCCAGCGCATCAAGCGCCCGAGCACGGGCAGCTTTTCGTAGAGTTCTTCGGCGGTGTCCCAGTAGTCGCGGTGCAGCGTCACACGGCCTTGGGCATCGAAATGTACCAGTGTGCCGCCGTGAATGCACTGCGACACCTGCGCGCGCCAGCGCTTCATGCGAAAGTGAAACTCCCACTGCAAAAAGGCCTGCTGCCCCTGCGCCACGTGCTGGGTGACGACAAAGCGCGGCTGCTCCAGGCTTTCAAACATGTGGGTAAAGATGGCGCGGATGGCGGGCACGCCCTGCACGTCGTTGAACGGGTCTTTGAAGCGCGCCTCGGGGGCATAGTAGTCATCCAGCTGCGCCAGCCGGGCGGGGGTGAGCTGCTCGTAGAGCTGGGCCAGCCGGGCGGCAGCGGCTTGGGCATCGGGCAAGTGCGTCATGCGTTACAGCCCCGTCATGCGGTGTACCAAAGGAAAGTACCAGCGGTACGGCAGCACGCGCAGCAGCTTGAGCCACAGGGTGAAGCGGCGCGGAAAGTGCAGCTCAAAGTCGCCGCGCTCCCAGCCGCGCAGCATGGCCTGGGCCGCCTGCTCCGGGGTGAGCAAGGCGGGCATGGCGAAATTGTTTTGGCGCGTCAGCGGGGTATCGACAAAGCCAGGGTTCACCACACTCACCCCCACCCCCTGCGGGCGCAAGTCCAAAAACAAGGTTTCTGCCAGGTTGATGAGCGCGGCCTTGGTCGGGCCATAGGCCAGGCTCTGCGGCAGGCCGCGCCAGCCCGCCACACTGGCCACCAGACTCAAATGCGGCGTGCGCCCGGCCTGGGCCGAGGCCCGCAGGCCCGGTACCACAGCGGCCAACAGGTGCAGCGCACCAGTTAGGTTCACTTGCTGGTGGCGCAGCAGCTCGGGCAGGGCCAGCGCGTCGGCGCGCATGGGGCTGTAGTGGCCCGCGCAGTAGCACACCAAATCGAGCGGCGCCTGGGCCTGCAGGTGATCGGCTGCGTGCTGTACCGCCTGGGCATCGGTCACATCCAGCACCAGCGCCTGGCTGCCGGGGTGCTGCTGCACAAACGTATCCAGCAGCGCCTGCTGGCGTGCCGAGACAATCACCTGGGCACCCTGGGCATGCAATTGCGCGGCCACGGCGCGGCCAATGCCGCTGGAGGCACCCACCAGCCACACACGCTTGGCGCGCCAGTTGGGGATAGCAGGGTTCAGAGGCATGGCACCACTCCTTATTGCTTGGTGAACGAGAGCAGCACCTCGCCCAGCGTGACGCCAAACTTGCTCATGGTGGCGCGGTTGAGCAGCACCCGGTCATCGACCAAGAACATCCAATCATCGAACTGCACTTCGTACTCCTTGCCGTCCACCGGCAGGCGCAAGGTGTAGTTCCAGCGAAAGGCATTGCCCGAGGTCTGGCCCTGGGCCTCGCCCACCACATCGTCGGCCCGCCCGGTGTAGCGCCCGTCGGCATGTTTGGTCAGGCGCCAGATGCGCCGCTCGGTAGTACCGTCGGAATAGGTAAACGCCTCGTCGAGCACGCCTTGGTTGCCCTCCCAATGGCAATCCATCACCACGGTAAAGCGGCGGGCCACTGCACCATTGCGCTTTTGAAACACCCCATGCGCCAGGATGCGGCCATTGAAATAGCGGTCCAGCTCCAGCAGCGGGCGCTCCTGGGCGTAGTCGGTCACTTGGGGGTTGGCACAGCCGGTGAGTACGGCAGTGCCCGCAAGCAAGGTCAGCAAGGCATGGCGGCGGGTGTTCATGGGGAAACTCCTGGGTCAGGCAACAGCGGAAAAGGGTGAATCAGCAAGCGGTAGAGCAACGCTGCGGCCAGCAGCTTGAGGGCGCAGGGCAGCAGCGCGTAGGCCCAGGCCAGGCGCTGCAGCCCCTGGGCATCAAGGGTGCCGGGGCTGTAGCCCCCCCACTGCAACAGCGGCAGCGCAGCCCCAGCAGCCAGGGCCAAGTTCAGTTTGGTGGCCAAATTCCACCAGCCCAGGTAAGCACCTTCGCTGCGGCCCTGGGCACCTTGGCGCTCCACCAGCCGGGCCAGCAAAGCCCCCGGCAAAGCCAAATCGGCCCCCAGGGCGATGCCCGAGAGCGCGCAAATCAGCGCAAAAGCGGCAATCTGCCCACTGTCTAAAAACGCCGTCCAGCCAAAGCAGGCGATGGCCAGCACCATGCCGCCCAGCCAGGCACGCTCCAGCCCCCAGCGGCGCACCGCGCGCAGCCAGCCCGGCATAGACAGCGCCCCAGTGACAAAGTACAGCACCAAAAACAGCGCAATCTGCTCTTGCGTGGCCTGCAGACGGTCCTGGGCAAAAAACAACATCAACGCGGCCGGAATAGCGCTGGCAATGCCGTTGCAGACAAACACCGCCAGCAAACGGCGAAACGCCATTTGGCGCAGCGGCTGCCAAATGGCCGACCAGGGCAAGCGGGCTGGCACACCCTGCGCTAGCGCAGCCACCGGGCGCGGTGCCCACCACAGTGCCAGCCACCCCATCCACAACGCCAGGGCAAACACCCACAGCATGGGCTCAGCCCCCCAGGCCACCGACAGCGCACTGGCCGTGACCACGCCGATCAGCCCCGGCCCTTCGCGCCAAGCCACCACATGGCCGCGCTGCACGGCATCGCCACCCAAGCGCACGCCCCAGGCCTGGTGGGCAATGACCAACTGGCTGTGCGCCAAACAGGTCAGCAGCAGGCCCGCCACCATCCAGGCGGCCAGCGCCTGCGGCCCCTGCACCGCAGGAAAGAACAGCCCGGCCAAGCCCAGCAACTGCACCAAGGCTGAGCCACCCGCCACCCACAGCACCCCACGCAGCGGCCCCTGGTACAGGTGGTCGCTCCAGCGGCCCAGCAGGGGTTCTGCCGCAGCGTCAAGCAGGCGCACCAGCATCAACAAGGCCCCCACGCTGGCCAGCGGCAAGCCCAAGGTGCTGGCGTAGTGGTGCGGCAGCACCACGTACAGCGGCAAGGCCACAAAGGCCAACGGCAACCCCAGCAAGCCATAGGCCGGGCCCGACCACCAGCGTGGCAGCGGCCCGGTGTGTGCGGGGGTGGCCAAGGGGGTCATGGTGCTGTGGCTCCGAGGCTGCGTGCCAGCAAGGCACTGCGCAGGGCTGGCTCAGAGGTCTGTGGCGAGAGCCAAATGCCAAAAAACAGGCGGGCCAGTTCAGCGTCGTCAATCGCGGCCAGCTCCTGGTTGCCATGCCACAAGCGCATCCCCTGGCCCGGCTGGTACAGGCCCGTGAGCCGGTCGCCCGGCTGCACATCGGGAATCACCTCCGTCAGGCGCTGCTGCCAACGCTGTGCCTGGGTCGGTGGCACGCTGGCGGCGACGGCACGCAGCCAAGGTTTTAAGCATAAAAATGGGCTGAACGGCATATACAGCAAGCGCAAGCAGCTATTATTTTAAGATCATCAACTCACACCCCAGGCAAGCGTGGTGCAGCACTTGCAGCACGGTCTGGCAGGGCATGGCTGCGCCGTGGGCTGCTGTGGGCACTGCTGCTGGCTGTGGCGTCAAAGCCCAGGCGGAACACGCTCACGACTTGGGCCAGCTGCGCCGCCTGCTGCTTGAGTGTCTGCGCGGCGGCGGCACTTTGCTCCACCAAGGCCGCGTTTTGCTGGGTAGAGCGGTCCAGGTGCGCCACCGCTTCGCCCACCTGGGCAATGCCGTCGGTCTGCTCGGCCGTGGCAGTGCTGATTTCAGCAATCAAGCTGGCCACGCGCTGGGCCTGCTGCACGATGTCGGTCATGGTGGCACCGGCATCCTCCACCAGGCGTGCGCCCTGCTCTACCTTGGCCACGCTGCCGTCAATCAGGCCCTTGATTTCCCGGGCCGCATCGGCACTGCGCCCAGCCAGGGCACGCACTTCACCGGCCACCACGGCAAAGCCACGGCCTTGCTCACCGGCGCGTGCCGCTTCCACGGCCGCGTTGAGCGCCAGGATGTTGGTTTGGAAAGCAATCGAGTCGATCACGCCAATGATGTCGGCCATCTTGTGGCTGCTGGCCGTAATTTCCCCCATGGTGCTGACCACCTGGGCCACCACGGCACCGCCTTTGTGCGCGGCTTCGCTGGCCAGGGTTGCCACCTGGGTGGCTTGGCGGGCCGAATCGGCGTTGTGCTTGACCGAGGCGGTCATTTGCTCCATCGACGAGGACGCGTTTTGCAAATTGGCCGCCTGCTCTTCGGTGCGTTGCAGCAAACCGACGTTGCCCCCGGCAATTTCTTCCGAGCCTACGGTGACGGCGTTCGATGCCTGGCGCACCTGGCCCACCACGCTCGCCAAACTGGCTTGCATGGCCCCCAGCGAGGCCAGCACGCTGCCCGGCTCGGCCTGGGCGGTACCGGCCACCGGTTGCAAATCGCCCTGGGCCACTTGGCTGGCCACTTCGGCCAGCGCCACGGGCTCGGCGCCCAACTGGCGCACAATGCTGCGCGCCACGCTCCAGGCCACGGCAGCGCTCAGCACCAGCGCCAGCGCCAAGGCGGTAAACATCACACTCAAAAAGCTATCCGCTTCTTGCATAGCGCTATGGTTGGCCCCTTGAATGCGCGCTTCTTTGAAGTCGATGAGCTTGTTGATGGCTGCCAGCCACTGCACGTACTGCGGCTTGGCCTGCTGCCACAGCGTCTGAGCAGCTTGCGCGTCACCGGCCTGCACCTGGGCAATGATGGCCTGGGTGCTGGCCACGGCCTGGGCTTCGGCACTGCGAATACCGGCATACAGCGGTGCCAACTCCGGCGGCGCACCCACACGGTTGACCAGTTTTTCCAGCGGCGTGGCCGACTGGGCGTAAAAATCGGCCAGCGCCGCGATGGTGGCGATTTCTTTGTCGCGCTCGGCAGGCGTGGGGCTGAGCACCACATCGCGCACGGCAATCGAGCGGTCATGCGCCGAACCACGGAAGTTGATGGCGTAGCGCTGCACCTGCACGTGGATGTTGTTGTTGTCGCGCAGGGCTTGGTCAATGCGGTTGACTTTGACCACAGCCACCCCCGTGACCACGATCAGCAGCGCCAAAATCAAACCAAACCCGGCATACAGGCGGGCTGCGACGGTCATACGAGAAAAAAACATGGAGAACTCCTAGGGAGAAAAGCTGGGCGAAAGCAGGCTGAAAAGTACTCAAATCTATAGCAATGTGCCGCTGGATGCTGGGCGCTCTCCATCTTTGATCAAGGTGTACTGCACCACGTCAATACTGCGCGCATCAAACCCTGCTTCGCAATAGGCCAAATAGAACTCCCAGGTGCGCTGAAAGCGCGCATCAAAGCCCTGGGCCTGTACCTTGCTGCGCTGCTGGGCAAAGCGCTGGTGCCAGCGGCGCAGGGTTTCGGCGTAGTCGCGGCCAAAGGCAAACTCCTCCACCACGCGCAGGCCTGCCGCTTGGGCAGCCGCACGAAAACGTGCCGGGCTGGGCAGGCAGCCGCCCGGAAAGATGTACTGCTGAATAAAGTCACTGCCCTGCACGTAGCGCTCGAACAGCGCGTCGTCAATCACGATGCTCTGGATGCACGCGCGCCCGCCTGGTTTCAGCAAACGCGCCACGCTGCCAAAGTAGCTGGGCCAATAGGCTTGGCCCACGGCTTCGACCATCTCAATCGAGCAAATGGCATCGAACGGGGCATCTTGAATGTCGCGGTAGTCCTGCAAGCGCAA
Organism: Comamonas denitrificans; assembly: GCF_017368815.1. Lineage (GTDB taxonomy): Bacteria > Pseudomonadota > Gammaproteobacteria > Burkholderiales > Burkholderiaceae_C > Comamonas > Comamonas denitrificans. The sequence goes on along the minus strand of NZ_JAFNME010000003.1, from coordinate 21,422 downwards.
ATCCACCTGGGGAGCCACACCGGCCGCCTGCATGCGCTGCTGGCCCCAGGCCAGTTGTTCGGTGGACAGCGTCACGCCCGTCACCTGGGCCTGAAACTCACCGGCTGCCATTTCGGCCAACGCACCCCAGCCACAGCCAATTTCCAGCACGCGCTGGCCAGGCTGCACACCGGCGCTGTGCAAAGCGCGGCGCACTTTGGCGTGCTGGGCCTGGGTCAGATCACCTTGCAAGTCGCCCTGGAACCAGGCGCTGGAGTAATTCATGCTCGGATCAAGCCAGAGCCGGTAGAAATCGTTGCCCAGGTCATAGTGGGCGTGAATGTTGCGGCGGCTGCCCGCGCGGGTGTTGCGGTTGAGCAGGTGGCGCAGGCGGTAGGCCAGCCGCCCCCACCAGCCGCCATAGACGAGCGATTCGAGCGCGTCGCGGTTGGCCATCAGCAGGCGCAGCAGGTCGGCCAGGTGGGGTGTGCTCCAGTCTTGGGCGATATAGCCTTCGGCCAGGCCAATGTCGCCCGAGCGCAGCACGGCAGCAAACACCTGCCAGTTGTGCAAACACATGCTGGCGTGCGGGTGCTGACCACTGCCCAGCTGCAACACATTGCCATCGGGCAGCTCCAGGTGCAGCGTGCCGTGCTGCAGGCGTTGCAACAGGCGCAGGCCCTGGCGTGCCGCAGCGGGCATGTTGGCAGGCAGCGAAAGCGCGGACGGTGAGGCGGTAGTGGTGTTCATGGTCAAAGGCTCGGCGTGGAAGGCGTGGAAGAGCGGGTTACGGGCTGGGTGGGCGGCGCAGGCTTGCGGTGAAACGGCGCACGCTTGGCCCACAGCAGCAGCGCGTGCCAGTGGATGCGAGCGATCACGCCCAGCGTGAGCAACGGGTAATGCCACAGTGCGCGGCGGCGGCTGGCAGCGTCCAGCGGCTGCAAGCGCCCGGCCACGCCGGTGAGCACCAGCGGGCCTTGGGCATCGTCAAAATCAATGCGCACGCGTGTGGAGTGCAGGCCCTGGGCACCGCTGCGCTTGAACTCAAAGCGGTAGCCGCCCTCCACCGGGCAAAACGGCGACACATGGAACACCTTGCGCGCGCGCAGCTCTTGGCCGTACTGCGGGGCATCAAGCAGGTAGGCATGGCGCTCGCCAAAGGTGTTGTTCACCTCGGCCACGATGGCGCGCAGGCTGCCATCGGCGCGGTGGCAGTACCAAAAGCTCACCGGCTTGAAGCTATAGCCCAGCACGCGCGGGTAGCAATGCAGCCAGACTTCCCCATCCACGCCGTCAATGCCCTCGCTGTGCAGCAGCTCTTCCAGCCAGGCCAGCGCGCCGCCCGCTTGGGGGCTGCGGCCATCGCCGTGGTCGGCATCGCGAAAGGCCAGCGCACCGGGCCGGTTCAGCGCCAGCACGCCGGCCGCTTCGGGGTGTGCGCGCAGCGTGCGCATGGGCAGCAGCAGAAAAAATGTGGGCACGATAAAACGGTGGCGGCGTGGGCGCAGCCGGGTGTGCCACACATGGCCAAAGCCAATGTGGGGCCGGTGGGCGGCCAGCGCAGGGGCAGGTGCGGTCATGCGGCCTCCTGGCGCTGCAGCTGCTCTAGCAACAAATCGGCCGCGCGGTAGCCCGACTGCAAGCCATCTTCATGAAAACCATAGCCCGTCCAAGCACCGCAGTACCACGTGCGCTGTGTGCCTTGCAGCAAAGGCACTTGGTCTTGTGCAGCAATCGCAGGCAGGTCGAACACGGGGTGGTCGTAGTCGAATTCGGCCAGCACTTTGTCTCGCGCAATCGGGCGTACCGGGTTGAGCGACACCAGCACCGGCTGCGCAAACGGCAAGGGCTGCAGGCGGTTGAGCCAGTAGTGCAGGCACACACGCGCCGATTCCTGCTGGCTGCTGGCGGCACGCTCGTAGTTCCAGGCCGCCCAGGCGCTGCGCCGGCGCGGCATCACGCTGTCATCGGTATGCAGCACGGCGCGGTTGGGCTGGTAGCGGATGGCGCCCAGCACCTGGCTTTCCTGCGCCGTCGGTTGGGCCAGCAGACGCAGCGCCTGATCGCTGTGCACGGCCAGCACCACAGCGTCAAAGCGCTCGCTGTGGCCAGGGGTATGCACCTGCACGCCAGCGGCGTCGCGCACGATGCGCTGCACCGGCACGCCCAAACGCGCATCCAAGCCGCGCAGCAATTTATCGACATACTGGCGCGCACCACCGGCCACGGTGAACCATTGCGGCCGGTTGCTCACCTGGATGAGGCCGTGGTTATGGCAAAAACGGATCATGGTAGCCACTGGAAAGCGCAGCATTTGGTCGGTCGGGCAGCTCCAGATGCAGCCCAGCATGGGCAAGAAATACCAATCGCGAAACGCGCTGCCAAAGCCGTGCTGCGCCAAAAAATCGCCCAAGGGCTGGGCCAGCGCCGCCTCTTCGCCCGACTCGGCCAGGGCGGTACACAGCTGGTTAAAGCGCAGCAGCTCGCGCAACATGCCCCAAAAGCGCGGGCGCAGCAGGTTGCGGCGCTGGGCAAACACCGTGGCCAGGTTCGCGCCACTCCACTCCAGCGCCTGTGCCCCCAGCGCCCCTGCGCCGGGCACCTGCACAGAAAACGACATATCCGAATGGGCGCTGGGCACCTGCAGCTCATCGAGTAAAGCGATCAGGCCGGGATACGTGCGCTCGTTGAACACCAGAAAGCCGGTGTCCACACCATGGGTGACTGGGTACCCCTGCGCATTGGGCAGCGTCACATCCACCGTGTGCGTATGGCCACCAAAGTAGTTGCCGGCTTCAAACACGCTGACGCGCGCATGCTGGCGCAAACGGTGCGCAGCGGCCAAACCCGAAATTCCCGAACCAATGACAGCAATTTTCATAGCGACTCGCAATCTGCCAACGCCCAGCAGGCGCTGTGTGTGGGGCTGATAAGATCGCTACTGTACTAGACAAACATAATTTTGTCCTAGACAATTTTAAAAATCACGATTTTGTCCATGACCATGCCTGCTCAGGTTTCACCCCTTTTCTATCCGCTTTGCCTGGAGGCTGCCGCATGAACGCCCCCCCTATCCCCTCTAGCGAAACTGGCCTGCCCATTGCCGCTGTCGAACGCGAGACAGGATTGGCCAAAGACACCCTACGTGTATGGGAAAAGCGCTATGGTTTTCCGCAACCCTTGCGCGATGCCAGTGGCAACCGCCTCTACCCTGCAGAGCAGGTGCAGCGGCTGCAGCTGGTGCGCCGTCTGCTCGATGCTGGCCTGCGCCCCAACAAAGTGGTTGGGCTGGATGCGGCAGCACTGACCCAGCTTTTGTCCCAACACAGCCAGGCCAGCAGCGCAATTTTGTCCAAGACAAACAGCACCACCCTGCCCTCCCATCCCGCCGAGCTGTCGGCCCTGTTGGACACGATTGCCGCCCACGACCCCCAAGGACTGCGCCATGCCCTGCACCATGCACAAATGCGCATGGGCCTGGGGCCGTTCATCACCGAGTTGGTGGCCCCGCTGACGGTGGCCGTGGGCGAGGCGTGGATGCAGGGGCGGTTTGAAATTTTTGAAGAGCACCTGTACACCGAGGTCATCACCGGCGTGCTGCGCCAGGCGATTGCCTCGCTCGCTCCGCTGCATGGTTCGCCCCCGGCCTTGGGGCCCAAAGTGCTGCTCACCACCTTGCCGCAAGAGCTGCATGGCCTGGGCCTACTGATGGTGGAGGCGATGCTGGTGCTGGAGGGCTGCACCTGTGTGTCCCTGGGCACCCAAACGCCTTTGCTGGACGTGGTGCAGGCCGCCCAAGCGCACCGGGTGGATGTGGTGCTGCTGAGTTTTTCCGCCGCGCAAAACGGCACCGTGGTGCTGGCCAACCTGCGCGAGCTGCGCGCGCAGCTGCCCTCCCGGATCGCGCTGTGGGTGGGCGGCTCCTGCCCTGCGCTGTACCACAAGCCGCTGGAAGGCATCACCGCCACGCTGCCACTGTCGGCGCTCAAGCCCCTGGTTCTGCAGTGGCGCAGCACCCATTCTTCCCTTTGACCCAGGAGACCACCATGGCCACAACCCCTTCCCTCCCCCCAGCGGGCCTGCCGATTGCCATCGTGGGTGCGGGCCTGGCCGGGCTGACGTGTGCGCAGTTTCTGGCCCAGGCGGGCCACCACGTGCACGTGTTCGACAAAAGCCGTGGCCCTTCGGGGCGCATGAGCACGCGCCGCAGCAGCGATGCCAGCACCGAGTGGCAGTGCGACCACGGCGCCCAGTACTTCACCGCGCGGGATACGCACTTTCGCGCCCAGGTGGCCGAGTGGGAGCACACCGGCGCAGCCGCGCTGTGGCAAGGCCGCATCGGCACGCACGATGGCCAACACTTTGTGCTGCACGACAGCGCGTTGCAGCGCTTTGTCGGCACCCCACGCATGACCTCGCCCGCCGCGCACCTGGTGCGCCACATGGAGCAGCTGCCCCAGCCCGTGCGCTTGCAGTGGCAAACCACCGTGCAAGCGCTGCAAGCCCCGGCAGGCGCTGGCTGGCAGCTGCACAGCCCCGAGCACGGCCCCGAAGCGCAGCGCTACCAAGCTGTGCTGCTTGCCGTGCCCGCACCCCAAGCCGCGCCCCTGCTGGACGCAGTAGCCCACGAGGCCGCCACCCTGGCACGCAGCGCCCCCATGCGTGCCTGCTGGTCGGTCATGGTGCGCTGCCCCCAGCCGGTGCCCCTGCCCGTGGATGGCTGCTTTGTCGAGCACAGCCCCCTGCGCTGGATCGCGCGCGACAGCAGCAAGCCCGGGCGCAGCGGCCCCGAAACCTGGCTGCTGCACGCCAGCCACGCCTGGAGCGAGGCGCACGTACACGACGATGCCGCCGCCGTCACCGCCGCCCTGCTGCAGGCGTTTGCCCAGCTGGGCGGCCCCAATCCAGCCAGCGTGCAGGCCACCGCCCACCGCTGGCTGTATGCCGACACCGCACCGCCGCTGAATGTGAACAGCTGGTGGCAACCTGAGGCAGGCCTGGGCCTGTGCGGCGATTGGCTGCACAACGGCACCGTAGAAGGTGCCTGGCTCAGTGGCCGCGATCTGGCCCAGCGCGTACACGCCACGCTGACAACGCACACGGCATAAACCACGCCCCAGGACACAGGACGCTCCTCATGCACCGCAAACCCTACCTACCCGAAAAGCCCTGCCAGTGCTGCGGCCGCCCCTTCACCTGGCGCAAAAAATGGGCAAATGTGTGGGACGAGGTGAAGTACTGCTCCGAGCGCTGCCGCCGCCAGCGCAGTGCCACCCCCACGGCTGGCAGTGCCGGAGCCCAGCCATGAGCACGGTGCTGTTCTGGTTTCGCAACGACCTGCGCCTGCACGACCAGAGCGCACTGCACGCCGCCTGCCAGCTGGGTGCGCAGCACCTGCTGCCCGTGGTCTGCCTGCCCGATATGCAGGCCACCACCGCCTGGGGCTTTGCCCGCATCGGCCCACACCGGCGCGCCTGGATGGTCAATACCATTCAAAACCTACTAAAAGGCTTATTGGATAAGCGCAGCCAGCTATTAATTTTAAATCAACCTGCCGCTACGGCCCTGCCTGCCCTGGCGCGCGCCGTGGGTGCCAGCACCATCGTCTGTGAAGACATTGCCGCGCCCGAAGAGCAGGCCGAAGTTGCCGCCTTGCGCGCCGCGGGCCTGCAGGTGCATACCGTGTGGCACAGCAGCCTGCTGCACCCGCAGCACCTGCCCTGGCCGGTGCAGCGTCTGCCTGCGGTGTTCACGCCGTTTCGCCAGCAGATTGAACAGGCAGGGCTACAACCCGCCGCGCCGCTGCCAGCGCCTGCCACGCTGCCCCCAGCGCCACCTAATGTGCCCAACGACTGGCTGGGCGATCCCACACAGACCCTGGCAGCGTTGGCAGGAAGTCCAACCGCTGCCTATGCACGCAGCGCCTTCCCCTATCTGCAAGGCGAGCTGCACGGCGGTGAAGCAGCGGCGCTGGCCCACCTGCAGCAGTATTTGGCGCGCGGCCTGCCCCACAGCTACAAGCGCACGCGCAACGATCTGCTGGGGCTGGACTACTCCAGCAAATGGTCGCCCTGGCTGGCCACGGGGGCGCTGTCGCCGCGCCAGGCCATGGCCCAGCTGCGGCAGTTTGAGGCCGAGCACGGTGCCAGCGATGGCAGCTACTGGCTGTGGTTTGAACTGCTGTGGCGCGACTATTTCCGCTTTTTGCACCTGCAGCACGGCCCCGCGCTGTACCGGGCGCGTGGCCTGGGCCCGGCGCAGGCCACGTCCCACAATGACCAGCGCTTTGCCACCTGGCGCGCTGGCCAGACCGGTCAGCCCCTGGTAGATGCCGCCATGCGCGAACTGGCCGCCACCGGCTACCTGAGCAACCGCCTGCGCCAGGTGGCAGCCAGCTATTTGATCCACGACCTGGCCTGCGACTGGCGCGCTGGCGCGGCGTGGTTTGAGGCGCAGCTACTGGACTACGACGTGTACAGCAACCAGGGCAACTGGCTCTACATCGCTGGCCGGGGCACCGACCCGCGCGGGGGGCGCCGCTTTGACCCCATCAAACAAGCCGCCACCTACGACCCGGGCGGCACCTACCAACGCCTGTGGGGCACGGCATGAGCAGCCCCGCCCCGGCCCACACCCTGCGCCTGCTGCTGGGCGACCAGCTCAACCCCCAGCACAGCTGGTTCCAGCAGGTGGATGCGCAGGTGGTGTATGTGCTGATGGAGGTGCGCCAGGAAACCGACTACGTGCTGCACCACGCACAGAAAATCCTGGCCATTTTTGCCGCCATGCGCGATTTGGCGCGCCAGCTGCGCACTGCGGGCCACCGCGTGCGCTATGTGGCGCTGGATGATGCCAGCAACCGCCAGTCCATCCCCGACAACCTGAGCGCACTGGCCGCCCACTACGGTGCCCAATCGGTGCAATGGCAACAGCCTGACGAATGGCGGCTCGATACCCAGCTGCAAGCCTGGGCCAGCACCAGTGGCCTGCACTGCAGCGTGGTGGACAGCGAACACTTTCTGACGGCGCGTGACGATCTGGCCACCCAGATGCACGGCCGCCGCCAGTGGCTGATGGAGCATTTCTACCGCCCCATGCGCCGCCGCTACCGGCTGCTGCTGGACGAGCACGATCAGCCCATCGGCGGCCAGTGGAATTTTGACCATGACAACCGCAAGCCCTGGCCCGGCACCCCGCCCGCACCTACCGACTGGCGCCCCACGCACGACCACCGTGCGCTGTGGGAGATGCTGCAGCGCTGCGGCGTGCAAAGCATGGGTGAGCCGCAGGCCGACGCGGTGCGCTGGCCACTGAACCGCGCCGAGGCGCTGGAGTGCCTGGATGCCTTCATCGCCCACGCGCTGCCGCACTTTGGCGACTATGAAGATGCTATGGCCAGCCAGGCGCCGCGCCTGTTTCATTCGCTGCTCTCATTTTCACTGAACGTCAAGATGCTGCACCCGCTGGAAGTGCTGCAGCGCGCTGAGGCTGCCTACCACGCCGGGCATGCCCCGCTGGCCGCCGTAGAAGGCTTTGTGCGCCAGATTCTGGGCTGGCGCGAATACGTGCGCGGCATCTACTGGGCGCACATGCCGGGCTACGAGCAGCGCAACGCCCTGGGCCACCACCTGCCGCTGCCGCACTGGTTCTGGAATGGGGACACGCGCATGCGCTGCCTGCAACTGTCCATCCGCCAGTCGCTGCAGACCGCCCACGCGCACCACATCCAGCGGCTGATGGTGATTGGCAACTTTGCCCTGCTGGCCGGGCTGGACCCCGCCGAACTGCACCGTTGGTATTTGGGCATCTACATCGACGCCTTTGAATGGGTGGAGCTGCCCAACACCCTGGGCATGAGCCAGCGCGCCGATGGCGGCACCATCGCCACCAAGCCCTATGTCAGCAGCGCGGCCTACCTGCAGCGCATGGGCGACTACTGCCAGGGCTGCGCCTACCACCCCAAGCTCAAGACCGGCCCGCGCGCCTGCCCCTTCAACGCCCTGTACTGGGACTTTTTTGCGCGCCATGCCGAAACGCTGGGGGCCAACCACCGGCTGGCGCTGGTGTACCGCCAGTGGCAAAAAATGCCACCCGAGCAGCAAACCGCCCTGCAAGCGCACGCCCAGCAGGTGCGCCAGCAGCTGGGCACCCTGTAACCACCCCCACACTGAACAAGGCCTGCCATGCAATCCCTCCCCTCTGGTTACCAAGCCCTCATCCTGGGTGCCTCCGGCGCCATCGGCGGTGCCATCGCCGCACAGCTGCAGGCCGACCCACGCTGCGCCCAAGTGCTCACCCTGAGCCGCCAGAGCACGCCTGCTATTGATTTTGATAAGCCCGACAGCATTGCCGCTGCCGCCGAAGCGCTGCGCCCGCAAGGCCCCTGGCACCTGATCGTGGTGGCCACCGGCATGCTCACCGGCCCCACCGGCGGCCCGGAAAAACGCCTGACCGAGCTCAACGCCGCCCACCTGGCCGCCAGCTTTGCCACCAACACCATCGGCCCGGCGCTGGTGCTGGCGCATTTCGCGCCGCAGCTGGCCAAAGGGGAGCGCAGCTTGCTGGCGGTGCTGTCGGCCAAGGTGGGCAGCATCGGCGACAACCGCCTGGGCGGCTGGTACAGCTACCGCGCCTCCAAGGCGGCGCTGAACATGCTGCTCAAAACCGCAGCCATCGAAGTGGCACGCACCCATCCCCAGGCCGTGCTGGCGGCCCTGCACCCCGGCACGGTAGATTCGGCGCTGTCGGCACCGTTTCGCGGGGCGCAGATCGGCCGCCCCGCCGCGAATGCCGCGCGCGACCTGCTCGCCGTGCTGGACACACTGCAGCCCGCAGACAGCGGCGGCTTCTGGGCCTACGATGGCCAGCGTCTTCCCTGGTAATCATTTTTGACCCCTTCCCCACTTTTCCCCACCTTTTCCCCACTGCACCAAGGAGAACCCCATGCGCATCCTGCTTACCGGCGGCACCGGCCTGATTGGCCAGGCCCTGTGCCAACACTGGCAACGCCAAGGCCACGAGCTGTGGGTCTGGAGCCGCGACCCGCGCAAAGTCCAGCGCCTGTGCAGCGGCGCACACAGCGTGCAACGGCTGGAAGAACTCAGCGCTGCCCCGCCCTTTGACGCCGTGGTGAACCTGGCCGGCGCGCCCATTGCCGACCGGCCCTGGACGGCAGCGCGCCGCGACCTGCTCTGGCGCAGCCGTGTGGAGCTGACGCGCCAGTTGGTGGACTGGATAGGTCAGCAGCCCACCGCACCGCGCGTGCTGCTGTCGGCCTCGGCCATCGGCTGGTATGGCGACCAGGGCGATACGCCGCTCACCGAAGCCAGCCCCCCCGGCGGTACAGACTTTGGCAGCACGCTGTGCATGGCCTGGGAGCAAGAGGCCGAACGTGCCAGCGCCCACGGCGTGCGCGTGGCCTGCCTGCGCATTGCCCCCGTGCTGGCAGCGCAGGGCGGCATGCTGGCGCGGCTGCTGCCCCCGTTCAAACTGGGCCTGGGCGGGCGCCTGGGCAGCGGCCAGCAGTGGATGCCGTGGATTCATCTGGACGATCTGGTGGCCCTGTTCGACCACCTGCTGCAGCGCGACGACGCCCAGGGCGCCTTCAACGCCTGCGCGCCCGAGGTGGTGCGCAACAGCGACTTCACCCGCACCCTGGGCAAAGTGCTGCGCCGCCCCACCCTGCTGCCCGCCCCGGCCTGGGCGCTGCGCCTGGTGTTAGGCGACATGTCGGTGCTGCTGCTGGGCGGCCAGCACCTGCAGCCCCAGCGCACGCAAGCCAGCGGCTTTGACTGGCGCTACCCGCACCTGGAGCCCGCGCTGACGGCGCTGCTGCGTTGAGGATGGAGGCCGGAAGATGACAGAGGAAATTCGCAGCACCGATCTCAAAACGATCCTCCATTCGAAGCGGGCCCAGATTTACTACCTGGAACACTGCCGCGTACTGGTCAACGGTGGGCGGGTGGAGTACGTGACCGATGCGGGCAAAAAAAGCCTGTACTGGAACATCCCCATTGCCAACACCACGAGCATTTTGCTGGGCACCGGCACCTCCATCACCCAGGCTGCCATGCGCGAGCTGGCCAAGGCAGGTGTGCTGGTGGGATTTTGCGGTGGCGGTGGTACGCCGCTCTTCAGTGCCAATGAGGTGGATGTTGAGGTGGCCTGGCTCACGCCGCAGAGCGAATACCGGCCCACCGAGTACCTGCAAGCCTGGGTGAAGTTCTGGTTTGACGATGCACTGCGCCTGCACGCTGCCCAGCAGCTGCAAACAGCACGGCTACAGCGCCTGCAAGCAGCGTGGGATACCCGAGCGCTGCGCGATGCCGGCTTTGCCGCCGATACCGTGCGCCTGCAAGCCCTGGTGGCGCAATTCACACAACGCATCGCCCATGCGCCCGACGTCACCACACTGCTCACCGATGAAGCCCAACTGACCAAAGCCTTGTTCAAACTTGCTGTGGAGGCGGTGGGTTACAGGGACTTCACCCGCGCCAAACGCGGCACGGGCACCGATGCAGCCAACCGCTTCTTGGACCACGGCAACTACCTAGCCTATGGCCTGGGTGCCACCGCCACCTGGGTACTGGGACTGCCCCACGGACTGGCCGTGCTGCATGGCAAGACGCGGCGGGGCGGCCTGGTGTTTGATGCGGCTGATCTGGTCAAAGATGCCGTGATCCTGCCGCAGGCCTTTCTGTCGGCCATGCGCGGCGATGAAGAACAGCAGTTTCGCCGCCAGTGCATTGAGGCACTCACGCGCAGCGCATCGCTCGATTTCATGATCGAGACCCTGCAACAGATTGCCACCTCCACCGCGCGCCTGGCAGGTGTACCGGTGCCTGGGCAGGGGGCTGCGGCATGAACGTACTGCTTGTCTCCCAATGCTCCAAGCGCGCCTTGACCGAAACCCGGCGCATCCTTGATCAGTTTGCCGAACGCCGTGGCGAGCGCACGTGGCAAACCCCCATCACCCAGGCGGGGCTGGACACCCTGCGCAAGCTGCTGCGCCAGACGGCGCGCAAAAACACCGCCGTGGCCTGCCACTGGATTCGCGGGCGCGACCACAGCGAACTGCTGTGGGTGGTGGGCGATGCCAGCCAGTTCAACGACCAGGGTGCTGTGCCCACCAACACCACCACCAGCAACGTGCTGCGCACGGGTGATGAAAACGCCTGGCACCACCTGCCGCACATCACAGCCCTGGCCGCCTTGGCAGCCCTGTTGCACGACTTGGGCAAAGCCACGCAGGCATTCCAAGACAAGCTCAAGAACCCAGGACTGCGCGAGCGCAACCACTACCGCCATGAATGGGTATCGGTGCGACTGTTCCAGGCGTTTGTGGGGCAGGACGACGACGCAGGCTGGCTGCAGCGGCTGGCAGACTGCGCAGCACCGAGCACCGATGCGCAAGCCTTTGAGTCGCTGTGGCTAGACCATGCCAGCGGGCGGCTGCTGCGCGATGGGCTGGACGAGCCCCAGGCCCAGCAGCGCTTGCCCTTCGCCCACCTGCCACCCCTGGCCCAGGCCGTGGCTTGGCTGGTGTTCACCCACCACCGCCTGCCCTGTATGCCAGTAGAGAAGTCACACGATGTAGATCCACATGACATGGAAGACGAAAGGCGCATTCACCACCGCTTTGGGGCGCGCCCCCGCTTCCTAAATTCAAACGTCTTGGACGACATACTGCTGCGCATCAGCGCCGACTGGAACGAACCACGCGAGCGCGCAGAACCCTCCACGGTGCAAGCCCACTGGCACTTCCCGCACGGGCTGCCCGTCACCCAACCTGCCTGGCGCCAGCAGGCCGCCCGCTACGCACGCAAGCTGCTGGCACTGTCGCAAGCCCCCGGGCAAGGCATGGTGCTGCACGACCCCTTTGCCATGCACCTCGCCCGCCTGTGCCTGATGCTGGCCGATCACCACTATTCCAGCCTCACCGATGAAACCCAGCGCACCCCGTACCGCAACGCGGCCTACCCACTCTATGCCAATACGCGCCGCAATGACTACCAAAAAGATAGCTGCTTGCGCTTGCTGCATAAGGGTAAAAGCCCAATTTTTAACCAAACCTTAGATGAACACCTGCTGGGTGTGCAGGCCCACGCCACGCTGGTAGCACGCTCCCTACCCAGCCTCACGCACAACCTGCCCGCACTCAAGCACCACAAGCCCCTCAAAAAACGCAGCGCCGACCCGCGCTTTGCCTGGCAAGACAAGGCCGCCGAGCTGGCCACCAGCGTGCGCGCCCGTGCGGCGCAGCAAGGCGCGTTCATCGTCAATATGGCCTCTACCGGCTGCGGCAAGACGCTGGGCAACGCCCGGGTGATGAACGCGCTTGCCAACCCAGCGACCGGCCTGCGCTGCGCCTTTGCCATGGGGCTGCGCACGCTCACGCTGCAAACCGGGCGCGTGTTCCAGCACGACCTGCAACTGAACGACGAGCAACTGGCCATCCAGGTCGGCGGTGCGGCCAGCCGGGCGCTGTTTGACTACTGGGAGCAGCAGGCCCAGGCCACCGGCTCGGCCTCCAGCCAAGCGCTGCTGGACGAAGCAGGCACCGTGCTGTTTGAGGGCAACGACCAGCACCCGCTGCTGCAGCGCCTGACCGACGACGCCAAAGCCCGCGCGCTCATTGCCGCGCCCCTGTTGGTCTGCACCGTGGACCACCTCACCCCCGCCACCGAAAGCCTGCGCGGTGGCCGCCAGATCGCGCCCATGCTGCGCCTGCTGACCAGCGATCTGGTGCTGGACGAGCCCGACGACTTTGACATGGCCGACCTGCCCGCCCTCACCCGGCTGGTGCATTGGGCAGGCCTGCTGGGCAGCCGCGTGCTGTTGTCCTCGGCCACGCTGGCCCCTGCGCTGGTGGAAGGACTATTTTTGGCCTACCGCGCCGGGCGTGCCGTGTACCAGCAGCACCGCAGCGAGCAGCCCAGCGAGCCAGTGAACCCCTGCTGCCTGTGGATCGACGAGTTCCACCAGACCCCGCAAGACTGCGCGGACGGGCCCGCCTTCCGCGAGGCGCACAGCCAGTACGTGCGCAAGCGCGTTGCCAAGCTGCAGCAGGCCGAGGTGCGGCGCTTGGCGCAGATTGCGCCTTTGCCCGATACCTGGAGCAGCTTGGACGAAGCCGAGCGCCGCAAGGACTTTGCCCGCCTGGTGCTGGCGCAAGCATGGGAGCTGCACCAACGGCCCCACAACCACAGCCTAGACGCCACCAGTGGCAAGTGCGTGAGCCTAGGCCTCATTCGCATGGCCAACATCGCGCCGCTGTACGACGTGGCACTGGCCATGTATGCACTGGGCGCTCCCGCCCCCGACGTGCGCGTTCACCTGTGCGTGTACCACTCGCAGTTCCCGCTGCTGCTGCGCTCGGCCATCGAGCAGCAGCTGGACACCTTGCTCAACCGCCGGGGTGCCCAAAACGACCACGACCCCGCACTACAGCGCCCCGCCCTGCGTGCCCTCATCGACACCCACCCCGAGCCGCACCACCTGTTCATCGTGCTGGGCAGCCCCGTCACGGAAGTGGGGCGCGACCACGACTACGACTGGGCGGTGGTCGAGCCCTCGTCCATGCGCTCGCTCATCCAGCTGGCCGGGCGCGTGCGGCGGCACCGGAGCGGGGCCGTGGGCGGGGTGAACATGGTGGTGCTGGACAGCAACCTGCGGCATTTCAAAACACCCGGTCAGCCTGCGTACGAAAAGCCGGGATTTGAAACCGCACACGCACCCTTTCAGCTCAAGTCGCACTATTTGCACGACCTTTTGGCGCGAGAGATCGGCATAAACGCAGCCTGGGCGGTAGACGCACAGCCACGCGTTGCCCTGCCAGCCGACAACAAGCTGCTGCCCCACCGCCGCTGGACAGACCTGGAACACGCCCGCATGCACGACAGCCTGCTGCCCAAGCCCCCAGGCACCGCAACGCCCACCCATGCGGCCTGCCTGCAGTGGCACGAGCCCCAGCCCGACACGCCCCGATCCTTGTGGCTGACCGGCCTGCTGCCGCAGTTCCAGCGGTTCCGCCAGGACGACCAAAAACGCGACGACGTGGCCCTGCTGCCAGACGAAGAGGAAGAAATGCTGTTACTGCACCGCGTGCAAGACGGGGAGCGCCGCTACGAAAAGGTTTATGTGCCCATCCACCAAAGCCTGTGCCACCCCGTGCCCGCAGCGCAGCTGGCATCACCCAGCGTATCGCCCTGGCCGCAGGTGGGCTTGATGGAGGAACTGGCTGCACTGGCAGATGCGCAGGGCTTGTCGCTGGAGCAATGTGCAAAGCGCTATGCCACCGCCAGCCTGCCTGAATCGCAGGCGGGCTGGTGGTGGGATGAGCGTTTGGGCTTTAGCAAGAAAGCCTGAGCTGCCTGTGCGGCAGATCAAAAGATACTCACAGATGATTTTCTAAGCTGCGTTTTCTGCAGATATTCACATATGATGGCTATTCATTTTAGCTACCAGGAGTGAGGGTCGAGTGAAAAATGAAGCACCACCAGCGGATCACGCCAGCTATCGCGAGGCGATTGCAGCCTTCTTACAAGAGAGATTGCACGCCAAACTTGACAAGCTGAAAGGCGAAGAAAACGACAAACGCCAGGAGATGCTGGCGCAGCATCAGCCCTCCGCCTGGCTAGAAGATGCGGCACGGCGCGTGCAGCAAATCCAGGCCGTCACCCACGCCCTCAAACCCATCCACCCCGATGCACGCGGCACCAGCCTATACGTAGAACCCAGCACCCTGCCCGCGCTGGCCGAGCTGGGCAGCCACGCACTGGGCGAGCGCTTTGTGGGCGATGTGGTGGGCAATGCGGCAGCGCTGGATGTGTACAAGCTGCTCAAGCTCGAAGTACACGGGCGCAGCCTGCTCACCGCCCTGCTGGTACACGATGCCGATGCCCTGGCCGCCCTGCACCCCGACCCGCAACAAGCCCAGGCGCTGCGCGATGCCTTGGTGTCGCTCACCCAACCCCGCGCTGAAGGCCCCAGCAGCCACACCCTGGCCAAGCAGCTGTACTGGCTCACGGGCAGCGATGCCTGCGACGATGCCCACTACACCCTGCTGGCCCCGCTGTACGCCACCTCGCTGGCCCATGCGGTGCACGCCCAGGTGCAGGAAGACCGCTTTGGCGAAGCTAACAAGGCTGCCCGCCAGGCGCGGCGCGAGCGCAGGATGCATGACGGCGTGTTCCACGACTACCCCGGCTTGGCGGTGCAGAACATGGGCGGTACCAAACCGCAGAACATCAGCCAGCTCAACAGCGAACGGCGGGGGGTGAACTACCTGCTGTCGTCGCTACCGCCAAAGTGGCGGACCAGCGCGGTACGGTTGCCGGTGCACGCGGCTTCCGTGTTCGACCGATTGTTTATCGCCCGGCCTGAGGTGCGCCGCACCGTGCGGACACTGCGGGTGTTTTTGGAGTCCAACCCCGACGCCAATCTGGCCACCCGTGAACGGCGCGAGGCCTTGCTCGACACACTGGTGGACGAGTTGGTGTCGCTGGCAGCTGAGTTGCAACAGCTCCTGCCACCGGGCTGGAGCCGGGATGATGAGCGCTTTGCCGATCTGCACCGCAGCGAACAACTGTGGCTGGACCCGCTGCGTGCCGAACAGCCTGACGAAGCCGAATTTGCCCGCGAGTGGCTGCAGATGGACTGGCCTGCCGCCGTAGGCCAGCGCTTTGCCAACTGGCTCAACGCGCAACTGCGCGGCAAGCTGCCGCTGGGCGATGCCGAAGCGCACGCCTGGCAAAAAGAGCTGCTGACCGACGAGGACGGCTTTCAACAGCAACTGCGCGCACTGCGCCAGCGGCTGAACGACACCGCCACGGAGGCCACACCATGACGCAAGCCCAAGCCATCCTCGTCCTCCCCCACCTGCGCATTCAAAACGCCAATGCCATTGCCAGCCCGCTGACGCACAGCTTCCCCTCCATCACGGCCTTTACCGGCGTGATGTGGGCGCTAGAGCGCAAGCTGGCCCAAGCCGGTGTGCCGCTGCAGCTGCACGGCGTGGGCGTGGTGTGCCACCACCACCAAGAGCAGGTCACGCAAGGCTATGTGCGCAACTTCAACCTGACGCGCAACCCAGTCGGCAAAGACGGCAGCACCGCTGCCATCGTGGAAGAAGGCCGCATGCACCTGCAGCTCACGCTGGTGCTGGCCGTGTCAGAAAAGCGCACGCCCGGCACCCCGGCGGCGCTGGTGCAAGGCAACCAGGCGCAGCTGGACGACTGGGCAGCGCAGGCCGGTCACATCCTGGAGGGTATGCGCGTGGCGGGCGGCAGTGTGCTGCCATCACGCCCTGTGCCCGGCAAACGCGTGCGCCCCTGGATAGCCATCGTGCCCGAAGACCCCGTGGCAGCAGAGAAGGCATTCCGCCAATGGCGGCGGCAGTGGCTGCCGGGCTTTGCCTTGGTGGGGCGTGATGACCTGCTGGCCGAGCGCCTGCAAGACCTGCTCACAACTCAACCCACCGCCACGCTGCTGGACGCCTGGCTGCACGCGGCGCGCTTCAATTACGCGCCGGTGCTGCCTGAAGGCGCAGCGCCTGTGCCCGACGGGCAGGTGCAGTGGGCCGACCCACAGCGCCGCAAAGGCAGCGGCTGGATCGTGCCCATCCCCGTGGGCTATGCCGCACTCACGCCCCAAGCACACGCAGCCGGTACGGTGCGCAACGCGCGCGATGCCAACGTGCCGCTGCGCTTTGTGGAATCGGTCTATGCGCTGGGCGAGTGGATCAGCCCGCACCGCCTGACGCACCTGGGCCAGCTGCTGTGGCATGCCGAAACCGACGACGCCCTGGGCCTGTACCGCTGCCGCAATGGCTACCAACCGCCGCCAGCGGACGACGCCACCGCTGCCCACACGGACACGCAAGACGCATGGGACGACGATGAAGCCTATGCCTACACCTGAACCCCCACGCCCATCGACCTCTCCCAGCACCTTTTGGAAAGACTGACACCATGACCGACAAACTCACTACCGCATCCGTCCTGGCTTTTGAACGCAAGCTGGACCCCTCCGACGCCGTATTCCACGCAGGCCGCTGGGACGACCGCGCCAACTCGCACGCATGGCAGCCCGTGGTTGTCCGTGAGAAATCTGTGCGCGGCACCATCAGCAACCGCCTCAAAGCCAAAGACCAAGACCCGGCCAAGCTGGATGCCGCCATCGAAAACCCCAACCTGCAAACGGTGGACGTGGCCGCCCTGCCCGCCGAGGCCGACACGCTCAAGGTGCAATTCACCCTGCGCGTGCTGGGCGGTGCGGGCACGCCCTCGGCCTGCAACAGTGCGGCCTACCGGGCCAAGCTGCTGGCCACTGTGCAGGGCTATGTGCAGCAGCATGGCTTTGGCGAGCTAGCGCAGCGCTACGCCGCCAACCTGGCCAATGGCCGCTTTCTGTGGCGCAACCGCATGGGTGCCGAACAGGTAGAAGTCACCGTGGAGCACATGCAAAACGGACAGGCCAAAAAAACATGGTCTTTTAACGCTCTAGCCCTGAATACACGAGCGCTAGCAGCTATCAATCATGAAGCAGAAGGCTTGACAGAACTCGGCCAAACCATTGCGGATGGGCTGGCGGGAACGCAGCATGTGCTGCTGCGGGTGACGGCCTTAGTGCGCCAAGGTGCGGGGCAAGAAGTCTTCCCATCGCAAGAGCTGATTCTGGACAAAGCCAGCGCAGGCAAAAGCAAAACGCTGTACAGCGTGGACGGCGTGGCAGCCATCCACTCGCAAAAAATCGGCAACGCCATTCGCACCATCGACACCTGGTACGAAGGTGCCGAGGAGCTCGGCCCCATCGCCGTGGAGCCCTACGGCTCCGTCACCACCCAAGGCAAGGCCTACCGCCAGCCAAAGCAAAAGCAGGACTTCTACACCCTGTTGGACCACTGGCTGCTGAAAGACCAGGTGCCGCCCGTGGAGCAGCAGCACTTTGTGATGGCCGTGCTCATCCGTGGCGGTGTGTTTGGCGATGCCAGCTAACGCGCGAGGCACTATGACCACGCACTACATCGACATCACCCTGCTGCCCGACCCCGAGTTCAGCCACGCCCACCTGCTGGGCGCGCTGCTGGCCAAGCTGCACCGGGCGCTGGTGCAGCACGGCGCGGGCGACATTGGCACCAGCTTTCCGCAGCATGTGAATGCGCCCCTGTCTAAACGCACCTTGGGCAGCGTGCTGCGGCTGCACGGCCCCCAGCACGCCTTGGAGGCACTGATGGCACAAGACTGGCTGCGCGGCATGCGCGACCATGTGGTGCTCACGCTGCTGGCCGCCGCACCGCCCAACGCGCCGCACCGCCTGGTGCTGCGCCGCCAGTTCAAAACCAATGCCGAACGCCTGCGCCGCCGTCGTATGCAGCGCAAGGGCGAAACCGCTGCGCAGGCCCAGGCAGCCATCCCCGACAGCGTGGAACGCCGCCCCGACCTGCCCTACGCCCACCTGCGCAGCAGCAGCACCGGCCAACCGTTTTGCCTGTTCATCGCCCACGGCCCCCAGCTGGCCACCGCCGTGGTGGGGCACTTCAACACCTACGGCCTAGGCCCCCACGCCAGCATCCCCTGGTTTTGACCCTTTTTTTACGTTAAAAATTAAATCTTTAAAAATCAAAAGGTTACGGTTTGCCCTAAAAAATTAGGGCAAACCATCTTCTGCCGCATTTGTTCTTTAAAAATCAACAGATTGCAAAGCTATACTTGCTGTTCACTGCCGAATAGGCAGCTCAGAAAATGGTGGGCGCGGGTTCCCCGCTTTGTTTACAGTTCACTGCCGAATAGGCAGCTCAGAAAAGAGATTGCGCTATCGAGATTAGAAAGCAAAGGTTCACTGCCGAATAGGCAGCTCAGAAAAGGTGCGTTTGCAGGGGCTGAATCTCGTTGCGGTTCACTGCCGAATAGGCAGCTCAGAAAGCAATCAGCTCGGGCGGCACGCGGTGGGCGGCGTTCACTGCCGAATAGGCAGCTCAGAAAAAGTACATCGCCAAGAGCGTGGGACACATTGCGTTCACTGCCGAATAGGCAGCTCAGAAACAGCTTCAAACATGGCATTGACCTGCGCGATGGTTCACTGCCGAATAGGCAGCTCAGAAATGGAGGGGGGAGGGTTTGTAAATCGTCAGATTGTTCACTGCCGAATAGGCAGCTCAGAAATACCCCAGGAATTGAAAAATTCCACGGGGGTTGTTCACTGCCGAATAGGCAGCTCAGAAAATGCCAACAGGGCTAAAGCCCTAAATGCCGCCGTTCACTGCCGAATAGGCAGCTCAGAAAGCCACGAAAGCGCCGACGGGGATGCGCACCTTGTTCACTGCCGAATAGGCAGCTCAGAAATTTAGGATTGCAATCGAATGATCGAAGAAATCGTTCACTGCCGAATAGGCAGCTCAGAAAATATATAGCAGCGCCGCAGGCCCCAGCCTTTCGTTCACTGCCGAATAGGCAGCTCAGAAAACAGCCTCTGATTAGTGCGATTGCATCGCAAGGTTCACTGCCGAATAGGCAGCTCAGAAAGTGGTGGTATTCGGTGGACATGGGCGTGGTGTGTTCACTGCCGAATAGGCAGCTCAGAAACCAAACCAGTTATAACAGCCTTCCCTCTGAAATGTTCACTGCCGAATAGGCAGCTCAGAAAAGCAGCTGCGCTGCAGCGGGATCGCAGGCGGGGTTCACTGCCGAATAGGCAGCTCAGAAAGGAGGCGCGTAAAGGAAAGCGCTATCGGTCCGAGTTCACTGCCGAATAGGCAGCTCAGAAAGATCAAGGTGTTGGCGAGTTGATCTAGCGCGAGTTCACTGCCGAATAGGCAGCTCAGAAACAAAGACTGCATATCACCCATGGCAGCGCGGAGTTCACTGCCGAATAGGCAGCTCAGAAATTTACGCGCCTCCAGGTAGGCTGCGTGCAGGTGTTCACTGCCGAATAGGCAGCTCAGAAACGCAGCTTTTTGGTCAGCAAAAAACCGGATACGTTCACTGCCGAATAGGCAGCTCAGAAAGCCAAAAGCTGGCGCACTTTTGCCGACCATGAGTTCACTGCCGAATAGGCAGCTCAGAAAAAATCAGGAGTTAAAGAATAAACAAGGCTGAAGTTCACTGCCGAATAGGCAGCTCAGAAATTGCCTTTCAGTACCTGGAAGAAAACAAACTCGTTCACTGCCGAATAGGCAGCTCAGAAAAGACCCTGAAGATGGTCAGCCCGTTTGGGTGAGTTCACTGCCGAATAGGCAGCTCAGAAACCCGGCGGCCACCCTACGCGCTTTGAGCAGCTGTTCACTGCCGAATAGGCAGCTCAGAAATCTGCGGGGTGCTCATACCCTTCGGGGCCAGGGTTCACTGCCGAATAGGCAGCTCAGAAAAGATGCGGCAGTGCCGACGGTGAACGCCTGGGGTTCACTGCCGAATAGGCAGCTCAGAAACCGAAAGCCCAAAGACCGAGGGTAAACCCGTAGTTCACTGCCGAATAGGCAGCTCAGAAAATCAGGTTTATTTTCTGTTTTTGGCTGATGATGTTCACTGCCGAATAGGCAGCTCAGAAACCTGCGCGGCTCGTCCAGCCTCCTTCCGACTTGTTCACTGCCGAATAGGCAGCTCAGAAAAAAAACAACGGCGCAAACCGTTGTTTTATAAAGTTCACTGCCGAATAGGCAGCTCAGAAAACTTTCTGGTGGCGTTCCTACTGTCATTCAAGGTTCACTGCCGAATAGGCAGCTCAGAAAATATTTGACGGTCTTGTAAATGCTTTTGTCCCAGTTCACTGCCGAATAGGCAGCTCAGAAAAGCTGTAGATGCAGGGGCACGGGGCGTTTGACGTTCACTGCCGAATAGGCAGCTCAGAAATTGATGATCTCTGCCAGTGGTGCTGGCATCGTGTTCACTGCCGAATAGGCAGCTCAGAAATGAAAAAAAACAGCCCGTGCCTGCCGGGCAGCGTTCACTGCCGAATAGGCAGCTCAGAAAGTCCCAGCTTTGCTGATCGAACACCGGCAGGGGTTCACTGCCGAATAGGCAGCTCAGAAAAGCTCGCCCGTGTCGGTGGCGCGGCGCTCAAAGTTCACTGCCGAATAGGCAGCTCAGAAAAGCTTTTGCCGTAAGCACTTGCTGTGCCCTCTGTTCACTGCCGAATAGGCAGCTCAGAAAACTTTCCGGCGGTGTTCCTACTGTCATTCAAGGTTCACTGCCGAATAGGCAGCTCAGAAACCCTAAAAAAATGGGGAGCCGTCGCCCCCCGCTGTTCACTGCCGAATAGGCAGCTCAGAAAAGCAGCAGCTAAAAGAAAATCGCCCTGTGTATGTTCACTGCCGAATAGGTGTTGCATCCCGGACGATCATATGGTCGCTTATTGAACAACTCAGGGTGAGTTTGATGCCACTGTTTCATGGCCTGCATAGGTGTTTTGCTGTGCAATGCTGACTGGGGCAGTTGGTGGTTGTACAA
>NZ_JAFNME010000029.1 GCF_017368815.1 Comamonas denitrificans | reverse complement strand
CCAGCCCCCCACCGATGCCCACCTGGGCACCCAGCTGGGCCGCCCCCGCAAACCCGCCCGCGCTGGCGGCAGCAGCGGCCAGCCCGACCCCACCCGCACCAGCGTGGACCTGATGGTCGATCGCCCGCGCCGTGGCGGCCCCGGTTTCAGTGGCGGCCCCGGCTTTGCCGGCAACCGCCGCCGCAGCGGTGGAGGTGGCGGCAACTTCGGCCGCTAAGCCCTTCTGTTCAGGCCCCAGGCATTGCTATGCTCTGGGGCCTTTGTGTTTTTAGGCCAGTTCTTTTGCGATTTTGAGATGTTTGGCCGCCAGAGCCACGCTCTGGCCACTTGCGGTAGACCACATATGACAAAACCCCTTGCCCTTGTTGTTTCCCCCACCCCTGCCCATGGCGTAACTGCCAGGCCACGCCACCTGGCCTGGATGGTCGGCGTGCTGGCCTTAAGCGCCTGCACCAGTGTGCCGTTGCCCGAATGGCCCGGTACCAGCAGCACCACCACAACAACACCCGCAGCGCCAGCCTCCCCCCCAGCGGCCACGGCCCCCGCTGTGAGCACCAGCCCCATCAGCCAATCGCGCGTGCACGCCCTGCCCTACAGCGCTGCCGTGGCCGCCCTCTTTCCTGAACCCGACCAACGCTACCGCACCCCCGGTTTGGCACCAGAGCGCAGCAGCTTTACCAGCAATGCCGAATTGGCCGAGTTGCTGCAGCAACTGCCCCACCACAGCACCCCAAGCACCAGCAGCAGCGACGATGGCGTGCGCATCGCCGTGCTGCCGGCCGGAAATTCACAAAATGGCCGGGCGATTTCTGCCGTCTTGGCCGCCCAAAGCGCAGACCTCACCCCCAGCAGCCTGGATGCCACGCAGCGCCCCATGGTCATGATCGTGGCAGGCCAGCAAGGCAATGCCCCGGCATCGACCGAAGCCGTTTTGGCCCTGCTGCAAGAGCTGGATGAAGGCGGCTTGCTGCGCCCCATGCTCAGGCACATCAACTTGCTGCTGGTGCCCCGGGCCAACCCTGATGGCTTTGAAACCCAGCAAGCAACCACGGCCAATGGCACCGATCTGCGCCACGACCATTTGCGCCTGCAAACCCCCGAGGCCCGCGCTTTGGCACAGCTGATCACCCTGTACCGCCCGGCCGTGGTGCTCGATGCGGGCGAGTTTGCCGCCCTGGGGCCAACCCAAACCCGCTTCAACGCCACCCGCGCGAACGACATGGGCGTGCAATACGCCATGACCGCCAATGCGCATGAGTTTGTTACCAAAGCCGCCAAGGAATGGTTTTTTCAGCCCATGACCAGCCGCTTGGCACAAGCGGGCTTGCGCACCGACGCCCTGGCCGAACCCACCGGCAACAGTGCCGAGGCAGGCTTTGCCATGGACACCGTGCAGCCCACCACCCTGGCCAACATCGCCGCCCTGAAAAACGCCATTGGCCTGACCGTGCAAAGCCGGGGCAGCGACCTGGGGCTGCTGCACGCCCAACGCCGTGTGCATGGCCTGGTGCAAGCCATGCTCTCCGTGCTCGATAGCGCCAGCACGCGCGCCAGGGATTTGGCCCAAGTTGCCACCTTCGCCAGCCGCGACATTGCCAGCCAAGCCTGCCAAGGCAACCTACTGGTGCAGGCCCAAGGCGTACACGAAAAGCGTGAATTGCCCCTGATCGACCTGACTAGCAGCCACATCACCCCCACCCTGGTGGCTTGGCAATCGGCCCTGGGCCTGAGTGCCACCGAGCAGCGCAGCCGCCCCTGCGGCTACTGGCTATCGCCCGAGGCGCGCAACACCGCCGCCCAACTCGATCAGCTGGGCCTGCAAGTGCTGCGCGTTGCCGAGCTCTCGCCCCTGGTGGCCGATGGCTACACCGACCAGGGCGGCCACATCGTGACCCAGCGCCTCTTGGCCGATGCCATCCCCGGCAGCTACTACGTCAGCCTCAACCAAGGCCACGCCAACTTGGCCACCGCGCTGCTCGAGCCCGATACCCCTTACAGCAGCTACGCCCAAGGCACCCAACTGGACTTAAGCCACGTGCTGCGCGTTGTCACGCCGGCCCCGCTGGTGTTTGAGGATGATGAGTAACCCCAGACAAAAACACCCTGCTTAAAAGCGAAATGCCATCAAAATGATGGCATTTCGCGCTTATGAAATAAGCATTTCAAGCCGATAAGGCCAAAAATTCCTTTTCATCATTAGCGCAAGCTGCTATTGAGTTAGCAAGTGCCTGGCTGGGCCGATGCCCAGACTCTGGCACCTCCAGCGCTTGGCCCAAGTCAAACACCGCCACGGTGTGTACCAGCTCTTGGGCCTGCTGACTCAAGCTGAGCGCGGCGGCGGCCATCTCCTCGACCAAGGCGGCGTTTTGCTGCGTGGTTTGCTCCATTTGCACCACCGACTGGTTCACCTGGGCCACGCTCTGGCTTTGCGCACTGCTGGCAGCCGTGATCTCTTGCATGATCTGGGCCACCTGGGCAATCGATTGCACCACTTCGGCCATGATCCGGCCGGTTTGATCCACCTCGTGCGTGCCCGCTTGCACACTGCCCAAGCTGCTGTGGATGAGCTGCTTGATCTCGCGGGCCGCATCGGCGCTGCGCCCTGCCAGGGCCCGCACCTCGCTGGCCACCACGGCAAAACCGCGGCCCTGCTCACCGGCGCGGGCCGCTTCAACCGCCGCATTCAGCGCAAGAATATTGGTTTGGAAGGCAATCGCATCAATCACGCCAATGATGTCGCCAATGCGCCCGGCACTGGTTTGAATTTCCCCCATGCTGCGCACCACCGACTCCATGGCGGCACCCCCCTGGGTGGCCACCTGGCGGGCTTTTTGCGAAAGCTGGTTGGCCTGCTCAGCACTGGCAGCGTTTTGGCGCACGGTGGTGTGCAGCTGCTCCATGGTGGCTGTGGTTTGCTGCAGGGCGCTGGCCTGGTGCTCAGTGCGGGCCGACAAATCCTGGTTGCTTTGCGAAATTTGCGCACTGGCCGAGGCAATACCTTCCGAGCCTTGGCGCACCCGCCCCACCACTTGCACCAAACCGGCTTGCATTTGCTGCAGTGACAGCAACAAGCGGGCCGTTTCACTTTTGCCCACCACCTGGATGTTTTGCGTCAGCTTGCCCTCGGCCACCGCATCGGCCACACGCACAGCATCGGCAATCGGGCGGGTAATGCTGCGAATAATCCACAGCGACAAAATAGTTGCCCCCAATAAAACAATCATCGTGGCAGCGCCAATCACCCAATACATATTGGTCACCGACTGGCTGGCCACTTCGACCGATTGATTCATGAGTTTATTTTGCACATCCACCAGATTTTTTAGTGCCGCATGGTAAGCATTGCGCTTATTGGGCATTTCTAAAATCAGCAAAAACAAAGCATCATCCAAACGACGATCGCGCACCAACTCAATATACCGATCTTGCGCATCAATGTATTCCAGGCGCGGCCCTTTGAAGGCTTCTAAAATTGCTTGCTCTTCTGCGTCCATTTCCTGGGTTTGCAAAAATTGCAGCGCCTCGGCAATCTTGGCCCGCGTGGCCAATACTTTTTCGATTAAATCCTCGTGGCTGGCGCTTTCCTTGTAATGCAGCATGTGGCTGATAGACACTTCATTGGTATTGAGCAAGTCTTTGATTTCTTCAATTTTGACCACTTTAGGATATTGCTGGTGTATGACCGATTCAAAATCATCATGCAGATTTTTCGCCTTCCATAATGAAGTGGCGCTGATCAAAAATAACAACACCGCCATCAAGCCAAAACCAAGCGTCAGTTTGGTGCTAATTTTAAAATTATTAATATTCATTTACCCGTCTCCCTCAAGCATCCCAATGCATAACAATCGCTTACATTACTTGAAGAAGACTTACAGGCTGAAATAAAAACCGTGTAAACCACACGGGATTAGCGCAATTTTTGTCAGCAAAAAGACTTTTTGTTCAGCACCCAGTCACTTTTGTGATTATTTTGCGAAAAATTTATCAGGGTTATTCCGTAATTTTTTATGGGCTAGCCCGCCGAGCGGTGGGTTTTACGTACAAACCATGACCAGGGTAAACACTGGGCGCAACTGTCTGCTAAAAACGCTGAAAGCGACTATTTACTCTTAATAACAAAGCTTGAAACGCTTACCAAGCAACGTTTTATTAATATTTTTCTTAAAAAATGACTATAAATAAGCGTTTATAGCTATCATTTTTCAAGCAAAAAACCAATAACACACCCCTATCGCCGCCAGCACCCCAGCCAATTCAGCCAGCAGCGCACACGCTACCGCATGGCGGGCACGCTGAATGCCCACAGCGCCAAAGTACACGGCCAACACATAAAAAGTGGTTTCCGTACTGCCTTGGATGGTCGCTGCCAGCAGCGCCGCAAAGCTGTCCACCCCATGGCTTTGCATGGTTTCAATCAACATGGCCCGTGCGGCGCTGCCAGAAAAGGGCTTGACCAAGGCGGTGGGCAAAGCATCCACAAAGCGGTTGTCCACCCCCGCCAGCCCCACCAGATAACGAACGCCGTCCAGGGCATAGTCCAACGCCCCGCTGGCCCGCAGCACCCCAATCGCACACAGCATGGCCACCAGGTAGGGCAACAAATCGCGGGCGACGGCAAACCCCTCTTTCGCCCCGGCGATAAAGCTGTCGTACACCGCAATCTTTTTCCAGGCCCCGACCAGCAAAAAAAGTAGCACCACAGCAAACAGGCTGAGGTTGCCCAGCAGCCCCGACAGGCTGGCCAAGGCCGCCGCACTCAAACTGGCCAGCAAGGCCATGAACGCGGCCAACCCCAGCGCCAAAGGCAGCAAATACGCCAGCACCACCGGGCTGAGCAAGGGCAGGCGCTGCACAAGGGCCACGCTGACCAGTCCAACCAGGGTCGAGGCGGAAGTGGCCAGCAAAATGGGCAAAAAAACCAAGGTGGGATCGGCCGCGCCCTGCTGCAAGCGGTACATAAAAATCGACACCGGCAGCAGCGTCAGCGACGAGGCATTGAGCACCAAAAACAAAATCTGCGCGTTACTGGCCGTGGTGCTGCTGGGGTTGAGTTCTTGCAGCGCCCGCATGGCTTTCAGCCCCATGGGGGTGGCCGCATTGTCCAGCCCCAGGCCGTTGGCAGCAAAATTGAGCGTCATCAGCCCCAGGGCCGGGTGGCCACGGGGTATTTCAGGCATGAGCTTGGCAAACAAAGGGGCCAGCCAGCGGGCCAGGGCTTGCACAATGCCAGCCTCTTCAGCAATGCGCAAAAAGCCCAGCCACAAAGTCAAAGTGCCAAACAGCAGCACCATGACCTCGACCGAGAGCTTGGCCATGGCAAACAGCGCTTGCACCATGGCGGCAAACACCTGCGCGTTGCCAGCCAGCAACCACTGCGCCAGTGCGGCCACGGTGGCCGTGAGAAAAAATCCCAGCCACAAGGCATTGAGCATGGCAATCTGCCTTTACGGGAACGCTAGCAAAAACGGAGAAACAGCCAACCCAAACTCAGTAAGTGAGCGTGCGCACGCCCTCGGGCGTACCCAGCAGGCACACCTGCGCTTTTTGGTGGGCAAACACGCCGACAGTCACCACCCCGGGCCATTGATTCACTTGGGATTCAAACGCCAGCGGGTCGGTGATTTTCAAACCATGCACATCCAGAATGTGTTGGCCGTTGTCGGTCACCAAAGGCTGGCCATCTTTCAAGCGCAGCTGGGCATGGCCGCCCAGATCGGCAAAGCGACGGGTAATCTGCCCTGCCGCCATGGGGATCACCTCGACGGGCAATGGAAATGCGCCCAGGTGCGCCACCAGCTTGGAGGCATCGGCAATGCACACAAACTGCTGGGCCAGGGCAGCGACGATTTTTTCGCGGGTCAATGCAGCGCCGCCACCTTTGACCATATAGCCTTGGCCATCAATCTCATCGGCGCCGTCGATGTACACGCCCAGGTGCTCAACCGCATTCGCATCGAACACCGGAATGCCCAAAGCCAGCAAGCGCTCGGTGCTGGCCACGGAGCTGGAAACAGCGCCTTTGATTTCCCCCTTCATGCTGGCCAAGGCATCAATGAATTTATTCACCGTCGAGCCCGTGCCCACGCCCACAATTTCGCCCGGGCGCACGTACTGCAAAGCGGCTTGGCCGACCAGAGTTTTCAGTTCATCTTGATGGATGGGGGCAGAAGGGGCTGTCATAAGAGAGAATCCTGGGGAAAAACCTTGGATTATCGCTATGTCACTCATTCCCTACGCGCTGATGCGCCCTGTTTTGTTCGCCATGGATCCCGAAGCGGCCCACGACCTGACCATGCAACGCTTGGCACA
Source organism: Comamonas denitrificans (assembly GCF_017368815.1). GTDB lineage: Bacteria > Pseudomonadota > Gammaproteobacteria > Burkholderiales > Burkholderiaceae_C > Comamonas > Comamonas denitrificans. Next base: position 24,112 of record NZ_JAFNME010000029.1, on the reverse strand, counting down.
AAGCCAAAACACCTTGCTGCAAGCGGCCTGGCAACAAACCCAAATCAGCGACCCCATCACCCTGGCGGGCCTGACCTTCCCCAACCGCGTGGGCTTGGCCGCCGGGCTGGATAAAAACGCCCGCTGTATCGACGGCTTGGCCGCTATGGGCTTTGGTTTTGTCGAGGTGGGCACCGTCACCCCAAAACCCCAGCCAGGCAATCCCAAGCCACGCATGTTTCGCCTGCCTGAGGCCAATGCGCTGATCAACCGCTTTGGTTTTAACAATGATGGCCTGGACGCTTTTTTGCACAACGTGCAGCAGTCCAAAGTGCGCCGCAAGGGAAAATCCCTGCTGCTGGGCCTGAACATCGGCAAAAACGCGGCCACCGCCATCGAAAACGCCACGCAGGATTACCTGATTTGCCTTGAAGGCGTGTATCCCCATGCTGACTATGTGACGGTCAATATCAGCTCGCCCAACACCAAGAACTTGCGGGCTTTGCAAAGTGATGAGGCACTGGACAGTCTCTTGGCCGCTGTTGCCCGGCGCCGCGAAGAGCTGGCCCAGCAGCAAGGCAAACGGGTGCCAATCTTTGTCAAAATCGCCCCGGATTTGACCCCAGAGCAAGTGCAAGTGATTGCCGCCACCTTACAGCGCCATGGCATGGATGGCGTGATTGCCACCAACACCACCATCAGCCGCGAAGCCGTGCAGGGGCTGCCCCATGCCGATGAGGCCGGTGGCCTGAGCGGTGCCCCAGTCCTTGAGGCCAGCAACCGGGTGATTGGCCAGCTGCGCCAAGCCCTGGGCAAAGACTTTCCCATCATCGGCGTGGGTGGGATTTTGACTGCGGCCGATGCCGTCAGCAAAATCCACGCCGGCGCCGATGTGGTGCAGCTGTACAGCGGCTTGGTCTATACCGGCCCTGAATTGGTCACGCAAGCGGCGCAGGCATTAAAGAATCTGCGCTAACCGCCTGCTGCATTCCCACCCCTGGGTGGGATCGGTCTTGAATTAGCGCTTCAATTTGAGGAGCATTGGCAACAGCGTTGGCAAACTGCCCCGCACCACACGCAGCAAGCGCCGTGGGCCAATCATCAAGACTGCCGCTACCCCTGCCGAGGCCAGCGTTGTGGGATGCAAACGGGCGAACATGGCCAGGCGCTGGAGCAAAGGGGCATTGGCATCCACTCGCTCTGCACTGGCCAGCAATGCCGCTTGGCGGGCGCGTGTCAAGCGTGCCAGCAAACGCTGATCCCGCTGCGCTGCAATGCGCTGCAGCACTTCCCGCTGTGCTGGGGTGGCCCACTTCCAAGCACTGCTTTGACGCAATTGAACCAAAGCAGAAATTGGGGTGCCCTCTGCCTTGGCAAAGCCAGCATCTCGCTCTGCGCCAGGCTTTTCAAGCGTTTCACTCATGCGCCGTCCTTTTCTTGCTGAGGGCTTGGTCCTGCTTGCCGATCGCACCACTCCTGCCACTCTTGGCAATCACGGGCCAATTCGGCTTTGGTCAAGGCAAAAGCTGGGCGTTTTTGCAGCAAGGCACTGCGCAGGGCGTACACCACCAAGCACCAAGCAAAGGTCCACACCCCAGCAATCGTCCAAGCTACCCCAATGCGGTGCGGGGTATCCCAAAAGTACACCAGCACAGCCAACGAAATGAGCAGCGCAGCAACCAGTCCGAAAGCCACCACAGCAATCACCAAAACCAGCACGGTTTGCCAATGCTTTCGCTCTTGCGCCCACTCAAGCGCCGCTAAAGCGAAACGGTCTTGTGCCGCTTGCTTTGCTTCTTGGGCGCAAGCGCCCAAGCGCTCTTTCCACGCCTGCAAGCCTAACCAGGACATCCAGTTCACATCAACGCTTTCATTCAGCCCACTTGGGCGTGAAAGGCCATCTTTCATGCCCAGACCATCACCAAGATTTAACGACGGGCAAGTAAAAAGCCCACCAACGCCCCCACCGCCAATGCCGCACCCGCAACACGCCAAGGCTCATCATGGGCGTAGCGATCTGCAGCTGCTGCCGCTTCGCGGGCTTGGCGTGCAGCTTCTTGGGCCGCCTCGACTGCCGATTCCCGGGCACGGCTTAGGCCCTCATCAATCCGATCACGCAAAGCACCAATTTGCGGAATGCTGTCCAAATCCTTGCTGGCCAGTAAACCCCGCAGGTCAGAGACCAAACGCTCCAAGTCTTGCTGGGCAGAGGAAACCGTATCAGAGACAGAAAAAGACATAACTTCACCTTTCTTAGAGCAAACCAAGGATGCTATCGAGCATCCTATGAACATTCAGAGACTTTGCATACTCTACCGGTTTTCTATCGACTCTTGGTACGAAAAAACCATAAACAAGGAGCCGTTGGCTCCTTTTTTTACGGCCTCAGCGGTGGCAAATCCTCATCCGGGGTAGCCGCGTGGTTGCGCACAGTGTGTGCAGGCCCCATATTTTTTTGCTGAGCTCGCAGCGTTTTATTAATGTTTGTACTATTTTCATAATAGTTTTCATCAATAACAGGATCGGCCGCAGAAAAAGCAATTACGGCCGTAATGATCCCGGCAATCACCACAATCAAAGGGCCACTAATAATTAGCCAAACATGACCATATTTCCACCAAGGGCCAGAATTCTTACTCTCTTGAGCAGATGTAGATTGCATAAAATTTAATCCTTCAAAAAGCAATTTTTACCTAGGAACCAAGAATACAGAGCGCTCAGAAACCATTCCTTTTTCACTTTCTGCATCCACATCAAAAATAATTGGGTGGGAGCCACTGCTGGCAGAACCGTAAGGAATCTGCACCCGAACTGGCAGTCCTACCGTATCTGTAGCGGGCACTACAACCACATTACCTTCCACCAGCTCAATACCCTCCAGCCCATGCACACGAACATGGTACTTCTGTGGTGTCTCAGTGGCATTCATGATTTGTAAGCGATAAGTATTTTCCAACTTTCCACCCCCCACAATGCGAGCCAAAGAAGCTCGATCACGAATAACATCCACTTTCAATGGCTGACGCAGACTCATGCTAACGACCGTAGCAATACTCAAACCAATCAAAACAACCGTATAAATCAACACTCTAGGGCGAAGCACCTTGCGCAGAATCTTAGATTTTGCCCAACCTTGCTCTACCCCGTTTTGAGTAGTAAAACGGATTAACCCGCGTGGATATTGCATATTATCCATAATGCTGTCGCAAGCATCAATGCACAAACCACAACCAATACATTCATATTGAAATCCATTGCGAATATCAATACCTACCGGACATACCTGAACGCATAATTTACAATCAATGCAATCCCCAAGCCCCTGGGATTTATAATCCACTCCCTTGCGACGAGGGCCGCGCTGCTCACCACGGGCAGGATCGTAGCTCACAATCAAAGAGTCACGGTCAAGCATGGCACTTTGAAAACGGGCATATGGGCACATGTATTTACATACCTGTTCACGCAAATAGCCTGCATTCCCATAGGTTGCAAAACCATAAAACAGCACCCAAAAAATCTGCCAATCACCTTGTAATTGCACAATCTCCAATCCCAAATCTCGAATAGGAACAAAGAAGCCTACAAAAGTAAACCCTGTCCATAAAGAAACTGCGATCCATAAGAATTGCTTAAAAGATTTCTTCCAAATTTTCTCAAATGTCCAGTTGCTATTATCCAGTCGAATACGAGCGCTGCGATCACCCTCAACTTTTTGTTCAATCCACATGAAAATTTCGGTATATACCGTTTGCGGACAGCTAAACCCACACCACAGTCGCCCGGCCACTGCTGTAAATAAAAAAAGGGCAAGCGCACAAATAATCAGCAGTGCCGCAAGATAAATCACATCCTGCGGGTATAAAACCATCCCAAATAAGTAAAACCTTCTGGCGCCAATATCAAACAATACCATCTGGCGGTCGCCCCACTGAATCCAAGGGACGACATAAAAAACAAATTGGGTAAAAAAGACCAACGCCCAGCGCCAGCGCATAAAAAACCCGTTAATTGAGCGAGGATAGACCTTCTGCTGCGCTTCAAAAAATGCATGTGAACCGGCATCTACCGATTTCATCGGCTGCATTTTTTGATCTTTCTTACCCTCTTCCTGCTTCATAGATTTCCCAAAATTTTGCAATAAAAAAAGCGGCATCATCGTGCCGCTTTTTCTTCAACCAAAGTAGTTAGTTTGCTGTACTGGGTTTATTCGAAAGGCTCCAGACGTATGCAGTCAGCACATCGATCTGGGCGGGCACCAGCTTGCCACCGTTCTCTTTGGCCTGTGGCGGCATGATATTTACCTTGCCATTATTGATCATGTCAATAATCGTTGCTTCGCCCCAGCCATGTAACCAGATGTCGTCTGTGAGATTAGGAGCCCCCAGGGCTTGCATCCCTTTGCCATCTGCGCCGTGACAGGCAGCGCAGGCAACAAACTTATCTTTGCCTAAGACAGCTCTGGCAGAGTCGTGCGGGCTGCCCGACAAGCTCAAGACGTAATTGGCGAGGTTGCGGACATCTTCGGCCTCACCCACAGCCGCAGCCATAGGAGGCATCATGCCTTGACGACCTTGGGTAAGGGTTTCATGGATTTTCTCAGGGGTTCCACCATGCAACCAGTCGTTATCGGTCAAGTTGGGGAAGGACTTTCCGCCACGGGCATCCGAGCTATGGCATTGGGCGCAATTGTTCTGGAACAGATTGGCACCAATAGCCATGGCTTGGCTGTCTTTGGACATTTCCTCAACACTCATCGCAGTAAAGCGAGCGTACAGGGGGGCCAAATCGGCTTCAGCTTTTTGTACCTCGGCTTCATAAGCACCGACTTGCGACCATTTGAATTGACCAGAAAACGACCCCAGACCTGGATAGGCAATGAGGTAGAAAACGGAAAAGACAATGGTGGAAACAAACAACCACATCCACCAACGGGGCATGGGATTGTTCAATTCGCGCAAGTCACCGTCCCAAACGTGGCCAGTCGTGTTGTCAGCTGCAGAATCAACCTTTTTACGGGCTGTCAAAATCAATAGCAGCAAGCAGCCAAAAATGCCAACTATCGCGATTACCGCAATGTAGATTGACCAAAAATTGTTTACAAAATCGCTCATAAGTTGTTCTCATTCATAAAGAGGAGTCAATCTTGCTCAAAAGGCAGGTTGGCTGCCTCATCGAAACGGCCTTTATTGCTGCGGGCATACGCCCACAGCGCAATACCTATAAAGCAAGCCATGGAAGCCACCGTTGCGATGATGCGCATAGTTGTGATGTCCATAGTTCTCCTCCTTTACTTAGGCAAAGCCGTGCCGAGGCCCTGCAGATAAGCGATCACAGCATCCATTTCTGTTTTGCCCTTGACAGCTTCTTCAGCACCCGCGATTTCTTCATCGGTATAAGGCACGCCGACTTTGCGCAAAGCACTCATGCGCTGGGCCACTACCGTGTGATCCACCACCGTATTTTCCAACCAGGGGTAGGCCGGCATGATGGACTCAGGCACTACGTCACGTGGATTGACCAGGTGGATGCGATGCCATTCATCGCTATAGAGGCCACCGACACGGTGCAGATCCGGACCGGTGCGTTTAGAGCCCCATTGGAAGGGGTGGTCGTACACAAACTCACCAGCCACAGAATAGTGGCCATAACGCATTGTTTCGGCACGGAAAGGACGAATCATTTGCGAGTGGCAGTTGTAGCAACCTTCGCGAATATAAACATCGCGCCCCAGCAAGGGCAAAGGCTCATAAGGCTTAACCCCAGCAATCGGCTCGGTGGTCGATTTCTGGAAGAACAGCGGAACAATTTCCACCAAGCCGCCCACGGCCACCACCAAGAAGGTCAAAACGATCAGCAAGAAGTTGCTGGTTTCCACCTTCTCGTGGGTAAACCCCGCTTTTTTGTTGTTTGTAGACATGTTTTACAGCTCCCTGGAACTTAAGCGTGGGCAGGATTAACAGCAGGTACAGGCACTTTGACAGCACGGCCCGAGGCAGCTGTTTTCAGCACGTTCCACGCCATCACAACCATCCCAGACACGAACAGCAGGCCGCCGACCACACGAATCACGTAGAAAGGATGCGAAGCTTTCACACTCTCAACAAAGGTGTAGGTGAGCGTTCCATCGGGGTTCACGGCACGCCACATCAGGCCTTGCATCACACCAGCAATCCACATCGAAGCGATGTAGAGCACGATACCGATCGTGGCCAGCCAGAAGTGCAGCTCAATGGCCGACTTGGAATACATCTCTTCTTTGCCGAACAGACGCGGCACCAAGTAATACAACGAGCCCATGGTCACCAAGCCGACCCAGCCCAGAGCACCCGAGTGCACGTGACCCACGGTCCAATCGGTGTAGTGCGACAAGGCATTGACTGTCTTGATGGCCATCATCGGGCCCTCAAAAGTCGACATACCATAGAACGACAGGGACACGATCAAGAAACGCAGGATCGGATCGTCACGCAGTTTGTGCCAAGCACCCGACAGGGTCATGATCCCGTTGATCATGCCGCCCCAGGATGGTGCCAACAGAATCAGAGAGAACACCATGCCGACCGACTGCGTCCAATCAGGCAGCGCTGTGTAGTGCAAGTGGTGTGGACCGGCCCACATGTAGGTGAAGATCAGTGCCCAGAAGTGCACAATCGACAGGCGGTACGAATAGACTGGACGACCAGCTTGCTTGGGGATGAAGTAGTACATCATGCCCAAGAAGCCCGCTGTCAGGAAAAAGCCCACCGCGTTGTGCCCATACCACCACTGAACCATGGCATCTTGCACGCCAGCATAGGCCGAGTAGCTTTTCATCCAGCCGGCGGGAATGGCAGCGCTATTGACCACGTGCAGCAGGGCAACGGCAATAATGAAAGCACCGTAGAACCAGTTGGCCACATAAATGTGCTTGACCTTGCGTGTGCCAATGGTGCCAAAAAACACAATGGCGTACGACACCCACACTGCAGTGATCAGCAGGTCAATCGGCCATTCCAGTTCGGCGTATTCCTTGGCTTGAGTGAAACCCAGGGGAAGGGTAATGACTGCCGCCACAATCACGGCTTGCCATCCCCAGAAGGTGAAAGCTGCCAGTTTTGGGGCAAAGAGCGTGGTTTGGCAGGTACGCTGCACCACGTAGTAGCTCGTTCCCATAAGGGCAGAGCCACCAAAAGCGAAAATTACCGCATTGGTATGCAAAGGACGCAAACGTCCAAAGCTTAGCCATGGAACACCGAAATTGAGCTCGGGCCAGGCAAGCTGAGCGGCGACAAACACCCCCACCAGCATGCCAATCACGCCCCAAATTACGGCCATGATTGAAAGCTGCCGCACTACTTTATCGTTGTAGTGGACCGCACTTGTTTTTACATTGTCCATCGTGCACCTCTTAAATTGCAGACAAAAGTTTCACCGTTTTCAGCTTAAAAATTCTTGACTCAAGTCAATCCTGTCGAAGAATGCGCTCCCCCTCTTGCTCAACGCTCTCAAATTGGCCTCGATGCACTGCCCACCAAAGGGCAATAGCTATAAAAAAAACCAAGCCTACGGACAGCGGAATCAATAAATACAAGATATCCATCGCAACCTTCCTAACCAGCCGTCGGCTGATTTATCCATTGAGGGGACGCTCCCTCAGCCTGCAGCGGCAGTGCCAACTGGTTTTTACTGCCCGCCAAACGGGCCGCATTTATCACCACCCACAATGAGCTGGCGGCCATGCCTAGGCCGGCCAGCCACGGTGGCACCATACCAAGCGCGGCAAACGGTACAGAAACAATGTTGTAAGCCATGGCCCAGCCCAGGTTCTGGCGCACGATGCGCAATGTTTTGCGGGCAAATGCCAGGGTTTGCACGATTTGGCGCAAGTCACTGCCCAGCACCACAAAATCTGAGCGTGCCCGGGCCAATGGTACGGCACGGCCAAAGGCAAACGACACATCGGCACCGGCCAATACTGGGCCATCGTTCAAGCCATCGCCAACCATGCCCACCGTGACATTTTGGGCTTGTAAAGCCTGCAAGGCCAGCAGCTTATCCTGCGGGCTGCGCTGGGCTTGGTAGTGTGCAATGCCAACCGCCTCGGCCACACGCGCCACAGCCGCAGGGCCGTCTCCAGAGAGCAATTGCACTTGAATGCCCAAAGCTTGCAAGTCATGCACCACCTGGGCCGCCTCTGGGCGAACACACTCCTCGAGCTCAAAGGCGGCCAAGGGAAGGACAGCAGGCGCTGAAGCCATGCCCTCTGACTCACTTTGCTCAAGCGATAAATACACTGCTTGGGTCAGCGTCTGCGGCCAGTTTCCCGCCGCTGCAAAAGCCAATGAACCCAGCCGCACCCAGCGAGGCTGGCCCTGCCAATGGGCTGAGGATTGCACCTGGGCCCGCAAACCTTGCCCGGCCAGCTCTTGCAACTGCAGCACTTGCCAAGCATGCTCATCCTCACCAACGCTCAAACTTTGTAGCGCTTTGGACACAGGATGCATAGATTGTTTTGCCAAAGCAACGGCTAATGCCGAATATTCAGCGGGCAGTGCTTCACCATTTGCAGCATGGCTCGCCTGCACGGCCAATCCCTCTTGCGTCAGGGTGCCGGTTTTATCAAAAACAATCGTGTACACCTTGGCCAAGGCTTCCAATCCTTGCAGATTGCGCACCAACACCCCTTGCCGGGCCAAGGAGCCTGCCGCCGTCAAAATGGCCACCGGGGTCGCCAAGGACAGGGCGCAGGGGCAGGTAACAATGAGCACCACAGCCGCATACAACAGGCCTTTGCCCGGGTCGTGCGGCCACCAGTAAGCGGCCGTGGCCGCCGCAAGCAACAAAATTCCCAGCAAAAACGGCCCAGCCACCTTGTCCGCCAATTGGGCCAATCGGGGTTTTTGCGTGCTGGCCTGCTCCATGAGGCCGACAATTTCGGCAAAGCGGGTGGACTCGCCCAGTGCTTGCACCTGCATTTCGACCATCGCACTCAAGTTAAAGCTGCCAGCGACCACGGCGCAGCCCTCCGGCTTGCTGACCGGGCGCGACTCCCCCGTGAGCAAAGCCTCATCGGCCTGGGTATGCCCACGCACGATGACACCATCCGCCGGAAAAGCTTCGCCTGGCAACACTTTGAGCACATCGCCCAGCACCACCCGGCGCAAGGCTACGCGGGCAAACTGCCCATCGTCTTGGCGCTGCAAAACGCTGTCGGGCAGGCGATTGAGCACATTTTCCAAAGCCCCTGCGGTGCGATCACGCAGGCGCACTTCCAGCCAGCGCCCAGCCAGCAAGAAAGCGGCAAACATCGACAGCGAATCGAAATACACCTCGCGCCCAAAAATTCCTTTTGGGTCAAACGTTCCCCAGCTGCTGATGACAAAAGTAATCGCCATGCCCAAAGCCACGGGCAAATCCATGCTGATGCGCCCTTGGCGCAAATCCCGCCAGGCACCGCTAAAAAACGGCCCGCAAGAATAAATCAGCATGGGGATACAAATCAGCCACGAAGCCCAGCGCAGCAGGGTTTCGATCTCCAGCGACAAATCACCGGGCTTGGCCTCATAGGCCGGCCAAGCGTACATCATCACCTGCATCATGCAAAAAGTGGCCAGCAACCAGCGCCACAGCATCTTGCGCTGGGAGGCTTGGCGCAGCGTTTTGGCATAGGTATCTTGGGCCGGAACGGCGCGGTAGCCGGCTTGGGCAATGGTGGCAAACCACTGCGATGGTTTGGTCAGTCGCGCATCCCAGACGATGCGGGCGCGGTGTGCCGCAGCGGACACTTCCACGCGCACGATGCCTGGAGCGCTGCGCAATGCCTCTTCAATACTGAGCGCGCACGTGGCGCAGAACATGCCCTCCAGCGCCACGTGCGAATCCCAAATAGGAACCGTGGCTGGATCGGAGGAAGTTGTTGAGGGCGTTGCAGCCCCAGCGGGTTTGCCAAACTGTGGCCACTCCTGGGGATCATCTAGAAGAACGTGTTCTTCCTCAGCCTGCGCCCTTTTTTCTTCAGAAACAAGAAGATGCGAATCTTTTTGCACAAGATTCTGAGCAAATAAAGTCATAACGTTGCGGGCCCGCATCATAAACGCTTTGACCCGGGTCAAATCTCCTCAGCAAAGACAACCTAAGCTGCTAAAGTATTCATAGCGTAAAAAGTATACTTTTCAACGCTATTTTTCACCCAGGAGGTCTGTTTATGTATGAACGCATTTTGGTAGCCACTGATGGCTCTGCCCTGTCAGAAAAAGCGGTGCAAAGCGCACTGTCCTTGGCCAAGCTCAGTGGCGCAACCCTGGTGGCGTTGCGTGTCATTCCCCGCTATCCGCGCAGCTATTTAGAGGGCGGGGCCACTGTGGATATTTCAGAAATCAAACGCATTGAGGCCCAGTGGACCGCCCAAGCACAAGAGCAATTGAGCGCCATCAAAGCCGAGGGCAAAAATATGGGTGTGACGGTAAAAACCACCATCGCCAAATCTGACTTGGTGGCCGAATCCATCATCGCCACCGCAGACAAGCAAGAGGTGGACCTGATCGTCATGGCCTCACACGGGCGCAAGGGCATTAAGCGCCTGCTGCTGGGCAGCGAAACGCAGCATGTGCTGACCCACTCGGGCAAACCGATTTTGGTGCTGCGCTAATCACCGTTGAAACGCCAGGCAAGCATCAAATCAGCACCGGATACCGCCCAACAAAAAAGCGACACACATGGTGTCGCTTTTTGCTGCAGCACGGGTGCTTTAACTTAAAAAATAGAGCTTTTTGCGCTTGAAAATAAAGCGCTTCAGCTTGTTTTTTATCTGAAATCTTTATTTTTAGAGCGGGTCGCGCTACTTTTTCAGCCCAATACTTCCAGCAGCCGATCCAAACCACCTTCATTGATACACACCTGGGCTACGCTGCGCACGCGCGGCTTGGCGTGGTAGGCCACCGACAGGCCGGCCGCCTCCATCATGGGGATGTCGTTGCTGCCATCGCCCACGGCAATGCACTGGGCTGGGGCAATGCCCAGCAGGCTGGCCACTTCCAGCAAGGTGCGGCGTTTTTCAGCACCGTCGCAAATATCGCCCCAGCATTGCGCAACCAAGCCACCGGTGAGCACGCCGTCAGACTCTTCCAGCACGTTGGCGCGGACAAAGTCGATGTTCAGCAGGCCGCGCACGTATTCGGCAAAAAAAGTAAAACCGCCGGAGACCAGCAGCACTTTGAGCCCCGCTTTTTGCGCTGCCTGCACCAGCTCTTGCGCACCGGGCGACAACTGCAGACGCTCTTGGCGCACTTGCAGCATTTGCGCCTGCGTCACGCCGCGCAGCTTGGCCACCCGCTGGCGCAGGCTGTCTTTAAAGTCGGCGATCTCGCCGCGCATGGTCGCTTCGGTGATGGCGGCCACTTCAGCTTTTTTGCCCGTCACATCGGCAATCTCGTCGATGCATTCGATGGTGATCAGGGTTGAATCCATATCAAAAGCGATCAGTTTGTAATCGCTCAGACGCAAGGTAGCGGGGTCTTTGGCCAGATTTTGGATCAGCAAGCCGGGGGCAATTTCGGTGGACATAAGTCAGGGGAAGGCAGGTAAAGGGCAGAAAGGACAGGCAAAAAAAATAGCTTCAAGCGCTTATCATATAAGCGTTTTAGGCTATTTTAATAGAAATTAATACTGCCACTTAGAACGTGTTCATGATCTCGAATGAAGGTGTGGGGGATGCGGATCGGGATGGGTTGCGAGGCGCAAACCACAGCAATAGCTTGGCTATTGCGAGGATTTGCAACGACGCAGACCGCCCGAGGCCGCGCCCGCACACCCATGAGGAGATCGTGAACACGTTCTTATGCCGCAAGCTGCTGCCGCGCATCAGCGCACCAGCTTGCGCTGGCCACTCTTGTCCAGCTTGAAGACGACAAAATCAAAATTCTTCAAATCGCCCTTGCGGTCAAAGGCAACGGGGCCAATCACCGTATCAAAGCGATTGCTGTGCATGTACTCCGCCACTTTTTTGGGGTCGGTGCCCACGGCTTTCATGCTTTCGTGCAGCACTTGAACCGCAGCGTAGGCTGGCATTTGGTAGGCACCGTTGGCGGGGCGTTGGGCTTTTTCAAAGGCTTGGACGATGGCTTGGTTCTCGGCGCGGGCGCTGAAGTCGGCCGGGTAGGTAAACAGCATGCCGTCCAGCGCTGGGCCCGCAATTTCGACCAGGCTTTGGTTGAAAGCGCCTTCGGCCCCCATGAATTGGGTTTGCAGGCCTTGCTCTTTGGCCTGGCGCAGCAGCAAGCCCATTTCAGGCGGATAGCCACCAAAGAACACCACGTCGGGTTTGATGGTTTTGAGCTTGGTAATCACGGCGGAGTAATCGCTGTCCCCGGCATTAATACCGTCGTACAGGGCAATATTTGCCCCCAGTTTCTCCAGCGAAGCCTTCACATGCTGGGCCACGCCGGCACCATAGGTTTGTTTGTCGTGCAGCACGACGATGGTTTGGGCGTTCAGGCGGGCGGCGATAAAGCTGGCGGCAAAGGGGCCTTGCTGGTCATCGCGGCCAATGGTGCGGAAAAAGTAGCGGCCCTTGAGGTTGTCCGTCACCTGCGGCGCCGTCGCACCGGGGGTGATGGCGACAATACCCTCTTCTTCGTAAATTTTTGCTGCAGGCACCGTAACCCCCGAGCAGACGTGGGCGACCGCAAATTTGGCGCCTGAGTTGATCACCCGGTTGGCCGCAGGCACGGCTTGTTTGGGCTCGCAGGCATCATCAATCAACACCGGCTGGTAGGGGCGGCCATTCAAGCCCCCGGCTGCATTCAAGGTTTCAATGGCGGTTAAAACGCCGGCCTTGAGCTCATCGCCGTATTGGGTATTGGGCCCCGTCATGGGGGCGGGCACGCCAATCAAAATGGGCTCGGGGGCAGCACTGGCGGTGCCCATCAAGGTGGCGGCAGCCAGGGCGATGCTGGCGCGAAGGAAGGTGGTGCGTTGCATGAAGAAATTCTCAAAGAAGAAAACACGGAAAACACGGAAAACACGAAAGGGCATTGTTGGGCCCGTGCGCACGGTTTTTTCCCTGGGATTTCCCGCAAATTTGTCTGTAATCCAACAGTGTTTTGAGCAATTAGCCCTCGCCATGTCCCCGAAGGGACAAAACGCCGTCGCAGGCCATCCCTAGAATGTGTTTTTTAGAACGTTCGTTCTATTCATATTTATCCAAGGAGACCTGTGATGACGGTTCACTACCAAGTCCACACCGATGTGGCTGTGCTGACCCTTGACCTGCCCCCTGTCAATAGCCTGGGGCTGGCCATGCGCCAGGCGCTGGCCGCTGGCCTGCAACGCGCCCAGGACGAGCCCCAAGTGCAGGCGATTGTGCTGACCGGCGCGGGCAAGGCGTTTTCCGGCGGGGCCGACATTACCGAGTTTGGCCACGATGCCGCGTTTGCCGAACCCAATCTGCACACCCTGATTGCCATGGTGGAAGGCTGCAGCAAACCCGTGGTTGCCGCCTTGCACAGCGTTTGCATGGGCGGCGGGCTGGAGCTGGCGCTGGCCTGCCACTACCGCATGGCCACGCCCGATTGCAAGCTGGGCCTGCCGGAGGTGAAGCTGGGCCTGCTGCCCGGCGCAGGCGGCACACAACGCCTGCCGCGTGCCCTGGGGGTGGAGCCGGCGCTGAACATGATCGTCAGCGGCGAACCGGTGGCTGCCGCCCTGCTGGCCCAGGTGCCGGGGCAAAAGCTGCTAACCCAGCTGGCCACCAGCGCTGCCACCTTGCTGGATGAAGCCGTGGCCCTGGCCCGCAGCGTGGCCAGCGTGCGCCCGCTGCCGCTGGTGGCGGCGCTGCGGGCCCGGCACCCGCAGGGCGATGCTTACTTTCAGTTTGCCCGCAACATGGTCAAGGGCATGGCGAAACACTTCCCCGCCCCGGCCAAGTGCGTGGATGCCGTGCAGGCGGCCACCCAGCAAAAAATCACCGACGGCCTGGCGACCGAGCGCGACCTGTTCCTGCAACTGATGTTCACCCCCGAATCGCGGGCGCTGCGCCATTTGTTCTTTGCCGAGCGCGCTGCCAGCAAGATTCCGGACGTGCCTGCCAACACCCCGCTGCGAGCTATTGAAAGCGTAGCTGTTATCGGAGCAGGCATGATGGGTGGCGGCATTGCCATGAACTTTTTGAATGCTGGCGTACCGGTCAAGCTCCTAGAAACAAAGCAAGAAGCGCTGGAGCGCGGCGTGGCCACCATTCGCAAAAACTACGAAGGGCAGCTGGCCAAGGGCAAACTCACGCAGGACAAGTACGCGCAGCGCATGGCCCTGCTCTCGACCACGTTGGATTACGCCGACCTGAAAGATGCCGACCTGGTCATCGAAGCCGTGTTCGAGGACATGGCCGTCAAGCAGGCCGTGTTCACCCAACTGGATGCCGTGGCCAAGCCCGGTGCCATCTTGGCCAGCAACACCTCCACCCTGGATTTGAACCAAATCGCCGCCTTCACCCAGCGCCCGCAGGACGTGGTGGGCCTGCACTTTTTCAGCCCGGCCAACGTCATGAAGCTGCTGGAAGTGGTGCGCGGCGCAAAAACCGCCAACGACGTGCTGGCCACCGCCATGGCCGTAGCAAAAAAAATCCGCAAAACGGCCGTGCTCTCGGGCGTGTGCGATGGCTTTATCGGCAACCGCATGATCGAGCGCTACAGCCAGCAGGCCGGCTTTTTGCTGGACGAGGGCTGCACGCCTGAACAGGTGGACAAAGCGGCCGAGCAATTTGGCTTTGCCATGGGCCCATTCCGCATGAGCGACCTGGCGGGCAACGACATTGGCTGGGCCATTCGCAAGCGCCGCGCCATTGAGCGGCCAGACATTCGCTACAGCAAAACCGCCGATCTGCTGTGCGAGCAAGGCCGCTTTGGCCAAAAAACCGGCGCGGGCTGGTACGACTACCTGCCGGGCAAGCGCAACGCCATCCCCAACGCCGACGTGGTGGCCATGATCGCCGCCAACCGCCAGGCCCAGGGCATCACGCCGCGCCAGATTGCGGACGAAGAAATCGTTCAGCGCCTGGTGTTCAGCCTGGTGAACGAAGCCGCGCACATTCTGGAAGAAGGCATTGCCACCAAGGCCAGCGATATTGATGTGGTCTATATCTTTGGCTACGGCTTTCCTGTGCATCGCGGTGGGCCGCTGTGCTACGCCAACGAAGTGGGCCTGTTCAACGTCGTCGCCGCCATGCAGCGCTTTGCCAACAACCCGCTGGACGATGCCGCGTTCTGGCAGCCCGCGCCGCTCTTGCAGCGCCTGGTGGCTGAAGGCAAATCGTTCTGATCGCACCGTATTAAAGGGAATAGTGCTATGACTTCCGCAGTAATCGTCTCCACCGCCCGCACCCCGCTTGCCAAGAGCTGGAAGGGCGCGTTCAACCTAACCTATGGCCCCACCCTGGGCGGCCACGCCGTGCGCCATGCCGTGCAGCGGGCCGGCATCGACGCGGCTTTGGTCGAAGATGTCATCATGGGCTGCGCCCTGCCCGAAGGCACCACCGGCGCCAACGTGGCGCGGCTGATCGCCCTCCAGGCGGGCCTGCCGGTCACGGCCTCGGGCCTGACCATCAACCGCTTTTGCTCCTCAGGCCTGCAATCCATCGCCCTGGCCGCGCAGCGCATCATCGCCGGAGAAAACGACGTGCTGGTCGCCGGTGGCGTGGAAAGCATCTCCTGCGTGCAGCAAGAGGTAAACATGCACATGGCGCACGACCCGGCCCTGGCTGCCAGCAAGCCAGAAATCTACTGGAACATGCTGCAAACGGCCGAGAACGTCGCCCAACGCTACCGCATCGGCCGCGATGCAATGGACGAATACGGCGCCGCCAGCCAGCAAAAAGCCTGCGCCGCCCAGGCAGCGGGCCTATTCGATGCCGAAATCGCCCCCATCACCGTCACCGCTGGAATCGCCGACAAGCAACGGGGCCTGATCACCCAAGAAGTGACCGTATCCAAGGACGAAGGCACGCGCGAAGGCACCACCGTGGCCGCCGTCAGCGGCCTAAAAAGCGCCCTCCCCGGCGGCCTGATCACCGCCGGCAACGCCAGCCAATTCAGCGATGGCGCGGGCGCTTGCGTAGTGGTCAGCGAAGATTTTGCGGCCCGCAACGGCCTGCAACCCCTGGGCCGCTTCCTGGGCTTTGCCGTGGCCGGTTGCGAGCCGGATGAAATGGGCATTGGCCCCGTCTTTGCCGTGCCCAAGGTGCTGAAAAAACTGGGCCTCACCGTGCAAGACATCGACCTGTGGGAGCTGAACGAAGCCTTCGCCGTGCAAGTGCTCTACTGCCGCGACACCCTGGGCATCCCCAACGAGCGCCTGAACGTCAATGGCGGCGCCATCGCCCTGGGCCACCCCTACGGCGTATCGGGCCAGCGCCTAACCGGCCACGCCCTGATCGAAGGCAAACGCCGAGGTGCCAAACGCGTGTGCGTCACCATGTGCATCGGCGGCGGCATGGGCGCAGCCGGGGTGTTTGAGGTGCTGTAACCCGGCCTGGATGCCCAATCCGTAGCCACCATAAAAAAAGGAAGCCCAAGCTTCCTTTTTTTATAGCTGCAAGCGCTTTATTAATCAGCGTTAGAAGCATTTAAGTACCTAAAGTGCATCCAACGGACTCAAAATACCGCGCCCGCCTTTATTCATTACATGGGTGTAAATCATGGTGGTGCTGACATCGGCATGCCCCAGCAGCTCTTGCACCGTGCGAATGTCGTAACCCGCTTGCAGCAAATGCGTGGCAAACGAGTGGCGCAGCACATGGGGGCTAACAGGCTTGGCAATCCCAGCACGGCGTGCCGCATCGCGCACAGCGCGTTGCACCGAGGTGGGTAGCACATGGTGCCTGCGCTCGAGCAACTCTCCCGTGCGTGCATCTGGGCGCGGGTCTTGCGAGCGCACAGGCGAAGGAAACACCCATTGCCAAGGCCAGCTGCGGTCGGCCTCGGGGTACTTCATGGCCAACGCATGGGGCAAATAGACACGCCCAAATCCCGCCAATACATCTTTTTCGTGCAAAGCACGCACTTTTTGCAGCTGCGCTTTTAATGGGGTAATCAAATTCTCTGGCAACACCGTGACCCGGTCTTTATTGCCTTTGCCCTCGCGCACGATGATTTCGCGGCGCTCAAACTCAATGTCTTTCACGCGCAGGCGCAGCCCCTCCAACACCCGCATGCCAGTGCCATACAGCAAATGAGCAATCAAACCCGGCGTGCCTTCCATATGCTGCAGCAATTCACGCACCTCGCTGGGCGTTAACACCACAGGTAAGCGTTGTGGTGTTTTGGCCTGCACCACCTCATCAAGCCAAGGCAATTCGATTTGCAGCACTTGCTTGTAAAGGTAGAGCAGCGCTGATTTGGCCTGATTTTGTGTCGATGCTGATACCTGCCGGTGTACTGCCAAATGCGTCAAAAAAGCCTCCACCTCGGCTGCACCCATATCTTTTGGGTGGCGCTTGTGGTGAAAAAGAATGAAGCGCTTGACCCAATCGGCGTACGCTTCTTCAGTGCGAATACTGTAGTGCCGCGTGCGCAAATGCTCACGCAAACGGGGGAGCAGCTTGGGGGGTGGAGGGGTGTTCATCCGCCAATTTTTAGACCGCTCTAAATGTCAAGCATTGGAGATTTCCCCATGAATAGGGTTTAACATGGTGGCATTAGGCATCGTACATCTCTACAGTCCACGATGTCTATTTTTAGTTAGGCACAACCAAATACACTCATAAAGGGAATTTCAACAATGTCCGTAAGCATAGTAATAGGCGGAGAAAGTATCCCAGCCACACATTCACCAGAAGGTATCACCTTAAATCCGCAGGGATGCCTTAGCTTGGTAGAAATTGAGTCATTCCCATCGAATGTAACGTTAATACAGGGCTCGCTGAACATCCATGACAGCCCCATTAGGGAGTTACCAAGCCCACTAACAGTACATGGAGATTTATTGCTTGAAAGCTGCCCTAACATTCAGCTCCCGGATAATCTAGTTGTAACTGGCGACCTGATACTTTCGAATAGTGAAATGGAAAGTACCCTGCTACCGCGCGGGCTTATCGTGAGCGGCGCCCTACACATTAGCGATTGCAACATTCGCGAATTGCCAAATGATATTAAAGTAGGCCGAAGCATTGTCATGAATGGCAGCAAGGTAAAATCACTACCCGACGAAATCATCCTACCGGGGAGCCTTGATATTGGGAACACCGCAATATCAAAACTACCCAGAACGCTCAAGCTAGGCAGCGCATTTGTTGCAACAAACTGCCCTATTGATTCGCTGCCGGAAATATTTGAAGTATCTGAAAGTATAGATATAAGCGGCACAGGCATAAAAACCCTACCAGACAACCTAACCCTATATGGCGATTTATTTGTAAATGACTCAAAAATCGAGTCCCTGCCAGAAAATTTATCCGTCTACAACCTACAGATAAGCAGCACAAACATACCAGAAATACCTGAATCAATTAAAGTCAACGGCTTTCTCTACGCCAATTACACTAAAATCCGGAAAATCCCAGCATCAATAAGCTCGCTAGAAGGAACATTATCTTTGGTAGGCAGCGACATAGAGTACTTACCAGAAAACATCTCTATCACGGGTGATTTATTTCTTGCTGATAGCGCAATAAAACATCTGCCTGAAGGAGTTCAGGTGCAAGGCACCATCTATCTTGGCGGGACAATTCTTTCTAAAGACTCCACTCAAAAAGAAAAAGTCTCAAAGCGCAGCGCTGCAATTAATTATGACTGGCGTCCTTAACAACGCACAAAGCCAAAGCACAAAGCCAAAGCACAAAGCCAAAGGCCTAACAATTGGTTCAAATCGCTCGCTCCGCTCGCTGGGACGGGCTAAAGCCCGCCCCTTAACCAAACGTTAGTTGACAAAGAGCATGACCTTCGACCATCCTTCAAACCTCCCCAAGATTCCATTAGCAGGCTCCTGCTCTGGCGTATATTTTCTGTATAACGGGGACGAACTCGTCTATATCGGGCAAGGCTGGAATTGTGTTTTGCGTGTCGCCGAGCACACACGCAAAGACTCCGATAAAGTTTTTACGCATTGGAGCTTCTTTCCAGTAGAGAACGAGTCGGAACGAAAAGATTTAGAGCGCCAGCTTCGTGCTCAGCACAAACCCAAATTCAACCGCGTGTAGCTTCGCTTCGTCCGGTGCAGCGCGGCCAGCTAACAGTTCGTTCAAGGCGGACGGCTTCGCCGCCGCTTAACTCAAGCGTTAGTCCCTTCATATTCCGCTTTATGCAGGCCAGCATTTATTCCAGCGCTTCGCCAATCTCAAAGGTTTCTCCTTTGGGGTTTTGGCGCTGCGCCGGGCTTCGCCTGCGTTCGCTTGGTCGGTTTCAGGCCTTTTGGGCCTCTGGCGCTTGTGCAGTAAGCGCCACCAGCTATCATTCTTGCAGCGCTGCGCCGCTTCCGTGGCGCAGCGCTTTTTCATGGGCCGCGTCCGTCTTCAGGGTTGGGCGCCCCCTTTTGGCCTTCGGGTCTAACTCTGCGCTCAAGCGGACTGGCTTTCAGCCAGCCGCTTACCTTGGCCGTTAGATGCCAGATTTGGCGTTGCGTATGCTCACAGAAAATCGACAGCCGCAAGACTGTTTTTGGCAACTCATAGCCACCACTATTTATCCTTCATACCGTAGAGGAGATTGCACGTGAAGAACTGGCTCTTTCTGGCTATTGCAATATTTGGTGAGGTCGTCGCAACTTCCGCACTGAAGTCCAGCCATGGATTCACCAAGTTAGTTCCTTCTGTTGTAGTTGTGGCTGGCTACGGGCTTGCGTTCTATTTCCTCTCTCTCGCAATCAAGTCCATCCCGGTCGGCATTGCTTATGCTGTTTGGGCTGGCCTCGGCATCGTACTTGTGGCAGCTATCGCTTGGATCTTCCATGGCCAGAAACTAGACTTGTGGGCGTTCGTTGGCATGGGACTTATCGTTAGTGGCGTCGCCGTTCTAAATCTGCTATCCAAGGTCAGCGCACATTGATCGGGCTGGCATCTAACAATTCATTCAAGCCGACGCCGCTTCGCGGCGCGGCTTAATTCAGGTGTTAGACTTTTGGGCGGCGCGAATCTTGCTGCCCAAAGGCTTGCATTTACGGAGCAAAAAATGAGCACTCACCGCGTGTATAAGTCCCATGAATTCATGCAGCCAGCCGAGAAAGAACCAATACGGTCTGTTGTTGTTGAATCTTCGCATTCAGTTATCGTGGCTTGGCATGTGGAGCCCGGCCAAACTATTGCGCCACATATTCACCCCGACGGACAAGATACATGGACCATCCTTTCAGGGGAAGGTCAATATCAAATTGACGAGCAAGGCAACACCGTTGCAATTGTTCCGGGGGATATCGTAGTTGCAAACAAAGGGCAGGTGCACGGTGTTCTTTGCACCAGCGTTGGCCCACTTCGGTTCATTTCAGTGGTTGCGCCTTTGGATGCTGGTTATGAACCGCTATCAGCAAAAACATAGGGGATATCAAGTGCAACAAGCTGCCTCCGCTCCCCAGCCTAACTGTTTGGTCAAGCTGACGCCAACAGGCTCCGCCTGTTGGTACCCTCCGCTTCGCTCCGGCGCAGCTTACCGCGGGCGTTAGTCCTCTCATATTCCTCTTTATGCAGGCCTACATTCATTCCAGCGCTTCGCCTTTATCCAAGGTTTCTCCTTTGGGTTTTTGGCGCTATGCCGGGCTTCGCCTGCGTTCGCTTGGTCGGTTTCAGGCCTTTTGGGCCTCTGGCGCTTGTGTAGCAAGCGCTGCTAGCTATCATTCTTGCAGCGCTGCGCCGCTTCCGTGGCCCAGCGCTTTTGCGTGGGTTGTGCCCGTCTTCAAGTCAGGGCGCCCCTTTTTGGCCTTCGGGTCTAACTCTGCGCTCAAGCGGACTGGCTTTCAGCCAGCCGCTTATCTTGGCCGTTAGATGCCTACTGACACCACGTTGTCAGCATCGGTTGTATAGCATTGATGTGCCCTTATCTCGGAGAAAAACCATGAATACAAATGTCGTCGAAATCGTCAAATGGAAAAGCGCTTCCGGCGTTACCGACCGCGCAACGATTGACGCAGCCCAAGCCCTCGTACCTGACCTTAAGACGGTCGGCGGTTTTATCGAGAAGACGCTATACAAGAATGGCGACGAATGGGTCGATATCTACTATTGGGAAACCATAGAAGACGCACAGCTTTCAAACGAACGAATGGCTGGCAAGGCCAGCCTTGGCAAGCTGTTTTCCCTTGTTCAACCGGAATCCGTTTCCATTACCGTTATGCGCAAGGCTTAAGCATGGCCTTCACTGCCGCCGAGAAGAAGAAGATGCTTGAACTGAAAGGGGTTGGTGAGACTGTCGTCGCTCGCTTGGAGCAAATCGGCTTTTCTTCATTGTCACAACTGGCAGGGGAGGACCCGGCCTTCGTGACCAAGCAAATTTCTCAGATGATGGGCTCCACTTGTTGGCACAACAGTCCGCAGGCAAGAAGCGCGATCCAAGCGGTCATCACTCTTGCGCAGAGCAATGCCCAGTGAACTCGGCATCTAACATGGCGGTCGAGAGGGACGCTCCGCAAGCGGCGCTGCCGCTCGCTTCGCGCCCCTCACCTCTACGTTAGCACTGAAGAAAACCAATTTATTTCGCCCATGCTTATTCAAACGGCATTCAATTTCTCAAGCGTTGTTCAGCGCTTGGTTTGTCGTTTCTCTGGGCTTCGCCTGTTGGCGTTACGCTGTTTTTTAGTCTTTTTGGCCTCTAGCCCTTGTGCAGCAAGCGCAAGCAGCTATTGTTTTGAAAGCGCTGTGCTGCTTCGGTGGCGCAGTACTTTTTCGCAGTTCGTGCCCGTCGCCAAATCCAAGTTATCGGTTTTGGCTTCTGGTTCTAACCTTCCGGTCAAGCCGACCCGCATTCTGCGGTCGGCTTACCTCGCCCGTTAGGCCTCACAAGGAGTTTTAATTGAGCACCACAAAGAAAGTTATTAACGTAGCGCAGATCGCCATCAACCCATACGGCTATCTTTTCGGGAAGATAGCTGAGGCCGTTGCAGAGAGCGTCGATGAGTCAGGGGATGCAACCAAGCTTGAACTTTCCCAGCTCCGACTTAATGCTGAAAAGCAGGAGCTTCAGATGAGAATGGCCGAGGCTCAAGCCCGCGTTGCACAAGAATTAGCTATTGCAAAGCGAATTGAAATGGCAACTGAGGTGGAAATCGAGGAATTCTATGACATCCAAGGAGAAGGCTCCTTAGGAGTCAAGGCTGATGAGAAGGCAGTGACACTCGGAGCCAGCGCCTCTGGCCAGAAGGTTTGTAAACGCGTCTATCACTTCCGTGGCGGAAACATTGGGGTCTCTGGTGAGGCCTAACAATTCATTCAAGCCGACGCCGCTTCGCGGCGCGGCTTAATTCAGGCGTTCGGTCTTAAATCCAATCACAGATTTAGCGTTTATGAAAAATAAATTCTCTTGGTACAGTCCGCTTACCCAAAATGAAGTCGACGAGGCTTGGGATGCGGGGATACTGACCGTCGATGCAAACGTTTTGCTTGATCTGTATCGGTATCACGAAGGCACAAGGGACAGCTTGATCTCCAGTATTGAGAAGCTTAAGTGCGCAAAGTGGCTAAGCGCCCAGACGGCGGAGGAGTTTTTCCGAAACAGAAAAAAATCTATCCTTTCGTCACGAAAAACTTTCAAGGAAGCTCAGGACGAAATTGACAAGCTAAAAGCGAAGGCTACAGAAGTAACGCAGGCACTGAAAAGCAATCGCTTAGTACCGTCCTCCATCACCGAAAAGCTGTCCAAGGATTCAGATGAATTACTTCTCGAAGCAGCTAAAGCTATAGAAGAAGAGATCAAAAAACACCCAGATTTCCTAGATGATGACCCTATCCTTGAAAAGCTATATGGAATTTTTGCCAATTCGATTGGAGATGATTTTTCAGAAGCAGACAAGAAAACCCATACCAAGACCGCCGAGGAAAGAAAAAACAAGAAGATTCCTCCCGGCTACATGGATAAAGACAAGGATGGTGACCGATCTTACGGTGACTATTTCTTCTGGCGTCAAGTCCTTGACCACGCGAAAGCGCAGGCCAAACCTGTAATTATTGTTACCTCAGAAAAGAAGGAAGACTGGTGGGAAATTATTAGTGGTCAGACAATCGGGCCGCGCTACGAGCTTCTAAAAGAAGCATACGAAGTGACCGGAAAAAAGGCTCTCATTTATCAGACAGATAGATTCTTGAGTTATGCACTGGAGCGGCTGGGTGAGAAGAAGAACGAGAAAGCGGTTGCCGAAATATCCGAGATCAGCGAACTCCGCTATGCAGGAAATGCAGTAAGAAAGACAACTCAAACCTGCTCGATAAGCACGAGCACCAACAACGTCGGAGAACTGTCGGTCATACTTGGTAGACCTGTTCGAAACTTCACGGGGAGCGGACATTTTTCTCCACAAATGGCAAAACCACCTCGCCTTGAAGTTTCGTTGATCAAGGGGCCATCAGGCATTCCCATGTATAAGTTGGGCGGGGGTACAGGTACAGTCTTTGACTTCAATCTGCACATAAAAGCAACTGATAACACTGAGCTGCTGCCAGAGGGCTTGTATGTTTTTGAGTATCAGGCAATGGTCGAGTAGACCGAACAAAACGCTCCAGCCGACCGTCAAAAAGCTACGCTTTTTGCCGTCGGCTGAGCTAGCACGTTAGAACTTATGGGCCGCACCTGTGATTGCACATTCAATCGTCAAGCGCTGTTATCCAGCGAGGTTGCCGTGTGTTTTTATTGTTTTAATCAGTTCTCGCCGGACGAAATCATCGATTGGTGTGATGGAGAAAACAACCCGCAAACTGCCATTTGTCCACATTGCTCTGTCGATTCAGTCGTTGGCTTCAATGGCCCAGTTGATGTTGAGTGGGTCAAAGCACGGCACAAGCAATCATTCGAGTAATTTCATGCCAGTTCTAACCATTCGCTCAAGCCGACCCGCATACTGCGGTAATCCCCCCGTAAAACCAGCGTCTTGAGAAGTAGATGCCTCCAAAGGAGAATCTCTACTATGAAGAAGTCACGTTTTACAGACAGCCAAATCATCGATGCGCTCAAGCGTGCAGAAGCTGGCC
>NZ_JAFNME010000028.1 GCF_017368815.1 Comamonas denitrificans | reverse complement strand
TTCTGGGGGAGGGCTTGGCGACAACGCGGCGGCGGGTTGCGTGCTGGGCAGCAGCTGCGGGGGGTCGGCAAACAAGGTGTAACTGCGCGAGATTTGGCCGCTGCAGCCAGCGCTGACCGTCAGGCTGACCAGGGGTTCGTTGATGGCTTGTTGCGAACGAATGCGCAGGGTCTGTGGTGCAATCAAGGTGGTGCGGACGGGGGTGAAGACCTCGCCCTGCATCACCTGGGCTTGGATGCAGCTGCTGTCCAGCGTCTGGCCGGGATCGGGAACGATGGTGATGCGCACATCCAGCGGTGCCCCTAGCACCACGGGGTTTTGTGGCGTGCCCAGGGTCAGGGCACACGCCTGCGCTGCTGCGGTAAGGCAAGCTATCCCTAGAAATTGATTTCTTAATCGCACGCGTGCGGCCTCTTTTGTTCTTTCGTGACGTTTCAGCGACTTTGCCTGAAAGTTTTTTGCTCTTTTGTGAAGAGCCAGTGGAAACATTTTGACATGCTTTGCATTGCGCTGAATGCCTTAATAAGCGGATGCTATCGTCGCTTTTGTGCCTCCTATGGCACGGTGGTGACTGCAGCGGGTCTTTGCATGCAGCGCATATTTCCTGTGGGCAAGTGCCCGTTGCAGCCCTGGCTCTTGGGCAGCGCTGTGGCAAACTCGCCCCCTTTCTGGTTTTCAGCGTGCTTTGGGCACATGAGCGCATGCAAAAAATTATTGGGCAAATTGCCGCCGAGTTAAAAGTGGGGGCCGCACAGGTAACGGCGGCCGTGGAATTATTGGATGGCGGGGCGACGGTGCCGTTTATTGCCCGTTACCGCAAAGAGGCCACGGGCGGGCTGGACGATGCCCAGCTGCGTGAGCTGCAAGTGCGCCTGGCCTACCTGCGCGAGCTGGATGAGCGGCGCGGCACCGTGCTCAAAGCCATTGATGAGCAAGGCAAGCTGACCGATGCCTTGCGCTTGGCGATTGCCCAAGTGGCCACCAAGCAAGAGCTGGAAGATATTTACCTGCCGTTCAAGCAAAAGCGCCGCACCAAAGGCCAAATTGCCAAAGAGTTCGGCATTGAGCCGCTGGCCGATCAGTTGCTGGCCGACCCCACGCTCGATCCCCACGAACACGCCCAAGCCTATTGCCAGCCGGCCACGGTGCTTGACGATGGCAAGCCAGGCCCGGATTTTTCCACTCCCCAAGCCGTGCTCGATGGCGTGCGCGACATTTTGTCCGAGCGCTGGGCTGAGGATGCGGCGCTGGTGCAAAAGCTGCGCGAATGGCTGTGGGCCGATGGCCTGCTGCGCTCCAGCCTGGTGGCAGGCAAGAATGAGCAAGAGCCCGAAGTGGCCAAGTTCCGTGATTATTTTGATTACGAAGAGCCCATTGGCCGCATTCCTTCGCACCGGGCGCTGGCCGTTTTTCGGGGCCGCAGCCTGGAGATTTTGGATGCCAAGCTGGTGCAGCCCCAAGAGCCCGTTTTGGGGCAGATGAGCCTGGCCGAAGGCCACATTGCCCTGCACCTGGGCTGGAGCCACCAAAACCGCAAGAGCGATGACCTGCTGCGCAAATGCGTCACCTGGACATGGCGCGTGAAGCTGAGCCTGTCCATTGAGCGCGACCTGTTTACCCGTTTGCGCGAAGCCGCCGAGGCTGTGGCCATCAAAGTCTTTGGCGACAACCTGCGCGACCTGCTCTTGGCCGCCCCCGCCGGGCCTCGGGCTGTGATGGGGCTGGACCCTGGGATTCGCACCGGCGTGAAAGTGGCTGTGGTCGATAGCACCGGCAAGCTGCTGGAGACCACCACGGTCTATCCCCACGAGCCGCGCCGCGATTGGGAGGGCAGTGTCTTGACCCTGGCCGCCCTGGTGCAGCGCCATGGCGTGCAGCTGATTGCCATTGGCAACGGCACCGCCAGCCGCGAGACCGATAAGCTGGCAGCCGATGTGATTAAATTGGTAGAAAAAACGGCGCAAACGCAATCTGGTAAAGCGCTAGCAGCTCTACAAAAGATAGTGGTGAGCGAGGCGGGCGCTTCGGTGTATTCGGCCAGCGAGTTTGCCAGCCAGGAGCTGCCGGATGTCGATGTCAGCCTGCGCGGTGCGGTCAGCATTGCCCGGCGCTTGCAAGACCCGCTGGCCGAGCTGGTCAAGATCGACCCTAAAAGCATTGGCGTGGGCCAGTACCAGCACGATGTGAACCAAAGCGACTTGGCCCGCCAGTTGGGCAGTGTGGTGGAAGACTGTGTGAACGCCGTGGGCGTGGATTTGAATACCGCCTCGGCCCCACTGCTGGCGCGGGTGTCAGGCCTGTCGGCCACGGTGGCCAAATCGGTGGTGCGCTGGCGCGATGCCCATGGGCGCTTTCAAAGCCGCAAGCAATTGCTTGAAGTCAGCGGCCTGGGGCCCAAAACCTTTGAACAAGCGGCAGGGTTTTTGCGCATTCGCGGTGGGGTCAATCCTTTGGACATGACCGGCGTTCATCCCGAAACTTATCCCGTGGTCGAGCGAATTTTGCAGGCCACCAAGACCCCGATCGAGGCGCTCATGGGGCGCAGCGAACAGTTGCAAAAACTCAACCCCGCCCAGTTTGCCGATGAGCGCTTTGGCGCCATCACGGTGCGCGATATTTTGGGTGAGCTGGAAAAGCCAGGCCGTGACCCGCGCCCTGATTTTGTCGTTGCTCGCTTCAATGACGGGGTGGAAAGCATTGCCGACTTAAAAGAAGGCATGGTGCTGGAGGGCACCGTCAGCAACGTGGCGCAGTTTGGGGCGTTTGTCGATTTGGGCGTACACCAAGATGGTTTGGTCCACGTCAGCCAACTGAGCCACAAGTTTGTCGAAGATGCCCGCGAGGTGGTGAAAACCGGCCAGATTGTGAAAGTCAAAGTGCTGGAGGTGGATGCACCGCGCAAGCGCATCAGCCTGACGATGAAGCTGGATGCCGCCCCCGCCCGCCGTGATGGCCCGCGTGACAATCGTTTTGAAGCTGCAGGCCGGGGGGGCAATGCGCCCGCGCGGCGCGGTGACCGTGGTGAGCGCCGCGATCATCAGCCCGGTGGGGCTGCTGGGCACAGCGCCATGGCATCGGCCTTTGCCAAGCTACAAGGCTTGAAAAAGTAACACCCCGGCGCTTACAGCCCGGGGCGCACCAAGCCAACGGCCAAGCCTTCAATGGCAAAGCTTTCCGCATCGCGCACTTCGATGATGGGGTAATCGGGGTTGGCCGGGTGCAGACGGGCACCGGTGGGCAACAGCTCCAGGCGTTTGACGGTGACTTCATCATCAAGGCGCGCCACCACAATCTGGCCGCTGCGTGCTTGTTGGGTCGCCTGCACGGCGAGCAAGTCGCCATCGAGGATGCCCAGGTCGCGCATGGACATGCCACGCACGCGCAGCAGGTAGTCGGGGCGGCGCTCAAACATGCTCTCGGGCACACTGTGGGTGGTGTCAATATGCTCCTGCGCAAGAATGGGCGAGCCAGCGGCCACCCGGCCAATCAGGGGCAGGACCAAGGTGCTGGCCAGTTGGGTGACCTGCTCCTGCGCGGCGTGCAGGCGCAACCGGATACCGCGCGAGGTACCGCTGACCAGCTCAATGGCGCCTTTGCGGGCCAGGGCTTTCAGGTGCTCTTCGGCGGCATTGGCCGATTTAAAGCCCAGTGCCTGGGCAATTTCTGCCCGGGTGGGGGGGGCCCCGGTAGCGGTGATGGAGGTTTGGATGAGTTCCAACACCTCTTGCTGGCGGGCGGTGAGTTTAGGCAGGGCCATGGTGGTTCCTGTGAATTTGTACAGTCACTGTATTTTTAACCAGTTTGTTTGGGGATGCAAGCAGCCATGAGGCAAAACACCAGTACGAACGCCAGCACCGTTGCCAACACCCTGGCCCTGCTGGGCATGGGGGGCACGATTGCCGGTACCGGCAGTGCCAGCGGCGTGGGCTACCAAGCGGGGCAAATTGCGGCGCAAGACTTGCTGGGGGGCATTGCGGTGCCAGCCGGTTGTGTGGTGCGGCCCCAGCAGGTGCGCCAACTCGATAGCAAAGACATCGGCGATGGCGATTGGCTGGCTTTGGCCCAGGCGTGCGGGCAGCAGCTGGCCGATCCGCAGGTGGCCGCTGTTGTGATTACCCACGGCACGGATACCTTGGAAGAAACCGCCTGGTTTTTGCAGTGCGTGCTGCCTGCGGGCAAGCCGGTGGTATTGACCTGTGCCATGCGCCCGGCCAGTGCCTTATCGGCCGATGGCCCGGCCAATCTGCGCGATGCCTTGGTCTGTGCGGTGGATGAGGGGGCGCTGGCCTGGGCGCAGGCAGGCCAGCCGGTGCTGGTGGTGGCGGCGGGGGAGGTGCACAGCGCCGCTGCGGTGCGCAAAGCCCATGCCTACCAGGTGCATGCGTTGAGCTCGGCCCCCGCCGGCCCTGTGGCGTGGGTGGAGGAGGGGCGGCTGCGCTGGGCACAGCGCCTGCCGCAGCAGGTGGTGGTTAAAAATGCCGTGCCCCTGCCCCCCTTGCCTTGGCCGTGGGTGGAGGTGGTCACCAGCCATGCCGGGGCGCGGGCTGAGGGGGTGGATGCCTTGGTTGCTGCCGGGGTGCGCGGCCTGGTGGTGGCGGGCACCGGCAATGGAACGGTGCATGCGGCGTGGTTGCCGGCGCTGCAGCGTGCGCGGGCGGCGGGGGTGCTGATTGTGCGTACCACCCGTTGCGTTGAGGGCCGCATCGTGCAAGCGCCGGGCCAAGATGATGCCGAGGTGGTGGATTTGCCGCCGCTCAAAGCCCGCATCAGCTTGATGCTGCGCTGCATGTCGCCCTCTGTCCCCCCTGGGCCCTCGCCATAAAAAAAGCCCCTGCGAACAGGGGCTTTTTTTATGGCGCAAAGGCCGCATGGCGTGGCCAGGGGTTTTAAGCACCCAGTGCCGCAAAGGCGCGTGCGGTGATTTCTTCAACGCTGCCCGTGCCGCTGATGGCGCGGTACTTGGGGGCGGCTTGGGGTTCGGCTTTGGCCCAGTTGGAGTAGTAATCGACCAGGGGGCGGGTTTGGTCGCTGTACACCTGCAGGCGTTTTTTCACGGTTTCTTCTTTGTCGTCTTCGCGCTGCACCAGGGGTTCGCCGGTGACATCGTCAATGCCTTCGACCTTGGGGGGATTGAATTTGACGTGGTACGTGCGGCCCGAGGCAGGGTGGCTGCGCCGGCCGCTCATGCGGTCGATGATGGCCTCGAACGGCACGTCAATTTCCAGCACGTAGTCCAGCTTCACGCCAGCGGCCTTCATGGCATCGGCCTGGGGGATGGTGCGGGGGAAGCCGTCAAACAAAAAGCCTTTGGCGCAGTCGGGCTGGGCGATGCGGTCTTTCACCAGATTGATGATGAGCTCGTCGCTGACCAATTGCCCCGCATCCATCACCGCCTTGGCTTGCAGGCCCAGGGGGGTGCCAGCCTTTACAGCGGCACGCAGCATATCGCCGGTGGAGATTTGGGGAATGCCAAATTTTTCGCAGATAAAAGCAGCTTGGGTGCCTTTGCCAGCGCCGGGGGCGCCCAACAGGATGAGTCTCATGGATTTCCTCGTGAAGTGTTGAAATTTTTTATGAACATGCCCGCCGCGCTGCAGTGACCATGCCAAGGCGGGGCAAAGGATAGCACGGCCTTCTTTGGAAAATCCTTACAAATTTTGCACTGCAGCATGGCTTTTGCAAGCACCAATCGCTGGGACTGGCCCAGCAGAGAAGGCGGTGGCTTTATTTAAAAGAGCTTTTTCCGCTTGAATAATCAGCATTTCAGGGCTTTAAGTATCTGAAAACGTTGTATTTAAAGCGGAAACAGCTATTAATTTAATGCTATTTGCGCCCAAAGATGGCGCACCCGCGCTAAATCCTCGGGGGTGTCCACCCCTGGGCCAGGAGCCTGGGCGGCAGTGTGTACGGCAATGGCGTGGCCGTGCCACAGGGCGCGCAGCTGCTCCAGGGCCTCGACCTGTTCGGTGGGGGCCGGGGGGAGGGTGGGAAATTGGCGTAAAAACCCGGCACGGTAGGCGTAGATGCCGATATGGCGCAGCGGTGCAAAGGAGGTGGCATGGGCAGCGGCACTGTTGCCATCCCACCACTGCGTACCCGCCTGGTCGCGGTGCCAAGGGATGGGGGCGCGGCTGAAGTAATGGGCCAGGCCCTGGGCGTTGCACACCACTTTGACCACGTTGGGGTTTTGGTAATCCTGCAGGTTATGCACTGGGTGGGCGGCGGTGCCCATGCTCGCTTGCGGGGTGTGGGCCAGCACCTGGGCCACGGCGTTGATGAGTGCCGGGTCGATCAGCGGCTCATCGCCTTGCACATTGACCACCATGGCATCTCCGTCCAGGCCGAGCAGGGCGCAGGCCTGGGCCAAGCGGTCGCTGCCGCTGGGGTGGTCGGGGTCGGTCAAAACAGCGCGAATGCCGTGGGCGGCACAGGCATCGGCAATGGCGGCGCTGTCAGCGGCCACCACCACTTGGGCCGCTTGACTGCGCAGCGCTTGCTGGGCAACACGCACCACCATGGGGGCACCGCCAATGTCGGCCAGGGGTTTGTTCGGCAGGCGCGCGGAGGCCAGCCGCGCCGGGATCAAAACGTGAAAGCTCATGGGGCCAGGGCTTGGAGTTCATCGTCGCTCAAGGTGCGGGCTTCGCCTTCGAGCAAGATGGGAATGCCATCGCGCACCGGGTAGGCCAGGCGGGCGCTGCGCGAGATTAGCTCTTGGTGTTCGCGGTCGTAGGTGAGGGGGCCTTTGGTCACGGGGCAGACCAGCAGTTCGAGAAGTTTGGCATCCATAGTGCGCTCAGGTTGTCTAAAAAGGGCTAATGGTAGTGGCGTTCACGTGCTCTGGCGGGCTGTTGGTGGGCTGCAGCTTGGCCAATTCGCGCGCGAGCAAATCCCAAAAATCGGTCGGTAGCTGCAATTGCAGCGGCACGGCCCAGGCCTGGGGGTGCTGGCACCACAGCTTGCGGGCATCTTTTTCGGTGCAGAGCAAGGGGGTGTCGTGGCCGCACTGGCGTGAAAAATGGGCAAAGTCGGCATGGTCTGGCAGGCTTTGGGTGGTGGCCAAGGGGATGCCTTGGGCCTGGAGCATGGCAAAAAAGGCGCCAGGGCGGGCAATGGCGGCCACGGCTTCTACGGGTTGCTGGGCCAGGGTGAGCAAATCAATGTGCTCGCCCAGGCCGTTGTAGGCCGTGGGGGCCAAGCGGCGCTGCAGCGCAAACGCTGGGGCGCTGCCCATGGGCTGGGGTGGTTGGCCTGCGTACAGCGTGGCGGTGACTGGGCGTGGCCAGGGTTCGCGCAGCGGGCCAGCGGGCAGCAGCCAGCCGTTGCCGATGCCGTCCTCGTTGAAAACGCACAGCTCAATATCCCGGGCCAGCGCCAAGTGCTGCAAGCCATCGTCGCTGACGATGATGTTGGTGGCCGGGTAGTGCGCCCGCAAGGCCTGCACGGCCTCGATGCGCTGGCGGGCCACAAAGACCGGTGCGCCGGTGGTGCGGGCCAGCAGGGCGGGCTCGTCACCCACTTCATGGGCAGGGCTGTCGGGCAGGGCTTGGCGGCAATCGGTGGTGCGGCGGCCATAGCCGCGCGAGACAATGCCCGGCTGCCAGCCGTGCTGCTGCAAATAGGTGACCACGGCTTGGGTGACGGGGGTTTTGCCAGCCCCGCCAGCAATCACATTGCCCACGACGATGACGGGCACCCCGGCGTGGATGGGGCGCTGGCGGCGGGCATGCCAAGCCTGCAGTCCCCGGTACAGCTGCGAAAGTGGCCACAGCAGGCGCATCCCCAGGCCCCGGCGCTGCCATGGGGAGCGCTGGCCACTGAAAGCAGGCGGGGGCGGTGGGCGATTGGGCAAGGCAGCGCGGAGGGTGGCTGGCTGCTTATTGGCCTGCAGCGGAGGTCGCTTGGGTGGCAAAGGTAATTTGCGACAGCCCGGCCCGCCGCGCCGCTTCCATGGCCGAGACGACCGATTGGTGCGGTGCATTGGCATCGGCGCTGATGATGACGATGCTGTCCTTGCCGGCCGGGGCATGGCGGGTCAGGGCGCTGGCGATGCCCTCGACACTGCGGTCTTGCAGCGCATCTTTGCCTACGGCGTAGCGGCCATCGGCGGCAATGCTGACGATGACTTCTTTGGGCCGGTCGCGCAGCTGCTCGGTATCGGCGCTGGGCAGGGTCAATTCCATTTCAGTGAATTTGCTGTAGGTGGTGGTCAGCATCAAAAAGATGAGGATGACCAGCAGCACATCGATGAAGGGGATCAGGTTGATCTCAGGCTCTTCGGTGCGGCGCTTGCGAAAGTTGATGGCCATGGGCGCTTGTCCTCCTGCGGGTTCTGCGGGCGGGGCCGTTTAGCGGCGCAGTTGCAACAAGTGGTGCAGAAATTGCTCGCTGGCCAGCTCCAGCTGCAGCAAATAGCCATCGACCCGGGCGCGAAAGTAGCGCCAAAAAATCAGTGCCGGAATGGCCACGATCAAACCAAAAGCGGTGTTGTACAGCGCAATCGAAATGCCATGGGCCAGTTGCGCCGGGTTGCCGCTGCCAACCGCACCGCCGCCCGCTTGCGAGCCAAAAATCTCAATCATGCCAATCACGGTGCCCAGCAGGCCCAGCAGGGGGGCGGCCGAAGCAATTGTGGCCAGAGCCCCCAAGTAGCGCTCCAGCTTGTGCGCTGCGGCGCGGCCGGCGGTCTCCATTTGGGCCTGCAGGTATTCTTGCTGGCTGGACTGGCCGATGGCCTTGAGGCCGCTGGCCAAGACCTCGCCCAGGGCGCTGTTTTGGGCCAGTTGGGCAATCACTTGCTCGCTGGGAACCCCTTGGCGCGAGACGGAGATGGCCTCTTGCAGCAGATTTTCGGGGGCGATCTTGCTGGCTTTGAGCGAAATAAAGCGCTCCACAATGAGCGCCAAGGCCAAAATAGAGCAGGCAATCAGGGGCCAGATGGGCCAGCCAGCGGCTTGGATGATGGTCAGCAACGTATTCTCTCCGCGTGGTGTAGGTGAAAATCAACCGCTGATTATCACTGCCTGACAAGGTGCTTTTGCCGTTTTACCGGTTTTCTTATGTATCAAGCTTCTTTGAATGGCCCCGGTGCTGCGCCCGTGTGGGCGGTGGGGGCCTTGTGCCAAGCCATTGCCGATAGTTTGCAGGCACGCTTCAACCCCGTGCAGGTGCGGGGGGAGATCGCCGGCTTTTCCCGTGCGCCCAGTGGGCATTGCTATTTTTCGATCAAGGATGCCACCGGCCAACTGCGCTGCGCCATGTTTCGCCGTGCTGCGCAAAACCTGGATTTTTCCCCGCGCGATGGCGATTTGGTCGAGCTGCAAGGCCAGCTGGGGGTGTACGAGCAGCGTGGTGATTTGCAGCTGATTGTCGAAAAACTGCAGCGGGCCGGGCAAGGCAGCTGGATGGAGCAGTTCCTGCGCCTGAAAGAGCGTTTGCAAGCGCAGGGCCTGTTTGCTGCGGAGCGCAAGCGCCCCTTGCCCGCCATGCCCCGGGGGATTGGCTTGGTGACCTCGCTGGGGGCGGCTGCTTTGCACGATGTGGTGACCGCCTTGCAGCGCCGGGCCCCGTATTTGCCGGTGGTGTTGGTGCCTGCCTTGGTGCAGGGGGAGCAAGCGCCGGCCTCTTTGGTGGCGGCTTTGCACCAGGTGTACGCGCTGGCGCAGCAACCGGGCCCGCACCCCCCGGTGGATGCCATCTTGCTGGTGCGCGGTGGCGGTTCCATGGAAGACCTGTGGGCCTTTAACGATGAGGCCTTGGCCCACACCATTGTGCAAAGCCCGGTGCCACTGGTCAGTGGCGTGGGGCACGAGACCGATTTCACCATTGCCGATTTTTGTGCCGATGTGCGCGCGCCCACCCCCACGGCCGCCGCTGAGCTGGTGGCCCCGGCCCGCGCCGATTGCCTGTTGCAACTGCAGGCTTGGGCAGAACGTATTGAGCGCTTGCTGCAGCAGCGCGTGCAAAACCAGCAGCAGTGGCTGGACAAACTGACTCTGCGCCTGGGGCAGCCGGGCAAGGCGCTGCAAACCCAGCGCTTGCTGTGCCAGCGCCAAGGCCAGCAAATGGCGCAAGCCGTTCAATTAAAATTGAAGCAGTCAGCGCTTACCCAGCAAGCGTTAGAGGCCAATTTTCATAAAAATTTTCAACGCCAGCTGCAGCAGCGCCGCCAAACCTTGGCGCTGCTGACGCAGCGGCTGGAGCTGCTCAACCCGGAACACGTGCTGCAGCGCGGGTTTGCGTGGCTGACCACCCCCCAGGGGCAAGTGGTATCTTCGGTGGGCAGCGCTCCGGTCGGTACGGCTTTGCAAGCGCAATTGGCTGACGGCCGTTTGGATTTAACCGTAGTGCAACCGCGTTTGCTGTAAAAGTTGGGTTGCAGCCGGGTTGCCGCCGATTGTGGCACCTGGCGCTTTTTATCCGGGGCGGTCAGCCAAAGTGTGTGCTTGTGCCTACAATTAACCGGTTGGCGACTTTTTGCGTTAAATCAAATTCAGTGCTGACTCAGTACTCACGCAAAGAAACCTGCAGTTTTTTTCTCACAATTTCTAACCATCAAGAGGAACACCATGGAACATACCCTGCCCGCTCTGCCTTACGCCATCGACGCACTGGCCCCCCACTACAGCCAAGAAACGCTGGAGTTTCACCACGGCAAGCACCATAACGCCTATGTGGTGAACCTGAACAACCTGCAAAAAGGCACCGAGTTTGAAAACATGGGCCTGGAAGAGATCATCAAAAAATCTTCCGGCGGCATCTACAACAACGCGGCGCAAATCTGGAACCACACCTTCTTCTGGAGCTGCATGAAGCCCCAAGGCGGTGGCGCTCCTACCGGCGCGTTGCTGGAGGCCATCAACGCCAAGTGGGGCAGCTTTGACAAGTTCAAAGAAGAATTCACCAAATCGGCCGTGGGCAACTTTGGCTCGGGCTGGACGTGGCTGGTGAAAAAAGCCGATGGCAGCGTGGACATCGTCAATACCGGCCCGGCTGGCACCCCCCTGACCACCGCCGACAAGGCCTTGCTGACGGTGGACGTGTGGGAGCACGCCTACTACATCGACTACCGCAATGCCCGTCCCAAGTTTGTCGAAGTGTTCTTGAACCACTTGGCCAACTGGGATTTTGCCCAGGCCAACTTTGCCGCCTGAGCTCAGCCTTAACCGTTGAAGAACTCCCCTTCGGCTCCACCCGCTGGCCTGCGTCAGCGGGTTTTTTTTGTGTATTTTTGTTGTAATCATGGGCATGACTGCTGCTTTGTTATCCGATTTGCTCCCCGTCACCCCACGCTTGCCGGTGCTGTTTGTCGGCCATGGCAGCCCCATGAATGCCATTGAAAAAAACGCTTGGCATTTAACCTGGGCCGATCTGGGGCAAGAATTGTTGCAACGCTTTCCCCGCCCAACGTTGATTGTGTGCATCTCTGCGCATTGGCTGACCGGCGGCAGTTGGGCGCTGAGTGGGGCCGCGCAACCGGCCACCTTGCATGATTTTGGTGGTTTTCCGCCTGAGCTGTACCAGTGCCGCTACCCCGCCCCGGGGGCCCCCGCACTGGCCCCGGCATTGGCGGCGGCGTTAAAAAATCCGGCCACAGGCAAGCCGCTGAACGTCGATTGGGAGCGCGGTCTGGACCACGGTGCCTGGGGCGTGCTGCAGCCCATGTTTCCGCAGGCCGATATCCCCGTGGTGCAACTGAGCATGGACATCACCCGCCCTGCTGCCGAGCACTGGGCGCTGGGCCAGCAATTGGCCGCGCTGCGCGAGCGCGGCGTGCTCTTGGTGGCCAGTGGCAATGTGGTGCACAACCTGTCCACCCTGCGCCAGGGCATGGGCCTTAATGCCACCTACCGCTGGGCGCTGCAGTTTGATGACCGTGTGGCCAATCACATTCTGGCGGGCGATGTGCAGCCGCTGGTGCAGTTTGCCCAATGGGGGGATATCACCGAGGTCTGCCACCCCACGCACGAGCATTTCTTGCCGCTGCTTTACGCGGCTGCAGCGGTGGTGCCGGGCGATCGCCCCCGCTTTTTCAATGCTGGGTTTCAAATGGCCTCGATTGGTATGCGCTCGGTGGTGTGGGAGTGATGCGCGGGGCGGCCCAGAGCGCTGGGGCGGACGGTATGGTTTAAATAGCTGTTTCCGCTGAGTACACGCCATATTTTTGCAAATACTTCAAAAAAATGTTGTGATTGTTGCGCGGGTAGCTATAAAAAAAGCCACCTGTGAAGGTGGCTTTTGCATTGCACAGGCAAAGGCGCAAAGGCGCAAATTTAGCCTTGCAATACCTTGGCGATCGCCTGGCAGACGTAACCAACGTTTTGGCTATTGAGCGCGGCCACGCAGATGCGGCCGGTGTCGGTGCCGTAAACGCCAAATTCGCTGCGCAAGCGCAGCATTTGCTCTTTGGTCAGGCCCGAGTAGCTGAACATGCCGATTTGCTGCGTCATGAAAGACATGTCTTGCTGCACACCGGCGGCTTGCAGGCCATCGACCAGTTTTTGGCGCATGGCCTTGATGCGCACGCGCATGGCGCCCAGCTCCTCTTCCCATTGCTGGCGCAGGGCCGGGGTGGTGAGCACCTTGGCCACCACCGCACCGCCGTGGGTGGGCGGGTTGGAGTAGTTGGTGCGGATGACGATTTTCAGCTGCGAGAGCACGCGGGCGGCTTCTTCCTTGTCATTGGCGACCACCGACAAGGCCCCCACGCGCTCGCCGTACAGGCTGAAGCTTTTGCTGAACGAGGTGGAAACAAAAATATTCAGCCCGGCAGCAACAAATTTGCCAATCACTGCGCCGTCTTCGGCAATGCCATGGCCAAAGCCCTGGTAGGCCATATCGAGGAAGGCGACCAGGTTGTTGGCCTTCACCACCTCAATCACTTGGTCCCACTGCGCGGGGGTGATGTCGTAGCCGGTGGGGTTGTGGCAGCAGGCGTGCAGCACGGCGATGGTGCCAGGGGCGGCGCTGCGCAGGCTTTGCAGCATGCCGTCAAAGTTCACCCCGCGCTTGGCCGCGTCGTAGTAGGCGTAGGTATCAACTTCAAAACCGGCGTTTTGAAAGATGGCACGGTGGTTTTCCCAGCTGGGGTCAGAGATCAGCACCTTGGCGTTGGGGTTGAGCTTGTGCAAAAAGTCGGCACCGATTTTCAGGCCGCCGGTGCCGCCAATGGCTTGCACGGTGGCCACGCGGCCGCTGGTGACGGGCTCGGCATCGGCGCCAAACACCAGGGCTTTGACGGCGTTGTCGTAGGCAGCAATCCCGTCGATGGGCAGATAGCCACGGGCTGTCGGGGTGTCCATGAGGGCTTTTTCAGCCGCTTGTACGCACTGCAGCAGGGGCAATTTGCCGTTGTCGTCGAAGTACACGCCCACGCCCAGATTGACTTTTTGCGGGTTGGGATCGGCAGCGTATTGTTCGTTCAGGCCCAAAATGGGATCGCGCGGGGCCATTGCGACAGCGGAAAACAGAGACATGGTTCTTTGTCCTTGAGGGTAGAAAAAAAGCGTGCTCTCCCTCTTTGATAGCAAGCCGGATGCCGCCAGGGAAAGCCCTCTATTTTATGTGCGAATGGGCTGCTTTTGCAGCCCATTGCGCCAACGCGTTGCCCTGGAGGGCGGCCCAGGGCGGCAGATGCGAGGCTTCTGGCCGGAGGGGCGCGGTTCACGCCATCTGGCTGATGGTCTTGCGAAACCGCGCCAGCGACAGGGCGAACAGGGCGCTGCCGATGGCGGCCAGGGCCAGGAAGGGCTGCCACACCACGTCCAGCCCCGCGCCCCGGTAGAGGATGGCCTGGCCCAGTTCGACGAAGTGGGTGGTGGGGGCCAGCAGCATGACGCTTTG
Source organism: Comamonas denitrificans (assembly GCF_017368815.1). Taxonomy (GTDB): domain Bacteria; phylum Pseudomonadota; class Gammaproteobacteria; order Burkholderiales; family Burkholderiaceae_C; genus Comamonas; species Comamonas denitrificans. Next base: position 19,232 of record NZ_JAFNME010000028.1, on the reverse strand, counting down.
CACCAGCTCGGGCATGGATTCGCGCGGCGTCATGCCGCCCGAGAGCAGTTGCAGCGGCAGCAGGATCAGCACCATCAGCAGGCCGAACTGCGGCATGGAGCGGGCAATGGTGGCCAGAAAGATGCCCATGGCAGTGGTGGCGAACAGGCACAGCGCCGCCCCGGCCATGAACAGGGGGATGCTGCCCTCGACGGGTACCTGCAGCAGCCCGCGCACCACGAGGTGCAGGGAGATGCCGGCGGCCAGCAGCACCACTGCGCCCATCGACCAGACCTTGGCCAGCATGATCTGCGTGGGCGTGACAGGCATGACCAGCAGGTGTTCGATGGTGCCGTGCTCGCGCTCGCGGATCAGCGCTGCGCCGGTGAGGATGATGGAGAGCATGGTCACGTTGTTGATGATCTGCATCAGCGCCCCGAACCAGATCTTGTTCAGCCCCGGGTTGAAGCGGGCCCGCAGCTCCAGCGCCACGGGCAGGGCGGTGGCGGCGCGGTAGCGCTGGGTGAATTCGCGCACCTCGGCCAGGGCGATCTGCTGGATGTAGCCGCTGCCGCTGAAGGCCTGGCTCATGCGCGTGGCGTCCACGTTCAGTTGCAGGGTGGCGTTCTTGCCCGCCAGCACGTCGCGCTGGAAGTTGGGCGGAATGGTCAGGGCGAAGGTGAAGTCGCCCGCGTCCATGCCCGCATCCACCGCCTGCCAGGACAGCAGTTGCGGTGGCATGAAGTGCGGCGGGTAGAACGCCGAGGCGATGCGCTGCGACAGGGGCGAGTGGTCTTCATCGACGATGGCGATGGGCGCGTGGTGCAGCGTCTCGGGCATGGCCGAGGCGGCGGTGTAGACCGAGGCGGTGAAGGTGTAGACGATGAGGATCAGCATCACCGGGTCGCGCCACAGGCTCCACAGCTCCTTGATGCCCAGGCGCCAGATGTTTTTGAGGGTGAGCAGCATCGGTATTCCTTTTTCCGTTCAGCGCTCTTGCTTGGGCAGCGCCCAGATGGCGATGCCCATGATGACGGGGATGGCCAGCGCCAGCGCGGTGAAGGCCGCCGTCAGGTCGCCCAGGGTGAGCGCCTTGCTGAACACGCCCCGGCTGATGGCGAACATGTGGGTGGCCGGATAAATCTCGCCCACCCAGCGGCCCACGCCCTCCAGGGACGACACCGGGTCGGTCAGCCCGGAGAATTGCGAGGCCGGGATGATGGTGCCGATCAGGGCGAAGAACATGGCCGCAATCTGGCTGCGCGTGACGGCCGAGGCCAGCAGCCCCATGCCGGTGGCGATGATGGAAAACAGCAGCGCCGCCAGGGTGAGGGTGGCAAAGCTGCCGGTGATCGGCACGCCGAAGGCGAACACCGCCAGGGCGCACATCAGCAGGTAGTTGAGCATGGCCAGCAGCACGTAGGGCAGTTGCTTGCCCAGCAGGAATTCCACGCGCGTCACCGGGGTGGTGTAGAGGTTGAGGATGGAGCCCAGCTCCTTCTCGCGCACCACGGCCAGGGCGGTGAGCATGGCGGGCAGCATGAGCAGCAGCATGGGCATGACCGCCGGGGCCATGGCGGGCAGGCTTTTCACGTCCGGGTTGTAGCGAAAGCGCGTCTCTACCGCCACGTTGCTGCCCAGCTTCAGGCCGGTGCGCTCCCGCGCCTGCTCGGCCAGCCAGTGCTGGTGGATGCCTTGCACGTAGCCGCTCACCGTCTCTCCGCGCTGGGGCATGGCCCCGTCGAACCAGGCGCCGATGGCGGCGGGCTGGCCCGCCAGCACGGTGCGGCCGAAGCCGGGGGGAATTTCCAGCGCCAGCGACAGCTCGCCGCTGCGCATCCGCTGGTCGAGTTCGTCGTAGCTGGCCAGCGGTGCCCGTTCGGTGAAGTAGCGCGAGCCGGACAGGCTTTGCGCATAGCTGCGGCTGATGCTGGTCTGGTCGTGGTCGAGCACGGCAAAGCGCAGGCTTTCCACGTCCATGTTGATGCCCAGGCCGATCACCACCATCAGCACCAGCGAGCCGACCAGCGCCAGCGTGGCCCGCACCGGGTCGCGTTGCAGCTCCAGGGTTTCGCGCCAGACGTAGCTCCACAGGCGTTGCAGGCTGAACGCCGGGGTGGCGGGGCGGTTCGCTATTGATTCAGTTGCTAATTCCGCTGATTCAGAAATGTTTTCATGGTGTTTTATATTTGAATTGTTTTGTTTGTCAGCGGAAGAAGCTATGTTTGTTGATGCTTCCGCTGCCGGGGGCGCGGTTTCACCCGAGGCTTGCAGCAGATAGCCGATGAAGGCTTCTTCCAGCGTGGCCGCGCCGCGCTTGGCTACCAGGGCAGCGGGGGCATCGCTGTCGAGCACCCGGCCGGCGTGCATCATGGACATGCGGTCGCACCGCTCGGCCTCGTTCATGAAGTGGGTGGAGATGAAGATCGTCACCTGGTCGCGGCGCGACAGTTCCACCAGCAGTTGCCAGAACTGGTCGCGTGCCACGGGATCGACGCCCGAGGTCGGCTCGTCCAGGATGAGCAGCTCGGGCCGGTGCACCATGGCCACGGCCAGCGACAGGCGCTGGCGCAGGCCCAGGGGCAGGCGCTCGGGCAGGGCTTCGGCCTCGCCCTGCAGGCCAAAGCGCTCCAGCATTTCCTGCACGCGCTCTTTCACGTCCGCTTCGGGGACGTGAAAGAGCTGGGCGTGCAGCACCAGGTTTTGCCGCACCGTCAGCTCCCCGTACAGCGAGAAGGCCTGCGACATATAGCCCACGCGCCGCCGCGTGGCGATGTCGTGCGGGTTGACCAGATTGCCGAACAGCCAGGCCTGCCCCTCGCTGGCCGGCATCAGCCCGGTGAGCATCTTCATGGTGGTGGACTTGCCGCAGCCGTTGGAGCCGAGGAAGCCGAAAATCTCCCCGCGCCGGATGCGGAAATTGACGTGATCGACGGCCACGAAGTCGCCGAAGCGCATGGTCAGGTCACGCGCCTCGATGGCGATGTCGTCGGCGTGCGCCTGCAGCGGCGGGATGACGACCTCGGCATGGCCGCGTTTTTTCTCGGCGGGCAGCAGGGCGATGAAGGCGGCCTCCAGGTGCTGCGTGCCGGTCTGCGCCAGCAGCGCGGCGGGCGTGCCGGTGGCCAGCACCTGGCCTGCGTCCATGGCCACCAGCCAGTCGAAGCGCTGGGCTTCGTCCATGTAGGCGGTGGCGACCAGCACGCTCATGCCGGGGCGGGTGGTGCGGATGCGGGCGATCAGGTCCCAGAACTGGGCGCGGGCCAGCGGGTCGACGCCGGTGGTCGGCTCGTCCAGGATGAGCAGGTCGGGGTCGTGGATCAGGGCGCAGCACAGGCCGAGCTTTTGCTTCATGCCGCCGGAGAGCTTGCCGGCCGGGCGGGCCAGGAATTTTTGCAGCCCGGTGGCCTGGGTCAGGTCGTCGATGCGGCGGCGGCGCTCGGCAGCGTCGTGGCCGAACAGGCGGGCGAAGAATTGCAGGTTTTCCTCCACCGACAGGGTGGGGTAGAGGTTGCGCCCCAGCCCCTGCGGCATGTAGGCCACGCGCGGCAGGATGGCGTTGCGGTGGCGGCGCTGGGCCATGTCGCTGCCCAGCACTTCGACCTGGCCGTGCTGGATGATGCGGGCCCCGGCGATCAGCGCCAGCAGGCTGGATTTGCCCACGCCGTCGGGGCCGATCAGGCCGACCATGCGCCCGGCGGGGATGTCCAGCGTGATGCCGGCCAGGGCGTGCGTGTCGCCATAGCGCAGGGCGACATCGGTCAGGCGGACGACAGTTTCTGCCATGGCGTTTACTGCGGCACGTTGGGTTGCAGGGTGGCGGGCCAGGGGGTGCTGGCGTCCAGCTTCACCCAGGTCACGCCGGGCAGGCCGGTCTTGACCTGTTGCAGGTGGCGGGCGAGCAGTTCGCGGTCAATCTGCGCCCGCACGCGGAACATGAGCTTTTGGCGTTCGCTGGCGGTTTCCACCGTTTTGGGCGTGAACTGCGCAGTGGCCGAGACAAAGCTGATCGTGGCCGGGATGACGATGTGCGGCGCAGCGTCCAGGATGATGCGGGCCTCGCTGCCGATGGCCACGCGCCCGGCGGCGGTTTCCGGCAGGAAGAAGGTCATGTAGACGTCGGACAGATCGACCAGGTTCAGCACCCGGCCCCCGGCCCCCAGCACCTCGCCCTCCTGGGCGATGCGGAACTGCACCCGGCCATCGCGCGGGGCGGTCAGGGTGGCGTCGTGCAGGTCGGCATCGATGCGCTCGATGCTGGCCTGCGCGGCGGCGACCTGGGCTTGGGCACCGGTGACCTGGGTGCGGGCCGCCTGGATGGCGGCGCGGGCAGCGTCCACCTGTGCCTTGGAGGCGGTCACGCCCGCCTGGGCGCTGCGCTGGCGGGCGCGGTCGTCGTCCAGCTCCTGCTGGGAGGATGCGCCGTCGCGGGCCAGCTCGGTGGAGCGGGCCAGGCGGCGCTGGGCGGCATCCAGCTCGCTCTCGCGCAGGGCCACTTGCGCCTGGGTGGCCCGCAGGTCGCTCTCGCGCAGCGCCACCTGGGCGTGGGCGGTGGCCACGCCGTGCTGCGCCTGGGCGTGGCGGGCCACGGCTTCGCTGCGCTGGGCCTGCAGGGCGGCCACGTCCATGCGGGCCAGGGCTGTACCGGCCTGGACGAAGTCGCCTTCGGCGGCTAGCACTTCGGCCAGGCGGCCGGGCAGTTTGGTGGCGATGTCGATCTCGGTGGCTTCGATGCGGCCATTGCCCTGAACGAAACCCGCGCCCGGGCCGCTGTCGCGGCTGGCGTTCCAGGCAAAGTAGGCGGCTGCGGCGATCAGCGCAATCGCGGCGGGGGCGATCCATTTTTTGATACGTGCGTCCATGGTGTGCTTTCCGGAATGTTCTCTTTTTTAATCAGCGGTGGGCGGGGGCAACTGGGCGCTGCCGCCGCCCAGGGCGGTGTAGAGCTGCAGGCGGGCGCTGTGCAGGGCCCGCTCGGCCTGCACCACCTGCTGCTGGGCGGCGAGCAGGTCGCGCTCGGCATCCAGCACCTCGAAGTAGCGCGTGGCTCCCGCGTCATAGCGCCGCCGGGCCAGGCGGGCGCGTTCGGTCAGGGTGGCTTCGGTGGCCTGCAGGCTGTGCAGTTGCGTGTCCAGCCACTGGGTGGCCGCCAGAGCATCGGCTACGTCGCGGAAGGCGGCTTCAATGGTGCGCTGGTAGTGGTTCACGGCTTGCTCGCGCTGCACTTCGCTCAACTGCACATTGGCCTTGCGCCGCCCGCCGTCGAACAGCGGCAGGGCGATGCTGGGCGCAAACGTCCAGGCGCGGCTGCCGGCGGTGAACAGGCCGTCCAGCTCGGCGCTGGCCGTACCGCCCAGGGCGGTGAGGGCAATGCGCGGGAAATACATCGCCCGCGCCGCGCCGATGCGGGCGTTGGCCGCCTGCAACTGGTGTTCGGCGGCCAGGATGTCGGGCCGGTTTTCCAGCAGTTGCGCAGGCAGGCCCGGGGCCAGGGGGGCCAGCGGCAGCAGTTCTGCCAGCGGTTGGGGGCTGGGCGGCAGTGCCAGATCGGGCTGCCCGACCAGCAGGCCCAGGGCGTGCAGCTGGGTGCTGCGCTGCAACCGCAATTGGGCGACCAGGGTGCCGGCCTGCTGCCACAGCAGTTCCACCTGGACGAAATCGAGGCGCGAGGACGATCCCACCTCCACCCGGCGGGCAAACACGCGCCGCGCTTCGGCGCGGGTGGCCAGGGCCTGTTCGGCGAGGTGAATCCGCCAGTCCAGCTCGCGCACGGCCAGCCAGCCATCGGCCACCTGGGCCACCAGCAGCAGGTGGGCGGCGCGTTGGCCTTCGGCGCTGGCCCAGTAGCTGTGCAGGGTCGCTTCGTTCATGCTGCGCACGCGGCCCCACACATCCAGTTCCCAGCTGGTGAAGCCCACGCCCAGCTGGTGCTGGCTGGAGATCACCGGCTGGCCGCTGATATTCAAATCCCCCGGCACCTGCGCCCGTTGCGATTCCAGTCCCAGGCCGACGGCAGGGCTGCGTTCGGCCCGGGCGATGCCGTAGGCCGCGCGGGCTTGCGCGACCTGCAGCATGGCGGCCTGCAGGTCGCGGTTGTGCTGCAGGGCGTGTTCGATCAGTGTCTGCAACTCGGGGTGACGGAAGTAGTCGCGCCAGGCCAGTTGGTTCACGTCGCTGGCCTGCACCGGGCGGCTGTCCGCAAATTGCGCGGGCAGGGCGGTGGTGGGGCGCTCGTAGACCGGGGCCAGGCTGGTGCAGCCGGCCAGAACCAGGCTGCATGCCAGGGGCGGCAAGCTGCGGGCCAGCCAGGCAGACAGGCCCTTGCGGCGGGGGGAGGGGGCACAGCCGTGCTGTGCGCTAAGGGTCGGGAAGTTGTGCATGGCTCAAACCAGAATAATAACCGACTAGTCGGTATCTAATAGCATACTTGGTTTTTCCGACGGAGCTTTTTGAGGCGTGACAATACCGGGCATGATGGACAACGATAGGACTCAACCCAGGCGCAGATTGCGCCTGGCACCCGCGCAGCGCGTGCCGCAGATACTGGACGCGGCATTGCAGGAGTTCTCTCGCCGTGGCTTCACGGCGGCGCGGATGGACGACATTGCCCAGCGCTGCGGCCTGTCCAAAGGCGGGCTGTATGCCCATTTCGACAGCAAGGACGCCATCTTCAAGGCGCTGCTGGACCGCAGCCTGAACCGCACCGACTGGGCGCAGATGCCGCAACTGGCGGCGGTGGCCGGCACCCGGGCGGTGGCGGAGTGGACGGTCGATCGGCTGCACGCTGCCTTGCTGGCACCGGAGGTGATTACGCTGGTGCGCCTGCTGATTCCCGAGCGCGAGCGCGTGCCGCTGCGCGTGGACGAGTGGAAAAAGCTCACCCAGCAGCACACCCAGCAGGTCATGGCCGTGATCCACCACAACCTGGAGGCCAGTGGCCGCAAAGACACCGTGCTGGCCCGCCACCCCTGGCTGGTGCTGTCGCCCATCGTGCATGTACTGCTGTGGCATACCGTGTTTGGCGAAGGCGCAGAACCCGATCCGCACTACCGCCAGGCGCATATCGACATGTTGTGCGAGTTATTGGCCTGATGGCTGTTGTGGCAGCGTGCCTGTTAAAGTTTTCCCCGTATGCAAAAAACTCCCTCACCCGCCCCGGCGGGACAATTCGTGCATTTCGACAATTCCCCGTTTGCACTGTTCCAGCCCTATCCGCCCGCAGGTGACCAGCCCACGGCGATTGCCCAGCTGGTCGAAGGCGTGCGCGATGGCGAGGCGTTTCAGACCCTGCTGGGCGTGACCGGTTCGGGCAAGACCTTCACCATGGCCAACGTCATTGCCCAATTGGGCCGCCCGGCGATTGTGTTTGCGCCCAACAAGACGCTGGCGGCGCAGTTGTACAGCGAGTTTCGCGAGTTTTTCCCGCAAAACGCGGTGGAGTATTTCGTCAGCTATTACGACTATTACCAGCCCGAAGCCTACGTGCCGCAGCGCGATCTGTTCATCGAAAAAGACAGCGCCATCAACGAGCATATTGAGCAAATGCGCCTGTCCTGCACCAAAAGCCTGCTGGAGCGGCGCGATGTGATCATTGTGGCCACCGTCTCGGCCATCTACGGCATTGGCGAGCCCGAGAGCTACCACCAGATGGTGCTGATGCTGCGCGTGGGCGACCGCATTGCCCAGCGCGAGCTGATCGCCCAGCTGGTGCGCATGCAGTACCAGCGCAACGACGACGATTTCAGCCGGGGCAAGTTTCGCGTGCGTGGCGACACCATCGACGTGTTCCCGGCCGAGCATTCTGAGCTGGCCATCCGCATTGAGCTATTTGACGACGAGGTCGATGGCCTGCAATTGTTTGACCCGCTCACCGGCCAGGTGCAGCAGCGCATTCCGCGCTTTGCGGTGTACCCCAGCAGCCACTACGTCACCCCGCGCGATGTGGTGCTGCGGGCGGTGGAAACCATCAAGGAAGAATTGCGCCAGCGTGTGGCCGAGCTGGTCGAGGCGGGCAAGCTGGTAGAGGCCCAGCGCCTGGAGCAGCGCACCCGCTTTGACCTGGAAATGCTTTCTGAGCTGGGCCACTGCAAGGGCATCGAGAACTATTCGCGCCACCTTTCTGGCGCGGCACCGGGCGAGCCACCGGCCACGCTGATCGACTACCTGCCCAAAGATGCGCTGATGTTTTTGGATGAAAGCCACCAGATGATGGGGCAGCTCTCGGCCATGTACAACGGCGACCGCTCGCGCAAAACCACCTTGGTCGAGTATGGCTTTCGCCTGCCGTCGGCGCTGGACAACCGGCCTTTGAAGCTGGAAGAGTTTGAGCAGCGCATGCGCCAGGTGGTGTTTGTCTCAGCCACCCCGGCGGATTACGAAAAACAGCACAGTGGCCAGACGGTGGAGCAATTGGTGCGCCCCACCGGCTTGGTCGATCCTGAGATTGAAGTGCGCCCAGCCAGCAGCCAAGTCGATGATGTGCTGCAGGAAATTCACCAGCGCGTGGCCTGCCATGAGCGGGTGCTGATCACCACGCTGACCAAACGCATGGCCGAGCAGCTGACCGAGTACCTGAGCGAAAACGGCGTCAAAGTGCGCTATTTGCACTCGGATGTGGACACGGTCGAGCGCGTAGAAATCATCCGCGACCTGCGCCTGGGAGCGTTTGACGTGCTGGTGGGCATCAACCTGCTGCGCGAAGGGCTGGACATTCCCGAAGTCTCGTTGGTGGCGATTTTGGATGCCGATAAAGAAGGCTTTTTGCGCTCTGAGCGCAGCCTGATTCAAACCATAGGCCGTGCGGCGCGCAACTTGCACGGCAAGGCGATTTTGTACGCCGACCGCATCACCGATTCCATGCGCAAAGCCATGGACGAAACCGAGCGCCGCCGCGCCAAGCAAACGGCGTTCAACCTGGCCAACGGCATCGTCCCCACCGCCATCGTCAAGCGGGTCAAGGATTTGATCGACGGCGTGTACAGCGATAAATCCCAGCAACAAAGCCGCGAGGTGGCCCGCGCCGCCGCTGGGGCGCAGGCTGCGGCCGCCTTGTCCGAAGTGGAACTGGCCAAAGAAATCAAGCGCGTTGAAAAAGAGATGCTCGAATCGGCCAAACGCCTGGAGTTCGAATCTGCCGCCCGCTTGCGCGACCAGCTGGCCATCTTGAAAAATCAGCTGCTCGGGCTTGGCTAAAGCCTGCGCAAACGCGGCCCCGGCCTGTGCGGGCGGAAGCGGCTATTGCACTGTGTCCGACTGGGGTAAGGGGTTTTTGTGCTATAGTCCTACAAATTAGTCAAGAAATAAGAAAGTAGGGCCATTGCACAGAAACCTGGGAGTGGCCCGCTTACTTGTTTTTGGCGTTTTTGTTCTATTTTTTAAAGGAGCTTGCCATGCGTTTGACCACCAAAGGCCGTTTTGCCGTAACTGCCATGATTGATCTGGCCCTGCGCCAAAACAGCGGCCCCGTCACCTTGGCGGCAATCAGCCAGCGCCAGCAAATTTCGCTGTCCTATCTAGAGCAACTGTTTGGCAAATTGCGCCGCAACGAGTTGGTCGAATCCACCCGAGGCCCCGGCGGCGGCTACACCCTGGCCCGCAAAGCGGCCGACATTACGGTGACCGACATCATCACCTCGGTCGATGAACCCATTGATGCCACCCAGTGTGGCGGCAAAGAAAACTGTCTGGGCGAACAAGGCCGCTGCATGACGCACGACCTGTGGGCGGCCCTGAACAACCACATGGTTGAATTTTTAAACTCCGTCACCTTGCAAAAGCTGGTCGATGACCAGCTGGCACGCGGTATCCAAATCGAAGACAAGCCGGTGGTGCGCCGCGCCATTTCTTCGGCCCCCGTGGTCAAACCCATTCGCGTAAACGCCCCCAATTCGGTGTTCGCGCTGGGCAATGTTTTTAGTAGCAACAAATCCTGAGTGAGCTTTCGGTGCCGTCGTTCAATCGCCCTATCTATTTGGACTATGCCGCCACCACCCCGGTCGATCCTCGGGTCGTGCAGGCCATGGTGCCGTGGCTGGCCGAGCATTTTGGCAACCCCGCATCCAACACCCACGCCTGGGGCTGGGAGGCCGAGGAAGCCGTCGAGCAGGCCCGCAGCCATGTGGCCGCCCTGATTGGTGCCCAGGCCCGCGACGTGGTTTGGACGAGTGGGGCCACCGAGTCCAATAACCTGGCCATCACGGGCGCAGCCCTGGCTTATCAGGACAAAGGTCGCCACCTTATTACCCTGAAAACTGAGCACAAAGCCGTGCTCGACACCATGCGGGCCTTAGAGCAGCAAGGCTTTGCCGTCACTTTTCTGGATGTGCAACCCAATGGCCTGGTGGATTTAAGCGCGCTGCAAGCGGCCATGCGGCCGGACACCATTCTGGTCAGCGTCATGGCGGTGAACAACGAAATCGGCGTGGTACACGACAGCGCCGCCATTGGCCAGCTGTGCCGGCAGCAGGGCGTGCTGTTTCACGTTGATGCGGCCCAGGCCACGGGCAAAGTGGCGCTGGATGTGCAGGCCATGCAGGTGGATTTGATGAGCCTGGCCTCGCACAAAACCTATGGCCCCAAAGGCATCGGTGCCCTGTACGTGCGCCGCCAGCCGCGCGTGCGCCTGCAGGCGCAAATGCATGGCGGTGGGCATGAGCGCGGCCTGCGCTCGGGCACCTTGCCCACCCACCAAATCGTGGGCATGGGCGAAGCCTTTCGCCTGGCCCAGCTTGAAATGGCGCACGACAACGCCCATGCCCGCCAGTTGCAGCAGCAAGTGCTGGCAGGTTTGGCCGATGTGCCCGGTGTGGTGCTCAACGGCGATGCCACGCAGCGCGTGCCGCACAACCTGAACTTCAGCTTTGCCGGCATTGAGGGCGAAGCGCTCATGACCCGCGTCAGCGACACCGTCGCGCTGTCCAGCGGCTCGGCCTGCACCTCGGCCAGCATCGAACCCAGCCATGTGCTGCAAGCCTTGGGGCGCAGCCACCCCTTGGCACACAGCAGTTTGCGCATCAGCTACGGGCGCTTTAGCACCGAGGCCGACATCGCCCAGGCGCTGGCCTGCATCCGCAGCGCGGTGCTAGCGCTGCAAGCCATTAGCCCACTGGCGGTGCCTGCGGGTTTAGGTTTCGTTGGGCGGTAAAGAGTTATGGCTTCTCAGCACTACAGTGATTTGCTCTTAGAGCACAGCCGCCACCCACGCAATGTGGGCAGCTTGGCCACCCCGGCCCCTGGGGTGGGCGTGGGCCGTGTGGGCAGCCAAGAAACGGGGGCGGTGGTGCAACTGCACTTGCAATGCCCCATCGGCACCCAACGCATCGAGGCCGTGCGCTTTCAAGCCTATGGCGACACCGCCACGATTGCCGCCGCCTCGTTAATGACCGAATGGCTACACGGCAAAACCCTGGATGAGGCCCTGCAGCTGACCAGCAGCCGCTTGGTGCAAGCGCTGCAAATACCACCCGCGCGGGTGTTTGGTGCCATGTTGGTGCAAGATGCCGTGCGCAGCGCGGTGGCCGATTGCCGCCAACACCACCGCGTCAATCATTAGTTTTTATTTCTTTGGAGAGAGTCGTCCATGGCAACGATTACGGTTACCGAGCGTGCAGCTCGCCACGTCAGCAACTACCTGCAGCGCCAAGGCCACGGCATTGGCGTGCGGCTGGGGATTAAAACCACCGGCTGCTCCGGCTTTGCCTACCAACTGGAATACGCCGATGAAGCCAGGGCCGAAGACGTGGTGTTTGAGCAGCACGGCACCAAGCTGCTGATTGCCCCGGAACACCTCGCCTTGCTCGATGGCACGCAAATTGATTACGTGCGCAACGGCTTGAACGAGAGCTTCCAATTCACCAACCCCAATGAGCGCGATCGTTGTGGTTGCGGTGAAAGTTTCCGCATTTAAAGGAGCTGCTTGCGCTTTATTTACCTTGTTTTTGATATTAAAAGTATCTGAAACCCCGTATTTAAAGCGTAACAAGCTATAAAAAATATGCAGCGTTTCATTGTTCTGGACACAGAAACCACCGGCCTCTCGCCCGACAACGGCGATCGGATCATTGAGCTGGGCTGCGTTGAGCTGGTCGGGCGCAAACCCACCGGCAACAACCTGCACCTGTACTTCAACCCCGAGCGCGACAGCCACGAAGATGCCCTGCGCGTACACGGCTTGACCACGCAGTTTTTAAGCGACAAGCCCAAATTTGCTGAAAAAGCCCGCGACATCCTGGCCTACCTGCAAGGGGCGCAACTGATCATCCACAACGCACCGTTTGACATGGGCTTTTTGGAGAAAGAGTTTTCCCTGCTGGGCCTGCCCCCACTGAAAACCGCTGTGGCCGGCGTAACCGACTCGCTGGCCCTGGCCAAAGAACTCTTTCCTGGCAAACGCAACTCGCTCGATGCCCTGTGCGACCGACTGGGCGTGGACAACAGCGGGCGCACCTTGCACGGCGCATTGCTCGATGCCCAATTGCTGGCCGATGTTTACATCTACATGACGCGTGGCCAGCACGCCCTGTTGGGCGACGATGGCCAGTCCGGCAGCGCACACGACAGCCCGGCCCAGCGCATCGACCTGCGCCAGTATCAACTGCCCGTCTTGCCCGCCAGTGCCCAAGAGTTGGCCGCCCACGAAGAAACCTTGGCCGCCATCGACAAAGCCAGTGGCGGAAAAACAGTTTGGCGCAGTGCCCAATCCTGAAATAGCGCGTTAAATTTGTGCCATAATCCTGTCTTTCCGCAAACAGCGCCCCAGGCATGTTTCGGTAAAAGGGTGATTAGCTCAGTGGTAGAGCACTGCCTTCACACGGCAGGGGTCGCAGGTTCAAACCCTGCATCACCCACCACGACTACCGGGTCGTTAACTCAGCGGTAGAGTGCCACCTTCACACGGTGGAAGCCAGTGGTTCGATCCCACTACGACCCACCAAAAATTCAAAAAAACCTGTTTTTCCCCAAGAGAAACAGGTTTTTTTTCGTCTGGCTTTTTGTCGTGCTTGGCATCGTTCTGGGCGTTCCCCAGCCAAGCGTTTGCGGTTGTTGGTCCCAGCTAACGCCTGGCTTTTGTCGCCTATAGTCCGTGGCTTGCCATGGCACTTTTGTAACAACATGCTCGACGACATTAAAAAAACCCTCTGGGCCACGGCTGACAAGCTGCGCGCCAACATGGATGCGGCCGAATACAAGCACCTGGTGCTGGGCCTGATTTTTATCAAATACATCTCGGACAGCTTTACCGGCCACACCGCACTGCTCACCCAGCGCCTGCGCGACCCCGACGATGAGCTGTTCTATGGCGATGCCTCTGGCCAAGACATTGCCGCCGAACTCGAAGACCGTGACTACTACACCGCCGACAACGTGTTCTGGGTGCCCGAAGGTGCCCGCTGGGAAGACCTGCGCTCTAGCGCCAAGCAGCCCGACATTGGCAAACGCATTGACGACGCGCTGGCGCTGATCGAGCTGGAGAACCCCAAGCTCAAAGGCATTTTGGACAAGCGCTACGCCCGCGCCCAATTGCCCGATGGCAAGCTGGGCGAGTTGGTGGATTTGATTTCCACCATCGGCTTTGGCGATAGCCCCAGCCAAGCGCGCGACGTGCTGGGCCAAGTCTATGAATACTTTCTTGGCCAATTTGCTAGCGCCGAAGGCAAAAAAGGCGGCCAGTTCTACACCCCCGCCAGCATTGTCAAAACCCTGGTGGCCGTGCTGGCCCCGCACCAGGGCAAGGTGTATGACCCCTGTTGCGGATCAGGCGGCATGTTTGTGCAGTCAGAAAAATTCATAGCTGCACACGGAGGCAGGACGGGCGATGTCAGTATTTATGGCCAAGAATCCAACCCTACCACCTGGCGCCTGGCGGCCATGAACCTGGCCATTCGCGGCATTGACTTCAACCTGGGCAAAGAGCCGGGCGACACCTTTATCCGCAACCAGCACCCCGACCTGCGCGCTGACTACATCCTGGCCAACCCGCCCTTCAACATCAGCGACTGGTGGCACGGCAGCCTAGAGGGCGACCCGCGCTGGGTGTATGGCACGCCCCCGCAAGGCAACGCCAACTACGCCTGGCTGCAGCACATGCTGCACCACCTGCGCCCCACGGGCCGCGCCGGCATTGTGCTGGCCAACGGCAGCATGAGCAGCAGCCAGAACAACGAAGGCGTGATCCGCGCCGCCATGGTCGATGCCGACGTGGTCGAAGTCATGGTGGCCCTGCCCGGCCAGTTGTTCTTCAACACGCAAATCCCCGCCTGCCTGTGGTTCCTGGCCAAGCAGAAAACGCGCAAGGGCGAAGTGCTGTTTATCGACGCGCGCAAGCAGGGCCGCATGATCAGCCGCGTGCAGGCCGAGCTGGACGATGCCGCCATCACCCGCATTGCCGAAACCGTCGCCGCCTGGCGTGGCGAGGTGGAAACGGGCGCCAGCATTACCGACTACCACGACCAGCCCGGTTTTTGCCGCAGCGTGCCCCTGGCCGAAATCGCCCAGCACGGCCATGTGCTCACCCCGGGCCGCTACGTGGGCGCTGAGGCGGTGGAAGACGACGACGAAGCCTTTGCCGACAAGATGCAAAAGCTCACCGAAAAACTGGGCGAACAAATGGCCAAGGGCGCAGAGCTGGATGCGCTGATTCGGGCGAAGCTGGGAGGGCTGGGGTATGGGTTCTGAAATAACTGCACCCGCTGACGGATATGGCCCGTGGCTGGTCGAGCTGAAGGCCCGCTACCGCCAGGTACAGCTCAAGGCGGCGGTGGCCGTCAACACGGCCATGCTGCAGTTTTATTGGGAACTGGGCGCCGACATGGTGGCCAAACAAACGCAGTTTGCGTGGGGAAGCGGTTTTTTGAACCAGCTCAGCGCCGACTTGATGCGCGAGTTTCCTGAGGTCAAGGGGTTTTCCAAGCGCAATCTGGAGCAGATACGGCGCTGGTACAGCTTCTGGAATGCCTCACCAGCAATTGCGCAACAGCCTGTTGCGCAATTGATGGCCATTCCCTGGGGCCATCACCTCGCCATCCTGACCAAGTGCAAACAGCCGGACGAGGCGCTGTACTACGTGCAAGCCACGCAAACTTACGGCTGGAGCCGCAGCGTGCTCACCCACCAGATCGAAAGCGGTCTGTGGCAGCGCGAGGGCAAGGCCATTACCAACTTTGCCCAGACCCTGCCCGCCGTGCAATCTGACTTGGCGGTGCAACTGCTCAAAGACCCGTACCAGTTTGACTTTCTCTCCCTGACCCCAGAACACACCGAACGCGAGCTGGAAACCGCCCTCATCGAGCATGTGACCCAGTTTTTGCTGGAACTGGGCGCAGGCTTTGCCTACATGGGCCGCCAGGTGCCGCTGCAAGTGGGCGAGCGCGACTTCTTCTTGGATCTGCTTTTCTATCACGCACGCCTGCACTGCTACGTGGTGGTGGAGCTGAAAACCGTGGACTTTGAGCCTGAGTTTGCCGGCAAGCTCAACTTCTACCTGAAGGCCGTGGACGAACAACTGCGCCGCGAGGGCGACCAGCCCACCATTGGCCTGCTGCTGTGCAAAAGCAAAGACCGACTGGTGGCTGAATACGCCCTGAGCGATATGCAAAAGCCGATGGGCCTTGCGACCTACCACCTCAGCCATACCCTGCCCGAGGCGCTGCGGGGGCAGCTGCCCAGCATTGAGCAATTGGAGAGGGAGTTGGGGCTGGATGCTGCGGGTGGCGATGATTCGGGCGAAGCTGGGGGGGCTGGGGTATGAGTTCTGAGTTGCGTGTCGCACGACTTGAAGAAGTTCTGAGCTTTGCAAACGGACGAACCAGCCCAGAGCGGGAAGAAGCAGCCCCTGTTCCGGTATTTGGGTCAAACGGATTAATTGGTCAAGCGAGGGAGTTCAACTCCCCGCCGAACACGATCGTGATTGGGCGCGTTGGCTCCTACTGTGGTTCGGTTCACTTTTCTCGCGAAGCTTGCTGGGTGACGGATAACGCAATCCGTGCAACCGCAAAGGGAGAGAACGATCCTAACTTTCTGTACTACCTACTCAAGCAGCTGAATCTGAATAACTGGCGCAGCGGCTCCGGCCAGCCGTTGATCAATCAGACAACGTTGAATGCGATAGAAACGCAGATTCCTTACCCGAGAGAACAGCGAGCCATCTCGGGCATCGTAGGCGCCCTCGACGACCGCATCACCCTCCTGCGCGAAACCAACGCCACCCTTGAAGCCATCGCCCAGGCCCTGTTCAAGTCCTGGTTCGTCGATTTCGACCCCGTGCGCGCCAAGATGGAAGGCCGCACGCCTGAAGGCATGGACGAGGCCACCGCAGCGCTGTTTCCCGATGGGTTTGAAACGTCGGAGTTGGGGGAGGTGCCGAGGGGGTGGCGGGTTGGAACGCTTGGCTCAGTGTGTGGCTACCTGAATCGCGGTTTGTCACCCAAGTACATTGAAGCTGGTGGTGTCCTTGTCCTCAACCAAAAGTGCGTTCGAGACTTCTCTGTTGACTTCTCCAAGGGGCGTAGGCATGACCCCTCACAGCGCAAAATTGATGGTCGAGAAGTAGCAGTCGGCGATGTATTGGTGAACTCCACAGGCGTTGGCACATTGGGTCGCATTGCACAAGTTTTGCGCCTTCCAGAGCAGATCATCGTTGACTCTCACGTTACGGTTGTACGTGCAGGGTCTGATCTAAGTTGGCCCTATCTCGGGCAATTCATGGCCCGCAAACAGCCTGAAATTGAAGCAATGGGAGAGGGGTCTACCGGGCAGACCGAATTGGGTCGAGCAAAGCTGGCGTGCCTACCCATCGTCATTCCATCCGTGGCGGTATTGAACGGTTTTGACGAACTTGTGCTACCGCTGAAACAGCGTATCGCCGTTAACGAGAGCAAAACCCAAACCCTCTCCACCCTGCGCGACACCTTGCTCCCCCGCCTAATCTCCGGCCAACTGCACCTGCCCGAAGCCCAGGCCGCCACCGAAGCCGCCTTGGGCGGTACGCTGTCAGTATGAGTGCTTTACTTTTAATAGCTTCTTGCGCTTGTCCCATAAGGGGTATAGGCCTATTTTCCTCTAATTTTAAATATGCCCAACCCCGATCACCGGAGGCCACTGCATGAGCATTCCCTCGAATGAAGACATTCTGGCGCTGCTGGCCCAGTTGGATGACGCTATCGCCGATGCGCTGGAGAGCGAGTTTCTGGACTTCAAGCCTTCCTTGGGCCCCAAGGAAGATTTGAAGGTGGCCTGCGAATACGCGGTGTGCTTTGCCAATGCTGCCGGGGGTGTGGTGGTGTTTGGCGTGGCCGACAAGCAGCGGGGCCGTGCGCAGGCCATTGTGGGCACGCATGGCCATGATGTGGATGTGTTCAAGCGCGGTATTTATGACGGCACGCGCCCAGGCATCGAGGCCGAGGTGCTGGAGTTGTCCGTGCCCGAGGGCACAGGCAAGCTGTTGATAGTGCGTGTGCCCGAGGGCCAGCAAAAGCCCTACGGCACGGCGGCGGGCCTGTTCAAGCAGCGGGTGGGCAAGAACTGCATGCCGCTGGATCGCGTGGCGTTTCAACGCGCCCAGGTGGCCAGCGCGGCGCTGGACTGGAGCGGTGCGCCCGCCCAGGGGGTGGCGTTGTCCGACCTGGACCCTTTGCAGTTGGAGCGTGCCCGCCAGGTGCTGCGCAGCAAGGCGCCGTCCTCTGGCCTGCTTGACTTGCCAGACCTAGAGTTTTTGCAAGGCCTGGAGGCTGTGCGTGACGGGGTAGTGACCCACACCGGGGTCTTGCTGTTTGCGCGCCGGGAGGTATTGGCCCGCTGTTGCCCCCAGGCGCAGTTCCACTATGTGCTGCACGACAGCGAGACCACGGTGGCGCGCAACGATATTGATCGCTTGCCATTGCTCGAAGCGGTGGAGCGCATGGAGCAGGTGTTTGTGGGCCCGCTGAATCCGGAGCGGGAAATTGAGCTGGGTCTGTTCAAGCTGCGCATTCCGCAGTACCCCATTGAGGGCGTACGCGAAGCGGTACTGAATGCCTTGACACACCGCGACTATCTGAACCCTGGCGAGATTTTGGTGCGGCATTCAGCCCAAGAGCTGGTGGTGACCAGCCCTGGCGGGTTTGTGGCCGGCATCACGCCCGAGAACATCCTGCGGCACGAGGCGGTGCCGCGCAACCGCACACTGGCCAATGCGCTGGTAAAGCTGCGGCTGGTGGAGTCATCGGGCATTGGGCGGCGGCGCATCTTCCGCTCTGCCCTGGTGTACGGCAAGCGCCGTCCGCAATACCAGACCGATGGCTACACCGTCACCCTGCGCTTATTCAACCGCGAAACCCACAGCGCCGTCGCCCAAGTGGCAGCGCGGCTGGATGCCGCAGGAGCAGTAGTGACGCTGGACCATTTGCTGGTGCTGGATGCCCTGGTGGGCCAATCGTTCATGGATGTGGGCCAAGCAGCGCAAGTGCTGCAGCTGCCGCGTGACGATGCGCGCGCGGTGCTAGAGGCCATGTGCGCTGCACCGCTGAATTTGCTGGAGCGCAAAGGGCATACCTCGGCAGCGACGTTTCACCTCTCGAAGGGCGTCGCCACGGTTATCAAAGGCAAAGCGGCCTACACGCGGACACGGGGGCTGAACCCGGTGCGCTATGCAGAGCTGGTACGCGAGTACCTGAGTGACCACCAGCGGATCGACAATGCCCTGCTACGGGAGTTGCTCGGGTTAGGAGACTCTCCTTCTGCGCAGGTGCAGGCGTCGCGGCTTTTCAAGAAATGGTGCTTACCAGAAGGTTTTCTCACCAAGAATTCAGCGCAGGGGAAGCCGTATTACACGTTGCGTTGAGATAAAACAGGGCGTTTTAAAAGTGTTTAAAAAGTGTTTAACAAGTGCTTAGCAGTTGCTAAACGAATCGATAAAACTCAATAAAATCAATGTATTGCATTGCATTTTGCTAAGTACATTGCCTTTCAAGATCTTGACATGACAACCCCCACCCAACCCCGCAACCCGCTGCATGGCCTGACGCTGGAGGCCATCGTCACGGCGCTGGTGGCCTATTACGGCTGGAAGAAGCTGGGCCAGCGCATTCCAGTGCGCTGCTTTACCAGCGATCCCAGCGTGTCCTCCAGCCTCAAATTCCTGCGCAAAACCCCCGGTAATCCCCCCATAAACCATCACTCTGAGAAGTAGAGCTATGCGGCCATGGCCAGCCGCTGTCTGGGGGTGATGCCGCCCAATGCCATATTTGGGCGTTCATGGTTATACCGCCATATCCACTGCG
>NZ_JAFNME010000027.1 GCF_017368815.1 Comamonas denitrificans | reverse complement strand
CCCTGGCTTTTATGCTGCGCCACCCGGCCCATTGGCTGGGGCTGGGTTTTGGCAGCGGCCTCTCGCCCATCGCCCCCGGCACTGCGGGCACGCTGTGGGCCTGGGGGGTGTTTGTGTTGCTGCAACAGGTGTTCAGCCCCGCGCAGCTGGGGGGGCTGATTGCCCTGTCCCTGCCCATCGGCTGGTGGGCCTGCACCATTACCGCCCGCAACCTGGGCCGCGATGACCCGGGCTGCATCGTCTGGGATGAAGTGGTCGCCATGTGGCTCATTTTGTGGCTCTTGGCCCCGGCCAGCTGGCACGGGCAGCTGCTGGCCTTTGCGCTGTTTCGCCTGTTCGATGCGGCCAAGCCCCACCCCGTGCGCTGGGCCGACCAATGCTTTAAAGGCAGCGGCTGGCGCGGTGGCTGGGGGATTATGTTTGACGACCTGGTCGCCGCTTTTTGCACCCTGCTGGTGCTGGCGGCCGGGCGGCACTTTGGACTATGGTGACCATGCCCCACAACCCCAACCCCCCCCAAGACTTGAGCGCCCTGGTGACCACCCTGGGCCAGCAATTGCAGCAACGCCGCTGGATGCTGGCCAGCGCCGAAAGCTGCACCGGTGGCTTGATTGCCGCCGCTTGCACCGACATCGCTGGCTCCAGCCGCTGGTTTGAGCGCGGCTTTGTCACCTATTCCAATGCCGCTAAAACGCAATTGCTTGGCGTACCGGCCGAACTGATCGCCACGCACGGTGCCGTCAGCGAGCCGGTTGTGCGCGCTATGGCGCACGGCGCGGCCCTGCACGCCCAGGTTCCCATTGCCGTGGCCAGCACCGGCATTGCCGGGCCAGACGGCGGTAGCCCAGACAAGCCGGTGGGCACCGTGTGGCTGGGCTGGTGGGTCGATGGCGTGGTCCGCAGCCAGTGCTTTCACTTTGACGGCCCACGCAGCAGCGTGCGGGCGCAAGCGGTTTACCAGGCTTTGTGGCAGCTTGAAAAAATCATTGCGGCGCAAGGGGCCAAGACCGATCCGGGGCAAAGACCGTAAACGCTGTTGGCCCCCAGCCCACCCCGCCGCACCAACACACCCGAAAGTAAGAATAAAAAAATAGCTGCTAGCGCTTTATTTACAAGCACTGGCAGCTATTTTTATAGTAATTTTTAGTTTTTATGAGCGGTAAGCGCTATTGTTTTTGCTTTCTTGTTTAGCGCAAGGCGGTCAAGCCGGGACGGCGCAAGCCCGCCTGCTCTTCCAGGCGGAAGGTGTCGGCCACCTCGGCCAGGTGGTGGGCCTGCTGCTGCAAGGCGGCAGCTGCGGCCGAGGATTGCTCCACCAGCGCCGCGTTTTGCTGGGTTACGCCATCGAGGTGGCTGACCGCCTGGTTGATTTGCGCCAAGCCCGAGGCCTGCTCCCGGCTGGCCAGGGCAATCTCATCGACGATGCCCGCCACGCGCTGGATGCCGCTGACGATTTCTTGCATCGACGTGCCGGCCTGCGCCGCTTGGGCGTTGCCCATTTCGGCCTTGCTCACGGCATCGGTGATCAAGGCCTGCACCTCGCGGGCGGCTTCGGCACTGCGCCCGGCCAGTGAGCGCACCTCGCCGGCCACCACGGCAAAGCCCCGGCCTTGCTCGCCGGCGCGGGCCGCTTCAACGGCGGCATTCAGCGCCAAGATGTTGGTTTGGAAGGCAATGCCATCAATCACGCTGATGATGTCCACAATCTTTTTCGCCGATTGGTTGATCTCGGCCATGGTGCTGACCATCTGCCCGACGATATCGCCCCCGTTTTGCGCCATGCGCCGTGCCTCACCGGCCAGTTCATTGGCCTGCACCGCGTTGTCCGCGTTTTGCTGCACGGTGCTGGAGAGCTCTTCCGTGGCCGCAGCCGTTTCTTCCAGGGCGCTGGCCTGCTGCTCGGTGCGCGAGGACAGGTCCAGCGTGCCCGCGGCCACCTGGGCCGAGGCGCTGGCAATGGCCCCCGCCCCGGTTTTGACATTGGCGACCGCGTGCGACAAGTTCGAGCGCATGCCCTCCAAGTGCTGCAGCATGTAGCCAATTTCATCCGTGCCACTGTGGGGCACGGGGTGGGACAAATCGTTGTCGGCAATTTGCTTGAGCGCCGTACTGGCGGTCATGAACCCACCCTTCAAGCGTGTGAGCAGGGCCAAGGCCAGCAGCACCGAAGGGACAACCAACAGCAGCAGGGCAGCCGCAAAAATCCACAAGGCTTGGGTATAACGTGCCTCGGCCGCTTGGTAGTGAAGATTGGCTTGCTCAATTTGGTAGCTGCGCAAAGCTTCTGCCGTTTTCAGTACCTGCACGCCTTCCACACGGGTGGCGGCTAAAAACGCAGCCATGGTGGTGGCGCTGTAATCATTGTTGCGAATGGACTCAATAGCTGCCGCCAGCTTGGGCTGCCAGGCCGCGCGTGCGGCCTCTACGGCGGTCAATAAAGAGCGCTCTTGGGCACTCAAATTACCTTCCGCCAGCTGTTTGTGAATCGCGTTGGCACGGGCTTGGTTGGCGGCAATGGCCTCTAAGTGCTCTGTGATGGGGTGGTCATGAATGCTGGCCAATTCCCCATTAGGGTCGTGCTGAAAAGAGAGCAGCACCTGCATGCGATTGTTGAGCGTTTGCTCCACCGACTCGCTGGCCAGTTGCGAGCGGGCCATGGATTCGTCGTGCAAAGCCTTCAAACTCTTGCTGGCCGAGGACATGCCCGCCAACCCAATGCCCGCAATCACCAGCACCGACACTACAAACGCTGCCAATACCGCAATAAAACGGTGCGTAATTCGCCAGCTATTCCACAAAGACGCCATGGTTTGCAACCTCAACAAAAAAGAAAACGTCAGCTCTGCAATGCCAACACCCAAAGCATAGAAGCTTACAAGGCGTTACTGTCTTTTATTAGCTTTTTTAAATAACCAGTGGTTTTATTCAGACATTGTTGCCCGCCAACAACGCCCAGGCCATGCGCAGCCGCAAGGCATCGCGCCCCAGGCGGCGTGAGCGGGGCAGTTTGCCCAGCAGGCCCAAGCGCTGTTGCGTTGCGGCCAAGGCTTGCTGCACCGGCGGCGACCACTGGGCCAGGGCCTGCTGCCAGGTCGCCTGGGCCTGGGGCAAGGCCTGAACGCGGGCCAAAATCCACGCGGTGGAATGCACATAGCACAGCACATCGCGCACTTGGCACAGGGGCAAGGGCAGGTGGGCGGCGGGGTCGTCCTCAAAATCAATCAAGCCAATGCCCCCATCGGCGCAGAGCACCATATTGCGGGCAAAGGCTTGGCTTAGGCACTGGCCTTGGCCATGCACTTGCGCCAAGGCCTGCAAGCCACGCTGCCACAGCGCCAAGGTGGCCGCCGCAGTCCCCGCCTGTTCCAGCGCATGGCCCAGGCTTTGCACGGGCTGGCCTGCTTGGCCCAAATCACGCATGACAAAGGCCTGCTTACTCACCGCCACCACGGCGGGCACGCGCAGGCCGCAGGCCGCCAAGGTTTGCAAGCGCTGCACCTCGGTGGCAATGGCCTGCACGCCGCCGGGATTGGGCACGGGCTGCAGCGCCGGCACCTGCAGCCAGTGGGAGACCCACGCCAGGGCGCGATAGCGCCATGCCGGGTGGGCGGGCCCGGCGCGTTTCAGCCACAGGCTGTGCCCCTGCCATTGGTAGCGCTGCACCAGCGCCGTTTGGTGGGGGGCGTGACTGGCTAAAAATGCCGCGAAATCCAGTGCGGGCGCTGCCGCTGCCTCAGTTGGCACACACGATCCTTTGTTCAGATTCTTCAGACTAGGACAGCGCCGACCCTTCTGTTTTGGCCCGTTGGGCCGCTTGGGCAGCCAACGAGGGCTTGGGTGCGGAGGGCACCAAGGGTGGTGGCGCTATCTGAAAGCTGTCTGCCTTGGCCAGCGGCCAGTACAGGCGAAACACGCGGTGCTGGCGGTGCAGCGACCCCAGCAGCGCCCCGGGGCGCACCTGCATGATAAGTTGAGAAAGCAGGTGCACTTCGGCATCGTTGATGCGCCGCACGATGTGGTGGGCGGTGATTTCGCCCGGTGCGTGCAGGCCTGCAGCTTGCACCAGCTCCATCAGCGCATGCATGGTATTGCGGTGAAAGTTGGCCACACGCATGGCTTTGTCGGGCACAACCAGGGCTTTTTGGCGCACCGGGTCTTGCGTGGTCACCCCCGTGGGGCAAAAGCCGGTGTGGCAGGTTTGCGCCTGAATGCAGCCCAGCGCCAGCATGAAGCCCCGCCCCGCATTGCACCAATCGGCCCCCAGGGCCATCATGCGGGCGATGTCAAAGGCGGTAATCACCTTGGCCGCCGCACCAATCTTGATGCGATCGCGCAGCTTCACGCCCACCAGGGTGTTGTGCACCAGAATCAGCCCCTCTTGCAGCGGCACGCCCACGTGGTCGGTGAATTCGACCGGTGCCGCGCCGGTGCCGCCCTCGGCCCCATCGACGACGATGAAATCAGGGGTGATGTCGGTCTCAAGCATGGCCTTGACCATGGCAAACCATTCCCACGGGTGGCCAATGCACAGCTTGATGCCCACGGGCTTGCCGCCGGAGAGGCGACGCAGCCGCCCAATGAAGTGCATCAGCTCCAGCGGGGTCGAAAACGCGCTGTGAAACGGTGGGCTGATGCAATCTTGCCCCACCGGAATGCCCCGTGCGGCGGCAATTTCCGGGGTCACTTTGGCCCCCAGCAACATGCCGCCATGGCCGGGCTTGGCCCCTTGGCTGAGCTTGAGCTCAATCATCTTGACCTGTGGATCGCGGGCGTTTTCCACAAATTTTTCATCGCTGAACGTGCCATCGGGGTTGCGGCAGCCAAAGTAGCCCGAGGCAATTTGCCAGATCAAATCGCCACCATGCTCGCGGTGGTATTTGCTGATGGAGCCTTCGCCCGTGTCATGGGCAAAGCCGCCTGTGCGTGCGCCCAAGTTCAGGGCCAGCACGGCATTGGCGGACAAAGCCCCAAAGCTCATGGCCGAAATATTGAACACGCTGGCATGGTAGGGCTGGGTACACACCTCTGCACCAGGTAAAGGCTGGCCCGGCGTGCCGCCAATCCACGTCCGAAAATCTTGCGAGGCCAGCTTGGTCGGCACCATGGAGTGGTTCACCCACTCGTAGCCTGGGGCGCTCACATCCAGCAGCGTGCCAAAGGGGCGGCTGTCGGACACGCCCTTGCTGCGCTGGTACACCAGCGAGCGCTGCGCGCGCGAAAAGGGCAGGTTCTCATGGTCGCCCTCAATGAAATACTGGCGAATCTCTGGGCGGATGAACTCCAGCATAAAACGCATATGCCCAATCACCGGGTAATTGCGCAGCACGGCATGGCGCGTTTGGCGCAAATCCTGCACGCCAACCGCACTGAGCGCCCCCAGCACCAGCGGCAGCAGCCACCACCACCCGCCCCACGCGAGGGCCGCTCCCAGGCCGGTGATGGTGCCTACGGCGCACAGCACCAGCACCGTATAGCGAATAGGAAACAGGCCCGGAAAACGGCCAGACGCAGCGGACATACAAAGCTCCAAGAGGGGACAATCCAGTGGCTCGGGCTACACTGCCAAACGCACTGTCACGCCATGGTGTTATGCGCATCTGGCGATGCCTGCCATGGCGAAGGCAGCGATTGTGCGCTTACGCAGGGCTGACTGTCCTTGGCCGCCTCAGCAAGCCCCTTCACCACCAAAATCTGCATGCTTGGCATGCATACCGTTTGAAATTTCACTCATGACCACCGCCATTTCCTTCCCCCCCGCACTGGACGAAACCACCCTGCAAGAGCTGGACGACCTGCTCGCCGCGCTGCGCGAAACCCATGAAGAAGTCCCCCAGTGGGAGTTTTGTGACGGCTTTCTCACCGCCGTCGCCTGCACCCGCCGTCCCATTGGCGTACACGAATGGCTGCCCATGCTGCTGGGCGATGGCGAGCCTTTGCCGGCCCATGCGCCCCTGCCCCAGCTGCCCGTTTTTGGCACCGAGGCGCAGCAAACCCGCTTTTTAGAACTGGCACAAGCGCGGCTGGCCGAAATCCTGCGCCAGCTGGACCGCCCCACCCACAGCCTGGAGGAGGACGATGCCTTCTCCCCCGAAGTGCTGGACACCCGGGGGGCCGTGCTGATGATGAGCGCCGAAGAGCAGGCCGAGATTGGCGATGAGCCCATCCCCTCGCTGGCCCAAGTTTGGGCGCTGGGCTTTATGTTTGCCGTGGAAAACTGGGAGGCCGACTGGGCCCTGCCACGCGACAAAGAAGCGGCGCAGATGATTGACAACGCCCTGGAGCAGATCGTCGCCCTCACCGAAGACGACACCGGCAAGCCCGCCCACAACCTGTACGATGAGAACGGCCCCGCCTCTACCAGCCAACCGCGCATTGATGCGTTTGGCCATGCCATCTGGGGCATCTACGACCTGCGCCAAGCCTGGCGCAGCCTGGGCCCGCAGCAAGAAACGATTGTCAAAGGCGTGCAACCGGGCCGCAACGACCCGTGCTCTTGTGGCAGCGGTAAAAAATACAAAAAATGCTGCGGGGCGTAACCCATAACCGTGGCACATTCATTTTTATTGCGCTTGCGCACGTGAGTCTGCCTTTTTAAACCACCACTATGACTGAAATTTTGCACCGCGTTGGCATTGACCTGGGCGATCGCTCCTACCCCATTTTGATTGGCAGCGGCCTGCTCTCGAACAGCGCCATTTTTGCCCAGTGCCCCAAGGCCACGCAGGCCGTGATAGTCACCAACACCACGGTGGCCCCGCTGTATGCCGCCCAGCTGCAGGCGGCCTTGGCCGCGCACTACCCTCAGGTGCGCCAAGTGGTGCTGCCCGATGGCGAGGCGTTCAAGGACTGGGCCACCCTGAACCAAATTTTTGACCACCTGCTGGGCCACGGCTGTGACCGCAAAACCGTGCTGTTTGCCCTGGGCGGCGGCGTGATTGGTGACATGACCGGCTTTGCCGCCGCCAGCTATATGCGCGGCGTGCCGTTTGTGCAGATTCCGACCACGCTGCTGTCGCAGGTCGATTCCAGTGTGGGCGGCAAAACGGCCATCAACCACCCGCTGGGCAAAAACATGATTGGCGCCTTTTACCAGCCGCGCCTGGTGCTGTGCGACCTCGATAGCCTGGCCACGTTGCCGGCCAAAGAGCTGTCGGCCGGGCTGGCCGAGGTCATCAAATACGGGCCGATTGCCGACATGGCTTTTTTTACCTGGCTGGAGCAGCACATGGACGCGCTGCGCCAGCAAGACCGCGCCGCGCTGGCCCAGGCCGTCAAGCGCAGCGTGGAGATCAAAGCCTGGGTCGTGGGGCAGGACGAGAAAGAATCGGGCCTGCGCGCCATCCTCAACTTTGGCCACACCTTTGGCCACGCCATCGAGGCCGGCATGGGCTACGGCCACTGGCTGCATGGCGAAGGCGTGGGCGCTGGCATGGTGATGGCCGCGCACTTGTCGCAGCGCCTGGGGCTGGTGGATGCGCATTTTGTTGCGCGGCTCACCCGCCTGATTGAACGCGCCGGACTGCCCACGCGGGGCCCGGTGCTCGATGCCCAAGACAACGCTGGGGCCTACCTGAGCCATATGCGCGTGGACAAAAAAGCCGAGGCGGGCGACATCCGCTTTGTGCTGATTGATGGCCCGGGCAAAGCGGTGCTGCGCAGCGCCCCCGATGCCCTGGTGCGCGAGGTGATTGCCACCTGCTGCACACCGGCGGCTTAACCCATAACCCAGCAGCCTTATGCGCCCGCTGGATGGCCAGCCTGCTGGGGCAGGGGCTGGTGCCAACGCTCCCAACCACTGGCGCGCAACTGGCACGCCGGGCACTGCCCGCAGCCCGCGCCCCAGGCATGGGGCGTGCGCGTGCCTTGGTAGCAGGTGTGGCTGTCTTGCACGATCAGGTCAATCAATGCCTGGCCGCCCAGCTCAAAGGCCAATTGCCACACCGCCGCCTTGTCGCGCCACATCAGTGGGGTGCTGATGCGCAGGCGCCGCTCCAGCCCCAGGTTCAGCGCCAGCTGCATGGCCTTCATGGTGTCGTCGCGGCAATCGGGGTAGCCGGAAAAATCGGCCTCACTCACCCCGGTCACCAGCACCTGCAGCCCCCGGCGGTAGGCCAGCGCCCCGGCCAGGGTCATGAACAGCAGGTTGCGCCCCGGCACAAAGGTGTTGGGCAGGCCATCTTGCTGCATGGCAATGGCCACATCCTCGGTCAGCGACGAGCCGCCAATCTGCCCGATCACATCCACATTCAGCACATGGTCTGGGCCCAGGCGGGCCGCCCAATGGGGGAACTGCCAGCGCAGGCGCTGCAGCACCGTTTGGCGGGCCTGCAGCTCTACGCTGTGGCGCTGGCCGTAGTCAAAACCCAGGGTTTCCACGTGGGCGTAGTGGGTCAGGGCGTGGGCCAGGCAGGTGGTCGAGTCCTGCCCGCCGGAAAATAAAACCAAGGCGCGTGTGTGCATGGCGGCGATTACACCACCGCGCTGTGCGGCGCTGGCTGTTAATCTTCGCGCCCATGAAGATTTACCAAGTTGGTGGCGCAGTGCGCGATGCCTTGCTCGGCCTGCCGGTGCATGACCGTGATTGGCTGGTGGTGGGCGGCACCCCCGAAGCCATGGTGGCCCAGGGCTTTACCCCGGTGGGGCGGGACTTTCCCGTCTTTTTGCATCCGCAAACGCACGAGGAATACGCCCTGGCCCGCACCGAACGCAAAAGCGGCCACGGCTACCAGGGCTTTACCGTCTATACCAGCCCCGATGTGACGCTGGAAGAAGACCTGGCGCGGCGCGATTTAACTATTAATGCCATAGCTGCTCCCGCAGGTTGGACGGGCGCTGAGGCCGTTTTTGACCCTTATCACGGTGTGGCCGACCTGCAGGCCAAAGTGCTGCGCCATGTGACCGAGGCATTTGCCGAAGACCCCGTGCGCATTCTGCGCGTGGCCCGCTTTGCTGCCCGCTTTACCGACTTTAGCGTGGCCCCCGAAACCATGGCGCTGATGCAGGCCATGGTGCAAGCGGGCGAAGTGGCCCACCTGGTGCCCGAGCGGGTGTGGCAGGAAATCAGCCGGGGGCTGATGCAGGCCCAGCCCGAGCGCATGTTTGCCGTGCTGCGCGCATGCGGAGCGCTGGCCGTGCTGCTGCCCGAGCTGGACCGCCTGTGGGGCGTGCCCCAACGCGCCGATTACCACCCCGAGGTCGATACCGGCCTGCACACCATGCTGGTGCTGGGCCAGGCCGTGCAGCAGCAAGCACCGCTGGCCGTGCGCTGGGCCTGCCTGGTGCACGACCTGGGCAAAGGCACCACGCCCGCCGACGTGCTGCCGCGCCACATTGGCCACGAGCAGCGCGGCGCCAAACTGGTGCGGCAGGTGGGCGAGCGCTGGCGCGTGCCCAAAGAGTGCTCCGAGCTGGCCGAGCTGGTGGCGGCCGAGCACGGCAACATCCACCGCAGCCTGGATTTGTCCCCTGCCGCCGTGCTGCGCCTGCTGCAGCGCTGCGACGCGCTGCGCAAGCCCGAGCGCTTTACCCAGGCGCTGTGGGCCTGCGAATGCGATGCGCGGGGGCGCTGGGGGTTTGAGGCTGCAGCCTATCCGCAGCGCGGGCGCTTGGCGCAGGCGCTGGCGGTGGCGCTGGGTGTGGCCACCAGGCCGATTGCGGCGCAGGCCGTGGCAGCGGGGAAGAAAGGGGCGGCCATTGGGCAGGCGGTGGATGCGGTGCGGGTGCAGGCGTTGGGGCAGTGGCTGAAAACCGGGGGTTCTTCCTGAAAAGAGAGCTGGTTTCGCTGGTGGTTATTAAGTTTTAGGGCTTTAGTTCTTTGAGGCTTAATGTTTGCTTGCGGTAGCAGCTTTCTTTTTAGATTTGTTGGCTGCTGGCCGGGTCTCTCCCCGGCGGGCGACTGGCTTTCTTGCCCGCGCAAGAAAGTCAGCAAAGAAGGCGTGCTGCGCAGCTTCAATACCCGCCGTAAAACTCGCTGCGCTCAAACAGCTACGGCGAGCATGGATGGGTGAGGGCTTGCTTGATCAGCGGCTGCGCTTTTTCTTGATGCGCTTGAAAAGTGGCTTCTTCGCTTGCTGCGTAGCAAGCGAAGAAGTCATTCCTCAACAGCGCAACCGTAAGAGCGCAACCGTCTTCAACATAGCGAGCGCTACCCGTCTGACTCACCGTGGTTGTCCGAGCGCAGCGCCCGCAGGGCGCGAAGCGAGTTTCACGGTGCAAAAGCTGCGCAGCACGCTTTCTTTGCATCCTTTCTTGCGCGTGCAAGAAAGGATGTCGCCTGCCGGGGCGAGACCCGGCCAGCAACCCTAAAAACCATCAAAACTAATGGTTAAAGCTGCTGAGCCAGCCAAGCCAGAGATTTGAGGGCCACCAACAGCAACACCGCCAGCAACAAAGCGCTGGTAAAGGGCAGCCGCACAGTCCATCGCCCCAGCCGAAAACGCAGGTCGCCGGGCAATTTAGGCCACTTGCCCAGAATGCCGGTGGTGCTGTCGATGAGCAGCAGCACGATGAAGACGATGATGGCCCAGCGCAGCAGCATGGTGGTGTGCTCCTGGGGGCTTACAGCCGGTGCGTGCGGTCGCCGTGGGCAAAGCCCAGGGCGGGCCAGGGCGGCACGCCTTTGCACAGGCCCAGCACTTTGAACAGCTCGCCCATTTCGTGCTCCAGCACCAGCTTGCCCGCCAGCGCCCGTTGGGAGAGGGTGAGGGCATCGGTTTTTGCGGTGAACCCGCAGTTCAGCAGAAAGTGCCCCTGGCTGGTGTAGCCCAGGATGTCAAAACCCGCGTCCTGCGCTGCGACGGCGCTGCCGGTGAAATTGACGTGGGCGGTGATGTCCTTGCCGCCCACGTCGGCCAGCGGGTCGCTGTCCATTTTGTGGCGCTGGTGGCAGACCAGGGTGCCCATGGAGCGCTGGGGGTGGTAGTACTCGTCCTCGCCAAAACCGTAGTCAATGAAAAACGCCGCGCCGCGCTGTAAATGGTGGCCCAGGGTGCGGATAAAGGCTTCGCCCTGGGGGTGGATTTCGGTCACGTAATCGTGTTCGCCCTCGATCTCCAGCGGCGGGCGCAGGGGGGTGGGGCGGTCGCGCCACATGAAAGCGCCCCCGTCGCCCAGCGCCACGCCGCGCTCGTGCCAAGTGCCGTCGATGCGGGCCAGCAGCTGCACGGGCATGGCATCGAGCACCTCGTTGCCCAGCACCACGCCATGCATGGCGGGGGGCAAATGGTCGGCCCACTGCACCACATCGCCAAACGCGGCCAGCCGCGCTTGCTGGCGCTGGCGCAGGCTGCCCGAGACATCGACGATGGTGTAGCGCTCCAGCAGCACGCCCTGCGCCTGCAAGGTGGTGAGCACCTGCTCGGCCAGCGCCCCGCTGCCCGCGCCAAATTCCCACACTTCATGGGTGGCGGTGTGCTGCAGTGCTTCGATCACCTGGGCGGCCAGCGTTTGCCCGTACAGCGAAGACAGCTCAGGAGCCGTCACAAAGTCGCTGCCATCGGCGGGCATCGCGCCCAATTTAAGGCTGTCGTTGGCGTAATAGCCCAAGCCGGGGGCGTACAGCGCCAGGTGCATGAAGCGGTCAAACCCCAGCCAGCCACCGGCGGCCGTGATGGCGTGGGCAATGTGCTGGTTGAGTTCGGCGGAGGAGGGTGCGCAGGTGTTCATAATCGGGCCGATTTTTACCCGTATTTCCCCTGGCCCTTGGTGATTCATGAATAAGCTGCCGTTTTTATCCGCCGATTCTGCTGCGGCCCCGCCACCGCAGCCGCCCTCGTGGGTGCTGATTACGGGGGGGGCGGCCCGTTTGGGCAAGGCCTTGTGCTTGGCCTTTGCCGATGCGGGCTGGAACGTGGTGCTGCACTACCGCCATTCCCACGCTGCCGCGCAACAGGTGCAGGCGCTGGTGCAGGCCAAAGGCCAGCAATGCACCCTGCTGCAGGCCGATTTGGCCCAGCCGCACGCCGCCCAGCAGTTGTTGGCCGACTGCGCCATGGCCTTGGGCGGCCAACCACTGCGCTGCGTGGTGAACAACGCCTCGCAATTCGAGCCCGATACCGCCGCCACCGCCCAGGCCCAGGGCCTGCAGGCGCATTGGCAAACCAACACCGCCACGCCGCTCTTGCTGGGCAATGGCCTGCTGGCCTGGGCGCAGCAGCACCCCAGCCCCGCGCCGGGCTGGTTCAGCGTGCTGCACATCCTGGATCAAAAGGTACACAACCTGAACCCGGATTATTTTTCCTACACCGTCAGCAAACTGGCGCTGGAGCGCAGCGTGGCCCTGCAGGCGCAGGCGCTGGCCCCGTGGGTGCGGGTGTGTGGCATCTCGCCGGGGCTGATGTTTTTAAGCGGGCCGCAAACGCAGGACAACTTTGACCGCGCCAGCCGGGTGAATTTGCTGCAAGCGCCCATCGACCCAGCGCAGGTGGCCGCCAGCGCGGTGTTTGTGGCCGAGACGGCGGCGTTGAATGGCTGCACCCTGCCCGTGGACAACGGCCAGCATCTGGTGCCGCTGGGCCGCGATGTGATGTTTGCCATTGAGCCCACCCTGCACGGTGCCGGTGCGCAGGAGCCACCCTTATGAACTCGATCTTGCTGGCGTTTGCCACCCTGGACCCCCGCCTGGCGCTGCACTGCCGGGCACTGAGCCTGCGCCGCCACGAGGTGCCGGTGCGCATTGGCGTGCATGCTTTTGAGCGCCAGGCCCCGCAGCGCATGTGGTTTGATGTGGATTTGTGCGTGCCGCTGGCCCAGGCCGCCGCCGCGCACGACGATATTGCGCACACGCTGGATTACGACTTTATCCGCGCGGTGATTGCCCAGGTGGTGGGCGACCAGCACCACGAGCTGCAAGAAACCCTGTGCGACCGCATCGCCACCCAGCTGCTGGCCAACCCGGCGGTGCAGGCCGTGCGCGTGGCCACGCGCAAGCCCGATGTGTACCCGGACAGCGCCTCAATCGGTGTAGAGCGCGTGGCGCTTAAATCATGACAATCTTTGGGTGAAAACCAACTATAAATCAACGTCAGCAAGCGCTGACAGCTATCATTATGTTAAATCTCTCTTCGGTGCCGCAAACCGGCAACCAAATCCTGACCCTTACCGGCCTGCGCTTTGCGGCCAGCCTGGGCATTTTGGAGCAGGAAAAAACCGCCCCCCAGCCCATCCAGGTCGATGCCGAGCTGAACCAAGGCCCGCAAGCGCTGCGCCCGCAGGACGATGACATCCTGCACGTGCTGGACTACCGCAAGGTGCGGCAAATCATCATCGAGGAGTGCACGGCCGAGCACGTGAATTTGCTCGAAAGCCTGATCGGCAAACTCGCCCAGCGCCTGATGCAGCTGCCTGGCGTGCTGGGTGTGCGCATCAAAATCGCCAAGCTGGAGATTTTTGACGACTGCGAAGTCGCTATCCGGGTGGAAGCGGGGCAGTGGTAGCGCTGGCGGCAACGGCAGCGTGGGTGGTTAAAAAGGCTTCCAGCGCCTGTGCTGGCAGCGGCTTGCTGATGCCGTAGCCCTGAAAAAAGCGGCAGCCCCAGCTTTGCAGGGCGGCTTGGTGGGCGGCTGTTTCGACCCCTTCGGCAATCACCTCCAGGCCCAGGCTGTGGCCCAGGGCAATCACCGTCTGGGCGATGCTGGCATCGTTGTGGTCTTCTAGGCAGTCGCGCACAAAGCCCTGGTCGATCTTGAGTTGGTCCAGCGGCAGGCGCTTGAGGTAGGCCAGCGAGGAAAAGCCGGTACCAAAATCGTCAATCGAAAACCGCACCCCCAGCTGGCGCAGGGCCTGCATGCGGGCCACCACGGCATCCATGTCTTCGACCATGGCGCTTTCGGTCAGCTCCAGCTTGAGCTGGTGCGCCGGTGCCCCGGTTTCTTGCAGCACCTCGCGCACTTGCTCTACAAAATTGCTTTGCTGAAACTGCCCGGCGCTCACATTCACCGCCATGCTCAGGCCTTGGCGCTGTGGCTGCCGTGCCCACTGCGCCAATTGCGTGCAGGCGGTGTGCAAAATCCAGCGCCCCAGCGGCAGGATGAGGCCGGTTTTCTCGGCCAGCGGAATAAATTCTGCGGGCGAGATAAAGCCATGCTTTTTGGAAATCCAGCGCACCAAGGCCTCCACCCCCACCACCTGCCCAGCGGCATTGATTTGGGGCTGGTAGTGCAGGCAAAAGCTTTCTTGCTGCAGCGCCTCGCGCAGGTCGTGTTGCAAGCGGGCGCGGGTGGTCACCTGGGCTTGCATCTGGGCTTCGTAAAACAAAATGCTGCCCGGGCCGGTATTTTTTGCTTGGTGCAGCGCCAAATCGACTTTGCGCAGCAGCTCCATCGGCGGCTCGTGGGTCGCCCCGCCGAACACCACGATCCCAATGCTCACGCTGCAGTGCTGGGTGGTATGGGCAAAGGCCAGCGGCTGCTCTAGTGCGTGCAGTAACGCCGCTGCCAGGCGCTCGGTGTGCAAAGCCGCATCGCCCCACTGCGGCGGCAGTTGCGAAATCAGCACCAAAAACTCATCCCCACTGGGCCGCGCCACCACCGCCCCCGGGGGCAGCAGTTGGCGAATGCGCTGGGCCAAGGCGGTCAAAAAGGCATCGCCTGCCTCGTGCCCCAGGGTGTCATTGACGGACTGGAAGTCATCCACATCCAGATACAGCAAGGCCCCCAGCCCGTGGCCGGCCACGCACTGGGCTTGCACCTGGGCCAGGATGTCCACAAACGCTTGGCGGTTGGGCAGGCCGGTGAGGGCATCGGTCGAGGTCAAGCGGTCAATGTGTGCAGCCGCTTCGCGCTCGGCCTGCTGGCGCGCTTCGACTTCGCTGACCAAGTGGTTGAAGACCTGCACCATGTCCCGCACCTCGGTTTGCTTTGGCAAGGCGATGCGCTGCAAACGCCCCCCATTGCGCACCATGGCCGACAGGGTGCGGGTGGTGGCCGCCAGCGGGCGCAATTCATGGTGCAGCCGCCAGGCAATGGCCAGGGCCGCCAAAACGCTGACCAATACGGCCGCCAGGGTGATGGTCTGGTTTACGCTGTCTATCGGGGCCAGGGCTTCGTCCAGTGGCAAGCTGATCACCACCATCCAGTGGGCCTGGGTGATGGGCTGCAGAGCAACCAACCAGGCTTGGCCCTGGTTGTCGTACTCCACCTGGGCAAATTGGCCCTGCGCCAGGGCATCGACCACCGGATTGCTGCCCAGCGGCGGTAAGCGCTCCATCACCCGCTGGGGCTGGTTGGCGGCCAGCACGGTCTGGGTGGCCACATCGGCGATGAAAAATGTGCCTTGTTCCCCATAGGCTTGCTGTTCAATGCGCGACAAAAAATTGGGGCGGCTTAAATCCAGCACCCCCGCCAACACCCCAATCGGCTGGCCGCTGCTGCCCCAGATCGGCACCGCCAGCACCACCACCGGGGTGCCGGTTTCAATGAAGGGGGCGCTGACCACGCTGCGTCCGGCCAAGGCCGCTTGAATAAAGCTTTCCCCGCCGTAGTCATTGCCGGTGCGCAAAATGTGGGGCGGAAACGAAGTCAGCGCCAGCCCCTGGGCATTGGTAACAAAGGTGCCGCCATTGAACAGTTGCTGCAGCACGACCAGGCCCAGCTGGGTTGAATCCGGGGTGGAGAGTACCTCGCCAAAGGGCTGGCGCAAGGCACGAAAATCTGTGGCCGGGCGGTTAAGCTGCTCTGGCGCATGCTCCAGCACCGGGGCAAAGTGGCGGGCCACACGCAACAAGATCGCTTGGCGCTCTTGCAAGGTGTGCTCCAGCGCCTGGGCCGCCAATGCGGCCACGGAGCGCTGTTGGCGTTCAATCTGGTGGCGCATGTCGTGGCGCAACTGGTAATTGGCAAAGCCCGCCAAGGCCCATAAACCCCCTAAAAACAAAACCACAATCAGCAGCGGCAAGCGCAGTTTCAAGGAATGCCAGGAGAGTGCTGCCATAAGGTTTAGCCCGAGGTGGTATCAACGCTGGAGGCGGCCTAGCCTGCGCCGCGAATCTTCCGCTGGAATGCCCGTGGGGGCCAAACCGCATTCAATTACAGGGAAAATCACGCCTCAGCAGCGTTGATGGGATGAAATAAATTGTTTCAAGTACCCGCGCTTTTACCGCAAATTGGCTTGTATGAATACTGATACTTCTCCCTCCTGGGTGGCTGAGGCTGCCGACTTTTCTGACACCGACAGCAGCGCCATGCCCGCCCCGGAGGCGGCCACCAGCGGCCGAACCAAGGCCCAGCGCGAGGCGTACAAACTGGAAAAACGCCTGTGCCGCGAGGTGGGCCGGGCGATTACCGACTTCAACATGATTGAAGAGGGCGACCGCATCATGGTGTGCATGTCCGGCGGCAAGGACAGCTACACCCTGCTGGACATTTTGCGCAAGCTGCAAAAACGCGCCCCGGTCAAGTTTGACATCGTGGCCGTCAATCTCGACCAGAAGCAGCCGGGCTTTCCGGAGCACATCCTGCCCGATTACTTCAAAAGCATTGGCGTGGAGTACCACATCGAAAACCAGGACACCTACAGCGTCGTCAAGCGCGTGGTGCCCGAGGGCAAGACCACCTGCAGCCTGTGCTCGCGCCTGCGCCGGGCGATTTTGTACTCGGTGGCCGACCGCCTGCAATGCACCAAGGTGGCGCTGGGCCACCACCGGGACGACATTTTGGCCACCATGCTGCTCAACCTGTTCTACGGCGGCCGCATGAAGGGCATGCCGCCCAAGCTGGTCAGCGACGATGGCAAGCATGTGGTGATTCGCCCCCTGTGCTATGTGCCCGAGCGCGATACGCGCAGCTGGGCCGAGTACCAGCAGTTCCCCATCATTCCCTGCAATCTGTGCGGCAGCCAGGACGGCCTGCAGCGCGTGGCCGTTAATGAAATGCTGCGCGAGTGGGAGAAAAAACACCCCGGCCGCATCGAAAGCATGTTCCGCGCCATGGGCCATGTGGTGACCACGCACATGATGGACCCCAAGCTGCACGACTTTAAAAACGCCAAGGCCACCGGCATGGCCGACCCCCAGGGCGACATTGCCTTTGACGATGAGCCCCTGCCGATGCCGCAAGTCGTCCAGCGCAGCCGTTCTACCCTGGAAACCAGCCTCGACAATTAACGCGCCCCGCCGGGGCCAGAAAGGGATCACTATGTTCCAACGCGCATTCACTGCAGCCGCCCTGGCCAGTGCGCTGCTCTTGGCCGGTTGCGCCACCGGCCCGGCGGCCATTACCAGCCAGGTGCAGTCCTACGCCAGCATGCAAGGCGTGGCCTTGCCGACCACCTACCGGCTGGAGGTGCTGCCCTCCCAGGCGCAGCAAGCCAGCTTTGCCCGCATTGAAATGGCCGCCGACACGGCCTTGACCAAGGTCGGCTTGCAGCGTGCCCCGCGCCCTGAGCAGGCCAAACTGGTGGTGCAAGTGGGTGCCTCGGCCGGCGAAGGCCGCGCCCAGCATCCAACGTGGGATCCGTACTACTACGGCCCGCGCTTTGGTTGGGGCCTGGGCTACGGCGGTGGCTGGTACAGCGGCTGGAATATGCACTGGATGATGATGGACACCCCGCCCCGGGTGTATCTGCGGGCCGTCAAGCTGGTGCTGCGCGATGCGCAAAGCCAGCGCATCGTGTACGAAACCTCGGCCCAGTACGATGAAGTGCGCGTCAATGACGACACCATCTGGCAGGTGCTGTTTGATGCCGCCCTGACCGGGTTTCCGGCCCCGCCCACCGGGCCCCGCCAAGTCACCCTCCTGCCTGCACCTGCAGAAGCGCCAGCCCCGCAAGCCCCGGCCAGCGTGCCGCTGCCGGTCTGGCAGCCGGTGGACACCACCTTGCCGCCACCCGCGCCAGCTGCGCCCGCAGGGGCTGTGCCGGCGACGGCTGCTCCTGTTAATGGATCAGCTCCCGTTCGTCCTGCTTCAGAATTGGGGCGCTAACACCTTCATTTTGGCTTGCAGTAAACGCTTGCAGCCCTAGTTTTTGTAGCAATTGATCATCGGCCTGGGTGTCCGGATTGCCGGTGGTCAGCAGCTTGTCGCCATAAAAAATCGAATTCGCCCCGGCCAAAAAGCACAGCCCTTGCACCGCTTCGCCCAATTGCTGGCGGCCGGCCGACAGGCGAATCCGCGCCCGGGGCATGGTGATGCGGCAGATGGCAATCACCCGCACAAAATCCAGCGGATCCACCGGGGCGCTGCTGGCCAGCACCGTGCCGGGCACGGGCACCAGGCTGTTGATGGGCACCGACTCGGGCTGCAGCTTGACCAGTTCGGCAATCAAACTGGCGCGGTCGGCCTGCTGCTCGCCCAGGCCAATGATGCCGCCGCAGCACACCTTGATACCGGCCTGGCGCACGGCGCTCAGGGTGTCGAGCCGGTCTTGGTAGCTGCGCGTGGTCACCACCTGGGCGTAATGCGCGGGGCTGGTATCGAGGTTGTGGTTGTAGTAATCCAGCCCGGCCGCCTGCAAGGTCTGCGCCTGGTCGGGCGAGAGCATGCCCAGCGTGGCGCAGGTCTCCAGCCCCAGGGCTTTGACGTTGGCGATCATGGTGGCCATTTTTTCCAGATCCCGCCCTTTGGGGCTGCGCCAGGCGGCCCCCATGCAAAAGCGGGTGGCCCCAGCGACCTTGGCCGCCTGGGCCGCTTGCAGCACCTCGTTTTCAGGCAGCAGCTTGCTGGCTTTCACCTCGGTCTCAAAAGTTTGCGACTGGGGGCAGTAGCCGCAGTTTTCCGGGCAGCCGCCGGTTTTGACCGACAGCAAGGTGGCCAGCTCCACCTCCGGCTGGGGCCAATGGGCCTGGTGGACGCTAACGGCGCGTTGCAGCACCGTCAGCCACGGCTGGGCAAACAAATCCTCAATAGCAGACAAAGTCCAAGCAGTCATCGCAATCTCCAAAGCAAAAACAATCGACGGCGATGGTAGGAGAGTGTTTCAGGCTTGCCCAGGGGAGCAGTGCAAAATAATCAGCGCTATTTATTTGTCTGCAAATGCCGGCAAATCATCCCAATTTTGCGCAAACTTAATGACAATTAAGCGCAGATCGCTACTTTGTAGTCATGCGCGACGAACCTGCTGCCTTCTGCCTGCAATGGCGTGCAAAATCACGCATTCGCCGCTGCACTCCTCTGGGGCTTGCAAGCACCTAGGGTTTACCCGAGAATCAAACGCTTTTTTACCCCCTTTTTTTCTTGCCCATGGACGCAACCCGCATCATTGCCATTCGGCACGGCGAAACCTCCTGGAATGCGACTGGCCGCATTCAAGGCCACACCGACATTCCCTTGAACGCCACGGGCCAAGCCCAGGCCCAGCAGGCGGCCCAGGCGCTGGCCGATGAAACCTTGGCCGCCATTTACAGCAGCGACTTGCAGCGCGCCTGGCAAACCGCCCAGGCCCTGGCCACGAGCACGCAAACCGCCCTGCACCCTGAGCCGGGCCTGCGCGAGCGCTGTTTTGGTGTTTTTGAAGGGCGCACCTTTGCCGAGGTGGCGCAATCGCACCCCGAAGACTCGCACCGCTGGCGCAAGCGCGACCCCCACTTGGTCTTCCCTGGTGGCGGCGAATCCCTGCTGCAACTGCGCGAACGCATCGCCGCCACCGTGCAGCGCCTGGCCCAGCAGCATGTGGGTGAGCAAATCGCCCTGATTGCGCACGGCGGGGTGATGGACATCTTGTACCGCCTGGCCACCCAGCAAGACCTGCAAGCGCCGCGCACCTGGGCGCTGACCAATACCGCCATCAACCGCTTGCTCTGGACACCCCAGGGCCTGAGCCTGGTTGGTTGGGGCGATGTGCGCCATCTGGCACCGGGGGCGCTGGAAGAGTCGTTCTCCTAGCCCCGCCTCCCAGCCCCGTCTGCGCCCCGGCCATAAAAAAAGCCAGCCTATCAGGCTGGCTGGGGGGCAGGGCGCGATTACAGCGCGGGAATGCGCAGTTTTTGACCCGGGTAAATCTTGTCCGGGTGGGTCAGCATGGGCTTGTTGGCCTCAAAAATCACTGGGTACTTGTTGGCATCGCCATAGAATTTTTTCGCGATGGCGCTCAAGGTGTCACCGCGCACCACGTCGTGGTATTGGGCTTCGGGCTCGGGCTGGGTGACCGTCATCTCGTTGTCCACACTTTGCACGCTGGCAACGTTGCCACAGCACAGGGTGACTTTTTCTTTGGCCGCTTGGGTGGGGGCCACGCCGCGCACGGTCACTTTGCCCTCGCTGCCATCAAACGTGACCTGCAGGTCTTCCAGGCCCAGGTTTTGAGCTTGGATATAGGTGGTAATGGCTTGCGCCGCTTGGGCATTCAAGTCTTGCGCCGAAGGGGCCGCCGCTGTGGCTGCCTGGGCGGGCTTGCCGCCAAAAAGTTTTTCACCGGCTTCTTTGATAAAACTAAACAGACCCATGGGGAAGACTCCTTCTTGTGTTGAAACAAGTGACCACTTTACCGGCGGATGCGGGCCAATCGTCCTTTCATCGGCGCAATAGCTACTTTTTTTCACAATTCAGTGCCGCGCCCTGTGCAATGCGCTGTGCCGTCGCTGTCCTGGGCGGTAAAAATCCTGATAATCCCTGCCTTATGACATTTCTGGCCATTGACATCGGCAACACCCGCTTGAAGTGGGCCATGTACGACGCACCCCGCCATGGGGCCAGTCTGCTGGCACAGGGGGCGGAGTTTTTAGAGCAAATCGAACAATTGGCCGACGGCCCCTGGAGCCGTCTGCCTGCGCCCTGCTGCATGCTCGGTTGCGCGGTGGCCAGCGAAACCACCCGGCGGCGGGTGCATGAGCAAATCGACCAGATGCTGGGCTGGGACTTTGCTCCCCAGTGGGTCGTGCCCAGCAGCCAAGAGGCGGGCGTGACCAACGGCTACGACCAGCCGCTGCGCCTGGGGGCCGATCGTTGGGTGGCCATGATTGGCGCGCGCCAACGCATCGTGCAACGCGGCAGCCCGCGCCCGCTGATTGTGGTGATGGTGGGCACGGCCGTAACGGTGGATGCGCTGGATGCCGATGGGCGGTTTCTGGGCGGCTTGATCCTTCCCGGCCACGGCATCATGCTGCGGGCGCTGGAGACGGGCACAGCAGGCCTGCATGTGCCCACCGGCCAGGTCACCCCCTTCCCCACCAACACCAGCGATGCCTTGACCAGCGGCGGCACCTACGCCATTGCCGGGGCGGTCGAGCGCATGTACCAGCACCTGTACCTGCACTGCCGCATGGAGCCAGCCTGCATCATGGCCGGTGGCGCAGGCTGGAAGATGGTGCCCAGCATGACGCGCCCCTTTGAGCTGGTTGATAACCTGGTGTTCGAGGGCCTGCTGGCCCTGGGGGCCCAGCGCTTTGCCAAAGCGGCGGCCTAGGGGCGCTCTCAACGCTGGCGGGTTGGTTGGGCCACATGCGGCTTGGCAGCATTGCTGGGTGCGGCTGTTTTTTCAGCCCGCGGGGGGCTCCAGCACCAAGCAATGTCGTTGGGTGGCCGAATGCCGGCTAGCCCCTGCTCAATTTTTGAGCCCGCAGCTGCCAAGGCCACATTTTGTGCAGCCTCCTGGGCTTGCATTGCCGTCAATTCACTCTGGATGGCTTGGAGGCGCTGGCCCATGCGGGTGAGTTGCAGCTGCAAGTCATCGGTTTGTCGAAACTTATCCAGCAACTGTTTTTCACCCTGTTGGCGGTACGTGATCTGAAGCTGGGTCAGATTTTCGCTCTCCATCAAGAGGCGCTGATTGGGAAAATCGTTGGCGGTAAAAGTGTGCACCCCCCCTGTAAACGTGGATAAAAAATCCACAAACGCACGCTCACCGCTCCAGTGCCGGGTCAGCTTGAAGTTGGCAAAAATCACTTCTAACGAGACATCGGTACACGCCCCAGCCGTCCAGACAAAGCTGGCATTGGTCGGAAAGTTGTAGTTATCCAAGACGGTGGAGCGACCACTGCACTGCAAAGTCAGCCGGGTTTGTTGCGGTAAAGAGCGCGCACCTGGATTGACCTGTGGCGGTGTGGCAGTCAGCGCCACCACCGCTGTAGAGGCCTGGGACAGCGCCAGTTGCTCTTTGGCGGCGGTTTGCTCGGCCTCCAGGGTTTTTTTCTCTGCTTCCAGTGCCAGCTTGGCTTGCTCTTTGGTGGCTTGCTCTACATGGCTTTGGCGCTGGGCGCTGACCAAGTCACTTTGGGCGTGTTGAATGCGGCTGACATACGCATAAAACGCCCCCGATAACGGAATTTGCACCCCCAGCGCTGGGCGGCCACTGTAGCGTCGGGCATCGCGCTGGATAAAGGTTTTGATCGGTCCATTCATGAATGCCGGCAGCTGCCCGCGCTCGCCATACAGCAGTTCGTTGAGCACGACCGGATCATGTACCCCGTCAATTGCACTGAGCACCTGTCCATGCCAATCGCTTTGCATCCGGCAGGCGGCCACTTCGCTGGCGTAGCGGATGGCAAAGTCCAGCGAGCCGGTCACCAAGCTCCAAACCACGTCCTCGCGCGGGTCTGCGCCTTTGAGGGCTTGGGTCAATTGCGTGCGCACATCGGCAGCCTCCCACAAGGGGGCCGATTTGACGGCCGGGTCTGCGCCATAGCCCCAGGTGTCCAATGCCACCTGGAACGCTTGTGCGTCGCTTTTTTGCAGATCGGCCACCACCCCTTTGATTAATTGCTGGAACTTGCTCAGTGCCTGGGCTTGGGCGAGTTCATCGCGCATCACATCAACACCGGCTTGTACCGAGCCACCCTTGGCCACGTTTTTGAGAATATCGCCCCCCAGCGCATTGGCCACCTCCAGTTTGCTCAGTGCGCTGGCACCGGTGGTCAGATCCTCTTTCTGGGACAGCTGCAATAGCCGGGCCATCGCCACGGCGCGGTTGGCCCAAGGTGTCCGGTCTTGGGCCGGAATCACCGCCAAGCGTTCGGCACTGCGCTGCAGCAGCTTCAGAAAGGGGTCATTCGGGGTTCCGACCACACTTAAAGTCTCTAGCCACTCACCATGGGTTTTCAGGCGCGTCTGCGCACTGAGCAAACTGTTTTGAAGGAAACGGTACCAAGCGTCTTGGGTATCGTTTTGGTATTGCACCAAGAAGCGTTGGCGCTGTTCTTTCCATAGCGCTTGATCCCGGCTGGCTTTGCCCAGTTCATCCATAAAGCTCAGGATGGCATGGTGGCCTTGCAGGGTGTGCGCCCCGGAAAGGCTGAGGTTGGCACTGTCGATATCCGACCAATACTCACTCAGCCGAATGGGGGGCAGGTTGCCTTGCTGCTGCGCCCATGCGGTCAGCCACGACAGTGGACGGTTCTCCAATCCCATGCTGTCCAGTTGCACCAGCAAGGCCGCACGTTGGTTTTGGAGGGCCGCAACATCAGACTGCCACTCTAGATAAGAGCGGTAAGAGGCCCCCACCGTGGCCATTTGGGCTGCGCTGATAGGCGCAGCAGGGCCATACTTTTGGTACAACAACCACAGCGCGGCCCCGGGCAAGGGCAGCTTGTCCATGGGTTGGTTGTTGAGTCGGGCATCCAATAAGTTGATGCTGCGCACCAAAAACTCGGCGTAGGCCGCAATGACATCGGGATCCCCTTGGTTGGCAGCATCGCGAAGATTCTGCGACAGGGTGCCATCGAATAGGGGCGCACGAATTTCACTGTTAAACAGCAAAACATAATCAGCGCGGTACTGTGCTTGCAGCGCCTCAATATGCCCGGAAAAAGGCAACAGCTTGTGCCAGCCGCGCTGCTGTTGTTCCATCATATTGAGCAGTGCTTGGCGAAAGCGGCGCATGGCATCCAGGTCGGTTTCCAAGCCTGCTTTGAAGGTTGCCATCTTGGGCGGCTCTTTGGCTGCTGCGGCCAGTGTTTCGCTGGTATGGCGCTGGGCATACACCAAGAGCGTCCCTGCGGCGGCGGCGGCCATCAGCCAGGCGACCACGGCGGCATGCACCATCAGCCGGCGCCAGCGGTGCCAGCTGTCAATGGGTTGGTAAGCGTAGCGCTGACCCGGCAAGAGTGTGGCCAGCAGTGCATGGCTAAACCAACCTTCTTGCCCCCCTTCGGCATTTTCTGTGCTCGCGGTGAAAAACAAACCCGAAAGCAGTGCCGGCTCGCTGTACAGACTGGCATCGAAGGCTGGGATGAGTAATTTTTCCAGCCTCGGGCGCAAGGTGGTGATCTGCTCGGGCAGGCTGAACGCTCGCGCGTCGGGTAAGCCGCGCACCCCCAGGCTGATGCGCAGATCAGCCAGGCGCTGCGCCAAGCCCGTGAAGACTTCATCCAGGAAGGCTGTCGCCCCTTGGCTGCGCTGCTGGCTTAACAAGCCCAAGGGCTGCTGGCGCTGTGCAGGGGTTAATGCCTGCCCCCACTGCAGCAAGCCAGGGATGGCCTGCGCCCCCGTGATAATGAAATACACCGGTAAGCGGGCACCAAAGACTTGGACCAAGTCGTTGAGTCGATAGCGCAGATTTTGACCTTGCTCGGCCAAGTGCTCCTCGCTCTCGGTGAGCAGGCTGTGGGCATCAATGACCAGCATCACCCCATTGAGGGGTTCGCGTCGGCGTGAGCGCAGCAACCAATACAGCAAGCGGCGCCATTCTGGACTGGCATCGCTGTGCATGGCCAAGCGCCCGGCGGGTTCAAGAAAAATACCGTGCTCTAAGAACCACCAATCGAGCGTGTTGGCTACTGGGCGGGCCTCTTGACCGCGGTGACCTGGCCGCAACGCGGGAGGCAGACCACTTAAAGGAATCAGGCTGCTTTGGCCACTGCCACTTTGCCCCAGCATCAAGAACCAGGGCAGCACGTACAGCGGCGAGCCCATGCGGCTCAGGCGCGATGCGCGCAGCACCCCAAGACCAGCGTTCCAATCTTGATCGACCTCGGTGGCTTGATCACCACGCTGGCGAGGCATCTGCGCTTGCATCTTGGAGCGCAAGCGCCAGGCGTACCAGCGCCGTACTCCCCAGCGCACCAAGAGCACAGCCAGCACCACCCCAATAAACATCGGGGGGACATACCACCACGGCCAATCCTGAAAGAGTGCCAAGGCCCAAAGGG
The DNA here is from genome assembly GCF_017368815.1 of Comamonas denitrificans. Classification (GTDB taxonomy): domain Bacteria; phylum Pseudomonadota; class Gammaproteobacteria; order Burkholderiales; family Burkholderiaceae_C; genus Comamonas; species Comamonas denitrificans. Next base: position 8,662 of record NZ_JAFNME010000027.1, on the reverse strand, counting down.
CGAGCACACCGCCGACCAGCAGCAGCGCCCAAAGCAAGAAGAGCCCGATTTTTTTTAGCATCAGCGCACCTCCAGTAACTGACGGACTTCTTGTGCGAGCGAGAGATCAAAAGTGAGGTACAGCCCGGCCAAGACCAGCGCCGGAATGCCGACGATTAACACCAGCGCAATGGCCGGCAGTTGGCGGCGCACCGTGCGCACCTTCTGCGGCAAGGCTCCCAAGGGCTGCTCAAACAGCGGGCTGTGCGCGTCCAATGGCTCCATGGCATGGTCTCGCATGACGCGCTCCAGCAGGAGTCGCCGCACTTGTGCCAGCTCCCCACCAGGGCGGGTGGCGTAACGGCCTTGAAAACCACTCAAGAGCGCCAAAGCGTACACCTCGCGCGCATCGGTGGCCGCCTCGGGCAGCGCCTCCAGCCGCTGGAAAAACTCCACGCCCGCACGGGTGGTGGAAAAAAAATGCCGCTGCAGCGGTGCCCTGCGCCATTGCGCGGCCCCTTCCCAGGGGTGGGACATGGCCGCCTCATCCACCCAGGCGACGACGGCAAATTGCGCCTCACGCACCTGGGCTTCGGCAAATTTCAATTCGCGGGCCTGGTTGGCCGCTGCCTCCAGCAGGTCGATAAGGGTCGGTGCCAGGCTTTCATAGCGCTGCCCTGGGTCGGCAAAGCCGGCTTTGGCAGCAGAAAAAATAGGCGTAAAACAGTTGGCAAGGCGCAAGGTTTTCATGAGCGCACGACCACTAAGTCAAGAACCAAGTCATCCACCGCTTGGGGCAGGAAGAAGGCGGCCTGGCGCTCTTTTTGCAAGGCTTCCCATTCGTCGCTCAGGCTCTCCAAACGGAAATACAAGGCCCCCGCCACGCGCGGCAGTCCTTGCGCTGGCACCTGCAGATAAATCAGTTCCACCCCAGGCAGTGCCCGATTAATCAAACTTTCCATAGCACTGACCGCACCAAGTTTGCCGTCTAAGGGCAAGGTTTCAGCCAATAAGCCCGAATCTGCTTCGCTGCGTGCCATTAAAAAGTAACGATGGCGTGGGCCAAAGAAGTCCTCTGGCAGCTGTGCTTGGTACAAACCATCTTGCATTTGCAGGCGCACCAGCAGCTCAGAGCCAATGGTGATTTCGTTGAGCTGCTGCGCAATCAGTGACACCAACGCAATGATGGCGGCCCCAGCCTCTTCGTGCTTATAGGCAGGCACCAGCGCCCGCCCATCGGGGGTTTGGCCCAGCATGTCACAACGATCGGAAAATAGGCTCAACTCCCCGACCAACTGGCGCAAGCTGCCATACAGATGCCAGGGTGAAAGCTGGGGCGTTTCCAGGTAATGGGTCAAGAGCGGGCCATAGCGGTTGAGCACCGCCAATGCCATCAGTCGATTGATGTGTGTGCCATCTACATCACCGCGCCGAGATTCTGCCGGTTGTTTGTAAACCTCAAGCTGGCGGGCCCGCCCGGCCAGCTCATCCCGCACCTCGCGCAGGGTCTGCATGAGCACGGGCGAAGCAGCAAGATTGACGCAGGGCGGGGTGTAACGCGCTGCGTACCGGGCACGGTCGCCATCGAGCTCCAAACGCGCAATCGGCAGCAGCTCATAGGCACTTAAATGCTCCAGCTCATCCTCCCAGAACAAGCGCAGCACATACGACATGGGCCGCAGCCGGGCCTCTGGCGAATTGCCCATCCGGTCGGCCACCACCTCTGCATCGGCCAAGACCGCAAAACGTGCTTCTGTGCGGGAGGCATCGGCCAGTTTTTCGAAGACCTGGGCATTGGCCTCCCCCGGCAGGCTGCGCCGCAGCCCCACATACAAGGTGCGGCCATTGCTAAATTCACTCAAATCAAGGGTGCGGGACTCCAGCACGGCATTGCCCGGATATTCGGCCAGCGTTCCCTGGGCAAAGCGTACCGACAGTTGGTCAATCAGGCAGTGCTTGGCCACCAGTGCGGCCTCATTGACTTGCAGCGAAATCAATCCCCAGGGGTGCGGGTGCACCAGTTCTGTTGTCCGGGTGATGCGCTGCTCGATGCGGGCATCGTTGTGTTGAAAATGCTGGGGCTGCAAAAACAAGCCCTGGTGCCAGTACAAAGGTTGGTCAAGGTTCATAAATAGTGTTCTCGGTACGAAGGGCGCCGTCAAAGCCAAGCAAGCCAAGGACGCGGCAGGGTCTGGTCACTGGGCATGATCGAGCGTCAAATTCGTGCCTGGCAGGGGCACTTCGCCCTCTTTGGGTTGAACCACAGGGACAGGGGCGAGGCGGCTTTGCTGGCTTCGCAGCACCGTGTCGGCAGCCATCAACAGGTCGATTGCAATGGGGCGGGGCGTAGCCTTCCAGGTCTTTTTCAAGAGGCCGCTGGAAGTCATATCCACACCAATTTGGTAAAGCTTGAAGCTGCGGGCAGGGTCCAAGTGCGCATAACCGGCGGCCACGCCCACCATTTTGGTGCCTTCTAAACGTGCCAGGCGCAGGGTTTTGGTCTCCCCAGGCTGCAAAAACACCCGTGTCAGGCTGATCAGTCCGGCCGGCGCACTCTCCATTAACAGCAAATTACTGAGCTGCTGCGGGCCAGCGATGTAAGGCGCAATCGCATTGGCTTGATCAAATTGGGTGATGACGACCAACAGGTTGTGCGACTGGCCTGCGTACTGGTTCAAATCTTTGCTGGCGCTGAAGTTGAGAACAATGGCGTTCTCGGCATAGTCCCACTTCAACTCATTGAGCGCCTGTTGTTCTGGCGTCACGCGCTGGCTGGCGCAGCCAAACAGCAGCGTGCATGCCGCCAGCAGTGCAATCAATCCCTTGTTCATTCTTGTACCCAATCGTATTGACGGACAGCCCCCTAAATCGGCGGGTGCCACTGTACTACACACTTATCCAAGCACCATGACCTTCACTTGGCTTGGTGCGGTCACTGTCCCCATGGTGTTATTGGCATTGTGCAAAGTCTGGCAAGTGACCCGCACTGCGGGTTTGCCGCCGACCATGACCTTCATACTGCCGTTGATGAAGGCCATCTCTCCTTTCATCTTGCCAGAGACTACGCCACCGGCAGCGCCCGCTTCATCGCCACTGGTCATGAGCACCTTGCTGGACATATTCATGGCGGGCTTCATGTCCAACAAGACTTTGGGCACCAAACCGCCGGGGTCGGCCATTTTGGTGTCGGCCATATTGGGGTAGGGGATGGGAATGGGGCCTGCTGGCGGGGCGGGCGTTTTGCAGACATCGGGCACCGTCGCCATGGCCATGGCGCCCCCGTTATTGAGCATGTACATCGTGCGCCTCAGCCTAGTTTGATCTGATCGCCATCAATGCAGACGCACTGCTGCGCATCCAGGTCGAGGCTTTTGGCCTGCACGCTCCAGTCGTCCTTGACCCGCTGGCGCAGGGAGCCGGCCAGCACCTCTTCATGGCCCTGAATCTGCCGACGGCTATCGCCATACTCGGCCTGGTGGCGTGCTGCTTTTTGGCTGTGTACCCCCGCACTGTCATGCCGCTGCAGCCAGTGGGACTGCATGCGTTGCCCACTGGCTTGCACCGCCGTGGCGCTCAGTTGTGCGCTTTGCAGCACCACGTTTGCTTGGTCTGCCTGGACCAACAACGCATGGCCGGCATCCAGATGCACCCCGTCCCGGGCCTCGATGCTCAAGCTGCCTGCGGGCACGCTGATCTGCAGATCGCCATCCAGGCGCAGGCGGGTGGGCTGGGCGATGGTGCGCTCCAGCACACTCAGGATGTAGCCGTCCGCCCCTTCCAGGCTGATCAACACCTTGTCCCCCACCACGGGCCGCACCAAGCAGCTGAACGCGGCCGCCAGCCAATAGCGCTGCCCCGTGCTGCCGACGACGCCAAAGCGCTCGCCCTCTAAGGCAATGACGCGCCCACTGCTTAACTGCATGGTCGATTCGCCAGCATCCGGGCGCGGGTGTTGATATGGGTGTTGGTGTCTGGGTTGGCTCATGGTGCAACTCCTTGGCGAGGTGGGTTTGGCCATTGCTCGGCGGCCAAGCGTTCGGTATCGGGGGGTTGAATATCTTGCAGATTGGCCTGCGCCCAATTGGCGTGGGAGAAATCGGCCGCGTGGGCATTCAGGCCGGTGACATCGGCACCGACGAATGAGGCGCGCGGGGCGCTGAAAGCGGTGCAATCGGCGTAACGCAACTGCGCCTGTGCAAAGTTGGCATCGGGCATGTGTGCTTGCGCCAACACGGCCATATTGAGCATGGCACGGCTAAAGTTCGCTTGCTCAAACCTGGCCTGGCTAAAAATGGCTTCTTCCAAGACCGCATCCGCAAAACGCAGCTGCGCACCCACGCATTGGTACAACGAGATCGAGGCGGCGTGGACGCGTTCAAAATCTGCCCCGTTCAAATCCGAGCCATCAAAGGCGCACTGAACCAAGCGTGCCGCCGCAAAAGACGATTGCGCCAGGCGGCAGTCGGTCATGCGCACCTCACTGAGCTGTGCGCACTGCCCTTGCAGCCCCTCTAAAACGCAAGCGCTCCACAAGGTTTTGCGCAGATCCGCGTCGGCCAGCAGCAGGCCAGGCAAGTGGCAATCATGAAGATGCCATTTTTGCAATGTGGCCCCGGTCAAATCCAGCCCTGCGCCCTGGCAGTGTTGCCAATACGCCTTCTTCCAGGCAGCAGCGCACAAGCGCACACCTGACAAAAAGCACGCCTCCATGGTGAACGCTTGCCCGGTGCTGTGTGAAAAATCAGCGCCCTCAAGCTGGCAATCTTTCCAGTGGGTATGGTCAAGATTGGCCCCGGCAAAGCAGGCACCACGGGCATGCACCCGCTCAAAGCGCGCACCGCTGAGGTTGGCCCCGCGGTAGTTGCCCTCCGTCAAACACAGGTCGCGCAAGGGAAAACCTGCGGCAATCTGCTGCTCAAGCGCTGATAAATCCATAGCATTAGCCACTGGCCAAATCCTCACGAAGGTTGCATCGCGTCATTAAAGCGTGGTTCAGATAAATTTCTTTGCTGTTCGCGCCTTCGCTGCGCAACCCGTGCAGGTTGCTGCTGCGCAGATCGACCTGCTCCAGGCACACCTTGCGCAGCCGGCTGCCCAGCAAGTTTGCCTCTGGCCATTGGGCGTTGCTCAAATTGCAGTCACTGAAATAAGCATTTTGAGCCACCAGTTGCGCGCCGTGGGTGGCACTGAGGTTGCAATGCTGCAGCAGCGCCGCATTCAGAGTTGCACCGCGCAGATCAGCCCCGCTCAGGTCGCAATGCTGCAAACAGGCCTGGCTCAGATCGGCATGCGTCAGCAGCGCCGCCTCCAGGGTGCAATGCGCGCTTGCGCGCCAGTGGCTCAGGTTGGCACCGCTGAGGTTCAGGCCCTGCCCGGCCACATTGGAAAAATCCGCTTCCCTGAGATTGGCACCCCGCAAATCTGCCGCGCCAAGCTGACAAGCCTGCAGCTGCGCCCGCTGCAGGTCTGCCTGGGCCCAGCGGGCCGCACGCAAATCGCAGGCGTTGAACCGGGCCCGGCCGAACTGACTGCCCTCCAAAGCAGCGTGGTTCAGCTGGCATTGCTGCCATTGCGTCTCTTGTCCGTTGGCCGATACCGCGTCGATTTCGGTCAGGTCACAGTCCTGCGCGCGCATTCCGGTTAAATCGGCCTCCGTCAATACGGCCTGGTGCAAGACCACACGCTGCAGCAGGGCCTGGGACAGATTGGCCTTGGCAAGCTGGGCATGGCCCAAATCGCAGTCGATAAACTGGCAGCGGGCCAAATGGCTGTGCGCTAAGCAGGCCCCTTGGAGCTGGCAATTTTCAAACACACTGCCTTGCAGATCCGCCTGGCGAAGGTCAATCCCCGACAGATCCAAACCCTGCAGCTGTAAATCCTGCAGCCCTTCGCCGGCGGCATAGCGTGCCTCCAGAATTTCACGGGTGATAGGTTTATCAATAGCTGGAAGCGCTTGAATATCAATACTTTTATCAAGGTATTTTGTATTATTTGCTGCTATTGCAGCGGAAAGAGCTCCTATTTTTGAATCAATTTCAGCCTCTACAGCGCGTTCCTGCGCGGCAGCCGCAGACAATTGCTCCAGCATCTGCGTTTGCTGCGGCTCTGGTAAATCCAGGCGGGCCAGGGTGGCTGGCAGGTCCACGGGCTGTGCCGCGAGCATGTCTTGCTGCGCTTGCTGCAGCATTGCTTCGGGCTCCAGCCCCATGCGCTCCAGGATGTCGCGTGCTTGCTGCTGTGCCGCGTCCATGGCTTGGGCGATTTCGGCTTCAATTTCTGCCCGCATGGCCGCCGCATCCAGTGGCTGGCTGGGCAGCGCTGGGGCCGCCAGAAGCGCCGCGTAATTGGTGTTGGGTGGAAAGGGATGCGCCTCGGGGTCAAAGGGCAGCCCCATGCGGTCTGCCAAGCGCTTGGACTGCGCCAGACCATCGGCGTAGGCTTGCGCCACCTCGTCATACAAGGGGTCACTGGCCGCTTGCAAACTGGCGGCCAACTCCGCTGCATCCGGTGGCGCGGCCGCGCCAGCAGCACCGGGCGCTGCTGCGGCCAGCCCAGCCAGCGCGGCGGGCGCTGGGGGCTCAAGCGCAGGCTGGGCCGCGCTGGGCAGCAGCCGCTCTAGCCAAGCTTGTTGCGCTAAGCGAGGTTCATTGGCCCGCTCAATCCCCAGGGCCACGGTGTCGATATCTGCACCATCCATATCTTGCACCGCCAAGTGCGTGCGGTAGAGCAACACCACCTGTTCATCGGCGGGAAACAGCCAGACGGTGTCCAGATCCAGCGGTGCCTCGCTGGCCGCCACAGCAGGGTCGGCATACTGCACAAACAACCGGGGGCGCAAACCCGGCAAATGCCCGCTGACCTGGGGTTGGCTGGGGTGCATCCCCACCACCTCCCAGGGCTCGTTGCCGCGCCAGTAGGTGCTGTGGCATTGGTCTTGGGCCACTTCGTCCAACCAGCGCAGATCGGTACCCGCAGGCAAGTAGGGGGCCTGCTGGGCTACCCAAGCGGCATCCAGCGCGCCCAAAAACTGCCGCCGTTGTGTGTGCTGGGGCGGTAGCGGTAAAAAGCTGGCGGTCGCGGCGCGTTGCTCTGGGGTCAAGACGGCCGCGCCCGGCTGGGCGAGCTCCAAGGGCGCAAGGCGCACACCGTGTGCTGCGCCGGCTTCGCTGACGTGGCCCATTCCTTGGGGGTTGTCTGGCCATTGGCTGCCGCCATAGGCGTTGGCCAGTACCAGTGGCACGCTGTGGATGGCCCCATCCTGGACGGCCGACCAGCCCAGCACCCCATGGTGCCAATACCGGGGCGGGAACACGTGCAGCGATTTTTCCACCCCTCCCACGCGCGCCCGCACCGCCATGCCCTGGCGCTGCGCCTCGGTCAGGGCATAGGCCGCCCCATGCACGGCAAAGCTGCCCCGGCTTTTCTTTAAGCCGCAATCCAAGGGCTGTTTGCCCAAACGTTCGGTGATCCACGCCCAAGCCTGGTTCGCCGGCATGATTTGGCCCTGTGCATCCACCAGCAACCCGATGGTGAGTACCACGCCATAACGGCCACCGCTGCGGGTATTCGCTTGCAGAATAAAACTGGCACCGTCGCATTTAAGCTGCATTGCACTTCCTGAGTGGTATGGGGATGGTTTTTAGAATAAGTAAAATATATTTATTCTTACGGTGATATTAAAGCGGTACGAAGAACTTTGCATCAGCCGCTTTTTGTCGAATTTCTTCTGCAACGATAGCAGTATCAATTTCCGCGCTGAGTGCAGCCTTGCTGGCCGATGAGGCGGTTCTTTGTGCTGCGTGTTTTAATGCCATCTCCCCTGCTATTACTGTTAATTCAGTCTGATCTGCTTGCAGTTTGGGATTGGGCAGCACCAGATTTCCTGCCGATAAACCAGGGGCGTTCAGGGACTGGGCACTTGCACTATTGGCCATAAGCAATGAACCAACATTGACAGAATCTTTTAAAAATGTATTTCCTGCCACTTGAAGCCGTCCTTCAAAAATCACATCACCACTAACGTGCAAGTCGCTATCAATGAAAACATTGGGTGTTTTGAGCAAAATCCCCATCGGGGTTAGCGTAATAGACGACTGCCCAACAGCAATCGTGTGGGTGCCATTGCTTTCATGCAGGTACACCTCGGATTGATCGCGGCGCATGGTTGATTTCAAACTGTGCAAATTATTTTTCTCTAATTTGATAAGTGCGCTTTCATTTTTTAATTTAAATATATATTTTTTGCCAAGATCAAATTTTCGGTTCAATGCATTCAAGCTATATTCTGCTTTGGGGCCAGCAAGAGCGGCATTGAAAGTGAAAGCCTGGAGATTAACTCCGCCTTTAAATAAACCTGCTGTTGCACTTAATTCGGTATTTGCAAGGCTGGTTTTCATAATGACGCGAAAATCTATTTCAGCCTTGCCAGATGCCCATTGGTTTTCTAGTGGATCGGCTTTTGTAATAAGCTTTTCATTTTCCTGCTTCTCCTGCTCCTTCTTTTTGTCTTTTTCTGCCTTTTCTTCGGCTGCTTTTTTTTGTTGGGCTTTTTCTTGCGCTTCGTTTTCTTTGCGCTTTTCCAGCTCTTTTTCTATGGCTTCAATGCGCTCGCTGTCGGATTGTGGGGCGTCATTGAAATTGTTTCTCAGTCCCCCCTCGGGGCTGGCGGGGGCAATCGGGGCGG
>NZ_JAFNME010000026.1 GCF_017368815.1 Comamonas denitrificans | reverse complement strand
GGGCACATGATAGGGGCAAGCGCTGGGGCCTGGGCCGGGGCGGCCTAGCGCACCAAGGCCACGCCTTTGATGTGGGCGAACACGGCTTGCCCTGGGGCCAGTGCCAGTTGCCGGGCCGAGCGCTGGCTGATGTGGGCGAGCAATTGGCTCTCGCCCACGGCCAAGGCGGCCAGCACCTGGCCTGGGCCATCCTCGCGCAGGCCGGTGATGGTGGCGGGCAGGCTGTTGAGCAGGCTGGTGTGGGCCAGTGGCTGCAGGCTCAGGCTCACATCGCGGGCAGCAATGGTCAGGCGCACGGCGCTGCCCAGGGGGCGGCTGGCCAGGGCGGGCGTGGTTGGCAGCAGCAGCTGGCCCCCGGCAAAGCCCAGTGCGCTCAGGTGGTCTTGCGCATGGTGGGCCAGCAGCTGCCCTTGCAGCACGGCGGTGGCGTTGCTAGCGGCAAAGCCCTGGTCCAGCTGGTTGAAGAGGGTGGCCGCATCGCCTTGGCGCACGACCTGGCCGTGCGCCAACTGCACGATGTGCTGGGCCAGGCGCAGCACTTCTTCTTGGGCGTGGCTGACGTAGAGGATGGGAATGGCCAGCTCGCGCGGCAGGGCTTCTAGGTAGGGCAGCACCTCGGCCTTGCGGGCGGCATCCAGGGCGGACAGGGGCTCGTCCATCAGCAAGAGCTGCGGGCTGGTGGCCAGCGCCCGGGCAATGGCCACGCGCTGGCGCTCGCCGCCGGACAGGGTGGCGCAGGGGCGTTGCAGCAAATGGCCAATGCCCAGCAAATCGACCACCTTGTCCAAAGCCACCTTGCGCCGCGCCACCGGGGTGCGCTGCAGGCCAAAGTGCAAATTGCCCTGCACATTCAAATGGGCAAACAAGCTGGCCTCTTGAAACACATAGCCCAGGGCACGGCGGTGGGTGGGCAGCCATTGGCCCGTGGCATCGTCTTGCCAGACCTGCTCGCCCAGGCGCACCTGGCCTTGGCCGCGCTCCAGCCCGGCAATGCAGCGCAGCAAACTGGTTTTGCCGCAGCCCGAGGGGCCAATCAGGGCGCTGACCCCGCTGGCCGGCAGCTGCAGGGCGACATCCAGCGCAAAGCTGGGGCGCTGGTGCCGGATGCGCAGGTGCAGGGTCATAGCCCCGCTCCTGCCGTCTGCGTCGATTTGGGCTGCAGCCAGTGCAGGGCCAGCAGCACGATAAACGCAAACACCACCATGCCCAACGCCAGCGCGTGGGCTTGGCTGTATTCCATGGCCTCGACGTGGTCGTAAATCTGCACCGACACCACCCGGGTGTGGCCGGGGATGTTGCCGCCCAGCATCAGCACCACGCCAAATTCGCCCACCGTGTGGGCAAAGCACAGCACGGCGGCTGTCATAAAACCTGGGCGGGCCAGGGGCAGGACGACGTTAAAAAAACAATCCCAGCGCCCCGCGCCCAGGGTGGCGGCCACCTCCAGCGGGCGGCGGCCCAGGGCCTCAAAGGCCCGTTGCAGCGGTTGCACGGCAAAGGGCAGCGAGTACACCAGCGAGCCAATCACCAGCCCCGTAAACGTAAACGGCAGGCGCGGCCAGCCAAAAACATCCATGAACTGCCCCAGCGGCCCGTGCGGCCCCATGAACACCAGCAGGTAAAAGCCGATCACCGTGGGTGGCAGCACCAGCGGCAGCGCCACCACCGCCCCCACCGGGGCCCGCCAGCGCGAAGGCGTGTGCGCCAGCCACCAGGCCAGCGGGGTACACAGCACCAGCAGCAGCACGGTGGTGACGCTGGCCAGCTTCAGGGTCAGGGCAATGGCTTGCCAGTCTGCGGCAGAAAACAGCATGGGCAGGGGCGTTTACAGCGCGGCGTGCGTGGCGGGGCCGCACACCTTGCACTCCGGGTTTTTGGCGGTGTGCATGCGGCTGTATTCCATGGTGCGGGCATCCAGCAGCAACAGCCGCCCGGCCAGGGATTGGCCGATGCCGGTGATGAGTTTCAGCGCCTCGGCCGCTTGCATGCTGCCGATGATGCCCACCAGCGGCGAGAGCACGCCCAGGGTGGCGCATTGCACCTCTTGAAACTGCGCGTCGGGGTCGAACAGGCAGGCGTAGCAGGGCGCTTCGCTGTGGCGCGGGTCAAACACGGTGATTTGCGCATCGAACTTGATGGCCGCGCCGCTGACCAGCGGGATGCCGTGGCGTACGCAGGCGGCGTTCAGCAGGTGGCGGGTGCGGTAGTTGTCGCAGCAGTCCAGCACCACGGTCATGCCGGGCAGCAGGGCATCGAGCAAGGCGGCATCGGCGCGTTGGGCGATGGGCTGCAGCTGCACTTGGGGGTTCAGGTCGGTCACGGCCTGGGCCAGCGAGGCCACTTTGGGCTGGCCCACGCGGGCGGTGGTGTGGGCAATTTGGCGCTGCAGGTTGGTCAGATCGACGGCATCGTCATCCACCACCGTGATCTGGCCCACGCCGCTGGCGGCCAGGTACAGGGCGGCGGGGGCACCCAGCCCACCGGCCCCCAAAATCAGCACCCGGGCGGCGCAGATGCGCTCTTGCCCTTCGATGCCGATCTCATCGAGCAAAATGTGGCGCGAATAGCGCAGAAGTTGGTCGTCATTCATAAAAGCATAGTTGTTGGCGTTGATAAACAAAGGGTTTCAGATAGAAAACCATCTGAAACCCTTTATTTTTAAGCGGTAAAAGCTATCAACCTAGTGTGTGCAACGGGCTTATTCCTCGCCGTTGCTGGCCTCGTCGTCTTTCTTCTCGGGCGCGCGCTCGGTCAGGGTTTTGCTCACCAGCACGGGCTTGCCTTTGAGCTGGTTGAGCGCTTGCTGCAGCTGGAAGTCTTTCTCCGAGCCAAACTCGGGCAGGCGGCGCTCCTCGGGCGGCTTTTTGCTGTCTTCTTCCAGGCGCTTGCGCGCTTCTTCACGGGCTTTTTCGCGGGCGCTCAAGGCCACCGATTCGTCGGCCTTATCCACTGACAGGTGCTTGTCCAAATCGGCCTCGCGCATGCGCAGCGCGGCGTACACGTCGCCTTCGGCGGTTTCATCCACCATCACGTCGGGCACGATGCCTTTGGCCTGGATGGATTTGCCGCTGGGCGTGTAGTACAGCGCTGTGGTCAGCTTCATGCCGGTATCGGGCCCCAGCGGGCGCACGGTTTGTACCGAGCCCTTGCCAAAGGTCTGGCTGCCCATGATGGTGGCGCGCTTGTGGTCTTGCAGGGCCCCGGCGACGATCTCGCTGGCCGAGGCCGAGCCTTCATTGACCAGCACCACCAGCGGCACTTTTTTCAGCGCAGCGGGCAGATCGGCCAGCGGATCACCGCTGCGCCGGGCGTAGAACTGGGGCTCGGCCTTGAAGACGGCCTTGCTTTCTTCGAGCTGGCCATCGGTGCTCACCACCGTCACCCCTTGGGGCAAAAAGGCCGCCGAGATGGCCACGGCCGCATCCAGCAAGCCGCCGGGGTCGTTGCGCAAATCCAGCACCAAGCCTTTGAGTTTGGGGTCTTGCGCGTACAGCTCGGTGACTTTGCGCACAAAGTCCTCCACCGTGCGCTCTTGGAACTGGCTCAGGCGCACCCAGCCATAGCCCGGTTCGATCATTTTGGCTTTGACCGACTGGGTTTTGATTTCTTCGCGCGTGATGGTGACCGGGAAATTGCGCGCCTCGTCACGGCGCAAAATGGTCAGCGTCACCTTGGTGTTGGGCTCGCCGCGCATGCGCTTGACGGCTTCGTTCAGGCTCAGGCTTTTGACGGCGGTGTCGTCAATCTTGGTGATCAGGTCGTTGGTTTTCAGCCCAGCGCGGTCGGCGGGCGAGCCTTCGATGGGCGAGACAATTTTGATCAGCCCATCTTCTTGGGTGATTTCAATGCCCACGCCCACGAATTTGCCGCTGGTGCCTTCGCGAAATTCTTTGAACGACTTTTTATCGAAATACTGCGAGTGCGGATCCAGGCTGGAGACCATGCCCGAGATGGCATCGGTGATCAGCTTTTTATCGTTCACCGGCTCGACATAGTCGGTCTTGATGATGCCAAACACGGCCGACAGCTGTTGAATCTCTTCCAGTGGCAGCGGGGCGATGCCGCCGCGTGCCACGGTTTGCAGCGACACGGTGGTCAGCGCCCCAGCGAGCACGCCCAGCGAAACCCAGCCGGCGATTTTGAGTTTTTGCCCCATGCGTCTTCCTTTGAACGTTGAGCTTTGAAGGGGGGTACCAGTGTGGCAGCTTAGGCTTTGCCTTGCGCGGCCACGGCGGCAGCCGCTTTGGCGGCGGCTTCGGCATCGCCCAGGTAGTAGCTGCGGATGGGCTGCAGCCGGGCATCGAGCTCATACACCAGCGGGATGCCGTTGGGGATGTTTACGCCCACGATGGCATCGTCGGCAATGTTGTCCAGGTACTTGACCAAGGCACGAATCGAGTTGCCGTGGGCGGCAATCACAATGCGCTCGCCGCTTTGGATGCGCGGGGCCAGCACCTCTTGCCAAAACGGCACCACGCGGGCCACGGTGTCTTTGAGGCACTCGGTCAGCGGAATCTGCGCCGGCTCCAGCTTGGCATAGCGGCGGTCGCCGCGCTCGCTGCGCGGGTCGCCCGCCTCCAGCGCCGGGGGCGGGGTGTCGTAGCTGCGCCGCCATACCAGCACTTGCTCAGCGCCGTATTGCTGGGCGGTTTCGGCTTTGTTCAGGCCTTGCAGGCCGCCGTAGTGGCGCTCGTTCAAGCGCCAGTCTTTGACCACGGGCAGCCAGGTGCTGTCCATTGCGTCCAGGGCGTATTGCAGGGTGTGGATGGCGCGTTTCAAAACGCTGGTGTAGGCCACATCAAACTCAAAGCCTTCGGCCTTGAGCAGCTGGCCCGCCGAGATGGCTTGCGACACGCCGGTGGGCGTGAGGTCCACATCGGTCCAGCCGGTAAAGCGGTTTTCAAGGTTCCAAGTCGATTCGCCGTGGCGAATAAGCACGAGTTTGTACATGGCAGGGCAAATTTAAAAAAAGAGAGCAGCAGGCAGGCCCGATAGAAGACGATCCGCACGCGCAAATCCGCGCAAAAGTCGCCTATCCGGCAGTAAACAGCACATTCTAGGGCGTTGGCTGGTTGGCTGCGGCTATCGGCACCGGGCAAGCGCCTAAAATCGGCCCTTTTGCTGCAATCGTTTGCACTTTTTTCCGTTTTTCTCTTCCCCCTTTTTTATTTACTTGATTGGCAAGGACTGCTGTGAGCTTTTTGATTGAAAACTGGTATTTGTTGGTGCTGGCCTTGGTCTCTGGCATTGGTTTGGCGCTGCCGGTGCTGCGTGGCGGTGCGGGCCTGGGTTTGCAGCCGCAAGCGGCGGTGCAGCGCATTAACCGCGACAAGGCGGTGATGGTGGATGTGCGCGAGGCCGAGGAATATGCGGCGGGCCACATCACCAACGCAAAACACATCCCCCTGGCACAGATTGAAGAGCGCTTGCCCCAGGTGGTGAAGAACAAAAAACTGCCCGTGATTTTTGTCTGCGCCACCAGTCCGCGTTCCACCCGCGCCCAAATGGTGGCAAAAAAACTGGGCTACGAGCAGCCCGAAGTGCTGGCCGGTGGCATGCGCGCCTGGGCAGCGGCCAGTTTGCCGGTTGTAAAAAGCTAGACGGCCCCCAGCTGAAATACTTCCTCCAGACTTTCCTACCGACTCTGCAGAAAGGCCCCAGCATGCAAGCTGTAAAAATGTTCACCACCGCAGTGTGCCCCTATTGCACCCGCGCCAAGCAGTTGCTCAAAGCCCGGGGGGTGGAGCAGATTGAAGAAATCCGCATCGACCAAGACCCCAGCGCCCGCACCCACATGATGGAAAGCACCGGCCGGCGCACCGTGCCACAAATTTTTATCGGTAGCACCCATGTGGGCGGCTACGATGATTTGGCGGCCCTTGATGCCCAAGGCGGGCTTGTGCCTTTGCTCAATAGTTAAACCACACGGGCTGCTGCCAAGCCCCTGGCGCGGTTTTCCCTGGCGGCATAATGGCCGCTTCTTCTACCCCTTATTGTTAAATTCCTCATGTCCGACGAACAAGCCGTAACCCCCGTCTTTCAAATCCAACGCGTCTATTTGAAAGACTTGTCGCTGGAGCAACCCAACTCCCCCGCCATCTTGCTGGAGCAAGAGCAGCCCAGTCTGGACATCCAATTGGCCGTGGAAGCCACCCCGGTGGCCGATGGCATCTACGAAGTGGCCGTGCAATCGACCGTGCAAACCAAGATTGAAGACAAAACCGTTTTCCTGGTCGAAGCCAAGCAAGCCGGTATTTTTGAAATCCGTGGCATTCCCGAAGAGCAGCTGAACAACGTGATCGGCATCTCCTGCCCGCAAATCCTCTACCCCTACCTGCGCGGCAACGTGGCCGACATCATCAACCGCGCGGGCTTCCCGCCCGTGCACATGGCCGAAATCAACTTCCAGGCCCTGTACGAGCAGCAACAAGCCGCCGCCCAGGCCCAAGAAGCAGGCCAGCTGCAGTAAACACGCTGCCGCCTTGCCGCCAAGCCCCTTGAATGGGGCTTTTTCATTTATGCATAAAAAAAGCTGTTTGGGTAATGCAGATAAGCGCTAACAGCTATCAACTTTAAGCAATCAAGACCATCAAGGCAAAGGGGACGCAATGCACATCGTCGTTATTGGTGCCGGGGCCTGGGGCACGGCCATGGCTTGCGCGGCCGCCCGCCCGGCTGGGGGGCACCGCGTGACCCTCTGGGCCCGCGCGCCCGAGCAGGCGCAGGCCATGCAGAGCACGCGCACCAATCCGCGCTACCTGCCCGATGTGGTGCTGCCCGCTGGGGTCAGCGTGGTCAGTGGCCCCCTGGCGGCAGCGCTGCCTGGGGCCGATTTGCTCATCATTGGCACGCCCATGGCTGGGCTGCGTTCCACCTTGCACACCCTGGCCCAGGCCAAGGTCACGGCCCCGGTGGCGTGGCTGTGCAAAGGCTTTGAAGCGCCCACCACCGCCGATGCGCTGGGGCTGATGGCGCACGAAGTGGCCGCCCAAGTGGCCCCTGGTCTGCAATGCGGCGCTTTGAGCGGCCCCAGTTTTGCCCTGGAAGTGGCCCGTGCCCAGCCCACCTGCCTGGTGGCGGCCAGTGCGCATGCCGCCGTGCGTGCCGCGTTGCAAGCGGCTTTTCACAGCCCGGCGCTGCGCGTGTATGCCAATGCCGACATCGTGGGCGTGGAAGTGGGCGGTGCCGTGAAAAACGTCATGGCCATTGCCGCTGGCCTGTGCGATGGCCTGGCCCTGGGCCTGAACGCCCGCGCGGCCTTGCTCACCCGGGGGTTGGCCGAAATGACCCGCCTGGGCGTGGCACTGGGGGCCAAGGTCGAAACCTTTATGGGCTTGTCCGGCATGGGCGATTTGCTGCTGACGGCCACCGGCGATTTGTCGCGCAACCGCAAGGTGGGCCTGCTGCTGGCCCAGGGCCTGAGCCAAGAGGCCGCCGTGCAATCGCTGGGCCATGTGGCCGAAGGGGTGTACAGCGCGCGCACGGTGGTGCAACGCGCCCAAGCGCTGGGGGTGGAAATGCCCATTGCCATGGCAGTGGTGCAGTTGCTGGATGGCACGGCCAGCCCCCAGCAGGTGCTGCACGCCCTCATGGGGCGCGACCCGAAGGGGGAGTATGTGTAAAGAAAGAGCAGCTTCCGCTTTTAAATAAAAGGATTTTTATAAAAAATCATAAAAATCCTTTGTTAATAAAGCGGTAAAAGCTATTCAATTGATAGCTCTAGCGCCAAGAGCTCTTCCACCGTTTGCCGCCGCCGGATGAGTTGCACGTGTTCGCCATCGACCAGTACCTCAGCGGCCAAGGGGCGGCTGTTGTAGTTGCTGGACATGCTGGCCCCGTAGGCCCCGGTGTTGTGAATCACCAGCAAATCGCCCACCCGGGCGTTGCCCAGGGGGCGTGGCAGGACGATGCCGCCATCGCCCTGGGTAAATACATCGCCCGATTCGCACAGCGGCCCGGCCACCACGCTATCGCGCACGCTGGGCAGGATGCCGTCGCCCGGGCGCTGAATGTGCATGCCGTGCCAGCTGCCGTACATGGAGGGGCGCATGAGCTCGTTAAACCCGGTATCAACCAGCACAAAGTGGTTGTGCCCGGCATCTTTTACCGCCCGCACCTGGCCCAGCAGCACGCCCGATTCGGCGACTAAAAAGCGCCCCGGCTCCAGCTCCAGGCCCAGGGCGTGGCCGACGATGGTTTGGGCGTGTTGGCGGGCAGCGTCCCACAGGCCAAAGTAGTGGGTGGGGTTGATGCGCTCTTCGCCTTCGCGGTAGGGGATGGATAGGCCGCCGCCCGCTGAAATGGCGTGCAGATCGTGCCCCGCAGCGTGGACGGTGCGCACCAAATCGACCATGGCGCCGCACACTTGCTCGAGGTGGCCGTAATCCACACCCGAGCCAATGTGCATGTGCAAGCCCACCAGTTGCAGCTTGTTGGCAGTGATCGCTTGCAGCGCGGCGGGCAGTGCGGTGTGCCAGATGCCGTGTTTGCTGTGCTCGCCGCCGGTGTTGGTTTTGTTGCTGTGGCCATGGCCAAAGCCGGGGTTGATGCGCAGCCACACCGGATGGCCGGGGCTGCACATGCCCAGTTGGTCAAGCATGTCGATGGAGCCGGCATTGACAGGAATGTGGTGCTCCACCACGGTGGCCAAGGTGCTGGGGTCGAGCACATCAGCAGTAAAAACGATGTCTGAGGGGTGGCCGCCACCGCCTTGGTAGCCCGCGGCCAGCGCCCGCAAAATTTCGCCGCGCGAGACGGCATCCACCTTCACGCCTTGCGCGCGCATCAGGCGCAGGATGTGGATGTTTGAGCAGGCTTTTTGCGCAAAGCGCACGGTGTCAAAAATTTGCAGCTGGGCAATGCGCTCGCGGATGGTGGCCGCGTCGTACACCCACAGCGGGGTGCCATAGTGCGCGGCCAAGTGGTCGAGTTGTTCGGGGGTGAAGGGGATGGTCATAGCGTCAAATAAAAAAACAGCGCCGACAAAAGAAGATTTTGCGGGCGCTGCAGTCTAAAGCTTCGTGCGCATGCGCAGAGCGCATGCACGGGGCAGGGGGTTATTTCTCCAGCACGTATTCGCCCGGTGCGTCCATCAGCACGGGGTAGTCTTTGCTGCCCAGGGTGGGGGGAGTGACGGCCGGGCCGCTGCTGCGCTCTTTGAGCCAGTTGCTCCAAGTGGGCCACCACGAGCCTTCTTCGCGCGGGGCCTGCTGCAGCCAGTCTTCGTGCGACAGGTACTGGCCGCCCACTTCGCGCTTGAGGATTTGGTAGTGGCGGTTTTTGCGCCCGGGTTCGCTGACGATGCCGGCGTTGTGCCCGCCCTTGGTGAGCACAAAGGTCAGCTCGGCGGGGGTCATGTAGTGCAGCTTGTACACCGAGCGCCAGGGCGCCACGTGGTCGGTGTAGGTGGCCACGCAGAAGATGGGGGTGCGCACATCGGCCATCACCACCGGTTTGCCGCGCACGGGGTAGCGGCCGCCGGCCAGGTCGTTGTTCAGGAACAGGCGGCGCAGGTACTGGGCATGCATCAGCGCCGGCATGCGCGTGGCATCGGCATTCCAGGCCATCAGGTCGATCATCTTGCCGCGCTCGCCCAGCAGGTATTCGCTGACCATGCGCGACCACAGCATGTCGTAGGAGTTGAGTAGCTGGAAGGCCCCTACCATCTGCCCGGCCTGCAGGTAGCCGGTTTCGCGCATTTGGGCTTCGAGCATGGCCAGTTGGCTGTCGTCGATGAACAGCGCCAGTTGGCCCGGCTCGGTAAAGTCAGTTTGTGCGGTAAACAGCGTCATCGAGGCCAGGCGGTCCTGCCCGTCACGGGCCATGGCGGCGTTGGCGATCGACAGCAGTGTGCCGCCCAGGCAGTAGCCGGCAGCGTGGACTTTTTGCTTGGGCACGATGGCATTGATGGCATCCAGCGCGGCCTCTACACCCAGGGCCAGGTAGTCGTCCATGCACAGGGTGGCTTCGTCCACACCGGGGTTTTTCCACGAGATGCAAAACACCGTGTGGCCCTGGCTGACCATGTATTTGATGAGCGAGTTGTGCGCCGACAGGTCCAGGATGTAGTACTTCATGATCCAGGCGGGCACGATCAGCACCGGCTCAGGCTGCACTTTGTCGGTGGTGGGGCTGTACTGGATCAGCTCGATCAAGCGGTTGCGGTACACCACTTTGCCGGGGGTGGCGGCAATGTTTTTGCCCACAACATAATCCTCGGTGCCCGCCGGCGGCAGACCTTGGCTGGTGCGGCCCAGGTCGTCCAGAAAGTTGAGCATGCCCTGTTGCAAATTGGCACCGCCGGTTTCCATGGTTTTTTGTAGCACCACGGGGTTGGTCAGTGGGTAGTTGCCCGGCGAGAGCATGTCCACCCCTTGCCGGGCCATGAAGGACACCACATCTTCGTGGTGCTTAGAGACACCGGGCAGGTTCTGGGTGGCCGATTTCCACCACGTTTCGGTATTCAAGAAGGCTTGGCTGGTCACGTTGAATGGCCACTGCTGCCAGGCTGGGTCGGCAAAACGGCGATCGGGCTTGGCGGCTGGCGCTTGCGGCGCATCGGTAGGCCGGGGCAGGGCGTTTTGCCACAGTTGTTGCATTTGCTCCAGGCCCAGGCTGAACAGCTCCAGGCGCTTGCCAGGGGCAAAGGCCAAGTGACCGGCCCAGTCGATGCCCGCCAGGGACAGCGACATGGGCGACAGGGAGTGGGTCATCTTGGCCAGACCGGCCAGCATCTTGATATCCAGCGGCGTTTTGCGTACTGCAGGATTGGGTGTTTCTGTGGCCGGATCGTTGGCGCAGCTGGTCGTGATCGGGAGTGCTTTGGCGGTGGGGGTTTTTTGAGTTTTCTCAGGCTTGGTGGACACGAAGGCTTCTCCTAGAAAAGGTGTCTGCGAGGATGAGGGTCGGGGAATTCGCCTCAGTGTAGCGGCTCCCCAAGAACAACAACAATAGATTTGCTGCATCGCAGCAAAATGACGGCCCGTGGATGCCAGGGTTTTGCTTGACTGGGCTACCATTTCCGGCTTTTTTGCTGATAAAGATACCCATGGAACCCGTGATGCCCCCTCTGGATGAGGCCGAAATTTTTGCACCTTCTGCGTCGGCCGATATGCCCCACGACCTGGATTTGGCCCAGTTGCGCCTGCCGCAGTTTTCGATGGAATCGGAATCAAGTGTGTTGGGTGGCCTGCTGCTGGACAACAACGCCTGGGACCGCGTGGGCGACCTGCTCACGGAGGGTGACTTTTACCGCCACGAGCACCGCTTGATCTTCATGGCGGTGAGCAAGCTGATCAATGACAGCAAACCGGCCGATGTGATCACGGTGTTTGAACACCTGCAAGCCCAGGGCAAGGCGCAGGAGGTGGGTGGCATTGTGTACCTCAACCAACTGGCCCAGTACGTACCCAGCGCGACGAACATTCGCCGCTATGCAGAAATCGTGCGCGAGAAGGCGATTTTGCGCAAATTACTCACGGCCAGCGATGAAATCGCCACCCAGGCACAAAACCCCCAGGGCAAGCCGGTAGAGCGCATCCTGGACGAAGCGGAGCAAAAAATCTTTGCCATTGGCGAAGAAGGCTCGCGCATGAAGCAGGGTTTTCAGTCGCTCGATACCTTGGTGGTCGATTTGCTCGATCGCGTACAGGAAATGGCCGACAACCCCATGGATGTCACCGGCGTGCCCACGGGGTTTGCCGATCTGGATCGCATGACCAGCGGCCTGCAAGCGGGCGACCTGGTGGTGCTGGCCGCACGGCCGTCGATGGGCAAGACCTCGTTTGCCGTGAACATTGCGGAGCACGTGGCGCTGCATGAGCAATTGCCCGTGGCCATCTTCTCGATGGAAATGGGCGCGGCGCAGCTGGCGGTGCGTATCGTCGGCTCGATTGGCCGCATCAACCAGGGCAATCTGCGCACCGGCAAATTGACCGATGAAGAATGGTCGCGCCTGTCCGAGGCCATCGAATCGTTGCGCCAGGTATCGCTGCACATTGACGAAACCCCGGGCCTGACCCCTTCAGAACTGCGGGCCAACGCCCGCCGCCTGGCGCGCAGCTGCGGCAAGCTGGGGCTGATCGTGGTGGACTACTTGCAGCTCATGAGCGGCTCAGGCAGCGGCACCAGTGGCGACAACCGGGCCACCGAGTTGGGCGAAATCTCGCGCGGCTTGAAGATGCTGGCCAAAGAGCTGCAGTGCCCGGTGATTGCGCTGTCGCAGCTCAACCGCTCGGTCGAGCAGCGCACCGACAAGCGCCCGATGATGAGCGACCTGCGTGAATCCGGCGCCATCGAGCAGGATGCAGACATCATCATGTTCATTTACCGCGATGATTACTACAATAAAGATAGCAAAGAGCCCAACGTGGCCGAAGTCATCATCGGCAAACAGCGCAATGGCCCGACTGGCACCGTCAAGCTGTACTTTCAGAAAAATCAAACACGGTTCGAAAATTTGGCTTTGGGTGCTAGTAATGATGTGTAACTTGATTTACAGTCACGCCTCTATTTAAATCACAATTCCTACAATTTATAAGCGTGGAGTAAGCATGTTTGGCTTTTTTAAAGCTAAGAGTAAGCCTGAGGCGGCCTCTGGAGGGGATGCCGTCGATACCCTTCCTCCTGTAATAAAAGAACAGTCGTTTATTTCGGTGGTTCCACAGGCAGCACCTGAGGGCATTCCTTATTACCCGAATTTTATTGAAGAGCTGGTGCATGACCACCAAATGATGGCGGCACTGAAAAAGAGTATTCGCCGTGCATTTTTACGCCAAGATTTGAAAAAAACAGAAAAGCGATTAGAAGAATTTGCTTCTGTTTTTCGCAGTCATATTCTGAAAGAAAACGTTCGGATGTATGCTTATTTACAGCAGCAATTTACGGACGAAAAAATCAATATAGAGCTTGTTAAGTATTTTCGTAAAGAAATGAATGGCATTGCGCGGACAGTACTTTCGTTTCTAGAAAAATATGAATCGCTGCAGCAACTTTCAGAAGAACAATTAAACAAATTTTTAATTGATTTGGAAAATATCAGTAAAGTCATTCACGAGCGCATGCAGCGCGAAGAAGAAAAACTTTACCCTTTGTATTTGCAAATCGCAGCGCCCAACTAGGGATGCTCTGTACGAATCGAGCGGCAAGCCTGCTCTGCGGGCGGCGCGGCGATGTGTGCAGAGCGTCCCTAGCTGCGGGCACCAAAAATACCGCTGCCTACGCGCACCATGGTGCTGCCGGCCGCGATGGCGCTGGCCAGGTCGGCGGTCATGCCCAGGCTGATAGTGTCCAGCGCGGCCAGGCCCGGCAATTGCTGTAATTGGTGAAACACAGCCACCACCTGCTGGTGCACCGCCAGCATCGCGGCGGCATCGGGTTGCGGGTCGGGGATGCTCATCACGCCGCGCAGTTGTAAACGTGGCAGCTGGGCGATGGCCTGGGCCAATGCTGGGGCCTCGGCGGGGGTGCAGCCCGATTTGGTATCGCCGCCATCCGCATTCACCTGAATGCACACCTGCAGCGCGGGCAAGTGTGCCGGGCGCTGCTCGGACAGGCGCTGGGCGATTTTCAGGCGGTCGATGGTGTGTACCCAATCAAAGTGCTCGGCCACCAAGCGGGTTTTATTGCTTTGAATGGGGCCGATGCAGTGCCAGGTCAAGCGCGGCAGATCGGCCATGGCCGACAGAGCGGCGATTTTTTCCACGCCTTCTTGGATGTAGTTTTCGCCAAAGTGGCGCTGCCCGGCCAAGGCCGCCTCACGCACTGCGCTGGCGGGGAAGGTTTTGGAAACCGCCAGCAGCAGCACGCTCTCGGGGCTGCGCCCCGCCTGGGTGGCGGCGCTGGCAATTTGCGCAGTGACTGCGCGAAGTTGGGTGGCAATCGTGGTCATAATCTGCGCGAGCGTACCAAACCTAACCAGGAGAAATCACGTGGACATTACGAGTTTGCTGGCCTTCGGAGTCAAAAACAAAGCTTCGGACTTGCATTTATCCGCTGGCCTGCCCCCCATGATCCGCGTGCATGGCGATGTGCGGCGCATCAATGTCGAGCCACTGGACCACAAAATGGTGCACAGCATGGTGTACGACATCATGACCGACGGCCAGCGCAAGGCCTACGAGGAAGACCTGGAGGTGGATTTCTCCTTTGAGATCGCCGGACTGGCCCGTTTCCGGGTGAACGCCTTCAACCAGTACCGGGGCGCAGCGGCGGTGTTTCGTACCATTCCCAGCAAAATCCTGACGCTGGAAGACTTGAATGCACCCAAGATTTTTGCCGATCTGGCCCTCAAGCCGCGCGGCTTGGTGCTGGTCACCGGCCCGACTGGCTCGGGCAAATCGACCACCTTGGCGGCCATGGTGGATTACCTCAACAGCAACGAGCAGGGCCACATCCTGACGGTGGAAGACCCGATTGAATTTGTCCACCAGTCGAAAAAATGCCTGGTCAACCAGCGCGAAGTGGGGCCAATGACCAAGACCTTCTCGGCCGCGTTGCGCTCGGCCCTGCGCGAAGACCCGGACTGCATTTTGGTGGGAGAGATGCGCGATTTGGAAACCATTCGCCTGGCCATGACGGCGGCGGAAACCGGCCACCTGGTCTTTGGCACGCTGCACACCTCCAGCGCCGCCAAAACCATCGACCGGGTGATTGATGTCTTTCCGGCCGAAGAAAAAGAAATGGTGCGGGCCATGCTGTCCGAATCCTTGCAGGCCGTGATCTCGCAGGCGCTGTGCAAAACCAAGGATGGCAACGGCCGGGTGGCGGCGCACGAAATCATGATTGGCACCAGCGCCATTCGCAACCTGATTCGCGAGGCCAAGGTGGCGCAAATGTATTCGGCCATCCAAACCGGCTCGAACGTGGGCATGCAAACGCTGGATCAAAACCTCACCGAGCTGGTGCGCCGCAACATCATCAGCGCCGCCGAAGCCCGCGCCAAGGCCAAAAACCCGGAAAACTTCCCCGGCTAAGCACAGCGGCCAGACCAACATTTTGTTTTTAAAACGCAAAGGACGCTTCACGTATGGAACGCGATCAGGCCAGTAAATTTATCAACGACCTGCTGCAGCTAATGGTCAATCGCAAGGGCAGTGACTTGTTCTTAACGGCTGAATTTCCGCCCGCGATCAAGGTCGATGGTGCGGTGGCGCGGGTGTCGCCGCAGCCGCTGTCGCCCAATCACACCATGGCGCTGGCCCGTTCCATCATGAGCGACCGCCAAATGGCCGAGTTCGAGCGCACCAAGGAATGCAACTTTGCCATCTCCCCAGCCGGGATTGGGCGCTTTCGAGTGAATGCCTTCATTCAGCAAGGGCGCGTGGGCATGGTGCTGCGGACGATTCCGGCCGACATCCCCACCATCGACCAGCTGGGCCTGCCCCAGGTGCTCAAAGACGTGGCCATGACCAAGCGTGGCCTGTGCATTTTTGTGGGCGCGACGGGCTCGGGCAAATCTACCTCGCTGGCGGCCATGGTCGATTGGCGCAACCAGAACTCGTTCGGCCACATCATCACCGTGGAAGACCCGATCGAATTTGTGCATCCGCACAAAAACTGCATCATCACCCAGCGCGAAGTGGGCTTGGATACCGACAGCTGGGAAGCGGCCCTGAAAAACACCCTGCGCCAGGCCCCCGACGTGATTTTGATGGGCGAGATTCGCGACCGCGAAACCATGGAGCACGCCATCGTCTTCTCAGAGACGGGGCACCTGTGCATGGCCACCTTGCACGCCAACAGTGCCAACCAGGCCTTAGACCGCATCTTGAATTTCTTCCCCGAAGAGCGGCGTGAGCAATTGCTGCTGGATTTGTCGCTGAACCTGCGCGGCATGATCTCGCAGCGTTTGATGCCGCGCCAGGGCACCAAGGGCCGCATTGCCGCGCTGGAGGTGCTGCTCAACACCCCACTGGTTTCCGACCTGATCGCCAAGGGCGACGTGGTGGAGATCAAAGAAATCATGCAAAAAAGCCGTGAGCTGGGCATGCAAACCTTTGACCAGGCGCTGTTTGACCTGTTCGAGGCGGGCTCCATCACCTACGAAGATGCGCTGCGCAACGCCGACTCGGTGAACAACCTGCGCCTGCAAATCAAGCTGCACAGCCAGCGGGCCAAGTCTGACCTGATGGCCGGCACAGAAAATTTCAAAGTGATGTAAATCCCATCCTGGATGCACAGCAAAAACAAGGAGAGAACCCCATGACCGTTGCACAACAAACCAACCCCCGCAGCTACCCGGATGCCACGCCGCGCAAAGTGGCCTTTTTAGGTCTGGGTGTGATGGGCTGGCCCATGGCAGGGCATTTGGCGCTGGCCGGGCACACGGTCACGGTGTTCAACCGCACGGCCGCCAAAGCACAAGCCTGGGCGCAAGCCTTTGCGGCAACAGGCCGTGCGCACCATGCCAGCACGCCGCGCGAAGCAGCCCAAGGGGCCGATATCGTCCTCATGTGCGTCGGCAACGATGACGACGTGCGCAGCGTGGTGCTGGGGCCTGATGGTGCTTTGGCGGGCATGCAATCGGGCAGCATTTTGATTGACCACACCACCGCCTCGGCCCAGTTGGCGCGGGAGCTGTACGCCACCGCCCAGCAGCAGGGCGTAGCGTTTGTGGATGCCCCGGTCTCTGGTGGGCAAGCCGGGGCGCAAAACGGGCAACTCACCATCATGTGCGGTGGCGACGAGGCCGCCTTTGCCACGGCCGAGCCGGTGATGGCCTGCTTTGGCCGCGCCGTCACCCTGATGGGGCCCAGCGGCAGCGGGCAGCTGACCAAAATGGTCAATCAAATTTGCATTGCCGGGCTGGTGCAAGGCCTGTCCGAGGCGGTGGCCTTTGGCCAAAAAGCCGGTCTGGACATGGACAAAGCCCTGCAAGTGATTGGCAAAGGCGCGGCGCAAAGCTGGCAGCTCGATAACCGGGGCAGCACCATGGTGCGCGATGAATTCAACTTCGGCTTTGCCGTCGATTGGATGCGCAAAGACCTGGGGCTGGTGCTGCAAGAAGCCCAGCGCAACGGTGCCCGCCTGCCCGTAACAGCCCTGGTCGATCAGTTTTACGCCGATGTGCAGGCCCAAGGCGGCGGGCGCTGGGATACCTCCAGCCTGATTGCCCGCCTGCGCTAGCCCGGTAATCTCCCCTTCCTTAGAACGTGTTCATGGTCTCGAATGAAGGTGTGGGGGATGCGGTTCGGGATGGGCTGCGAGGCGCAAACCATAGCAATAGCTTGGCTATTGCGAGGATTTGCAACGACGCAGACCGCCCGAAGCCGCGCTCGCACACCCATGAGGAGATCGTGAACACGTTCTTAGGTCGGCTGCGTGGCCTTAGGCTCTTTCTCGGCGGCTGGGGCCGGGGCGCTGCTGGCCGGGTTGTGCGTTTTGCCGGCGGGCACCTCGCTACCGGCCCGCCAGCGGCGCAGCACGCGCTGAAAGATCAAGGCGTTGGGGATTTGCACCTGTGCCCCGGCATTGGCCTCTGATATGTCCTCCAAGGTGGTGTAGAGCAGGTTGATGTCCACCACTTTGCCCAGGGCACCGGGCTTTTCGGCGTTGTCCAGCAGCTCAATCGTGTCGCCCACCACAAACGGGCGACCGGTAAAGATCAGGAAAGCGCAAAACAGGTTGGACAGCACGCTCCAGGCCGCAAAAAACGCCACCGCACCCACGGTGGCAAAGCCGGTAAACGCCGACCACAGCACCGTGGCCGAAACCCCCAGGCGCTCCAGCACCAGCAGCACCGCACCGCTGACGATAAGCCAGCGCACCACCACATTGATGGGCATGAGCAGCTCGTGCGGCAGCTGGTAATGCGTGCTGGCACGGCGCAGCACACGGCGCACCAGCCGGTGCAGCAGCCAGGCACAAAAAACAATCAGCACAATTTGCAGCAGCGGCACCATCACGTCCAGCCACTCCTGCAGCCAATCGGGCAAATGGGTATGCCAGCTTTGCCAGCGTTGTAAAGGTTTCATAGCAAAAAAATAAAAAGGGCACTGTGCCAGTGCCCTGAAATGGTCAATGCAGTGGCGTGGGCCGCTGTAAGAACGTGTTCACGATCTCCTCATGGGTGTGCGGGCGCGGCTTCGGGCGGTCTGCGTCGTTGCAAATCCTCGCAATAGCCAAGCTATTGTTGTGGTTTGCGCCTCGCAACCCATCCCGAACCGCATCCCCCACACCTTCATTCGAGATCATGAACACGTTCTAAGCCGATTTTTACGGCTGTTCGCGGCGCAGGGCGGGGAACAAGATCACATCGCGGATGCTGGCGCTGTCGGTCAGCAGCATCATCAGGCGGTCAATGCCAATGCCGCAGCCGCCGGTGGGTGGCAGGCCGTATTCCAGCGCGCGCACAAAGTCGTGGTCAAAGTACATGGCTTCGTCGTCGCCGCTGTCCTTGGCCTCGACCTGGGCGTTGAAGCGGGCCGCCTGGTCTTCGGCATCGTTCAGCTCCGAGAAACCATTGCCAAACTCGCGCCCGGTGATGTACAGCTCAAAGCGCTCGGTCACTTCCGGGCGCTCATCATTGGCGCGCGCCAGTGGGCTGATTTCGGTGGGGTGCTCCATGATGAAGGTGGGGTTCCACAGCTTCTCTTCCACCACCTCTTCAAAGTACAGCACCTGCAGGCTCGCCAGGCTGCGCGTGGACAGCTTGTCTTTGCCCTCGTTCATGCCCAGCTTGCGCAAGGCGTTGGTCAGCCAGTCGCGGTTGGTCACGTTCTCGCCGGCATCGGTGTATTTCACGATGGCCTGCGGAATGCTCAGGCGCTCAAACGGTGCGGCCAAGTCCACCGGCTTGCCGGCATAGGTGCAGTCCAGGGTGCCCACGGCCTTCATGGCCGCATCGCGGATGAGCTGCTCGGTAAAGTCCATCAAATCGCGGTAATTCCACCACGCCGCGTAGAACTCCATCATCGTGAACTCGGGGTTGTGGCGCACGCTGATGCCTTCGTTGCGGAAGTTGCGGTTGATCTCGAATACCCGCTCAAAGCCACCCACCACCAGGCGCTTCAAGTACAGCTCCGGGGCAATGCGCAAATACATCTCTTGGTCCAGCGCATTGTGGTGCGTGACAAACGGCTTGGCATTGGCCCCACCGGGGATGGGGTGCAGCATGGGCGTTTCGACCTCTAAAAAGCCGTGCTGCACCATAAAGTCGCGAATGCCGGCCACCGCCTTGCTGCGGGCCACGAAGCGGGCGCGGGCATCCTCGTTCATCATCAGATCGACGTAGCGCTGGCGCACCTTTTGCTCCAGATCGGCCATGCCGTGGAACTTGTCGGGCATGGGGCGCAGGCTCTTGGTCAGCAGGCGAATTTTGGTGGCCTTGATCGACAGCTCGCCCGTCTTGGTCTTCATCAGCGTGCCCTCGGCACCGATGATGTCGCCCAAATCCCACTTTTTAAAGTCGTCGTACACCGCCTCGCCCACGGTATCGCGGGCGATGTACAGCTGGATGCGCCCGGTGGCATCTTGCACCGTGGCAAAGCTGGCCTTGCCCATAACACGCTTGAGCATCATGCGCCCGCCCACGCTGACGGTGACGGGGCTGGCCTGCAGCGCTTCGGTGTCCAGCGCGTTGTACTGCGCGGCCAGGGCGGCGGCGCGGTGCTGGGGTTTGAAGTCGTTGGGGAAGGCGGCAACGCCCTGGGCCTGGGCCTGCTCACGGATGGTTTTAAGTTTCTCACGGCGCTCGGCAATGAGTTTGTTTTCATCTTGGGGGGCGGCAGCCGCATCGGCCAGCGGCAAATCAGTGGTGTCAGACATGGGAGCAAAAGGGCCGCGCGGGGCCAAGGGTGAACAGGAAAAAAACGAGCCAAAGCGGGCGATTCTAATTTTTTTGCGCCCGCTGTTGGCTTGCATGGCTTAATCTTGCGCCCAAGCTGGATTTGCCAGGGCTTATCGCCATGAACGCACTGCTGTGTTGGCAGTCCAGCACAGGGTTACTATTTTTAAAATAGCTTGTACCGCTGATTGTTAAACGATTTTAAGCAATAAAAACCTTGAACTTGTTTAAATTAAAGCGGCAATAGCTATCGTCTCATTGAGGTTGGAATGTTCGGCCAAATTTTTGCTTTTTTATTGGAGGTGGCCAGCGGCCTGGTCGCCGGCGCGTGCCTGCTGCGCCTGTACATGCAGCTGCTGCGCGTGCCCTTTGGCAACCCTGTGGGGCAACTGGTGTTTGCCTTGTCGGATTGGCTGGTGCTGCCGCTGCGCCGGGTGATTCGCCCCAGTGGCAAGATTGATCTGTCCTGCCTGCTGGGCGCGGTGCTGGTGCAGCTGCTGCACTATTTGGTTTTGTGGGCAGTTTTGGGGGGCGCAGCCAGCCCGGTACTGATCCCGTTGCTGGCGCTGTTTGGCCTGCTGCGCATGGTCTTGACCGGGTTGATCGGCATTTTGCTCATCCACGCCATATTGTCCTGGGTGCAACCGCACGCCCCCGTGGCCCCCATTTTGGCGCGGCTGTCCGAGCCGGTGCTGCGCCCACTGCGGCGCATCATTCCGCTGGTGGGCAATGTCGATTTATCGCCCTTGGTGGCATTGATCGCGCTGCAGGTGCTGCTGATGGTGCTGGCCAATGTGCAGTTCAATTTGATGGGGCGCTAGGGGCGCTAGGGGCCGGAGCAGCCCCTGCTTTAGACGTTTAGAAAGTTTCCCAATCGTCATTGGCCTGGTGACCGGTGGGTGCTGCAATGCGTGCTGCTGGGGCGGGTGCTGACCGGGGCGCTGCGGGTGACTTGGCGGCTGTGGCAGCAGGCTTAGCGGCAGGCTTGGCAGCGGCGGTGCTACTGCGTTGGCCCAATTGCGGTGCGGTGGTGTTGGTGACGTTGGCCACAGGGCTTGGGCTGGGCGCGGGGCTGGACACAGACCGCGCTGGCGGTTGCGCGGTGGTGCTGGGGCGGCGCATGGCATTTTCATGGCGGCCCAGTTGGAACACGGCCACGGCCTCTACCAGTTGTTGGGCTTGCTGGTTCAGGCTGGAGGCAGCGGCGGCAGACTCTTCCACCAGCGCCGCGTTTTGCTGCGTCATCTGGTCGAGTTGGGCCACGGCCTCGCCCACCTGGCCAATGCCCACGGTTTGCTCGCTGGTGGAAGCGCTGATCTCGCGGATCAGGTCGGTCACGCGCTGCACTTCTTGCACGATGTGCTGCATGGTGCTGCCGGCGGTATCCACCAAACGGCTGCCCGCGTCCACGGTTTCCACGCTGTTGCCAATCAGGGTTTTGATTTCTTTGGCTGCCTCGGCACTGCGTCCGGCCAGGCTGCGCACCTCGGCGGCCACCACGGCAAAGCCCCGGCCTTGCTCACCGGCACGTGCTGCCTCCACGGCAGCGTTCAGCGCCAAGATATTGGTCTGAAACGCAATGCCATCAATCACGCCGATGATGTCGGAAATCTTGCGCGAAGCGGCGTTGATCTGCTCCATGGTCTGCACCACCTGCTGCATCACCTCGCCACCTTGCGTGGCCGCTTGGCTGGCGCTGGCGGCCAGCTGTGTGGCCTGGCGGGCCGTGTCGGCGCTGGTTTGCACGGTGCTGGAGATTTCTTCCATCGAGGCGGCGGTTTCTTCCAGATTGCTGGCTTGGGTTTCGGTGCGCTGCGACAGGTCGCTGTTGCCCGTAGCGATTTGCTGCGCACCGGTGGCAATGCTGTCGCTGCTCTCGCGCACGGTGCTGACAATGCGGCGCAGCGCCGCCTGCATCTCGTGCATGGCATGCACCACGCTACCGGGTTTGGCCTGTTGGGTGTCGATGTGCGTGCTCAGATCGCCCGAGGCAATCGCATTGGCCGCGTTGGCCACATCGCCGGGCTCACCGCCCAACTGGCGGGTCAGGCTGCGCGTAATCAGCACCCCCAGGGCCACGCCCGCCAGCACGCCACCCAGGGTCAGCACGATCATCAGGGTGCGAATGTTGGCGTAAATGGCATTGGTCTCTTCGCTCAAATTCTTGGCGCTGGCGCTTCTGCGCTCCACCAGCTGCGCCATCTGGGCGCTGGCTTTGTTGACTGCCGGAGCCCCTGCGCTGAACAAATGCTGCGTGGCACTGCCCATCTCAGGCAAAGGGTCGTTGGGCAGTTTGGTGGCCATCTCTTTGGCGATCACCTCATACGCCTCCAAAGCCTGGATGGTGTCGGTCAGCTTGGATTGGCCCGTGGACGTGGAGAAGTAGGGCGCTGCGGCTGCCAGCCCTGCCTTGGAGCGGTCCAGGCGCTGCTGCATATCGTTCAGGTGGCGCGTGCGCTCTTGCTCGGTGGGCGCCAGCATGGCACTGCGCACCGAGCGCGTGGCCTCAACCATGTCTATATTGGCCGCCGAAACGTGCTGCGCACCCACCATCTCGCGCTCGTACATCAAAGAGGCCAGATCGCTGAGTTCGCTGGTTTTGAGGATGCCCAGCACACCGATGATGGCGCCAATCACTGCGACGGCCAAAAACCCGGCAATGAGCTTGGTGCCCACTTTCATATCGCTTAAAGCGTTCATGTTTTCTCCTGTGGTGTTTAGGGTGTGGATGTTGTGGATGGAACTGGGGCGCAAGCCCTGGGTGTGGAGCGTGAAGACAAGCCCGTTACCACTGCGCGACCATAGCAGGAGATGGAGGCGATAAAAAAAGCGCCGCTCCAGTGACGCAGAGCGGCGCTTTTAGCGTAAAAGATGGCGCAATTACAGCGCCGCCACCACGGCATCGCCCATTTGGGCGGTGCTTACTTTGGTGGTGCCTTCGCTGTAGATGTCGGCGGTGCGCAGGCCCTGGGCCAGCACTTTTTGCACGGCCGCTTCGATGCGCTGGGCAGCGGCTTCGTGGCCCAGGCTAAAGCGCAGCATCATGGCGGCCGATAGGATGGTGGCCAGCGGGTTGGCGATGCCTTGGCCGGCGATGTCGGGGGCGCTGCCGTGGCTGGGCTCGTACAGGCCTTGTTTTTTGTCGTTCAGGCTGGCCGAGGGCAGCATGCCAATCGAGCCGGTGAGCATGGAGGCTTCGTCCGACAGGATGTCGCCAAACATATTGCCGGTGACCACCACGTCAAAGCGCTTGGGCGCGCGCACCAGTTGCATGGCGGCGTTGTCCACGTACATGTGATCGAGCTGCACATCGGGGTATTGCTGGCCCACCTCGGTCATCACGTCCTTCCACAGCTGGAAGGTTTCCAGCACGTTGGCCTTATCGACGCTGGTGACGCGCTTGCTGCGTTTTTGTGCGGCTTGGAAGGCAACGTGGGCGATGCGCTCGATCTCGGGGCGGCTGTAGCGCATGGTGTCAAAGGCTTCTTCGGCACCGGGGAAATGCCCGTCTTCGGCGGTGCGCCGGCCCCGCGGCTGGCCAAAGTAGATATCGCCGGTCAGCTCGCGGATGATGAGGATGTCCAGGCCCGAGACCAGTTCGGGCTTCAGGCTGGAGGCATTGACCAGCTGCTCGTAGCAGATGGCGGGGCGAAAGTTGGCGAACAGGCCCAGGGCTTTGCGCAGGCCCAGGATGGCTTGCTCAGGGCGCAGGGCGCGTTCCAGGGTGTCGTATTTCCAGTCGCCCACGGCACCGAACAGGATGGCGTCGGATTCTTGCGCCAGTTTCAGCGTAGCGGGGGGCAGGGGGTGGCCAGCGGCCTCATAGCCTGCGCCGCCGACGGGGGCGGTTTCCAGCTGCAAATCCAGGTTCAAGGCGTGCAAGACTTTGACGGCTTCGGCAATGATTTCCGGGCCGATGCCGTCGCCGGGCAGGATGGCGATTTTCTGGGTCATGGTGTTTCCTTTTTTTGCAATAGTGATAGCTGTTTCCGCTTGATTCATAAGGTATTTACAACAATAGCCATTAAAAAATGGCTATTGGTCAGCGGGAATAGCTTTGGTTTTTAATTACTTGGCACCCACCAAACTGTGGGCCAGCCAGGGTTTGCTGGCCAGGCGCTGGGCTTCAAAGGCGGCGATTTTGTCTTTGTGGCGCAGGGTCAGGCCGATGTCGTCCAGCCCGCCGAGCAGGCAGTCGCGGCGGAAGGCATTGACTTCAAAGGGGATTTCCTCGCCCTGGGGGCGCACGATGACCTGGCGCTGCAGGTCGATGGTGAGCTGGTAGCCGGGGAAGGCAAACACTTCGTTGAACAGCAGATCGACCGTGGCCTCCGGCAGCACGATGGGCAGCATGCCGTTTTTAAAGCAGTTGTTGAAAAAGATGTCGGCAAAGCTGGGCGCGATCACGCAGCGAAAGCCGTACTGCTCCAACGCCCAGGGGGCGTGTTCGCGGCTTGATCCGCAGCCAAAGTTTTTGCGCGCCAGCAGCACCGATGCGCCTTGGTAGCGTGACTGGTTGAGCACGAAGTCGGGGTTGGGCTTGCGCTCGGACTCGGGCACGCCGGGCTGGCCGGGTTGATCGAGGTAGCGCCATTCGTCGAACAGGTTGGGGCCAAAGCCGGTTTTCTTGATCGATTTGAGAAATTGCTTTGGGATGATCGCGTCGGTATCGACGTTTTCGCGGTCCATGGGCGCGACCAGGCCCTGGTGGATGGTGAATTTCTGCATGGTGTTATTTGGCGATTTCTTGAATTTTTTCTCCGGCTTTTTCAATGCCTTGGCCCGTGGCCTGGCCGGCGCGTTTGGTGTCTTCTTTCACGCCGTACCAGGTGTTGCCGCAGCCGCTCAGGGCCAAGACCAAGGCTGCCAGTGCGATGGGGGTAAAGAATTTCTGCATGACCGTGCTCCTAGAAAAAGAGAGAGAAAAAACAGGGTTTAAGCAAATTGGCGAATGTCCACAAAGTGGCCGGTGATGGCCGCGGCCGCCGCCATGGCGGGGCTGACCAGGTGGGTGCGGCCACCAGCGCCTTGGCGGCCTTCAAAGTTACGGTTGGACGTGGAGGCGCAGCGCTCGCCCGGCTCCAACCGGTCGGCATTCATCGCCAGGCACATGCTGCAGCCCGGTTCGCGCCATTCAAAACCGGCGGCTTTAAAAATGGTGTGCAGGCCTTCGCTTTCGGCCTGGGCTTTGACCAGGCCCGAGCCGGGCACCACCATGGCCAGTTTGACGTTGTTGGCCACTTTTTGGCCCATTTTTTGCACCACGGCGGCTGCGGCGCGCAGGTCTTCGATGCGGCTGTTGGTGCAGCTGCCGATAAAGACTTTGTCGATGCAGATATCGGTAATTGGCTTGCCTGGCTCCAAGCCCATATAGGTCAGCGCCCGCTCCATGGCGGCGCGTTTGTTGGCATCTTTTTCTTTTTCTGGATCGGGCACGTGGGTGTCGGCCCCGGCGACCATCTCCGGGCTGGTGCCCCAGGTCACTTGCGGCACGATGTCGGCCGCTTGCAGGGTGACGATGGCATCCCACTGCGCATCGTCGTCGGAGTGCAGGGTGCGCCAGTAGGCCACGGCTTGTTCCCATTCCACCCCGGTGGGGGCCAGGGGGCGGCCTTTGACGTATTGGATGGTTTTGTCGTCCACGGCCACCAGGCCGGCGCGGGCACCGGCTTCAATGGCCATGTTGCACACCGTCATGCGTCCTTCGATAGACAGGTCGCGGATGGCCTGCCCGGCAAATTCAATGGTGTAGCCGGTGCCGCCTGCGGTGCCGATCTTGCCGATGATGGCCAGCACGATGTCTTTGGCGGTGATGCCGGGGGCGACGCTGCCCTCCACTTTGACCAGCATGTTCTTGGCTTTTTTGGCCAGCAGCGTTTGCGTGGCCATGACGTGCTCGACCTCGCTGGTGCCAATGCCGTGCGCCAAAGCGCCAAACGCGCCGTGGGTGCTGGTATGGCTGTCACCGCAGACCACGGTCATGCCCGGCAGGGTGGCCCCTTGCTCGGGGCCCATGACGTGGACGATGCCCTGGCCCTTGTCCATAAAGGGGAAGAAGGCGGCGGCACCAAATTCGGCAATGTTGCTGTTGAGCGTGGTGATTTGCTCTTTGCTGATGGGGTCGGCAATGCCGTCGTAGCCCTGCTCCCAGCCGGTGGTGGGGGTGTTGTGGTCGGCGGTGGCCACCACCGAGCTTTGGCGCCAGAGTTTGCGCTTGGCCAGACGCAGTCCTTCAAACGCCTGGGGGCTGGTTACCTCGTGTACCAGGTGGCGATCGATGTAGAGAATAGAGGTGCCGTCTTCCTCGGTGTGGATGACGTGCTCATCAAAAATCTTGTCGTACAGGGTGCGTCCCATGTTGGCTAACTCTCTGGGTTGGGATAAAAAAAGCCTGCCAGCCGTCAAGCTGGCAGGCTGTGTGGGGGATTCTAGGGAGCGTTGCTGGCGTTGGAAGAGGCTGGCTCCCAGCCTTTGCCGAGGTGTTCCACCAGCAAACGCGATGTCACCGGCAGCGCGTCAAAGTCGCGGGCGACCAGGCTTAAGGTGCGCTGCGCCCAGGCATCGGTCAGCGGCACGCTGCGCAGGCGGCCCACGCCTTGCATCAGCTCAAAGGCGCGGTGCGGGATCAGGCCCACGCCCAGGCCGTTGTCGATCATGCGGCACATGGCATCCAGGCTGGTGACCTGAATGCGCTGGCGCAGGGCCGTGCCGCTGCGGGTGGCCGCGCCGCGCATGGCCAGGCTGATGGAGCTGCCGCCGTGCAGGCCGACCACGTCCCAGTCCAGCACTTCTTCGAAAGCGATGGCGCTGCGCTCGGTCAGCGGGTGGTCTTCGGGGGCCACCAGCACCAGGTGGTCGGTGCGGTAGGGGCGGGTTTGCAGGCCGTTGGGGTTGGCCTGGCCCATGTTGCAGATGCCGATGTCGGCCGTGCCTTCATGCACGGCTTGCAGCACGTCGGCCGACAGGTGCTCTTGCAGGTCAATCTTGATCTGGCTGTGCTCCCGGGCAAAGCTGCCCAGGTCTTCCGGCAAAAACTGCACGATGGAGGAAATGGTGGCGTGCATGCGCACGTGGCCGCGCACGCCGTCGGAGTATTCGGACAGCTCGCCTTGCATGCGCTCCAGCCCATAGAGCACGTTGCGGGCATGGTGCAGCAGGCTCTCGCCCGCAGGGGTCAGCGTCACGCCCCGGCTGTGGCGGTAGAGCAGGGCGGTATCGACGGCGGCTTCTAAATCGGACAGGCGCTTGCTCACCGCCGAGGCGGCGATGTATTCGCGCTCGGCGGCGCGGCCAATGCTGCCCAGCTCGCACACGGCAACAAACAGTTGCAGTGAGGTCAAATCAATGCGGCGAGCGAAGCTGCGTTCGGAGTTTTTCATGGCAAGTCCTCTTGAATTGCGAAGTATGAAGGAAAAAATTCAATAAAAAACGCTTTGACATCGCAGAATGTGATTTCAAGCAGCGTTTTTTGGCAATGGAGATATCGCCGATCATGCACACAAAATACCCTGCACTGAAAGAATTTTTCCCTCTGCCTACACTTGCCGCCCTATGAACAGTGCCTCTCCCCCCGCCACCATGGTCACCATCTTTCACAACCCTGCCTGCAGCAACTCGCGCGGCGCTTTGCAATTGCTGCGCGAGCGCGGCATTGAGCCCCTCGTGATTGATTACCTGGCCACGCCGCTGACCGCCCCCGAGCTGGCCGAGCTGGTGGCGCACATTGGCCAACCCGTGCGCGAGCTGCTGCGCAACAAAGAGGCGCAGTACCAAACCCTGGGCATCGACAACCCGGCCATGAGTGATGCGCAAATTTTTGCCCTGGTGGCCCAGCACCCGCGCCTGCTCAACCGCCCCATCGTGGTCACGCCGAAGGGCGCGGCCCTGTGCCGCCCGCCAGAGAAGGTGCTGGCCTTGCTTTGATTTTTGGAAGTTTTAAATCCTAGCCTCCGCGCACCATCGACATGATCTTGGCCATATTCAGCTCACGGGCCGTGGCCTGGATTTGTGGCATGTAGCGCTCTTGCTGCTGGCGGCCATCCTGCATGACGTGCTGGTAGGCGTTCTTCAGCATCTCGGTGGACAGCGTGCGTCCGCCAGCGTAGTACTGGTTGGCCACGTGGCCCAGGGCGTAGGTGCTGGCAAAGCTCATACCGCTGCTGACGGCTTGGCGGCCCAGCCCGCCCAGAAGCCCCTTGCCCTTTTTGCCCAGCAGGCCGCTAAGTAGCTTGCGCCCGGCCTCTTCCAGGTACTGCGAGGTCAGGCCCACGCCCAAGGCGGCCAGCAAATCCTTGATATGTCCGCGGTCCAGCTCATAGCCGTAGCTTTGGCCGATTTGGTACACCAACCGCATCTGCAGCGGAATGATGGCCAGTGTGGACAGGTTCTCTGGCAGCAACTCAATGGCACCGTTCATGATGGATGCTTTGAGGATTTTGCTGTCCATCGCCTCGCGCGACAACGTGCCTGGGCGGCGTTGCTGGTTGGGACTGCCCAGGCCATCGACGGCCGTGGGGTGGGGCACGGCTGCATCCTGCGGCAAGCTGGCCTCGGGTACGGCGGCCTGCAACGGCATGTCGGCCACCACCTGGGCCTGCTGCTCAAACTCGGTATAGCTGCCGCCGCTGGCCGTGCCCAGCGCACCACCAGACCCCCCCATGCCCCAGGCTTGGCGCACCTGCGCCAAAAATGCCTCTTCCTTGGGGCTGGTGTGGCCGTCGGCATCGCACACGCACACCACCATCTCATAAGCCAGCTGGCGTGCCGTGGGGCTGCTCAGGGTGGCCAGCACCTGCGGCAGACTCACGCGGCGCAGCAGCACATCCTGGTAGAGACCGGGCAGGTGAATCGCCTGGTCGCGGGCCAGGCCCTCGGCCACTTGGCGGATCTGCTCGCGCTCGCGGTCATGCTTTTCGCCATCGGCAAAGGCGGCCAGCAGGCAGAGCGTTACGGTGGCGCGGATTTCTTCTTGGGTCATCAAAACTCCTTAAATAGCTATGGGTTCAGGGCCGCACTATAGGTACAGATGGGCAGCCATTGGTGCCGTCTGCCGTTGCTGTAATGCAGTGCAGCCACGCTTTGATTGGATCGCTGTTATTGCGTTGCGGACCATGGAAAATTTTTTGGATTGATTGATTTAAAAGTTTTTTATTTTGCGTTACGTAAATTGACGTACCGCCGTTTGCCCTTAGGCACTTGTCCCAATGTGGTGTAAGCCTGCTGTAACTAGGATCGCTCATTCAAATTGTCTAATTTCCAGCTCATGAGTGACACGATTCTTCAAACAACGGGCCTGACCAAAGAGTTCAAAGGCTTTACTGCCGTCAGCGACGTGAATTTGGCCGTGCGCCGAGGTTCCATCCATGCGCTGATTGGGCCCAACGGGGCCGGCAAAACCACTTGCTTTAATTTGCTGACCAAATTTTTGGTGCCCACAGCGGGCAGCATTGTTTTCAATGGGCAGGACATCACCCAGGAGCAACCAGCGCAGATTGCCCGCCGGGGGGTGATTCGCTCGTTCCAAATTTCTGCGGTCTTCCCCAACTTCACTTTGCTGGAGAACGTGCGCCTGGCACTGCAGCGCAAGCTGGGCACCAGCTACCACTTTTGGCGCAGCAGCAAAAGCCTGCACCAGCTCGATGACCGGGCCCGTCAGCTGCTGGCCGAGGTGGGCCTGGAGGCCATGGCCGATGAGGTCACGGTAAACCTGCCCTATGGCCGTAAACGCGCCCTGGAAATTGCCACCACCTTGGCCATGGAGCCTGAGCTGATGCTGCTGGACGAACCCACCCAGGGCATGGGCCACGAAGACGTGGACCGCGTGACGCAGTTGATTAAAAAGGTGTCGGCAGGCCGCACGATTTTGATGGTGGAGCACAACATGAAGGTGGTCTCCACCATTGCCGACCGCATCACCGTGCTGCAGCGCGGCATGGTGCTGGCCGAGGGCGATTACGCCCAGGTGTCCAGCAACCCCCAAGTGATGGAGGCCTATATGGGCAGCACCGAAGTCGAACTGCAAGGGGCGCATTGAGATGAACACGCCCGCATTGGAAATTCAAGGCCTGCAGGCCTGGTACGGCGAATCGCATGTCTTGCACGGCGTGGACATGGTGGTGCAGCCCGGCGAGGTGGTCACCCTGCTGGGGCGCAACGGCGCGGGGCGCACCTCGACCCTGCGGGCCATCATGGGGCTGACGGGCTCGCGCCAAGGCTCGATCAAGGTGTATGGGCAGGAAACCATTGGCCTGCCCACCCACCGCATTGCCCACCTGGGGCTGGGCTATTGCCCCGAAGAGCGCGGGATTTTTTCCAGCCTGTCGTGCGAGGAAAACCTG
The DNA here is from genome assembly GCF_017368815.1 of Comamonas denitrificans. Taxonomy (GTDB): domain Bacteria; phylum Pseudomonadota; class Gammaproteobacteria; order Burkholderiales; family Burkholderiaceae_C; genus Comamonas; species Comamonas denitrificans. Next base: position 5,487 of record NZ_JAFNME010000026.1, on the reverse strand, counting down.
CTGCTGCCCCCGCAGCTCAAAACCAACCAGGCCAGCATGTCGGTCGAGGAAATCTACGCCATGTTCCCCAACCTGGCCGAGCGCAAAAACAGCCAGGGCACCCGTTTGTCTGGCGGGGAGCAGCAGATGCTGGCCGTGGGGCGGATTTTGCGCACCGGGGCCAAGCTGCTGCTGCTCGATGAGATTTCCGAAGGGCTGGCCCCGGTCATCGTGCAGGCGCTGGCCCGCATGATCATCATGCTGCGCGAAAAAGGCTTCACCGTGGTGATGGTCGAGCAAAACTTTCGCTTTGCTGCGCCGCTGGCCGACCGTTTTTACGTGATGGAACATGGCCGCATGGTCGAGCACTTCACCGCCAAGGAGCTGCAAGCCAAGATGCCGGTGCTGACCGAGTTGCTGGGCGTTTGACCCGGCTTTTTTTCGAAACTTTTTCCCAACCCTACGAGGAGACAACCATGCAAGCACGCAAACTCAAAACATTGGCCGCTGCCCTGAGCGCGGCCGGTTTGGCGCTGTGCGCCGTTCAGGCCCAGGCTCAGGAGAAAGTGAAAATCGGCTTTATTACCGATATGTCCAGCGTGTATGCCGACGTGGACGGCAAAAATGGTGCCTTGGCCATTCAGATGGCGATTGACGATTTTGGCGGCAAGGTGCTGGGCAAGCCCGTGGAGCTGCTGTCGGCCGACCACCAAAACAAGCCCGATATTGCCGCCAGCAAATCGCGCGAGTGGGTGGACACGCAAAACCTGACCATGCTGTTTGCCGGCACCAACTCGGGCGTGGCCCTGGCCATGGCCAAGGTGGCCGATGAGAAAAAACGCGTGTTCTTTGTGAACGGTGCCGGCTCTTCGGCGCTGACCAACGAGCAGTGCACACCTTACACCGTGCATTACGCCTACGATACCGTGGCGTTGGCCCGGGGCACGGGTTCGGCGGTGGTCAAGGACGGCGGCAAGAGCTGGTTCTTTTTGACGGCCGATTACGCCTTTGGCCATGCGCTGGAGGCCGATACGGCCAAGGTGGTGAAAGACAGCGGCGGCCAGGTGCTGGGCAATGTGCGCCATCCGTTGAACGCCTCGGACTTCTCCTCGTTCTTGCTGCAGGCGCAAAACTCCAAAGCGCAAATCCTGGGGCTGGCCAACGCCGGGGGTGACACCATCAACGCCATCAAGGCGGCCCGCGAATTTGGCATTAACAAAAGCATGAAGATGGCCGGCCTGCTGGTGTTCAACTCTGACATCCACAGCTTGGGCCTGAAAAACACCGAAGGCCTGTACCTGACCACCAGCTGGGACTGGAACCTGAACGAGCAGAGCCGCGCGTTTGGCAAAAAATTCTTTGCCAAAACCAAGCGCATGCCCACCGACGTGCAGGCGGCCAACTACTCGGCCACGATGAACTACCTCAAAGCCATTGAAGCGGCGGGCACCACCGATGCCGATGCTGTGATGGCCAAGCTCAAATCCACGCCCATGGATGACTTCTACGGCAAGGGCGTGATCCGCCCGGATGGCCGCTATGCCCACGATATGTACCTCATGCAGGTCAAGGGCCAGAAAGACTCCAAGGAAGCCTGGGACTACTACCGCGTGGTGGCCACCTTGCCAGCCGAGCAGGTGTGGACGACCAAGGCCGAGTCCAAGTGCGCCCTGTGGAAGTAAGCGTTTTGGTGTGATCAACTCCCTTTTGCGGTAGTCATCTGTATGGAATTTTTTGGTATCTCCGCCCCGGCGCTGCTCAGCCAGCTCTTGTTGGGGCTGGTCAATGGCTCGTTCTACGCCATCCTCAGCCTGGGGTTGGCGGTGATCTTTGGCCTGCTGAACGTCATTAACTTTGCCCACGGGGCGCTGTTTATGCTGGGGGCCTTGCTCACGTGGATGGGGCTGGAGTACCTGGAAGTGAACTACTGGGTGATGCTGCTGCTGGCCCCGCTGATCGTCGGGGTGCTGGGCGTGCTCATCGAGCGCTTTTTGCTGCAGTGGATTTACAAACTCGATCACCTGTACGGCCTGCTGCTCACGCTGGGGCTGACCATGGTGATTGAGGGGGTGTTCCGCTCGATCTACGGGGTCTCGGGCCTGGGCTACGACACCCCCGAGGTGCTGGAAGGGGCCACCGATCTGGGCTTCATGATCCTGCCCAACTACCGCGCCTGGGTGGTGGTGGCCTCGATCGTGGTGTGCCTGGCCACTTGGTACGTGATTGAGCGCACCAAGCTGGGGGCGTACCTGCGCGCTGGCACAGAAAACCCGCGCCTGGTCGAGGCCTTTGGTGTGAACGTGCCCGTCATGATCACCCTGACCTATGCCTTTGGTGCCGCCTTGGCCGCGTTTGCCGGGGTGCTGGCTGCGCCGGTGTACCAGGTCACGCCGCTCATGGGGCAAAACCTGATCATCGTGGTGTTTGCCGTGGTGGTGATTGGCGGCATGGGCTCGATCATGGGCTCCATCCTGACCGGCCTGGGCCTGGGCGTGGTCGAGGGGCTGACCAAGGTGTTCTACCCCGAGGCTTCGTCCACCGTGGTGTTTGTCATCATGGCCATCGTGCTGCTGATCCGCCCGGCGGGTTTGTTTGGTAAAGAAAAATAAGCGGGGCACAAAATTATGAATATGCAAAAGATGGCCCCGGTCGGTTACGGCGTGCTGTTGCTGGCCTTGTTGGCCGCGCCCTTTCTGGGGGCCTACCCGATTTTTGTCATGAAGCTGCTGTGCTTTGCCCTGTTTGCCGTGGCCTTCAACCTGCTGCTGGGCTATACCGGGCTGCTCTCGTTCGGGCATGCGGCCTTTCTGGGCGGCGCGGCCTATATCTGTGGCTATGCGATCAAAGATGTGGGGGCCACCCCCGAAATCGGCTTGCTGGCCGGCACGGCCAGCGGGGCGCTGCTGGGGCTGGTGATGGGCTGGTTCACCATTCGCCGCCAGGGCATTTACGCCACCATGATTACCCTGGCGCTGGCGCAAATGCTGTTTTTTGCCTGCCTGCAAGCGCCGTTTACCGGTGGCGAAGACGGCCTGCAGGGCGTGCCGCGCGGCAAGCTGTTTGGCCTGCTCGATTTGCAAAGCGATTTGGTGATGTACTACGTCACCGTGGTGATTGCGACGGCGGCCTTTTTGCTCATCGTGCGCACCATTCACTCGCCTTTTGGCCAGGTGCTCAAAGGCATCAAAGAAAACGAGGCCCGCGCCACCTCGCTGGGCTACGACACCAACCGCTTCAAGCTGCTGGCCTTTGTGATTTCGGCGGCCATTGCCGGGCTGGCCGGTTCGCTTAAAACCCTGGTGCTGGGCTTTGCCACGTTGTCCGATGTGCACTGGAGTATGTCCGGCCACGTGGTGCTGATGACCCTGGTGGGCGGCATGGGCACCTTAAGCGGCCCGCTGGTGGGCGCGGTGGTGGTGGTGGCGCTGGAAAACAAGATCGGCGACCTGGGCGCTTGGCTGGCACGAACGACGGGGGTTGAGTGGTTCTCCACCCTGGGCCAATCGGTCACCATCGTCACCGGGCTGATTTTTATTGTGTGCGTGCTGGCATTTCGCCGCGGCATCATGGGCGAGTTGATCGCCTGGCTGCAAGGGCGCGGCAAGTCGTAGAATCAAAACTGTTGTAATTCTTAAAAAGAGAGCGCTTTGCGCTTGGTTATCAAGGTGTTTCATGTTGAATACGCATGAAATGCCGAAAACCAAGCGGTAAGCGCTCCTTTTTTGTTTCTAATGTTCGATTCTCTTGCCAGTGCGGCCTGGCTGTGGGTGCCTTGCACCTTGTTTGCCGCAGCGGCGCAAACCGTGCGCAATGCCGCGCAGCGCACGCTGACCGATGAAGTCGGTGCCCTGTCCGCCACCTTGGTGCGCTTTCTGTTTGGTCTGCCCCTGACGGTGGCTTGGGTGGCATTTTTGTATTGGGGGCCGGGCAGCACGGCCTGGCTGCCAGATTTCAACCTGCCCTACCTGGGCTGGATCGGCATGGGGGCGTTCTTTCAGATCTTTGCCACGGCGGCGCTGCTGCGGGCCATGCAAGAGCGCAACTTTGCCGTGGCCGTCACCCTCTCGAAAACCGAGGTGCTGCAAGTTGGCCTGTTCAGCGTGGTGCTGCTGCACGAGTTGCCCACCGGCATGGCCGTGCTGGCCATGGTGGTGGCCACCCTGGGCGTGCTGCTGCTGGGGTTGCCGCGCCAGGGGCAGCTGCTGTCGTGGCGGGCCTGGTGCAGCAAATCGGCCATGTATGGGCTGCTGGCCGGTGCGGGATTTGCCATTTCCACCATCGGGTTTCGGGGTGGCTCTTTGGCGCTGGGCGACGCGGTAGCCCCCTGGGTGGCCGGTGCCTGGGGCGTGCTGATTGCGCAGACCCTGCAATCCATCGGCCTGGGCGGCTGGGTGGCTTGGCGCACGGGCCTGGGGCCGATCTTTCGCGCCTGGCGCACCTCCTTGCTGGCAGGCAACATGGGCGCGGCCGCTTCGCTGGCCTGGTTCACCGCGTATGCCATGCACAACGTGGCCGATGTGCGCACCCTGGGCATGATCGAAGTGGTGTTCAGCTACCTGGTCTCGCGCCGCGTGCTCAGGGAAAACCTCTCGCGCCCAGAGCAGATCGGCATCGCCTTGATGCTGGTGGGGCTGGTGCTGATTTGCCTGCCGCTGGGCGCTTGAATTGCGGGCTGGCGACAATCAGCGTCTGTGACAACGACTGGCCCTTCCTCCCCTTTGCCGCGCCGCGTGGCCCATTTGGACATGGATGCGTTTTTCGCCTCCGTGGAGTTGCTGCGCTATCCCCAGCTCAAGGATTTGCCGGTGGTGATCGGCGGCAGCCGCTTTACCCCGCAGCAAGAGGCGGCGTTGGTGCAGCGCTGGGGCAGCCTGGCGCAGATGCCGCTGGCGGCGTTTGAGCGCCTGGGCGGCTATGTGGGCCGGGGGGTGATTACCACCGCCACCTACGCGGCGCGGCAGTTTGGTGTGGGCTCGGCCATGGGGTTGATGAAGGCGGCGCGGCTGTGCCCGCAGGCGGTTTTGTTGCCCATCGACTTTGCCCGCTACCGGGCCTATTCGCAGCGGTTTAAAGAGGTGATTGTGGCGCTGGCCCCGGTGCTGGAAGACCGGGGCGTGGACGAGGTGTACATCGACTTCACCCATGCCGAAGGTGGGCAGGAAGCCGGCGGGCAGGCGCTGGCGCAGCGGCTGCAGGCAGCGATTTTTGCCGCCACGGGGCTGACTTGCTCGATCGGCGTGGCCCCGAACAAGCTGCTGGCCAAGATGGCCAGCGAATTTAACAAGCCGCGTGGCATTGCCATCGTCTGGCCGCACGACCTGCAAGAAAAAATCTGGCCGCTGCCTTGCCGCAAGATCAACGGCATCGGCCCCAAAGCCAACTGAATCGCCCAGGCTTTCCTAGACGCCTTGGAGCCTCAGGAAGTGACGCCGCTCAAACTCGGCAGGCGGCAGGCCGTCAGCACTGGAATGACGACGTCTGGGGTTATAGAACATTTCGATGTAGTTG
>NZ_JAFNME010000025.1 GCF_017368815.1 Comamonas denitrificans | reverse complement strand
GGGTAAGCCTCGGGGTCCAAGCGGCGCATTTCGGCCTCAATCCAGCGCTGCACCTCGGCGGTCAGCTCATCGTGCTTGCGCCCGGTGGTGGGGATGGGTTGGCCAATCGAGACTTCCACCGTGCCGGGGTAGCGCACAAAGCCATTGCGGGGCCAGCAGCGCGCGCTGGTAATGGCCACCGGCACGACGGGCACGCCACACATGCAGGCCAGGCGTGCGGCACCGCTTTTGTAGTCGCCCACTTCGCCCCGGCCCACGCGGGTGCCTTCGGGGAACATCGCCACCCACACGCCTTCGCCCAGCAGGCGCTTGCCTTGCTCGACCACCTTGTGAAACGCACGGCTGCCGTGCTTGCGGTCAATGTGAATCATGTCCATGCTGCCAATCGACCAGCCAAAAAAAGGAATGCTCAGCAGCTCTTTTTTAAACACATAGGCAATGCGCCGGGGCAGGATGCCAGGGAGCAAAAAGGTTTCAAATGTTGATTGGTGCTTGGCCAGCAGCACCACGCCCTGGTGGGGGTCGGTGGGTAAATGTTCCAAGCCTTGCACCCGGTAGCGAATGCCGCAAAACCAACGCGCCGCGTGGACGCTGAGCATCAGCCAGGCCGTGCCAATGCGCCAGCGCACCATCACCGGCAGGCCCAGGACGCGGGCCAATAAAACCCCCAAGGTGTAGGGAATGACGGTAATCACCATCCACAAGGTGTGCAAAAGAGAACGCAAAAACAGCATGGCGGGGCAGAAATCGGAAGGAAATGGGCCAGCGCAGGGTATGGGTCTTGCCAGCCGCAAGGGTCAATCAGGGGCCAGGGCGTGGGCCAGCGCCATCCAGTTGGCGTAGCGCGGCAACGGGCTTTGGGCGCAGGGCGTGCAGTCGATGTGCAAAGAGGGATCGGGCATGACCAAGGCCACCTTGGCCCCCACGGCCAGCCCGGCCTGGATGTGCGCTTGGCACAGGCCAACCACCCACAGCTCTTGGGGGGCGACCCCGCAGCGGGCGGCAATTTGCAGCAGCAGGCCAGGGGCGGGCTTGCGGCAGTCGCAGTGCTCTTCGGGGGCGTGGGGGCAGAAAAAGAAGGCTTCGATCCGCCCGCCTGCGGCATTGAGGATTTTCTGCAGGCGCTGCTGCACGGCGGTGAGCTCCGCAATCTCCAAGCTGCCTCGCCCCAAGCCGGGTTGGTTCACGGCCTGCACCACGTGCCAGCCGTGGTGGTTGAGGTGGGCAATGGCATCGGCGATGCCCGGCTGGGCTTGCCAGGTGCTGACATCCATGACGGCCCCGACGCTGTCGGGGTCGATGCTGCCCAGATAATCAAAAACCACCACTTTCATTTAGCACCCCCGTGGCATGTGGGCATTGTGGGTTCAGGCCCCGGTCCAGCGGCGCAGCACCAAGCTGGCGTTGGTGCCGCCAAAACCAAAGCTGTTGGACAGCACTTGGTTCAGCTGGGCATCGCGCGTGGTCGTGACCAGGGGCATGTCGCCCAGGGCCGGATCGGGGGTTTCGACGTTGGCCGAGCCAGCGATAAACCCCTTGTTCAGCATGATCAGGCAGTAAATCGCCTCTTGCACACCCGTGGCGCCCAGCGAGTGGCCGGTGAGTGATTTGGTGCTGGAAAACGGTGGCACGGCATCGCCAAACACGGCGCGCATGGCCCGCACTTCCTGCATATCGCCCACGGGGGTGGAGGTGCCGTGGGTGTTGATGTAGTCAATGGGCGCATCCAGGCCTTGCATGGCTTGCTGCATGCAGGCAATGGCACCGTCGCCGGACGGAGCCACCATGTCCTCGCCGTCGCTGGTGGCACCAAAGCCGACCACTTCGGCCAAGATGGTGGCCCCGCGTGCCTGGGCGTGCTCCAGACTTTCGAGCACCACGGCACCGCCGCCGCCAGCGATGACAAAGCCATCACGGTTCGCGTCGTAGGCGCGGGCGGCTTTTTCTGGGGTGGCGTTGTACTTGCTGGACATGGCACCCATGCCGTCAAACAGCAGCGACATGCCCCAGGACAGTTCTTCGCCGCCACCGGCAAACATCACGTCTTGCTGGCCCCAGGCAATTTGCTGGGCGGCCGCACCAATGCAGTGCGCCGAGGTGGAGCAGGCCGAGGTGATCGAGTAATTGATGCCCTTGACCTTGAAATTGGTCGCCAGGCAGGCCGAGACGGTGCTGCTCATGCAGCGCGTGACCTGGTAGGGGCCGACGCGGCGGATGCCTTTTTCGCGCAGGGTGTCGGCGGCCTCGATTTGGTTGGCGGGCGAGCCGCCGCCCGAGCCCATGATCAAACCGGTGCGCGGGTGCGAGATTTGCTCTGGCGTGAGGCCTGCTTGTTTGATAGCGTCTTCCAGCGCAATTTGGGAGTATGCGGCAGCATTTCCCATGAAACGCAACTGTTTGCGGTCGATGCGTGCTTCGATATCAATAGTGGGAACGCCGGCCACTTGGCTGCGCAGCCCCATTTCGGTCATTTCCGGCACGGCCTGGATGCCGCTGGTGCCGTTGCGCAAAGCCGCTTCGACCGTAGCCAAATCATTGCCAATGCACGAGACGATGCCCGCACCGGTAATTACGACGCGCCGTGGGGTCATGCCTGGCCTCCGGCCTTTTCGCCGTCGCGCAGAAACAGGCCTACGCGCAGGTCGTTGCACACATAAATTTCTTTGCCATCGGCCAGCAGTCGGGCATCGCCAATGGCCATGCACAGCTTGCGTTTGATGACGCGCTTGATGTCGATCTCGTACTTGACCAACTTCACCTCGGGGCCCACTTCGCCGGTGAATTTGACCTCGCCGGCCCCCAGGGCGCGGCCTCGGCCTGGCAGGCGCAGCCAGGTCAGGTAAAAACCAATGAGCTGCCACATGGCATCCAGCCCCAGGCAGCCGGGCATGACCGGGTCGCCTTGGAAGTGGCAATCAAAAAACCACAGATTGGGTTTGACATCCAGTTCGGCCTCGATGCGGCCCAAACCGTGGGCACCACCGTCTTCAGAGATGTGGGTGATGCGGTCAAACATCAACATGGGCGGCAGGGGCAAACGGCCACTGTCGGGGTTGAACAGTTTGCCTTCTCCGGAGGCAATCAGTTGTTCATAGGAAAAAGATTCGGCCATGGGGTTCAATACTCCGCGTTAGCAGGGACGTGCTAACTTAATTACAAATATGGGCTGCAGTGTAAAGGGTTTGAGAGGGGTTTGGCGGCGATCAGGACGTGGCGCAACGCAGTTTGCCGCGCCTGTGCTGCCACAGGGCCAAGCCCAATACCACCAGCGCCCACGCCGCCAAGGGCCACAGCCCGGTCACGGCCATCCAGCGGGCGTAGGGGGTGCGTTGCTGGTGGCCGGTGACTTCCCCGGTCAGCACGGCGCGCTGCGCCGAAGGCAGCTGCTGCACGACGTTGCCCCGGTGGTCAATGATGGCCGTGGCCCCGGTGTTGGTGGCCCGCAAGAACGGGCGCTCAAACTCCAGGGCCCGCATCTGGCTGATGTGCAAATGCTGGTCGATGGCCACGCTGTCGCCAAACCAGGCGATGTTGCTCAGGTTGGCAAAGATGGTGGGCGCTTGTGCTTCTTGGGCAAAGCGGGCGGCCAGCTCTTCGGTAAACAGGTCTTCGTAGCAGATGGTGGGGGCAATGCGCTCGCCCGCCCAGTGCAGGGACGGTTGCACCAAGGCCCCTTGGGAAAACTCCCCCAGCGGAATGTCCATCATGCGCACAAACCACTGGAACAGCGGCGGGATAAATTCGCCAAAAGGCACCAGGTGGTGCTTGTCGTAGCGGTAGGCCGAGGGCTCTGCAGGCGACCAGCCGATGACCGAATTGGTGTAGCCCTGCGCCGCGTTGCCCAAAGGCATGCCGACCAAGGCGGCCCGGTGGTCGCCCCAGGTGCTGAACCAGGAGCGCAGGCCGTCCAGGTAGCCGGGGCTCAGTTGCTGGGGCAGCAAAGGGATGGCGGTTTCTGGGGCCAGGGTCAGATCGGCCTGGCTGGCGTACAGCTGGCGGCTGTACCACTGCAGCGCCAGCGGAATGCCGGTGCCGGATTGAAATTTTTCATCCTGGGGGATATTGCCTTGCAGCAGGGCCACCGACAGGGGCGGTTGCTCGTGCCGGTAGTTGTTCAGTGTGAGCTGGCGCTGGGCATGTAGGCCAAACAGCAGCATGGCGCCATAGCCGCACATGGCCCAGATTTTCGGGTCGCGCAGGTCGCTGCGGCGCACTTGGGCCAGCAGCATGGCCAAGCCCGCCGCAGCGGCACCAATGCCGTACACCCCGACCCAGCGGGCCAGGGGAAAGAGCAGGCCGGAGATGTGCGCATACCCGCTGGCCCCCCAGGGAAAACCCGTCCAGAGCACGCCCCGGGCCAACTCGGCCAGCAGCCAGCAGGCTGCAAAAACAAGAGCATTTACCGCACGGTGGGTAAAGTTAAAGTGCTTAAAAAGCGCGCAAACAGCGGCGTAGTACAAGGCCAGAAACAGCGCCAAGGCCAGCACCCCGGCCGCCGCCAGCGGGGCCGCCAGGCCGCCGTAGGTGTGCATGGAGGTGAACAGCCACCAAAAGGTGCCCGCCAGCCAGCTGGTGCCAAACAGCCAGCCCAGCAGCGCCCCATCGCGCCGGCGCGGGGTGGCGAGCAAGGCTTTGCACAGCAGCGCCAGACTGAGCAGTTGCAGCCACCACAGGGCCGCGCCGTGGCCCGGCCAGGCCAGCGAGGCCGCGTGCAGCCAGCCCGCGGGCAGCATCGCCAAGCGCCATTGCCACGGCTGCCCGGTGGGCAACTGCGGCCAAGAGCGCTGCGGCAAGCTCAAGGTGCTCAAGATGGGGTGCTTTCTGCCGTATCTGTGGCAAGGGCTTCGGGGCGGCGCACCTGGAACCAGCGCACCGCGCCGCCTTTGGTCAGCAGCACGCGCAGCTCCAGCCCTTCCCATTGCAGCACTTGGCCCCGCCGTGGCACATGGCCCAGGGTGTGGGCCACATAGCCGCCCAGGGTGTCGAAGTTTTCCACGGCGTGCGCGGGCAGGTGCAGGTCAAACGCCTGCACGGCGCGGCTCAGGTCCAGGTCGCCAGCGACGCGGTAGCTGCCATCGGCCAGGGCGAAGATGTCGCCTTCCTCGTCGGGGGTGTCAAATTCGTCTTCAATTTCGCCGACGATTTGCTCCAGCACATCCTCCATCGTGACCAGTCCGGCGATGTTGCCAAACTCATCGACGACGATGGACAGGTGGTAGTGGTTGCTGCGAAATTCGCGCAGCAAATCGTACAGGCCCTTGGTTTCCGGGATGAAGTTCACCGGGCGCAGCAAGGCGCGCAGCTTCAAGGTGGGCGAGCGCTGCAGCTTGAGCAGGTCTTTGGCCATGAGCACGCCAATGATGTTTTCGCGTGCGCCTTCGTACACCGGAAAGCGCGAATGCGCGGTGCGAATGACCTGGTCGAGCAGGGCTTCAAAAGGGGCGTGAATGTCCAGCACGTCCATGCGGGGGGCCGGCACCATGATGTCGCCGGCCGTGCGGTCGGCCATGCGGATCACGCCTTCGAGCATGGCCAGGGCCTCGGGGCTGATGATGGCTTTGTCTTCTGCTTCGGCCAGGGTTTCGATCAGCGCGTCAGGCGTATCGGGGCTGGGGTGGAGAAATTCTTGAAACTTCTGCCAGAAAGAGCGTTTATCGTCCCGCTCTGGGTGGGAATCGGACACAGTGGTCAGTGCGTGTTATCGCGCAAGTGAAACAAGGCGCTAAGAATAGCCGATTGCGCAGCGATTTTCGCCAGGATAGGCGGCTGCGCTGCAGGGCTATCGGCCACCACTGGCCCGCAGCCATTGCTTTTTCAGAAAGTAATCGGCATCGGCAAAGCGTTGCTCTAAACGCTGCGCCAAGCGTGTATCCATAGCAGGAGCCGGCAGCTGCAAATAGGCTTCAGCCTCAGTTCCGTAGTAAACCACGCGGGCACCAGCGTTGATAGCTATCTTTAGCATTGCGCTGTTTTGCGTGAGTGCGTGGATGCACATGGTTTTCACGTTGCGGTTGCGGGCGTGCATGCCAGCGCGGGCAAACAGGCGCGCACCCAGGCCCAGCCCACGGGCACTTTTCAGTACCGATACGCCAAACTCAGCATCGGCCTGGGGCGTAGCGCCGTAGCCCAAATGCGCCATGGCGATCAATTGCAGGCGGCGGTTGAAAACGCCAAACACCTCGTCGCGGGTGAAGTCGAGTTTTTCGACGTAGCGGGTAATTTGCGCATCGTTGGCGAGGTAGCCAAAGCGCAAGAAGCGGTCGGCATCACTAAGCTGCAGCAGGTGGTGGAGCACCAAGGGCCGGTGTTTGGCCTTCAGGGTGCGAATGGGCACCACCTTGGGCAGCAAGGGGCGGGCCGTGAAGCGGCGCAGAAAGGACTGGATGGAAGACAACATGGTACAAGCAAATAGGGGTAAACCCTTGAATGCCTGCATTGCACCATAAGTGCGGCTTCCCCATGAGTCCTAGGGTAAATACCAATACGTTGGTGTGGTGTTGGTGTGGCTTAGAGCGGTACCGAGGTGGTGCCTTTGACGCGGTCCAGGACAAAGCTGGTTTTGCAGTCTTGCACGCTGGGATGCTGCAACAAGGTGTCCATGATGAAGCGGCTGTAGTGCGCCATATCACTGACGACCACTTGCAGCAGGTAATCCATCTCGCCCGTCAGCGAGGCGCATTCGACCACTTCGGGCCACGCCTGCACGCTTTCGCGGAACGCGTCCATCGGGCTGCGCTTGTGGATGCCAGCGCCTTTTTCCAGGCGCACATTGAGGTAGGCGGTCAGGCCCAGGCCGACTTTGGCCGGGGCGATGAGGGCGACGTAGCGCTCAATGATGCCCACATCCTCCAGGCGCTTGACGCGGCGCAGCACGGCGCTGGGCGACAGGCCCACTTGCTCGCCAATCACATCGTAGGTTTGGCGGCCATTTTCTTGTAAGCGGCGCAAGATGGCGCGGTCGAGTTTGTCAATATTGTGTAGGTCGGTCATGGCAGATTTTTTTAATGGCGTTTTGCGCAGGTTGCTGCATTTTTATCAAGTTTTTGGGGTTTTGAAAGCAGTTTTATTGCGCAAATGGGGAGGGGGCCCCTCGGGAATTTACCTGATTCGCTTGACGTTTACGTAAACGAGAATGTGCCACTATGTCTGATTTTTCTACCGTGGGCCCCTTGTGGCCAGAAATGCGCTTTGTGCAACGCAGTTGGCTCAGTGCCAACAACATCGTCTTCAACCAAGGGCGGACCGCCGTGGTCGATACCGGTTACTGCACCGAGGCGGCGGCCACCGTGCAAGGGGTGCGCCAGGCGCTGCAGGGGCAAACGCTGGCGCACATTGTGAACACCCATTTGCACAGCGACCATTGCGGTGGCAATGCGGCGCTGCAGGCGGCTTGGCCCCAGGTGCAAACCTGGGTTGCACCAGGGCAATTGGCCTTGGTGCAGGAGTGGGACCCGGTGGGCCTGAGCTATACCCCGACGGGGCAGCGCTGCCCGCAGTTTCGTGCTGATGGGGTGGTGCAACCGGGTACTACCGTGCGGCTGGGCTTGCGCGATTGGCAAGTGCATGCGGCCCCAGGGCATGATCCGCATTCGGTCGTTTTGTTTGAGCCGCAGCGGCGCTTGTTGATTTCGGCCGATGCGCTGTGGGAGCGCGGGTTTGGTGTGGTTTTCCCTGAACTTGAGGGCGAGCAGGCCTTTGCCGAGGTGGAGGCCACGCTGGAGGTGATCGAGCAATTGCAACCCGAGTGGGTGTTGCCCGGTCATGGCGGTATGTTCAGCGATGTGGCGGGGGCGCTGGCCGTGGCCCGCAAACGCTTGGCCGACTTTCAGGCCGACCCCCAGCGCCATGCGCAGTACGCGGCCAAGGTGTTGTTGAAATACAAATTGCTGGAATGGCAGCAGGCCAGCTGCCAGCAAGTGCAGGATTGGTGCGCCAGCACGCCGCTGATGCAGCAGATGCGCCAGCGCTACTTTGCCGATCAAGACCCTGCGGCCTGGGTGCTAGCGCTTTTGCAGGCGCTGGCGGCGGCCCGGGCGGTGGTGTGGGAGGGCGATCAGGTGCGCAATGTGGATTGATATTTGAAGCTGTTTGCGCTTTTTATTATTGGTTTTAATGGTGTTAATCCGTTTAAATCAATGTATTTAAAGCGCAAGCAGCTATCAAATTTAAGGTAGTTCTTTGTTGTACGCCACAGGGGTGTTTTTCGGCCCCACCAGCCCCAGGCGGGAGCGCAGCGATTGGGGGTGGCCGGTGATGGCGGCGGCGTAGTTGGTGGTGTTGGCCAGCACCTTTTTCACATAGTCGCGCGTTTCGGTGAAGGGCACGTTTTCGGCCCAAATCGCCGCATCCAGCACCGGGCCGTTGCGCCAGTTGCGCGGGCGACCGGGGCCAGCGTTGTACCCAGCGGCGGCCAGCGCCATGGAGCCATCAAAATCGTCCAGCGCCAGCTTGAGGTAGGCGGTGCCGATGGTGATGTTCACATCGTGCTGGTTGATCATCGAGGGCTGAAAATCGGTCATGCCGATTTTTTTGGCCGTCCACTTGGCCGTGGCGGGCATCACCTGCATCAGCCCGGAGGCCCCGACATGGGAGCGTGCGTCCATGATGAAGCGGCTTTCCTGGCGGATCAGTCCGTACACATAGGCGGGATCAAGCCCAATGGTGCGGGCACGGGTAACCACCTCGTCTTTGAACGGCATCGGGTAGCGCTGCTGCCAGCTCACAAAGCTCTTGGTGCGCTCGCTGGTGTTGATGCAGCGGTCCCACACCTGGGCTTGGCAGGCGATGGCGGCGGCGGCCAGCAGATCGCGGTCCTGCATGCCGCCGGGTTGGTGCAGGTTGGTGGTGTAGTTCCATTCGCGCACGCCTTCGCTGCGCAGGCCGATGCGGATGGCATACAGCGCCCGCGTCAGGCCGGGGTTGGCGTTGGCGCGGGCGATTTCCTCGGCGGTGGGCGGCTGCGGCTCGGGCGGCGGCAGCACGGCTTGCCCAAGGTCTTCAGCGGCCAGTTGTTCGTAGAAGCCATTGACACCGGCAATGCTGCCCAGCAAGGCCTGGGCGCGTGCCTGGTCGGCGGGTGTGCCCTGGGTCAGCAGGGCTCGGGCCTGCCAGTACACCCAGGTGCTGTCTTGCTGTTGCGCGGGGGACATGGCGGCGATGGCGCGCTGCACCTTGTCCCATTGGCCAGCACGCAAGGCGGCACGGGCCAGCCAGGCCAGGCTGTCGTCGTTCAGGTCGGTCAGCTGTTTGACTTGGGCAAAATAATCCAGCGCATTGTCAGACAGGCGGCGGGCGGCCACTTTGCCGATCATGCCCCAGACCCAGTGCTGCTCTTCGGCGGACAGCGATTGTTGCCAGCGCGTGCGCAGCAATTGCGCGGCCTGGTCCGGGTCGCTGCTGGCCAGTCGAATTAGTGCCAGTGTGGCCAGGGCGGGCGGTGGGGTGGTTTTGGGGTTGCTCAGGTATGCCTGCGGGGATTTGAACAGCCCGGCCAGGGCATCCACGTGCTGCGGTGCAACGATGGCCAGCGCATTGCGCGCGGTGCTCAGTTGGTTGCGTTCGGCCCCCAGGCGGGCACGCTGCCACACGGCCAGGGCGGGCAGTTGCTCGGCGGCGTACAGGGTGCTGGCGGCGTATGTGCAGCCATCGTCATTGGCGGGCTGGCCCATCCACAGTTGTTGCAGTTCTGTGCTGGCGTGCTGGGGCAGGCGGCCTTCGATGCTGGCAATGGCCAAGTCGTAGCAGCGCAGCTGCTTGTCGTCTTGCATCCGAAATTCGGTGTGCAGGCGTTCAAATTCTGCCCAGTTGCGCCGCTGGCCCAGCAGCAGCAGCCAGTCGTTGCGCAGGCGGTCTTCTTGGTAGGTGCCGCGCCAGCGCTGCAGGAAGTCTTCCACCTCTTGGGCCGTGGCGCTGCTTAGCCGTGCCTTTAGTGCCCAGTAGTGCCCCCAGACTTCCAGCGGGTGGCCTTGGATGGCCGGGAGCAGGGAGGTTAGCGTCCGCAGGTCCTGTTTGCGCGAGGCTTGTTGCATCTGCAGCAGCACCTCATCTGCGGCAGACTGCGCGAAAACAACGCCAGGACAGGTCAAAGTAGTGGCCAAAGCCACCAGCGGTGTCAAAATTGCAAGCCGTTTCATTCTGTGGATTATGTGATGGACAAAGTAGCCCTGCGCCGAAGTTTGGTGCAAGCCCGTTTGCAAATGCCCCATCGGCAGCAGAGCACGCACGACCTGCAAAGTGCCATGCGCATTTGGTTGGTGGGCCGTGCCGATACGGTGATTGGTGCGTATTGGCCAATCAAAGGGGAATTTGACCCTTTGCCTGTCCTGCACCGCTGGAAGGAAGATGGCGAGCTGCTGGACAAACCCCAGCTGCGCCGCATTGGCTTGCCGGTGATTGATAAGCAAACCAAGACCATGCGTTTTCATGTGTGGTATCCGGGGTGCCCGATGGAAGAGGATGCCTACGGGATTCCCAAGCCCAAAGACACGGAGGTGATTGAGCCGACGTTGCTGTTTGTGCCCTGTGTGGGCTATGGCGCGGGGGGGTATCGCTTGGGCTACGGCGGTGGTTTTTATGACCGCACCTTGGCGCAATTGCAGCCCAAACCGTTCACTGTTGGTTTGGGGTTTGCGCAAGGGTATATTGATTGCTTTGAGCCCGAGCCGCACGACCAGCCCCTGGATGCCATATTGAACAACTACGGTGCAGTCTGGCCCGTCGGGTGATGGCGCATGGGCTGTGCTGGGTTGGTGCTGCTAGTAACTACTATGTACGATGAAATACCGTGTGCCAGCAGACAGCAGTGCAGGCAAGATACAGTCAAACGTTTTGCGCCATCGCATTGAAAGCGCAAGAAATTGCGCCAAGCAGCCAAGAAGTGCAGTTTTCTCCCTTTAGTTTTCGTATTTGACTGCTCGGCAGTCTGACAAAATCCCGCCTATGTTTGCCATCATTGGTTATGTTATTGCTTTTGGCTGCGTTTTCGGTGTGTATATATTGCACGGCGGCAACGTGGATGTTTTGGCTAAGGCCTTGCCCTTTGAGATGGCCACCATTGGTGGCTCAGCCCTGGGTGCGTTCTTGGTATCCAATCCTCCCAAGGTGCTAAAAGCCACCATCGCTGCCGTGGCGGCTGCCTTTAAAGGGGGAAAACAGAACAAAGCCCGGTTCATGGACTTGCTGGCCTTGCTCTATGACATTTTGCAAAAAGCCCGCAAAGAGGGCTTGATGTCCATTGAAGGCGATGTGGAGGAGCCGCAGAACTCCCCCATGTTTCAAAAATACCCTGCGCTGTTGGCCGATCACCATTTGGTCGATTTCATGACCGATTACCTGCGCATGATGGTCTCGGGCAACCTCAACTCCCATGAGATTGAATCGCTCATGGACAACGAAATTGATGCCCACCACCAAGAGGCGCACCGTCCGGTGGTCGCTTTGCAGCGGCTGGCTGGTGCTTTGCCTGCCTTTGGTATCGTGGCCGCCGTGCTGGGGGTGGTAAACACCATGGGCTCGGTGGGGCAGCCCCCCTCGGTGTTGGGTGGGATGATTGCTTCGGCGCTGGTCGGGACGTTTTTGGGGATTTTGCTGGCCTACGCTTTGGTCGAACCCATGGCCTGCTTGGTCGAGCACAACGTGCAAGATGCCTCCAAAGAGTTCGATTGCATCAAATGCACCTTGATTGCCAGTATGCAAGGCTACAACCCGCCCACAGCGATTGAGTTTGGCCGCAAAGTTCTCTTCTCGACAGAGCGCCCCGGTTTTCTTGAGCTCGAATCCCACGTCAAGGGCAAGAAGTAAATGGCAACCGCACCCCAGGGCCAGGCGGGAGGGAGTGAAAAAAAACTCCAGCCCATCATCATCAAGCGCGTTAAGAAAAACGCACATGGTGTGCATGGCGGCGCGTGGAAGATTGCTTACGCTGACTTTGTCACCGCCATGATGGCGTTTTTCCTCTTGATGTGGCTGCTCGGCTCCACAGCCAAAGGGGATTTGCAAGGCATTGCCGCCTACTTTAATTCGCCGCTGAAAGTGGCCATGCAGGGCGGGGATGGGGCCGGTAACAGCTCCAGCATCATTCCTGGGGGCGGCACTGATTTGGCCCGCATCAGCGGGCAGGTCAAGCGCTCTGACACAGATGCCGACACCAATCGGCGCCGTGATATGGATGCCAAATCCCGTCGGGCACAAGAAGATGCGCAGCGCATCAAGGCCTTGCAGGCCAAGATTGATGCGGTGATTTCCAGCAATGCCACGCTCAACGAGTACCGTTCGCAGATCCGCATGGACATCACCCCGGATGGCTTGCAGATTCAAATTGTGGATGAGCAAAACCGCCCCATGTTTGACATTGGCAGCGCCATCGTCAAACCCTATATGCGCGTTATTCTGCGAGAGGTGGGAGCAGCCCTGGGTGGGGTAGAAAATCGCATCAGCTTAGCTGGGCACACCGATGCCGCACCTTACGGCAATGGCGAGCGCGGGTATAGCAACTGGGAGTTGTCCACCGATCGCGCCAATGCTTCACGCCGGGAGCTGGTTTCTGCGGGCATGCCCGATGACAAGCTGGCCCGGGTCGTCGGCCTCTCCTCCATGGATTTGTTATTGCCGGACCAACCACGGGCACCGCAAAACCGGCGCATTACGATTACTGTGCTCACACGCGAAGCCGAAGAGCGCTTGCTGGGGAAAAATTTCCAGCCAGTCACGCAGCAAACGGATGTTCCTGAGGTGCTGACAGGGCAAACCCCGGACAATCGACCCTTTGAACCAGCGACAATACCCGCACCTGTAGATGCAGCGAAGGGGCCATCCGCCGCCCCTGAAGCTGCAAGACCTTAACGATAACTTTTCACCGAAAGGGGCCCGATGTGGCAAACACTGCCCTTCGTTTTTTAATTGTTGATGACTTCTCCACCATGCGCCGGATCGTGCGCAACCTGCTCAAAGAGAGCGGGTTCTCTGAGGCCGATGAGGCTGAAGATGGTGTAGCGGCCTTGCAAAAGCTGCGCAGCAGCAAGTTCGACTTCGTGGTGACCGATATCAATATGCCCAACATGAACGGCTTTCAGCTGTTGGCAGAAGTGAAGTCGGACGAAAAACTCAAACACCTGCCCGTGCTGATGGTGACCGCTGAAGCCCGCAAAGAGGATATTGTGGCTGCCGCCCAAGGCGGGGCTGCTGGCTATATCGTGAAACCTTTTACCAAGGCCACCTTGGAAGAGAAGGTGACCCTGATCCTGAAAAAACAAGGATTGGCGTAAAACACCATGCAAGAAGATCTGCCCAATCCTCCCGTTGATGCGCCTGCAGCCGGTTTGGGGCAGGACGATGTTCACAACAAGCTGGGGCTGCTCACGCGCCAGTTGCACGATGCCTTGCGCGAGCTGGGCTACGCTGATCGCTTGCGCAGCTCGGCCGACAAGCTGCCCGATGCCCAAAATCGGCTGTCGTACATCGCCCGTTTAACCGGTGAGGCGGCCGAGAAAGTGTTGAGCTTGGTGGATGACGCAAAAGTGCGCCAAACCAATATCGTCAATGCCACCAAGCAGATGCGCCAGTCCATGATTGCCGACCCAGTCGCTGCGGTGGCCAAGGGGCACATCATGAACTACCTGGAGGACATGGAGACCGCCACTGAAATTGTCGATCAGCAACTGACCGACATCATGATGGCCCAGGACTTTCATGACCTCACTGGGCAGGTGATTGCCAAGGTGGTTACCTTGGCCTCCAGCCTGGAGAGCCAGCTGGTGGAGTTGCTGGTGCAAACCGCCCCGGCCGGTGCGGTGCTCCCAGCGGCACCTGCCCAGCCCCCTGCGCCGCCGGTGCCTGAGGCGGTGGATGCCGAAGATGTCTGGGCCGCAGCGTTGGCTGAAGGCCAGCCCATTGCCCATCCCGAGCTCAATGGCCCGGTGGTCGATCCAGCCAGCACCCCCAACGTGGTGTCCTCCCAGTCCGAGGTGGATGATTTGCTGGCCAGCCTGGGTTTTTAATGTAAATAGATAAAAGGTTTGAAACGCTTGCTGGATAAGCGTTTGCAGCTCCTGTTTTTATTATTGCCTTGCGTCTTTTGCAAGATAAACAGCCCTTAAAGCGGGCTTATCCATCCTTTGCATTCTTTCCAGATCCGGACAATGGCATGAGACCTTACCTCTCATGCCACCATGGAATCGAGCCAAGATAAATCCCTCCCAGCCACCGCCAGGAAGCTGCAAAAGACCCGTAGCGAGGGCCAGACCTCGCGCTCGCGGGACTTGTCGCATCTGGCGGTTTTAGGCATCGGCTGTGCGGTGGTGTTGGCCGGTGGCCCCACCCTGTTGCAGCACCTGCGCATCGAGATGCGCCAGCAGTTCACCTTTGATGGGGCCACGGTGCTGGTGCCGCATGTGATGCTTGAGCGCCTGGTCAGCATGATGGGTCTGGGCATCCTGGGGGTGCTGGTGTTTGCCCTGTGCATCAATGTGGCGACGATTTTGCTCAGTCTGATGTCCGGCGGCTGGGTGTTCAGCTGGACACCCATCATGCCCAAATTCAGCAAGATCAACCCCTTGGCGGGCTTGGGTAACGTGTTTTCCAAGCAGCAATTGGTCACGGCGATCAAAAACGTTTTTCTGACGCTGATTTTGGGATTTATCGCTTGGCTGCACATTCGCGATGGCGTGGCACATGTGGCCAAGTTGCCCGCGCAGGGCAGCCCGATGGCCTTGGCCATGGCGGGCGATTGGATTTTGTCGGGCCTCATGCTGCTGATGCTGGTGGTGTTCATCGTGGCCCTGATTGATGTGCCCTTGCAAAAATTCCTGTTCTTGCAGCGCTTGAAAATGAGCCACCAAGAGGTCAAACAAGAGCACAAAGAGTCTGAAGGCAGCCCTGAAGTCAAGGGAAAAATTCGCCAAAAGCAGCGCGAGATGGCGCACCGTGCTTCGGTTTCGCGCGTGCCGGCGGCCGATTTTGTTGTCACCAACCCCACCCATTACGCCGTGGCGCTGCGCTATGACGAGGCCACCATGAGCGCCCCCCAAGTCGTGGCCATGGGCGCAGATTTGATTGCGCTGAAGATTCGGGAAGTGGCCAAAGCCCACAGCGTCCCCGTGTTGGAGTCGCCCATGCTGGCGCGGGCGCTGTACGCCCATGCGGAAATTGACCAAACCATTCCAGCCCAGCTCTACACCGCTGTGGCGCAGGTGCTGGCCTATGTGTATCGGTTGAAAGCCAGCCTGCGTGGCGAAGCGCCAGCCCCCGGTGATTTGGCCCCACCCGATGTTCCAGAAGAGCTGGATCCGCATAACAAGAAACGTTTTGCGGAATAAAAACCATAAATAGCGTTGAAATAAAAGGGAAGCGTGCTATGAGTACCGCAAATTTAAAAAATCTTCAGCAATGGGCCGGCCAAAATGGCTGGGCTGTGCAAGGCTTGGCGGCCCCCATCTTGGTGGTGGCCATCTTGGCCTTGATGGTGCTGCCGATTGCCCCGTGGATGCTGGACACCTTCTTCACGCTGAACATCGCCCTGGCGCTGATGGTGATGATGGTGGCGGCGTACATGGTCAAGCCGCTGGACTTTGCTGCCTTCCCGTCGGTGCTGCTGCTCACCACTTTGATGCGTTTGTCGCTGAACGTGGCCTCGACCCGCGTGGTTTTGCTCGAAGGGCACACCGGCCCCGGTGCGGCTGGGGCGGTGATTGAGGCCTTTGGCCACTTCTTGATTGGCGGCAACTTTGCCGTGGGTTTGATCGTGTTTGCTATTTTGGTGGTCATCAACTTCATGGTGGTGACCAAGGGGGCTGAGCGCATTGCCGAGGTGTCCGCCCGCTTTACCTTGGATGCCATGCCGGGCAAGCAAATGGCCGTGGATGCCGACTTGAATGCCGGCCTGATCGACGAGGCCGAAGCTAAGACCCGCCGCCTGGAGGTACAGGAAGAGGCGAACTTCTTTGGCTCCATGGACGGTGCCAGCAAGTTTGTGCGCGGCGATGCGGTGGCGGGGATTTTGATTTTGATCATCAACATCATCGGCGGCTTTGCCATCGGCATGGCCCAGCACGGCCTGTCGGCGGGCGAGGCGGCCAACAGCTACGTCTTGCTGGCCGTGGGCGATGCGCTGGTCGCGCAGATTCCTGGTTTGCTCATTTCGGTGGCTGCGGCCATGGTGATTTCGCGCGTGGGCAAGGACAACGACACCGGCAAGCAAATTGCTGCGCAGATGTTCATGTCGCCCCGGGCCTTGGGCATTACGGCCGGCATTTTGATCTTGCTGGGGGTGGTTCCGGGCATGCCGCACACCGTATTTTTGCTGATGGGCTGCGCCTTTGGCTACGGCGCTTGGCTGGCCATGCGGGCGAAAAACAAACCCAAAGAAACCCCCGAGCAGCTCGCTGCCGCGCAAGAGGCGCTGGCTGCGCCGCAGCAAGAAACCGAGGCCACCTGGGACGACTTGCAGCCCGTGGATCTGCTGGGCCTGGAGCTGGGCTACCGCCTGATTGCCCTGGTGGATAAAAAGCGCCAAGGCGATTTGCTCACCCGCATCAAAGGCGTGCGCCGCAAATTTGCCCAGGAAGTGGGCTTTTTGCCCCCTGCCGTGCATGTGCGCGACAACCTCGAACTCAAGCCCAGCGCTTACCGCATCACCCTGCGCGGGGTGATGGTGGGCGAGGGCGAAGCCTTCCCTGGCATGTATTTGGCGATCAACCCCGGTGGCATTACCACGCCACTGATCGGCACCCCCACCACCGACCCGGCCTTTGGCTTGCCCGCTCACTGGATTGACGAGCGCCAAAAAGAAGCGGCACAAATGGCAGGCTTTACCGTCGTTGATTCGGAAACTGTGATGGCAACACATTTGTCACACTTGATGCAAATGCATGCCGCCAAGTTACTGAGCCGCGCCGAGGTTCAGCAGCTGGTGGATCACGTGGCCAAAGTGGCCCCCCGGTTGATTGAAGAGGTCATTCCAAAAATGGTGCCGATTACTGTGTTCCAAAAAGTTCTGCAGCTGCTGCTGGAGGATGCGGTGCACATTCGTGACATCCGCACCATTATTGAAACCCTGGCGGAAAACGCCGGGCACACCCAAGACCCGGTGGAGCTGGCGCGGCGCGTGCGCATTGCCTTGGCCCCGGCCATCGTGCAACAAATTTATGGCCCCACCCGCGAGTTGAATGTGATTGCCATCGAACCCGGTTTAGAGCGTCTGCTGGTGCAAGCGCTGACCAATGCCAACGGCCCGTCGTTGGACCCGGGCGTGGCCGATGTGCTGACGCAGCGGGCCGCCGAGGTGGCCAACCAGCAAGAGGAGCTGGGCATGCCGGCCTGCCTGCTGGTGCCCGACCAAATTCGCAATGCCATCGCCCGTCTCGTGCGCCGTGTGGCCCCGCGCCTGCAAGTGCTGGCGCACAGTGAAATTCCCGAAACGCATTCGATCCGCATCGGCCCGATTCTTAAAGGTGCATAACTATGAACATCCAACGCTTTCTTGCTCCCACTTCGCGTGAAGCCTTAGCCAAAGCACGGTCTGTTTTTGGCGAAGGCACACTCATTTTGTCCAACCGCGCCACCGCCCAGGGCGTGGAAGTCATGGCCACGGCCGAAGACCACCTGCAGCACATGGACCGTGGCCAGAAAACCAGTCCCGGGCTGCGTGCCGCCATCCAGGCGCGGGCGGCCGAAGAAACCCGCCCCTTGCGCAAAACTGCGGCCCCCATCATTGCCCCGCAGGCCCCAGCGCCTAAGCCGGTGGCCGCTGCTGTGGCACCGCGCATGGCCGCGCCGGTGCACGTCAGCCCCCGCCAAAGCGTGGCCGAAGATACCGAACAGCTGGCCATGAGCACCCTGTCCTTCCAGGATTACGTGCGTGAGCGCATGCTGCGCCGCCGCAGCGAAGGCATCCAGGCGGCCGAGTTGCCTGAAGACCAATTGCCCACCTTCGCCCGCAAAGCCCGCCAAGACAGTGCCCAAGCCACCATGCCCCAGGTGGTGCGCCAAAACCCCCTGCGTGCCATGGCCGCAGAGGTGCCGGCCAGCAAAAACCTGGCGGCCAGCCCCGCCACCAGCCAAGGCATGCTGCAAGAGCTGCAGACCGTCAAAAGCCTGATCGAAGAACGCTTCAACACCCTGGCCTGGCTGGGGCAAACGCGGCAAAACCCGTTGCACTCCAACCTGATCTTGAAGTTGATTCGCGCCGGTTTTTCGCCCGCCTTGGCCCGCACCCTGATTGAGCGCATGCCCCAAACCGGGGCCCCGGCAGAATCGCTGCGCTGGCTGATGCAGGTGCTGGAGCGCAATTTGCGCACCGATGCCTCGGCGGCGCCCATCTACGATGTGGGCGGCGTGTTTGCCTTGATCGGCTCGACCGGGGTGGGTAAAACCACCACGGCGGCCAAACTGGCCGCCCTGTGCGCCCAACGGCACGGGGCGCAAAACGTTGGCCTGATCACGCTGGATACCTACCGGGTCGGTGCCCACGAGCAACTGCGCTCTTATGGCCGCATGCTCGGTGTCGTGGCCCATTTGGCCCATGACAAAGCGGCCTTGAAAGATTTGCTGGGCCTGCTGTCGGGCAAGAAAATGGTCATCATCGACACCACCGGTGTATCCCCCCGCGACCCCCGCAAGGACGATATTTTGCAAGTGCTGCAGCTGCCTGGCGTGCAGCAACTGCTGGTGGCCAATGCCGGCTGCCATGGCGACACCTTGGATGAATCCTTGGCCGCGTTCAAGCACCACAATTGCCGCCAAGCCATCCTGTCCAAGGTGGATGAAGCCGTCAAACTCGGCCCGGCGCTCGATGCCCTGATTCGCCACCAAATGGTGTTGCGCGGGGTGACCAACGGCCAGCGCGTGCCTGAAGATTTTGACCGTGCCGTGGCCAGCAACCTGATTGCCAGCGCGATGCGGGCGCACAGCAAATCGGCGTTTGACCCCAGCGCGCTGGATTTGGACTTTTTCTATGCAGATTCCCCCTTGGGGGCCGCCAGCGGAGGTTTTCATGCTTGACAGTGGTTGGCACCAGGGCAGCAGCCTGCTTGGCCAGTCCAGTGGGCAGCTGCGGGTATTGAGCGTCATCCCCTCGGGCGAGGTGGAGGACTTGCACGCCCTGTGGCAAGCCTGCGCAGCGTTGCAAGCGCAAGGCTACCCGGTGATGATTTTGGATGGCCTAGAGAGCGAAACCGACCAAGCCCCAGGCCTTGAAGACGTGCTGCAAGGCTGCAGCAGCACCGCGCTGCCGGCGCACCTGACCCAGTCCCACGCCATTGCCAGCTTGCCTGCGGCGCGGGGCTTGCAAGAGTTGGCCGATTGGGCGCAAGCCAGTGGCCAGCCGCCCTTGGGGCAGCTGTACCGGCATTTTCGCAACCACGCGCTGCTGGTGGTGCTGGCCCCGGCCCCCTTGCTGGGGGCGGTGTGCAAGGGGGTGCAGCAAGCGCCCTGGTTGCTGGTGCCCACCAAACGCCACAGCGTGGTGGCGTGCTACCGCGCGCTCAAGCAAGTGTTCATGGACACCGGGGTCATGCCCCAGTTGCTGGCGTTGCGCCCGGCGCATACCGGGTTGGACCCGCTCTTGAAATCTATAGCGCAGTGCGCACACCACCATTTACATGTTGAGCCTTTGGCCCAGCAAATCGACCCAGAACACCCCCGGCAGCTACAGCGCTGGGCGCTACAATGCTTGGAGCAGGGGCAGGTGATTACTGCGCCTGAGCCCGCAATGCTGCCCGCCAGCCTGTTTGCGCCTTGCGCCACCCCTTCACCTGCGTGGAATCATTGAGTTGATGTACACCGCCCACGGTCAATTAAGCCTTGATACCTTGATCCGCCAGCACGCCCCGCTGGTGCGGCGGATTGCGCAGCACATGATGGCCCGGTTGCCGCCCAGTGTGGAGCTGGACGATTTGATCCAGGTGGGCATGATTGGCCTGGCCGATGCCTTGTCGCGCTACGAAACCAGCCATGGGGTGCAATTTGAGACCTTTGCCAGCCAGCGCATTCGTGGTGCCATGCTCGATGAACTGCGCGGCAGCGATTGGATGAGCCGCAGCGCCCGCAAAGGCCAAAAAGACATTGAAAGCGCCATCCACCGCCTGGAGCAAAGCCTAGGCCGAGCGCCCAAAGAATCCGAAATCGCCGAGGCCATGGAGCTGGAGCTGGCCGAATACCAAGAGCTGCTGGGCCGGGTGCGCGG
Organism: Comamonas denitrificans; assembly: GCF_017368815.1. Classification (GTDB taxonomy): domain Bacteria; phylum Pseudomonadota; class Gammaproteobacteria; order Burkholderiales; family Burkholderiaceae_C; genus Comamonas; species Comamonas denitrificans. The sequence goes on along the minus strand of NZ_JAFNME010000025.1, from coordinate 20,242 downwards.
CACGCAATTGATTTATCTGGAAGACATGGGCCAAAACGGCGATGAGGGCGAAAACTTCCTCGATCGCCATGTGGCCGATGCCCAGGCCGACCCCTTTGCCCAGTTGCGTGACCATCGCTTGCGCCAGGCGCTGGTGGAGGCCATTGAGAACCTGCCCGAGCGCGAAAAATACGTCATGGCCATGTACTACGAGCACGATATGAACCTGAAAGAAATCGCCGCCGTCCTGGAAGTGACCGAGTCGCGCATCAGCCAACTGCACAGCCAAGCCATCGCACGGCTGCGCACAAAAATGCGTTTGCATTAAGGGCTTAAGTTCTTTCGCAAAGCGCCGATAAAAAAGAAGGCCCTGGACACTTGGGTGTTCCAAGAGGTCTGGATCAAAGAGATTGGTAGGTGTGAGCGGTAGTTTTCTCGCTTTTGTTATAGCAACAACCGCAGCACAATAGGCATTAAGGCAACAGTTACCCGCAGGGTGGCGCATGCAGTTGAAGGAGTATTCACCATGGCAATTTCATCCGCAGGGATCGGCAGTGGCTTAGATGTCGCCAAAATCGTCGAGCAGACGGTTGCGGCGGAAAAAATCCCGCTGAAGAAACTTGAGTACAAAGCCGAAGGCATCCAAACCCAAATTTCGACCTACGGCGAAATCAAATCGCTCACCTCCAAATTGGGCGACATCGCCTCCAAACTCACCCGCGACAGTGCCTGGAACGGCGTGAGCATCAGCTCCAGCAACCCCACCCTCTCGGGCACCATGACCGGGATTGCGGCCACCGGCACCTACAACATCAAGGTCACGGACCTGGCCCAGGCCCAAACCACGGCGCTTGGCGGCACTGGCGGCGCTGGCGGTAGTGCCTTGGCCAAAGACCAAGCCATGGGAGCGGACGGCACCATCAAGCTCAAAATGGGCGCGGTGGAAAAAGATATTAGTGTTTCTAGCTCGGACACCCTGACCAAGATTGCCACCAAGATCAACGAAGCAGAAATGGGCATTCAAGCCTCGGTGGTCACTGACGTGGATGGCAAAGAGCGCTTGATGCTGCGCTCAAAGGAAACCGGCACCGACAAGGCATTTACGGTGGATTTGAGCTCCGCCCCTACAGTGCTGGGGCAGAACACCACCCAAAATGCCCAAAATGCCAAGGTGGAGCTCAATGGTTTGGTCGTCGAATCCAGCAGCAATACCTTTGCCAACACCATCCCCGGTATGTCGTTTACCGTCTCGGAAGTCACCAGCACGGCGGCCACGCTGAATGTGAAAGCCGACACCGAGGCAATGAAGAAAAACATCCAAGAGTTTGTCGAGGCCTACAACGCACTCAACGACCTGCTGACCCAATCGACCAAGTACGTCGAAGAGAGCAAAACCGCAGGGGTGCTGCAAGGCGATAGCGCCACCGTGAGCTTGCAAAACTCCTTGCGCATGCTGACCCAAGGCATCTCGGGCAGCACCGGGGGGTTGACGCGCTTGGCCGATATCGGCATCCAGATGCAAGAGGGCGGCAAACTCAGTATGGACACCACCAAGCTGGACAAAGCATTGACCAATATCGACGACTTGAAAGGCTTGTTTGCCAATAAAGCCGACAGTCTGGGGCAGGGTGGCGGGATTGCCGTGAACTTCAAGAACTTCACCGACAAGCTGCTGTCGTTTGACGGGACGCTGAACACGAAGACCGACTCGCTGGAGCGCACGCTCAAGAGCAACACTGCCGAGCAGGACAAGGTCAATAAACGCGCCGAAGCGCTGGAGACACGGTTGTATGCGCAGTACTCGGCGCTGGACGTGAAAATGTCTTCGCTGAATGCGTTGAATTCCTATGTCTCGCAAATGGTGACTACGTGGAATAACTCGAAGAGCTAATACCCCCCTTCAGGTCGGCACCGCGCTTGTACTTTTTACGATTGCCAAGGATTCGCATGTTTTCTTCTCCAGGATTCAACAGGGCCAATGCCTACCGCCAGGTAGGTGCGCATTCGGGGGTGGAAAACGCCTCGCCCCATGCCTTGATACAAATGTTGTTCGATGGCCTGTTTCAAAGCCTGAATGCTGCTCGCGGTGCGATACAGCGTGGCGAGGTGGAGGAAAAAGGACGCCATTTGGGCAAGGCCGTGCGTATCTTGCAGGAAGGGCTGGCGGCGGGCCTCGATCTGGAAAAGGGCGGGGAGCTGGCCGGAAATTTAAAGCTGCTGTATGACTATTCGGTCAAGCAGCTGACCCACGCCAACGTCCACAACGACGTGGGCCTGGTCGAGGAAGTGATTGGGGTGCTGCAGCCTGTAGCACAGGGATGGAAAGAAATTGGCCCAGAGGGCAACACAACTGCTGGCGCGTGACGGCGTTAAGGAGTGAGGGAGATGGAATTGTTGGATTTTTACAAAGCAATCGAGACCAAGAGCACGGACATGCTGCAAGCCGCCATGAGCAGCAATTGGCAAGCAGTTGCCGATTGCGAAAAAGCCTGCGCGGTGCTGATTGGTGAGTTGCGTGCCCAAGCCGAGGCGCAAACCTTATCCGCCCAAGAGCGCAAAGAAAAGACCCGCATCATGCAGCGCATTCTGCGCAACGATGCCCAAATCCGCCTGCTGGCCGAGCCGTGGCTGGCCACGCTGGAATACATGGGCACGGCCCCGGCTGGTTCGGCCCTGCATTGATGCACCACTTGGTTTAACGCCCTCCAAGGTGTTCTCTTAGCCCGGATAGCTTGTTTATCCGGGCTTTTTTCTTGGGCTTTATATAAAAAAGTGAGCTGCTACCGCTTGATAGATAAGCGGTAGCGGCCAAAAACACTAAAAATTAGCGCAAGAATAATTGGTAGGCCGGATTGCTGGTTTCCTCCACCCAGGGGTAGCCCAGGCTTTGCAAGAACTGGGCAAACTGCGCCCCATCCTTGGCGGGCACTTGCAGGCCGACCAAAATGCGCCCGTAGTCGGCCCCCTGGTTGCGGTAGTGAAACAGCGAGATGTTCCAGTTGGGGGCCATGAGGCTGAGGAACTTGAGCAAAGCCCCCGGCCGCTCAGGAAAGACAAAGCGCAGCAGGCGCTCATCCTGCGCCAGGGCCGATGCCCCGCCCACCATGTGGCGCAAATGCTCTTTGGCCATGTCGTCGTGCGTTAAATCCAGGGCGGCAAAGCCGTGGCCCTGGAAGTGCTCAACGATGCGGGTCGATTCGCCGGGGGCCGTGGTCGATAGCCCGACAAACACATGGGCGCGATCATGGTCGCTGATGCGGTAGTTGAACTCGGTGACGCTGCGCGGGCCGCCGGGCAGCAGGTCAATCAACTGGCAGAAGCGGCGAAAGCTGCCGCGCTCTTCGGGCATGGTCACGGCCAGCAGGGCCTCGCGCTCTTCGCCCACATTGGTGCGCTCGGCGACAAAACGCAGGCGGTCAAAATTCATGTTCGCACCGCACAAAATCGCGGCGTAGGTTTCACCCTCGGTTTGGTGCTCGGCCACGTACTGCTTGATGGCAGCCACCGCCAGGGCCCCGGCAGGTTCAACGATGGAGCGGGTGTCCACAAAGATGTCTTTGATGGCCGCGCACACCGCATCGGTATCGACCACAACAAAATCATCGACCAGGTTTTGCGTGATGCGGAAGGTCTCTTGCCCCACCAGCTTCACCGCCGTGCCGTCCGAGAACAGGCCCACATCGGCCAGCTCCACGCGCTGACCGGCCAGCACCGACTGGCGCATGGCATCCGAATCTTTGGTTTGCACGCCAATGACTTTGATGTCCGGCCGCACCGCCTTGATGTAATTGGCCACGCCAGAAATTAAACCGCCGCCGCCAATGGCGACAAACACCGCATCCAGCCGCGGGCTGCCCAGCTTTTGCAGCTGTTGCAGCATCTCCATGGCCACGGTGCCCTGGCCGGCAATCACGTCGGGGTCGTCAAAGGGGTGGATAAAGGTCAGGCCTTGCTTTTCCTGCAGCACCACGGCGTGCTGGTACGCGTCGGAATAGCTCTCGCCGGCCAGCACCACTTCGCCGCCCAGCGCGGCCACGGCATCAATTTTGAGCTGGGGTGTGGTGGTGGGCATCACGATGATGGCGCGGCAGCCCAGCTTGCGCGCGCCCAGGGCCACGCCCTGCGCATGGTTGCCGGCCGAGGCGCAAATCACCCCCCGCTCCAGTTGCCCCGGGGTGAGGTTGGCCATTTTGTTGTACGCGCCGCGCAGCTTGAAGCTGAACACCGGTTGCTGGTCTTCGCGTTTGAGCAACACTTTGTTGCCCAGGCGGCGGCTTAAGTTTTTGGCCACTTCCAGATCGGTTTCCAGGGCCACGTCATAGACGCGGGCGTTCAGGATGCGGGTGAGGTAATCGGCGGGCGTGAGTGCCGTGGTGGCAGGGGGCAAGGTCGTCATAAAAATTGAAGCTACGGGGGCGGGCCGGTGCCGGTGCCGCAAAATCGAACATCATAGGCACTGCGCAACCCCTTGGCGGCAGTGCAGCACGAAGCCGGGCATCGCCGCTTCTATGGACAGGCCGCTGTGAGTGGACGAAAAAAAACCCTAGGCGGTAAGGCCTAGGGTTGGAATCCACCTTTGGAGGGTGGAGGAGACAACAGGTGCGATAAAGTCGCGATATAGGGATTGTATGTAGATTTTTGCTGCATTGCAACAAACCCCCCGCAAATTTAATTCACAAGGAAATTGCATGAAATGCACAGTCAGCTGGACGGGTGCCAGCGGAACCCGCTCCCACATGGGCTTTGTTGCCGAAACCGGCAGCGGCCATATCGTGAATATGGATGGTGCGCCCGATGAGCGCACCCCCACCAACGGTGGCCAAAACCTGGCCGCGCGGCCCATGGAGCTGCTGCTGGCGGGCATGGGCGGCTGCACCGCGTACGACGTGGTGCTGATCTTGAAGCGCGGCCGCCATGCGGTGCGCGGCTGCACGGTGGAGATTCAGGCCGAGCGCGCCGAGGTTGAGCCCAAGGTGTTCACCAAGATCAATCTGCACTTCACCGTCACGGGCCAGGGCCTGCCCGCAGCGGCGGTGGAGCGGGCCATTGCCCTGTCGCACGAGAAGTATTGTTCGGCCAGCATCATGCTGGGCAAAACCGCCGAAATCACCACCAGCTTTACGGTGGGGGAATAAAGCGCATAAAAAAAGAGCTGCAACCGCAGCTCTTTTAACGTTATCCGGCTAAAAACTCATCCAAAGCCGCTTGTGCAATGCGCCAAGCGCTTCCTATTTTTCTGCCTTTTAGGTTTCCCGCTTCCAGCTCGGCCAGCACATCGGCCACCTCCACGCCCAGCAACTGGGCCGCTTGCTCGGGGGTGTACACCTGCAACACCGGGGCCGCAGCAGGTGCGGTGGTTGGTGTTGGTGCCGCCGCACCGGGCAGAAAGCCGCTGGCGGCCGGGGCCGGTTGCTGCATTTGCTTCATCATCTCTTGCGCCATGCCAAAGCCCATGGCCATGCTGGCGGGCAGGGTGGCGGCGCTGTCACCGCCATTGGCCATGGCCTGGCCCATCTGGTATTTCACGTAATCGTTCAGGTTGCCAATGGCGGTCATGCTGGAGCGCTTGTCAATCGCTTGCTCCACCTCGGCCGGCACCGAGACGTTTTCCAGAATGAAGCTGGTGATTTCCAGCCCGTATTTATCCACCACCGCCGGGTTGATGACCTGCACCAGCGCCTCGCCCAGATCGCTGTAGCGCGTGGCCACGTCCAGCACCGGGATTTTGGCCTTGGCCAGCGCCTCGCTAAAAATACTCACGATGCGCGAGCGCATGGTGTCGGCGAACTCATCCAGGCGAAAGTTTTGGTCGGTGCCCGCCACTTCTTTCAGGAACAGCGCCGGCTGCACGATGCGAAAGTCGTACGTGCCAAAGGCGCGAATGCGCACCACGCCAAAGTCGGGGTCGCGCACCGTCACCGGGTTGGCCGTGCCCCATTTGTTGCCCGTGAACAGGCGCGTGTTGATGTAGTACACATCGCACTTGAAGGGCGACTGAAAGCCGTACTTCCAGCCGTAAATGGTCGATAGCACCGGAATGTTCTCGGTCGAGAGCGTGTGCTTGCCCGGGCCGAACAGGTCGGCGTACTGGCCCGCAGCGACAAACTGCACCTGCTGCGACTCGCGCACGATGAGCTGGGCACCGTTTTTGATCTCCTTGTCCTCATCGGGCCAGCGGTAGGACAGGGTGTCGCGCGAGTCGTCCGTCCACTCGATCACTTCAATCAATTGGCTTTTGATGATGTTCAGGATATTCATGGGCACAGCTCCTTAATAACGGTGGGGCATTGTAGAAGGGCGCAGCGGGCCTAAAATCAGGCCCTTTTGCTTTGCGGACGCACTTTTTTGCCGACCGCGCCAGAGAATAAACCTAGACCCAAGCGACAACGGCCATGCTCACCTTCCAAGACATTATTTTGAAACTGCAGACCTACTGGGCCAACCAGGGCTGCGCCCTGCTGCAACCCTATGACATGGAAGTGGGCGCTGGCACCAGCCACACCGCCACCTTCCTGCGGGCCATCGGCCCCGAGCCTTGGAAGGCCGCCTACGTGCAACCCAGCCGCCGCCCCAAAGATGGCCGCTACGGCGACAACCCCAACCGCCTGCAGCACTACTACCAATACCAGGTGGTGTTGAAGCCCGCCCCGGCCAACATCCTGGAGCTGTACCTGGGCAGCCTGGAAGCCCTGGGCTTTGACCTGAAGAAGAACGACATCCGCTTTGTCGAGGACGATTGGGAAAACCCCACCCTGGGCGCGTGGGGCCTGGGCTGGGAGGTGTGGTTGAACGGCATGGAAGTGACCCAGTTCACCTACTTCCAGCAAGTGGCCGGCATCGACTGCAAGCCCGCCACCGGCGAAATCACCTACGGCCTGGAGCGCCTTGCCATGTATTTGCAGGGCGTGGACAACGTGTACAACCTGACCTGGACCGAAGGGCCGGATGGATCCAAGCTGACCTATGGCGACGTGTACCACCAAAACGAGGTGGAGCAATCGACCTACAACTTCGAGCACTCCAACGTCGATTTTCTGTTCACCGCCTTCACCGCGCACGAACAGACCGCCAACCAGCTGATTGCCGCCGAGCTGGCCCTGCCCGCCTACGAGCAAGTGCTCAAGGCCGGCCACACCTTCAACCTGCTGGACGCACGCGGCGCCATCAGCGTGACCGAGCGCGCCGCCTACATTGGCCGCATCCGCAACTTGGCCCGCGCCGTGGGCAAAAGCTACCTGGACAGCCGCGCCCGCCTGGGCTTTCCCATGGCCCCCAAGCAGCACGCCGACGAAGTGCTGGCCGAACTGGCCAAAGCCGCAGAAAAACAAAAAAAAGCCGCTTAATTTTAAACAAATTTGCCATCTAACGCTTACCCAGTAAGCGCGAGTAGCTCCTAAATTATTATGACCACTGCCAACCTGCTTGTTGAACTCTTCGTTGAAGAACTCCCCCCCAAAGCCCTGCAAAAATTGGGCGATGCCTTTGCCAGCGTGCTGCACGACCAGCTGGCCGCGCAGGGCTTGACCACCGCCGCCTCGGCCGTGACCGCCTACGCCTCGCCGCGCCGCCTGGCGGCGCACATCAGCGCCGTGCTGGCGCAAGCGCCCGACAAAGCCGTCTCGCAAAAGCTCATGCCCGTGGCCGTGGGCCTGGAGGCCGATGGCCAACCCAAACCCGCCCTGCTCAAAAAACTCGCCGCCCTGGGGGCCGATGCCAGCGTGGTGCCCAGCCTGCAGCGCGTGCATGACGGCAAGGCCGACGTGCTTTACTTTGCCAGCACCGCCCAAGGGGCCAGCCTGGCTGCCGGCCTGCAAAAAGCGCTGGATGAAGCCGTCGCCAAGCTGCCCATCCCCAAAGTCATGACCTACCAGCTGCCAGACGGCTGGAGCAGCGTGCATTTTGTGCGCCCCGCCCATGGCTTGGTGGCGCTGCATGGTGCCGACGTGGTGCCCGTTTCCGCGTTGGGCCTGCAAGCGGGCAACAGCACCCAAGGCCACCGGTTTGAGGCCACGGTCAATCCCGTCGTGCTGCACAACGCGGACAGCTACGCCCAGCAGCTGCGTGACCAAGGGGCCGTGATTGCCAGCTTTGCCGAACGCCGCGCCGACATTGTTCAGCAGTTAAAACAGGCTGCAGACAAAGTGGGTGGCGGGGTGGTAGCTATCGAAGATGAAGCGTTGCTGGACGAAGTCACCGCCCTGGTCGAGCGCCCCAACGTGCTCATCTGCCAGTTTGAAGAAGAATTTTTGGCCGTGCCGCAGGAATGCCTCATCCTCACCATGAAGGCCAACCAAAAATACTTCCCCCTGCTCGATGCCCAGGGCAAGCTCACGCACCAGTTCCTGATCGTCAGCAACATCGCCCCGCACGATGCCAGCGCCGTCATCCAGGGCAACGAACGCGTGGTGCGCCCGCGCCTGGCCGATGCCAAATTCTTCTTTGACCAAGACCGCAAAAAAACCCTCGCCAGCCGCGTGCCGCAATTGGCCAAAGTGGTGTACCACAACCAACTGGGCACCCAGGGCGAGCGCGTCGAGCGCGTGCGCGCCATTGCCAAAGCCATTGCGGTGCAGCTGTTTGACAACCTGGGTGCCCAGCACGCCAGCCTCAGCAGCCACGAAGGCCAAGTGGCCGAAGAATGGCTGCTCACCTGCGTGGACAACGCCGCCTTGCTGGCCAAGACCGATCTGGTCACCGACATGGTGGGCGAATTCCCCGAGCTGCAAGGCACCATGGGCGCGTACTACGCCCTGAACGATGGCCTGCCCGACACCGTCGCCCACGCCATTGAAGACCACTACAAACCCCGCTTTGCCGGCGACCAGCTGCCGCGCGACAACGTGGGCCTGGTCGTGGCGCTGGCCGACAAGCTGGAAACCCTGGTCGGCATGTTCGGCATCGGCAACCTGCCCACCGGCGACCGCGATCCGTTTGCGCTGCGCCGCCATGCCCTGGGCATCATCCGCATGCTGGTAGAAAAAGCCCTGCCGCTGGAGCTGGGCCAGCTCATCGCCCGCGCCGTACCGGTGTTTGGCGACAAAATCCAAGACCCGGCCGCCGCCCTGCAAGACTTCTTCTACGACCGCCTGGCCGTCAGCCTGCGCGAGCAAGGCTACAGCGCCCAAGAAGTCGATGCCGTGCTGGCCCTGCGCCCGCAGCGCCTCTCGGACGTGGCCCAGCGCCTGGCAGCAGTGCGCGCCTTTGCCGCGTTGCCTGAAGCCCCCGCCCTGGCCGCCGCCAACAAGCGCGTGGGCAACATCCTGAAAAAAGCTGAAACGGCAGTCCAGCCCCAAGTCAATGCCGCCCTGCTGCACGAAGCCGCTGAAAAAGACCTGTACGCCGCCCTGCAAACCATCGCCGCCCAGGCCCAGCAGCAACTGCAAGCGGGCGACACCACCGCCCACCTGCAAACCCTGGCCGCCCTGCGCGCGCCGGTGGACGCGTTCTTTGAGCACGTCATGGTCAATGCCGACGATATGGCGCTGAAAAACAACCGCCTGGGCCTATTGGCCAGCCTGCACCAGTGCATGAACCAAGTCGCCGACCTGGCGCGGCTGGCGGGGTAAGCGCATGCACCCCGACCCCACCGGTGCAGATACACGCCTGTGCCGGTGGTTGGTTTTGCGCCCCTGGCTATAATCGCCGGTTTTTATTTGAGGGCAGCTATGCCCATACAAGACCGCGTGTTTGAGGCGCAGACCTTCCCGCAAGCTTTTCCCCTAGAGCAATTTCACCGCCCTGTGCTGCTGGCACCCCATCCCGACGATGAGGTGTTTGGCTGTGCAGGGCTTTTGGCTTTGTGGGCCCAGCGTGGCGTACAGGCCCGGGTGGTGGTGCTGACCGAGGGCCAAGCCCAGGGGGAGGGTGCCCAGCGCCAGGCAGAAAGCCAGGCCGCCGCCGCTGTGCTGGGGGGCTATGCCCTGGATTTTTGGCAACTGCCCGATCGCGATGTGCGCTGCACCCCTGAGCTGCAGCAGCGCATCGCCGCCTACGTGCAAGCACACCAGGCCGACGTGCTTTTGGTGCCTGCGCTGCATGAGCCCCATCCGGATCACCAAGCCTGCGCCTTGGCCGCACTGTGGAGCTTGGTACAGCTGCCCCAGGCGGTTGATTTGTGCTTTTATGAATCGGGCACGGCCTTGGTGCATTGCTCGCATCTGGTGGACATCACCAGCGTGCAGGCACAAAAAATCCAGGCCATGCAGGCCTTTGGCTCGCAAGAAGAGGTGCAGCCCTACAGCAGCCGGATTGCTGCGCTGAACCACTTTCGGGCCATCACCCTGGGGCCCCAGGTGCAGGCGGCAGAAGGGCTGCAGTGGCTGCCCCTGGCCCAACAAGGCTGGTCGGCGCTGTTGCCGGCACTCGACCCCTTGTTTCTGCACCAGCGCGGCCAGGCCATCGTGCCGCAGGACTTGCCCTTGGTCAGTGTGCTCATTCGGACCATGGGCGACCCCCGCCTAGAGCAGGCCATTGCCAGCGTGTGTGCGCAAAACTATCCGCAGCTGGAAATCATCGTGGTGGCGGCACACGGTCAGTCGCAGCCCCCGGCCTGGGTCGATGCTTTGCCGCATCGGGTGCGCTGGGTGTCCCTGCAACGCCCGCTGATACGCCCACAGGCTGCCAATGCCGCCCTAGAGCATGCACAGGGGCAATACTGCATTTTTCTGGACGACGACGACATCTTTGCGCCAGGGCATATTGATAAGTTGGTGCACGCCCTGCAATCGCAAGCCGGTGTGCATGCTGCGCACACCGACACCCAGGTGGTCAATCCCCAGGGGCAGGAAGTGCTGCGCTATGACCGCCCTTACCAAAGTCAGCGGTTGATTTTTACGAATATTTTTCCTATCCACAGTGTGCTATTTGCACGCAGTTTGGTGGCCCTGCAGGGCTGTCGCTTTGATGAAGCCCTGCCCGTGCTGGAAGACTGGGATTTTTGGCTGCAGGTCAGCACGCACACCTCCTTTGTGCATGTGCCCGGCTGCAGCGCTATCTACCGCTACAACGATCGCTCCCAATTACAAAGTGATGCCCAGCACGCGCACCACCACCTGCAGTGGCGCGAGCAGGTCATGCAGAAATGGCTGTCGCAGCTGCCGCCCCAGCGTATCGCTGCCGCCGGGGCGTGGTTTGCCCAGCAGCTGGACCACCAAGAGCAGCATCGCGCCTACGCAGAAAACCAGCTGCTGCAGCGCGAACACACGCTGCAGCAGACCCAACAGGCGCTGGGGCAGAGCCAGCAAGACTTGGCATGCAACCAGCACCAACTGCAGCACACCCAGCAGGCGTTGCAGCAGAGCCAAACAACCCTGCAAGCGATTTATGCCTCCAGGGGATGGCGCTGGCTCAGCTGGTTGCGCCGAATGAAAAAGCGTCTTTCAAGGGGCGGCAATTGAAGCTACGTCACCACTTGGAACGGGTCGAATTTGACCAAGGCATTATTCTGTTGCAAGGCTGGGTGGCCTTGGTTGGTCATCCTGGCCAGCAGCCTACGCTGCAACTGCATGGTCGTGACCCTCAAGGCAACGCCTGGGTGCAGGAACTCGCATTTAACCGCGATCGCCCGGATGTGGCGGGGGAGCTAGGCCTGTCACCAGCCTTGCAGCGCTGTGGCTTTTTTTACTATGCGGCGGTGCCCGAAGGGCAGGTGCTGGAGCTGTGCGCCCACACCGATGGCGCGCGCCTAAGCTTGCACCGCTGGGCCGACCCACTGGACAAAAATTCCAACACCGCGCCATTCCCCAGTCGCCTGCACCAGCACCTGCGCACCTGGCGCTATTTTTTAGGGCGCAGCTGGAGCCTGCTGCGCAGCGGCCAGTGGCGCGGCTTTAAAGAACGCGCCACGCGCCACGCCCGCAGCGCCTGGCAGGTGGCGCAACTGGTGCTCAAACCAGCAGCAGCGGCCCAGCCTGAAACCCTGCCCCCGTGGGATTGCCTGGTGGTGGACCACGACCTGGGCGGGGGTGCCAACCAATACCGCCGCCACCAGCTGGCCCAGGAGCTGCTGGCTGCCTCAGGCCAGGGCAGCCGCGTAGCGCTGCTGACCTTCTCTGTGCTCACGCTGCAGTACGTGGTGTACCGCATCCTGCCCGAGCAGCGCCAAGAGCTGGTGACCCGTGGCACCTGGTCGCAGCTGCAGGCTTGGCTGCAGCGCAGCCGCATTGCCCATATTTTTTATAACAACGCGGTTTCTTTTCCCCAAGCCTTGCCCTTGGTGCAAGCTGTGCAGACTTATTGTCAGCAGCACGCTTGTCGCCTCACGGTGGCGATGCACGACTACTTTCCGATCTGCCCCTCCCAGCATTTGTTGCAGGCCGAAGGGCGCTACTGCCAATTGCCCGATACCGCCACGTGCCAGACTTGTCTGGCGCGGTCAGAGCAGGCCATGGTCACCCTGTACCGCCACCATGGCATTGAAGCCTGGCGTGCTGTCTGGGGGCAGCTGCTGGCGACGGCTGACGAGGTGCGCATTTTCGACCCCAGTGCCCAGGTGGCCTTGCAGCGTGCTTACCCCGATTTGACCTTGCCCTTGAGCCTGCGCCCGCATGCCGTGGCCCCCCTGAGCCAGGCCGAGCAAGACCAGCTGCACGCTTGGCAGGCGCAGAAAAAACGCCCCTCGGGGCGCATTGGCATCGTCGGCTCCATCACCTCGGCCTACAAGGGCGAGCAACCCGTGTCGGACTTGGTTCGCGCCATCGCCGACGGCGGGCACCCCTATGAAGTCGTGGTACTGGGGGAGTGCGCTGCTATGCCCGGGCTGCCCTTGCGCAGCACCGGGCCCTACCGCGCATCGGAGCTCACTGCGCTCATCATTCAACACGACATCGACATTTTCTTCTTCAGCTCGGTAGGGCCAGAAACCTTCTCCTACGTGCTGCATGAGCTGGAGCGCTACCAGCTGCCCGTGGCTGCTTTCGATTTGGGGGCGCAAGCCACCTTCTTGGCACGCTATCCCCAGAGCATTTGCCTGGCACTGACCGACAGTGCCGAGCAAGTGCTCCAGAAACTAGAGCCTTACCTGCGCTCGCCCACCCACTAACTTATTTGTTTTGCCATGCTTCATATTTTTACCAGTGCTGCCGTTAACTACATTCCCAAAGTGCGGTTATTGACCGAGTCGATCAAAAAATTCCACCCTGAGGCACGCATCCATTTGGCGCTGGCGGACGAGCGTCCAGAAAACATCCCACTGGATATGTTCGACAGCGTCTGGAGCCCCGCCGACCTGGGCATCGACAACTGGCGCAGCTGGGCCTTTGGCCACGCCATTGTGGAGCTGGCCACCGCCATCAAACCCTTTGTGCTGGAAAAGCTTCTGGCCAACGATGGTGACCGCGTGATCTACATGGACCCCGACACCGTCATGTACTCGCGTCTGGACGATGTGCTGGCCACCCTGGAGCACAACAGCATTGCCCTGACCCCCCACCAGACCACCCCCGAAGACGACTGGATGGCTATTTGGGACAACGAAATCTGCTCCCTCAAACACGGCGTGTACAACCTGGGTTTTGTGGCCGTTGCCGCCACCGATGCCGGGCGTGCTTTTGCCGCATGGTGGCGCGAGCGCTGCCACCGTCTGTGCATCGACGACATCCCCAACGGCATCTTCACCGACCAGCGCTGGGTGGACCTGGCCCCGGCCCTGTTCCCAGAGGTGGCGATTTTGCGCACCCCGCGCCTGAATGTCTCCACCTGGAACCTGTCCAAGCGGCGCATCACCCGTGAAGATGGCCAGTTTCATGTAAACGGCGAACCCCTGGGCTTCTACCATTACACCGGCTTTGACAAAGGTGCGCACCGCATCATGGCGCAGCGCTATGCCGTACACAGCCCGGTAGTGTTTGAAATGATCGACTGGTACGAGGCTGCCATTCAAGTCACCGCCGCAGACCCATTGAGCCAGCACCAATGGGCTTTTGCCAATTTTGACAATGGGCAACCCATCAGCAAGCTGCAGCGGCGCGTCTATCGCATGCGCGAAGACCTGCAAAAAGCCTTTCCCCATCCTTTTGACCACACGGGCTTTGCTGCCTGGTGGGAGAAAAATGGCGTGCATGAGTATTCTGGGAATAAAAGCGATATGTCGGCGCTGTCCATGGTATCGGCACCCAAGAAAACCATTTGGTCTGCCCTGAGTGGGATTCTTTCGCGTCCCGCCATGTTCGGTGTTTACATGGCACGCGCGCGCCAAATGATTGCAGAAAAAGGATTCAAAGGCTTTTTGTGCGAAATTCGCGCACGCATGTAATAAATACCATGCAGCAAAAATCGTACTATTTCGATACGATAGACATATTGCGTGGCTTTGCTGCAATATCTGTTGTTGTTTACCACGTCATTGAGCATTTTCAGTGGAACAACTTTCCTGCAACCTGGCCCTGGCTTTGGTTCAGGGTCGGTTGGATGGGGGTGGATTTATTTTTTGTCATTTCTGGATTTGTCATCGGTCTTTCGGCATTTTCTGAAATCGATAAACGTGGGGAGCACGCCTTCAGGCCCGGGTTCTTTCGGCGCAGACTCGCGCGCATTGTTCCCTTGCACTACTTAACCATGTTGGTGTTTATCGCCTTCATATCCCCCCACCTGCTTTTTCAGCATTTGTTTTTGAACTTAGGTTCGCACCTGCTGTTTCTACACAACCTGGTGCCCCAATTGCACGGGGCCATCAACGGCAGTAACTGGTCGCTGGCCACAGAGATGCAGTTTTATGTGCTGATGCTGCTCATCGCCCCGTGGCTCAGGGTAGGGCGCTGGTGGGGCATTGCCTTGGTTTTTCTGCTTACAGCGTGGCTTTGGCGGGCAGGGGTCAGTGCCTGGGTGCAACCGTCAGAATCATCGGGATTTTTCCCCGTGTTTGTTGCCGCCACCCAACTGCCGGGCATGTTGGATGAATTTTTGGCGGGTCTGCTTTTGGCCAGGTTGGTCAGGTCAGATTACGGCAAAACCATGCTTCAGAAAAAAGGCATGACCCAAATAACAATTGCCATCTTGGCTGGCATTTCTTTATATTTTACATTGCGCATTTATGCGTCTTATGGCAGCTACTGGGATTATCCGCTGATGGTGACCTTCTGGCGCAGCCTATTGGCGGTTTCGTTTGCATTGGTTTTATTGTTTTTTATTACCTTAAGGTTTACGGGGAAAAATAAAAACCATGCTGGCACCTGTCAGCTATCTGGGCACCATATCCTACGGAATATATCTGTGGCATCTACCGGTTCTCTTATCATTAAAAACGCTGGATTGGCTTAAGCCAGAGCTTGCCCTCATGTGGTGCCTGGTTATCACCTGCATATTGGCATCAGTTTCTTGGCATTTCTTTGAAAAGCCTTTGATGGACAGATTTAATCCTAAAGCAAATATTCAATAATTCTTATAAACATCATGCCCCAATGGATCTACCTCTACCGCCAATGGCTGCTGCGTGAACTGCAGCTGCGCTTTCGCAGCTCTGCCCTGGGGGTTGCCTGGCTGGTGCTGCAACCGCTGGCGCAAATACTGCTGTTCACCCTGGTCTTCTACAAATTCTTTCGGGTGCGCTGGCCCGCTGGTGATGGCAGCATCAGCGAATACAGCTTGCAAGTCTTCATTGGCCTGACCTTGTTTGCCTTCGTCTCGGACGTTATCAACCGTGCGCCCTCCAGCGTCAGCAGCTTCCCGTTTTTAATCACCAAAGTGCGCTTTCCGCTCTTGCTGCTGCCCAGCGTGGTGGTGGGGGCGGGCACCGTGCAACTGGGGCTGTCCCTGTGCATTGCCATCGGCTTTGCCCTGTGGCGCGAGGCGCATTGGCAAGCCCTGGCGCTGCTGCCTTTGGCGCTGCTGCCGCTGCTCATCTATGCCCAGGCGCTGGCCTGGTTGCTGGGGGCAGCAGGCGTGTACCTGCGCGATATTGGCCATCTGGCCCCCTCGGTCAGCAGCCTGCTGATGTTTTTGTCGCCCATTTTCTATCCTGCCTCCATGATTCCTGCCGGCATGCAGTGGTTGATCCAGTGCAACCCACTGGCCTGGTCGGTCGAATTGGTGCGTGGCGTGCTCATGCATGGCCAGCCGATCGACTGGTTGGGCTGGGGGGCACATGCGCTGGCCGCCTGTGCGCTGCTTGTCTTGGCACGCTGGTTTTTCATTCGCATTCAACCGGGGTTTGCCGATGTCCTCTGATACACAGCCCCCCGTCCTGAGCTTTCAGGAGGCGGGCAAAACCTACCCCCCCCAGCGCACCCCCCTGCGCCAGCTGTGGGGCCACCTGCGTGGCAGCCAGCGCCTAGAGGCTGGCGGCTACACCGCCTTGCAGCCCGTCAGCTTTGACATCCTGCCCGGCCAGTCGGTGGGCATCGTCGGCCTCAACGGTGCGGGCAAATCCACCCTGCTGCAGCTGGCCGCCGGCACCCTCACCCCCAGCAGCGGGCAGGTGCGTAGCCAAGGGCGCATCGCCGCCTTGCTGGAGCTGGGCTCGGGCTTCAACCCCGAAGCCACCGGCATCGAAAACATCTTCCTCTACGCCGCCACCATGGGCTTGACGCATGCCCAGGTCAGCACGCGGCTGGATGCCATCTGCGCCTTCAGTGGCCTGAGCAGCGAGCACCTGGCCATGCCCGTCAAAACCTACTCCAGCGGCATGCAAGTGCGCCTGGCGTTTGCGGTGGCCACCAGTGTCGAGCCCGACATCCTCATCGTCGATGAAGCCCTCTCCGTGGGCGATGGCGTGTTCGCCAAACGCTCCTTCGACCGCGTCATGCAGCTGCGCGAAAACGGCACCTCCTTGCTGCTGTGCTCGCACGCCCTGTTCCATGTGGACCTGTTTTGCGAGCGCTGCCTGTGGCTGGAGCAAGGGCGCATCCGCGAATTTGGCCCCACCAGCGCCGTGCTGCCGCGCTACCAAGAGTATCTGGATGGGGTCAATCGCCAACCGGGCATCGACGCTGTCAGCGCCACCGTGCAAGCGCACGCCGCCTCGGCGCTGCCCGACCCGTCTGATCATCCGTCCGACCCATCCGCGCCCCCTGTGCCGCCCGACACCCCTGCGCCAGCCCCTGCGGCCGTCGCCCGCTTTATCCAGGTCGAAGTGGGCCTGGATGACACCGTCGGCACCGAGCTGCGCGGCCACACCGGCAGCAGCACCTTGCACGTCGATGCCACCGTACACACCAGCGCGCAAGAACCCCACCCCCTTGTCGCCGTGGTGATCTCCTCTGAAAGCGGCAAAATCCTCGGCTCCGGCCACTGCCCACCGGGCACCGTGCAGGCCCACAACGCCCAGGGCCACGCCCAGGTGCGCTACACCTTGCCCCAACTGCCCCTGAACAAAGGGCGCTACCGCGTCGGTGTCTATCTCCTGTGCGCACAAGGGCGCTACGTGTACGAGTGGATGGACCCCATTGCCCACATCGAGCTAGAGCACAGCGGCCAGCACCAAGGCCCTTGGCTGCTGGCGGGGGACTGGACGCAGGTGCCCCATGGCTGATCGCAGCACCCCCCCCACCTTGCTCAGCGACTGGCAACTGCACACCGCCCACCGCAGCCAGGATGCGCAGCTGCGCACCCTGTTTGCGCAAGTCTTTGGCCACACCATGGGCCAGCAGGAATGGGACTGGAAATACCGTGGCACCGACCTGCGTGGCAGCCTGCTGACCAAAGCCTCCACGGGCGATGCCATTGCCTTCTTTGGGGGCATGCCGCGCACCTTCAGCCACCAGGGGCGCACCATCCAGACCGTACAAAACGGCGATGTCATGGTGCGCATGCAAGAGCGCGGCGTGTTTTCGCGCAAAGGGGCGCTGTTTCAGGTGGCACAGCACTTTTTCAGCCAGCACTTGGGCGCTGGTGCCCCCTATGCGTTTGCCTTTGGCTTTCCCAACACCCGCCATTTTCAGCTCGGCCTCAAGCTCGGCCTGTATCGCCAGGCGGGCTGCTTGCAACAACTGCGCTGGACAGCCCAGCCTGCGCCCTGGCAGCGCCTCTGGGCCGTGCAAACGCTGGCGGCCGATGCGCCCCTGACCGCCCTGGATGCCCTGTGGCCCCAGATGCAAGCCAGCTGGCCCCAGCACTTTCTGCCCCTGCGCAGCGCCAGCCACTGGGCCTGGCGCTACCAGCAACGCCCTGGCGTGGACTACCACCTGCTGCTGGTGCGCCAGCGCCTTACCGGCAAACCCCTGGCGGCACTGGCCCTGCGCCTGCATCCTGAGCATTGCGACTGGCTCGACTACCTCGGCCCCCGCCAACACCTGCCCCACGCCATTGCCGCCGCCCGCGCCTTTGCCCACCAGCACCAGCGCCCAGTGCAAGCGCTGGTCAGCGATGCCGTGGCATCCGACTTCTGTGCCGCCCAGCCCCAGGGCCTGCACAGCAGCCCGTCCGACATCTCCATCCCCACCAATGCGATTGATGCCGCAGGCCCCACCGCCAGCGTGGCCCCCTGGCAGGGGCACCTCTGGCTCATGGGCGGCGATTCAGACTTTATGTAGCCACAGCGACTTCTGCCCCTTCAGCCCAGGCCGTTAGCTGGGCGGGGGTCAGCACCAGCAAATCATTGCCATCGCGCTCCACAATGCTGCGCCCCTGCAGCAGCTGAAACACCCGCGACACCGATTCGCGCGTCAGGTTCACCATGATCGCCAGCTCTTGGTGCGTGGGCACCTGCGGGATGCGCCCCTGCTTTTCCATCTGCACCAGCAGCGCACACACCCGTTGCACCGGCGTGGCCAGACCCAAAATGCGCCGGTGCTCTGACACCCCGCGCAAGCGCTGCGACAGGCGCAGGCACAGCGCCTCGGCCAGCTGCGGCACCGCAAACAGCACCGGGCGGATCAACTCCTTGCCAATGCTGATCACTTGCGAGCGCATCAACGCCGTCACGTACTCTGGCTGCGGCTGGTTGTCCACCAGCGCCACCTCACCAAAAAAATCGCCCGGCTGCACAAAGTACAGCCCCACCTCACGCGCATCCGCCGTAAAGTCCAGGCCCTGCAGGCGGCCATCCAGCAAAAAATTCAAACACTGGCCCGCCGCCCCCTTGTGCAGCACCACCTCGCGCTTGGCGTAGGCCGTCACCTGGGCATGCTGCGCCAAATGCGCCACCGTCACCTGGGGCAGGTGCGACAGCAGCGGCAGGGCAGACAAGGCAGACACAACAACAGGCATGCGGCAAACAATCCCAAGGCACCAAAACCAAGTGCAAACACACAAATAAAAGCCGCCAAGTGTAAAGCCGCCGTTTGTCGGTCACCCTGGCGCGGCCTGGCCCCGGGCCTGCGCCTGTGATTGCACGCACAGACAGGCCCCGCTGGGCACATGCAAAATAGTCGGCTTGATTGGTTATTGGCGCTTGGGCCACCTTTATCTCTTTACTGTTGCACCGCACCATGTTTTCCCTTGCCCCCCGTTTTTCTGTACTTGCCCTGGCCGCCGTGCTGGTGGCAGCGGCCTGCCCACGCGCAGGGCAGGCCGGGCAAGACGCTGCGGCACTGCCGCCCCAGGCCACGTTAGCGCCCAGCGCCGCCATTGGGCGCATCACCCTCACCCTTGGCAAAGCAGACATCTTTCGCGCTGACGGCCAGCGCCGCAGTGCCCGTGCTGGCGGCAGCATCTGGGTGGGCGACCGGGTTGAAACCGCTGCGGGCGGCCATGTTCACATCCGCTTTGTCGATGAAGCCCTGGTCAGCGTGCGCCCCAACAGCCGCCTGGTGGTCGAGGACTACCACTACAACCCGGCCCAGGTTCACCAATCCCTGGTGCGCTTTCGCCTTGACCAAGGCGTAGCCCGCGCCATCTCCGGGGCCGCGGCCGAAGGTGCCCGCGAGCGCTTTCGCCTCAACACCCCGTTGGTTGCCATTGGCGTGCGCGGCACCGATTTTGTGGTGCGGGCCGATGCGCAACAAGCCCAGGCCCAGGTCAATCAAGGGGCCATCGTCATGGCCCCGCTGACCGCCCCCGAATGCCAGGCCCAGGCCACCGGCCCCTGCGGCGGCAGTGCGGCCCAATGGCTCAGCGCGGCCGACATGCCCGGCATGCTCATGCAATACCGCAACTACTTTGCCCAGCCCCAACTGCTGGCCCAAGACATGCCCCCCCGGGAGGCAGATGCGCAACTTGCCAGCCACACCCGCAGCGCACACAACCTCTCTCCCAGCCCGGTCTCGGCCACCGCCACTGTCACTGCCAGTGCGCAAGCAAGCCTGACTCCTGGCAGCCAGCAAGAGGTGCAAACCGTCCTGGCGCAAGACACAGTGCAGCAACTCAACGTTGCCTTGGCACGGCCCACCCC
>NZ_JAFNME010000024.1 GCF_017368815.1 Comamonas denitrificans | reverse complement strand
GCTCAGGGGGCACCACTGGGGTTTTGTCGCCCAGGCCAAACATGGAGCGCAGCTTGCCTATGGCTCCGCTGGGGGCGGCTGCAGGCGGGGCGGCAGGGGCCGCAGCCGTGGCCGATGGATCGTCAGCCACAGGGGCGGGTGGGGGAGATTTTTTTTTAAGGAAACTGAACATTGCGCACTTCTTAGAATCAGCCGATTCTATGAAACACTTCCTACCCCTATTTTGTTTGGCCTTCAGTTTGCATGCTGGGGCTGCTGACACCTCGCCTGCGCCCTCGGTTGATGGGGGGGCAACTTCTCAAAAAGTAGAGCAATTTACGCTGGATAACGGGCTGCAAGTGCTGGTTTTGCCCGACCGCCGCGCACCAACGGCGGTACACATGCTGTGGCTGCGCACCGGGGCCATGGACGAGGTCGATGGCCGCAGCGGTTTGGCGCACATGCTGGAGCACATGCTGTTCAAAGGCTCCAAAGCCTTGCCGCCGGGCGAGTTTTCGCGCCGGGTGGCAGCTTTGGGCGGACAGGAAAATGCCTTCACCAGCCGCGACTACACCGGGTATTACCAGCAAGTGCCGGCCCACCGTCTGCCCGAGGTGATGCAGCTGGAGGCCGAGCGCTTTGCCCACAACCAATGGCCGGATGAGGAATTTGTCAAAGAGCTGGAGGTGGTGAAGGAAGAGCGGCGCATGCGCACCGAGGACAACCCCCGCGCCATGCTGATGGAGCAGCTGTACGCCACCATGTTCAGCGCCCACCCTTACCGCCGCCCGATTGTGGGCTGGATGAGTGATTTGCAAGCCATGCGCCCCGACGATGCCCGCAGCTTTTACCGCGACTGGTATGCGCCGAACAATGCCGCCGTGGTGGTGGCGGGCGATGTCGATGCGCAGCAGGTCAAAACCTGGGCCCAGCAGTACTACGGCCCCATGGCCGCCCGGGCGCTGCCCGAGCGCAAGCCGCGCACCGAGCCGCAGCAGCTGGGCATCAAGCGCATCAGCGTTAAGCAACCGGCCGAGCAAGCCTATGTGGCCTTGGCCTGGAAGGTGCCGGCGCTGCGCCGGGTGACCGACATGACGGCAGACGACAAAGATGCGCTGGCTTTGCTGGTGCTCTCGGCGGTGCTCGATGGCTATGACGGTGCCCGCTTAGAGCGCCACCTGGTGCAAACCCGCTTGGCTGATAGCGCCGGCAGCGGGGCCGATGTGCTGGGGCGTGGGCCAGGGGCTTTTTTGCTGATTGGCACGCCCGCCAAAGGCCAAACGCCCGCCGCGCTGGAGGCCGGCTTGCGCGCTGAGATTGAGCGCATTGCCCGCGACGGGGTGGATGCCGCCGAGCTGCAGCGCGTAAAAACCCAGTGGCAGGCCGGGCAGGTGTACGCCCGCGATTCCATCATGGGGCAGGCGCAAAACGCGGGCAGCAACTGGGTGCTGGGCTTGCCCGTGCAGGCCGATGATCTGTTGCTGGAGCAGGTGCAAAGCGTGACGGCGGCCGATGTGCAGTCGGTGGCGCGGCGCTTTTTTGGGGAAGATGGGCTGACGGTGGCCACCCTCATCCCGCAACCCCGCGCTGGTGCGCACGGCGCAGCCGCCGGGGTGCCAAGCCCTGTCAGCCACGAGGTGAAATAATGAAAAAGATAGCTATTCGCGCAGGTTTGGTAAGCGTTATTGCCACTTTTTATGTAAATTCTGC
Source organism: Comamonas denitrificans (assembly GCF_017368815.1). Lineage (GTDB taxonomy): Bacteria > Pseudomonadota > Gammaproteobacteria > Burkholderiales > Burkholderiaceae_C > Comamonas > Comamonas denitrificans. Next base: position 39,992 of record NZ_JAFNME010000024.1, on the reverse strand, counting down.
CTGGGCTATTTTGCCGATTGAGCATTGGCAGCAGCCCAGCGGTGCCCAGGTCTGGCTGGTGCACAGCCCCAGCATTCCCATGGTGGATGTGCAACTGCAGTTTGATGGCGGCAGCCGCCGCGATCCTGTGGGGCAAGAGGGGCTGGCCAATGCCACCGCGCTGATGATGGGCAAAGGCATTCAAGCGGCGCAGGGGCAAAAACCGTTGGATGAAAACGCCCTGGGCCAAGCCTGGGCCGATTTGGGGGCCAGCCTGGAGGCCAGTGCGGGCAACGACAGCTTTAGCTTTAGCCTGCGCAGCCTGACCCAGCCCGCTTTGCTGGCCCAGGTGACGGCCTTGGCCAGCCGCCAAATCGCCCAGCCGCTGTGGGATGGCAAGGTGTGGCAGCGCGAGCGCCAGCGCTGGACGGCGGACCTGGCCGAGGCCGATACCCGCCCCGGCACCGTGGCCGGCAAAGCCTTTGCCCAGGCGGTGTATGGCGGCCACCCTTATGGCCGCTTTACCACGGCGCAGACGCTGGCCCAGATTGACATCCCGGCCATGCAAGCCTTCTACCGCCAAACCGTGCAGCCTTGCCGCGCCAAGGTGAGCGTGGTGGGGGCGCTGGACAAGGCCCAGACCGATGCCCTGGTCACGCAGCTGCTGCAGCGCCTGCCCCAGTCGGGCACCTGCCCGGCCTTGCCCGCCGTGGCCGAGGTGCCGCCGCTGACCCAAGCGCAGGACATTCGCATCCCCTTTGCCGCCGCGCAGGCGCAAATCATCGTTGGCCAGCCGGGCATTCGGCGCAGCGACCCCGATTTTCTGGCCCTGCTGCTGGGTGACCACATTCTGGGCGGGGGCGGTTTTACCTCGCGCTTGATGGAAGAGGTGCGCGAAAAGCGCGGCCTGACCTATGGCATCTCCAGCAGCATGGCCCCGGGCCTGCACGCCGGGGCGTTCACCATTGGCCTGAAAACCCGCCCCGACCAGGCCGAGCAGGCGCTGGCCCTGACGCGCCAGGTGCTGGCCGATTTCATCGCCCACGGCCCGACCGAGGCCGAACTGCAAGCCGCCAAAGACAACCTGATCGGCGGCTTTGCCCTGCGCCTGGACAGCAACCGCAAGCTGCTGGGCAACGTGGCCAACATTGCCTGGAATGATTTGCCGCTGGATTATTTAGACCATTGGACGCATCGCCTGCAAGCCCTCACCGTGGCCGATGTGCGCAGCGCCTTGCAGCGCCACTGGCAGCCCGATCGGCTGGTCACCGTGGTGCTGGGTGCACAGGCCCCATCGACGCCATCCGCCCCCTCTGCCACTGAACAAGAGAAACAACCATGAGCCGCAACCGCGTCCGCACCCTCGAAGAAGCCTTGGCCATGGAGGCCCGCTTCAAAAAAATACAAGAGCGCCAACTGGCTGATATTGCTAACGCTAAAGAGTTAAAAAGCCATAAAGCCGCCAATCCATCAGCGCAAAGCGCTAGCAAAAATGGTGCAGGCGAGGTGCGCATCATCGGCGGCCAATGGCGGCGCACCAAGCTCAGTGTGGCCCAGCGCCCCGGCCTGCGCCCCACGCCCGACCGCGTGCGCGAAACCTTGTTCAACTGGCTGGGGCAGGATTTGACTGGCTGGCGCTGCCTGGATGCTTTTGCGGGCACGGGGGCCTTGGGCTTTGAAGCTGCTTCGCGCGGGGCCCAGCAAGTGCGGCTGGTGGAGCAAGATGGCGGCCTGACCTTGCAGCTGGAGCGCATCAGCACCCAGCTGGGGGCGCAGGCGGTGATTCAAGTGCAGCGGGGCGATGGCATTGCCGCGCTCAACGCTAGCGCCCCGGGCCATTGGCATGCAATTTTTATTGACCCGCCCTTTGATCTTGGCAACCTGTTTGTGCCCGCCTTGACCGCAGCGGCGCAGGTGCTGGCGCACGATGGCTTTATTTATCTGGAAGCCCCGCAGGCGTGGGACGACGCGCAACTGGCCCCCCTGGGGCTGGTGCGCTACCGCCACCTGAAGGCCGGGGCCGTCCACGCCCATTTGCTGCAAAAAACACCGTAAGGATTTGCCATGCCCACCCTTGTTCGCGCTGTCTTTCCCGGCACTTTCGACCCCATCACCCTGGGCCACGAGGACATGCTGCGCCGTGCCTGCGCCCTGTTTGGCGAAGTCATCGTGGCCGTGGCCATGGCCCACCACAAAAAAACACTGTTCACCCTGGACGAGCGCCTGAGCATCACCCGCCAGGCGCTGGCCGACATGCCCAAGGTGCGCGTGGAGCCGTTCGAGGGGCTGGTGACTGAATTTGCCGTGGCCCACCACGCCCAGGTGATGGTGCGCGGCCTGCGCTCGGGCACCGATTTTGATTACGAACTGCAACTGGCCAGCATGAACCGCCACCTGCGCCCGCAGGTGGACACCGCCTTTCTCACCCCCGCGCCGCAGCTGCAGTGCATCAGCAGCACCCTGGTGCGCGAAATCGCTACTTTGGGCGGCGACGTGGGCCAACTGGTGTCGCCCACTGTGCTGGCAGCGTTGCAAGCGCGGCTGGGGCGTTAGGGATGCTCTGCACAAATCGCCGCGCCGCCTGCATCTGCGGTCTCGGGCAGTCTGCGGCGTTGCAAATCCTCGCGATAGCTACGGCTATCGCTGCGGTTTGCGCCTTGCAGCCCATCCCGATCCGCAGCGCAGGCTTGCCGCTCGATTCGTGCAGAGCATCCCTAGCCCCTCCTTTTGCATGAAGCGTTATCAGGCCCTGGCGGCGGACATCGAACGCTCCATCCGCACCGGGGTGTTGCAGCCGGGCGACCGCCTGCCCTCGGTGCGCCATAGCTGCCAGAGCCGGGGGGTGAGCGCCTCCACCGTGTTCCAGGCCTACTACCAGTTGGAAGCGCAGGGCCTGGTGCGGGCGCGGGAGCGCTCGGGCTACTACGTCAGCGATGGTGCGGCCCAGCGGTTGCCCCAGCCAGAACACGCTTCCCAGCCGGCCGATGCCAGCATCCCCGTGGATGTGAGCGAGCTGGTGTTCGAGGTGCTGCAGGCCAGCACCACGCGCGAGGTGGTGGCGCTGGGGTCGGCCTTTCCCAGCCCTTTGCTGTTTCCGCTGGCGCGGCTGGGCCAGTCGGTGGCGGCCACGGCCCAGGCGCTCGACCCCTGGAGCACGGTGGACGATCTCTCCCAGGGCAACCCGGACTTGCGCCGCCAGATTGCCCTGCGTTATCTGGCCGATGGTTTGCAGGTGCCGGGCGAGGAGATCGTTATCACCCACGGCGCACTGGAGGCGCTGAACCTGTGCCTGAGCGCCGTCACCCGCCCCGGTGATGCCGTGGTGGTGGAAGCGCCCACGTTTTACGCCGCCTTGCAGGCGCTGGAGCGCCTGGGCCTGCACGCCATCGAAGTGCCCACCCATCCGCGCGAAGGCATTGACCTGGGGGCGCTGGAGCATGCCATCGTGCGCCACGGCCCCAAGGCGTGCTGGCTGATGACCACTTTCCAGAACCCCCTGGGCAGCCTGATGCCCGAGGCCAAAAAGCGTGATTTAGTCGCCCTATTGGCCCGCCACGGGTTGCCGCTGATCGAGGACGATGTGTACGCCGAGCTGTATTTCGGCGACAAACGGCCCCTGCCCGCCAAGGCGTTTGACCAACAGGGCTTGGTGCTGCATTGCAGCTCTTTTTCCAAATGCCTGGCCCCCGGCTACCGCTTGGGCTGGGCCGCGCCGGGGCGCTTCACCCAGGCCGTAGCGCGGCAGAAGCTGACCACCACCCTGGGGGCATCGGCCCCGGTGCAACTGGCCTTGGCCGACTACCTGCGCCGGGGTGGCTACGACAAGCACTTGCGCCGCCTGCGCCAGACCCTGGCCACGCGCAAGGCGCGGATGATCGAGGCCGTGGGCCGCCACTTTCCGCCCGGCACCCGTGCCACCCAGCCTGAAGGCGGCTATTTCATCTGGGTGGAGCTGCCTGTGGGTTGCGACACCCTGGTGCTGCACCGCTGGGCACTGCAGCAGGGCATCAGCATTGCGCCGGGGCCGATTTTTTCTGCTTCACGCAATTTTTCCCATTGCCTGCGGCTGAACTACGGCCAGGAATGGAATGCCCGCACCGAGCAGGCACTGGCCACCCTGGGACAACTGGCCCATACCCTGTGTGGGGGTGGCTAGCGTTCATTGGGCACCTGAAACACCGATGGCTCTCGCACCGCGATCGGCTCTTGCCCTTCGGCGCTGACGACAAATGCCATCGTATGGGCGCCTGGTGCAGCGCTGCCATAGGGAATGCGGGCGCGGACGGTTATCCACTGGGACTGGGTTGGGGCGAGGGCAAGCTGGCGGTCCTCCTTTGCCACCGTCAGACCTTCCAGCCCCGTGGCGCTGATGTGGTAATGCTGGGGCGCTTCTGTCGCATTCATGACCTGCAGGCGGTAAAGGTTCTCCAACTGGCCGCCCGGCACAATGCGGGCCAGAGAGGCACGGTCGCGGATGACATTGACCTTCAGGGGCGTGCGCTGGGCCAAACTCATGGCCAGGCCCACGCAGAAGGCCAGGGTGATGGCGGTGTAGATGAGCACCTGCGGGCGCAGCACCCGGCGCAGCATTTGGGCCTGATTCCAGCGGTTTTCCATGCCGTTTTGCGTGGCAAAGCGGATCAGCCCTCGGGGCAGGTGTACCTTGTCCATCACACTGTCGCAAGCATCTACGCACAGGCCGCAGCCAATGCACTCGTACTGCAGGCCGTTGCGAATGTCGATGCCCACGGGGCAGACCTGCACGCACAGGGTGCAGTCGATGCAATCGCCCAGCGGCGCGGTGGTGGCGCTGCTCTGGCCTTTGCTGCGCATGCCGCGCGGTTCGCCGCGCTGGCTGTCGTAGGTGACGATCAGCGTGTCCTTGTCCAGCATGGCGCTCTGGAAGCGGGCATACGGGCACATGTGTTTGCACACCTGCTCGCGCAGGAAACCGGCGTTGCCGTAGGTGGCCAGGCCGTAAAAGCCAATCCAGAAGATCTGCCAGGGCCCTTGCAGCGCCATGACTTCCACCGCCAGAGTGCGAATTGGCACAAAGTAGCCGACAAAGGTAAACCCCGTCCACAGCGACAGCAGCAGCCAGCTGCCGTGCTTGGCGCTGCGTTTGAGGATTTTCTCCAGCGTCCAGCCGCTGTGGTCCAGGCGCAGGCGGGCACTGCGGTCGCCTTCGGTGATGCGCTCCAGCCACAGGAAGATTTCGGTATAGACGGTTTGCGGGCAGCTAAAGCCGCACCACAGCCGCCCTGCCACGGTGGTGAACAAGAACAGCGCCAGGGCGCAGACGATGAGCAGCACCGCCAGGTAGATAAAGTCTTGCGGGTACAGCACCAGCCCGAACAGGTAAAAGCGCATGGTCTGCAGATCGAACAGCAGGCTTTGCCGATCGCCCCACTGCAGCCAGGGCACGCCGTAAAAGAACAATTGCGTGGCCCACACCATGGCCCAGCGCCAGCGGGCAAACAGGCCGTCGATGGTGCGGGGCTGGATTTTCTGGCGGGCCTCGAACAGCGGCGGGGGTGGTTTGGTGGCACTGGAGAGGCCGGGCTTTTCCAGGTGGCCATTGCATCCAGGTTTTTTTGGGGGGGTGGTCATGCAGAACCTCTTAGGCAGACATCGACGTGCGCCCTGGCACGTCTGGAATGTGAAAAGAGGAACTATTGCGGGTTTGCCCTAGGAAAAACAGCAGCAGATGGTGTTGTTTGGTGCGCATCAGAGAGCAGCGCTCCTGCGCTGTGGGGTGGGGCCGGTGCCGCAGAAAGTATGGCTAACGACAAAGAAAACGCCCCAATATCTAGGGTAAACACTAGGTTTTACCCAAAAAACAGCGAATGAATCTCTCTATCATTGCGCCCTTTCGCTGGCGGCACTGATTGGTGAACGCCATGCGTGTGAGTAACTACAAACTATTTATTCACATACCACACTGTTTACAGAGCAGAGAGATCCCATGAATCGGAAAATTTTTCAAATCGCTTCGGCCTACATGAGCGTCATCATTGGCGGCGGCTTTGCCTCCGGCCAAGAGGTACTGCAGTTTTTCACCAACTTTGGCTGGATGGGTGTCGCTGGCACGGTCATCTCCGGCGTGCTGTTTGCGTTTTTGGGCATGCAGATTGCCCGCATCGGCACCCAGCTCAAAGTGGATTCGCACAAAGAAGTGCTGCAGGCTATTTTTGGCAAACAACTGAGTTTGCTGGTCGATTTGGCCTTGATCTTTTTCCTGTTTGGGGTGGGGGTGGCCATGCTGGCGGGCTCGGGCTCGCTGTTCCAAGAGCATTTGGGCTTGCCGTCCGTGGTGGGGGCTGTGGCCATGACGGTGGTGATTGCCGCTACCTTGTGCCTGAATTTGCACCGCATCGTGGATTTGATCAGCGCGGTGACCCCGTTTTTGATCGTCATGGTGGTGATCGTCGTCAGCTACGCCCTGTTCAATAACAGCGGTGCCGATACCGCCGCCCTGGAAGCCGTCGCCGTGCAGGGCGAGAAAGCCGCTGGCAATTGGGCCTTGAGTGGCTTGTTGTACGCCTCGTTCAATATTGCGGTGGGCTTTCCGCTGCTGGCCGTGCTCGCTGGCAGCGAAACGAACCTGCGCAACACCACCTGGGGCGGCATTTATGGCGGTCTGGGGCTGGGGGCGCTGATCTTTTTGCTCAACATCGGCCTGTTTTTCAACATTGACCAGATTCAGAATGCGCAAATGCCCACCGTGCTCTTGGCCAAAGGCGTGGGCTCTTGGATTGGCGTGCTGATGATGATTTCTGTGTTCTGCATGATTTACAGCACCGGCGTGGGCATGTTCTTTGCCTTTACCGCCCGGTTTGCCATGCCCAACACCAAGAAGTTCCGCTTGATTGGGCTGGCCTCGTGCCTGGTGGGGCTGCTGCTGAGCTTTGCCGGCTTTACCAAGCTGGTCGGCACCGTGTACCCCCTGCTCGGGTATTTGGGCCTGGCCCTGATTGCGGCAGTGCTGGTGTACTGGCTGCGCAACCGTGGCAAGCCGTCTGTAGCCGCCTAAAAATGCCTCGCTACGTGGCAAGAACGCCTCGCTACGTGGCGCTGTGCCCCCCGCCTGCCAGCAAAGGGTACAGCGACAGCAACAACAAAACAGCCATCGCCCCATTGAACATCTGCAGCGCACGGGGCGATTGCAGCCAGCGGCCAATCACGCTGCCAAACAGCGTCCACACGCTGATGCAGGGGTAGTTCACCACCAGCATCACCCCTGCCCCCAGCGCCAGACTGGCCCAGTAGGCGGTGGGCGAGGTATAGGCCGCCACCACGCCCACCGACATCAGCCAGGCCTTGGGATTGACCCACTGAAACGCTGCGGCCTGCCAAAAATTCAACGGCTGGGGCTTGGCCTGCCCGGTCTGCACGCGGCCAGCGGTGGCAATCTTCCAGGCCAGCCACACCAAGTAAGCCGCGCCCACCCATTGCAGCAGGGTGTAGAGCTGGGGCCAGCGTGCAAACACGGCGCCCAAGCCCGCGCCCACCACCAACAGCATGAGCGTGGCCCCCACCGAAATCCCCAGCATGTGCGGCACGCTGCGCTGGTAGCCAAAGTTTGCGCCCGAGGCGGTCAGCATCACATTGTTGGGCCCCGGCGTGATCGAGCTGACAAAGATAAACGCCGCCAGCGGCAGCAGCACCGAGCTGGAGGGCAGGAGGGCGAGGTCAAAATTCAGCGGCATACAGCGGCGCTCCGGTAACAACAATGCTGGCATCCTAGAGGTTTTGAGCGGTACAGTTGCCGTACACTTTATCGAATCAATTTACCTACTGTATGGATCAAACCACCCCCACAGTCCATGCGGCCGCCAGCAATGCCCTGGGCTGGCAGCCCCAGCGCGCGCCGGGCATGCCGCCCCTGGTCGAGCAATTGGTGCAGCACTGCCTGCAATTGCTGGCGGGCCACAGCCTGCGCGCTGGCACCCGCCTGCCTTCGGTGCGCCAACTGGCCGACAGCGCCGGTGTCAGCCGCGACACCGTGGTGCAGGCCTATGACCGGTTGGTGGCCCAGGGCGTGGCCCATTCCCGCCCCGGTGCTGGTTTTTTTGTGAGCGCTCAGCGCTTGTATAGCAACAATGTGGATGCAAAAGCACCGCAAATGCCCGGCCTGTCTGCGGATGCTGCTTTCGATACTTCATTTTTACTGCGCAGCATGTTCCGTCCCACCCAGGGCACGCAGTTTGACGGCAGCACCGGCATCCTGCCCGCCAGCTGGCTGGACCACGACATGCTCAACACGGCCGTGCGCAGCGTGGGGCGCAGCGCCGGCCTGCAACTGCTGGGCTATGGTGCGCCGCAAGGCTATGCGCCGCTGCGCCAGCAACTGGCCGCCTACCTGCTGGCGCAGGGGCTGGCGGTGGATCCGGAGCAGGAATTGATGACCGTCAGCGGCGTGACCCAGGGCATGGACCTGGTGCTGCGCAGCCTGTTGCGCCCCGGCGATACGGTGCTGGTCGAAGACCCGGCCTGGTTCCTGGTGTTTGGCCTGCTGCGGGCCTTGGGCGTGCAGGTGCTGGCCGTGCCACGCCTGCGCGATGGGCCGGATGTGGACAGTTTGCAGCGCCTGGCCGCCGCGCACCGGCCCAAGCTGTTCATCACCAACACCGTGGTACACAACCCGACCGGCTTTGGCCTGAGCCTGCCCGTGGCGTACGACGTGCTGCGCCTGGCCGAGCAGCATGATTTTTTGATTCTGGAGGACGATACCTACGCCGATTTCGCCCCCCAGCCGCCCATGCGGCTGGCCACGCTGGACCGCCTGCGCAGGGTGGTGCTGGTGGGGGGCTTTTCCAAAACCCTGGCCGGCAGCCTGCGCGTGGGCTACATCGCCGCCCAACCTGAACGCATCTGCGCCCTGACCGATGCCAAACTGCTCAGCGGCCTGACCAGCCCCGAGCTGGGCGAGCGTGTGGTCCACCGCATCCTGGCCCAAGGGCAGTACCGCAAGCATGTGCAGCGCCTGCGCGAGCGCTTGGACACCACCCGTCAGCGCTGCCTGAAGCTGGTTGAGCACTTGGGCTTGCAGGTGCGCCAGGAGCCTTTGGCGGGCATGTTCGTTTGGGTGGATGCCCAGCAGGACACCGAAGTGCTGGCCCGCAAAGCCGCCGCCCAGGGCGTACTGCTGGCGCCGGGGGTGCTGTTTTCGGCCAACCAGCAGGCATCGACCATGCTGCGCCTGCCCGTGTCCATGGCCGATGACCCGGCCAGTATGGCGGTGCTGGGGCGGTGTTTGTGAGCGGGGCCGTGCCGGTTGTCAGCCGCTGGCGCAGTTAGCGGTAGCCGTAGGCCTGCATGATGGCCCGTGCCGCAGGGGTCTGCAGATAGTCCAGCAGGGCCTGGGCGGCGGGGTTGTTGCGACCGTGCTCCAGCACGATGGCATCTTGCCGAATCGGGCTGTACAGCGCCTGCGGAATGACCCAGGCCGAGCCGCTTTGCAGTTGGCCATCTTTCATCACCTGGGAGGCCGCCACAAAGCCCAGCTGCGCATTCCCCGAGGCGACAAACTGGTAAGTCTGCGCAATGTTCTCGCCCAGCACGGTGCGGCCCGTGGCATCCACGCCCAGCTGTTGCAGCACCTCTTGCCCGGCTGCGCCGTACGGGGCCAATTTGGGGTTGGCCAGTGCCAGGTGCTTCCAAGTGCCGGTTTTCAGCACGGCACCGGCACCATCGACGTAGCCAGGCTGGGCGCTCCAGAGCAGCAATTGGCCCTGGGCATAGGTGATTTGGCTGGCGGCAACGGCCTTTTTCTCGGCAGCCAGCTTGCTGGGGGTGCTGCTGTCGGCCGAAAGCAGCACATCAAACGGCGCTCCGTTATTGATTTGAGCGTAGAACTTGCCCGTGGCCCCAAACGACAGCTGTGCTTCATGGCCCGTCGCCTGGGCAAACAGCGGCGCGATGGCTTGCATGGGGGCACTGAAGTTGGCTGCGACGGCGGCGGCCACGGTGTCGGCCTGGGCCGGGGAAGTGAACAACACAAGTGCTGTGCAGCAGCCAAGGAGTTTTTGCATGGTCAATTTTTGTTAATGAAATAAATAGAGTAGAAGTGGTTTTTCAGGGAGGGTTGGTTGGCGGCTTGGTGCGCTTCGTTTTTATTCTGCGTCACTTGCGCTAGTATTTGTCACAATAGCCCCCATACCAATAAAACCATCACTTTTTATCAAGAAAGCATTGCTGTGAATACCGAAGTACCCAATCCTAGCGAACTGCCCGAGGGAAGCGGCCCCCGGCGCTACATGGGGCGTCCGGAGGCTGAAGGGGGTGCCGTTGCCAGCCAGTCGGGTGTGCGCACCGAAGGTTTTGGTGATGCGGCCGAGATCTGGCTGCACATCCCCCCCAACACCCAAGCCCTGCTATGGGTGGAGGGACTGGGCCAAAGTGAAGGCAAAGAAATCAACACCGTACAACGCGCTGACATTGAGCGCGTGGGCTGGTGCGAAGAAGTGGCCTACCACGCCGGGTACGACCAGTACTGGAAGATGCCCACCTTTGGTGCCATCATGGCCATGCCCAAGCACTACAAAATTCCCATGCCGTTGTCCAGCAACAAAGTGCAGGTGCGCTCCAAACTGGTGCTCAAGGGCGAAGCACGCGGGTTTTGGATGCGGGTGCGTCTGCGCAGTGAGGAAGAGGCTGGGCAAGACGCGGGGCAGGCATAAGCCGCGCTGCGCTGTGCCATCCAGCACCCGCAGGGTGCTTTTCTTTTTTCTGCAACACAAGGAAACGGTAGCCATGAACACAATAAAAGCGTGGTGCGGGCTGTGTCTGCTTGCGCCCTGGCTGGTCGGATCGGTGCAGGCGGCGGCCATTGAAGTGACCAATGCGCAAGGCAGCCTGCGCCATGCGCCTGTGACCTGGCAAGCGCCCCCCAATGCGGTGTTGCCGTTTGCAGTGTCGGGGGTGGCCAAGGGGTTTCATTTCAAAGCCCAAGCCCAATTGCGCTGGCAAGTGCAAGCGGGCCGCTACGAGGCTGCGCAAGAGGTGCAGATGCCGCTGCTGGGCGGGCGCCGCCAAGTCAGTACCGGGCAGCTGACGGCGCAGGGCCTGCAGCCCGAAGTGTTCATGGACCGCGCGCGCAAGGAGTACAGCGTCAGCTTTGACGCGGCCAGCGGGCAAATTACTTTCAGCCGGGGCAGCCCGGCGGCGCAGTGGCAGGCGCTGACCCAAGACCGGGTGAGCGTGTTTTTCCAAGTGGCGGGGATGCTGGCGGCAGCCCCGCAGGATTATCCCCAGGGCACACGCATTGCCGTGCAGGCGGCCAGCAATAAAAGCGTCAAGCCCTGGGTGTTTGTGGTGGATCGGCAAGAAAACCTGCAGCTGCCCGCTGGGGGGATCAAGGCGCTGAAATTGCTGCACCTGGATGCCGATAACGCGCAGGCCGGGGCGCACGCCAGCCATTCGGCCTTGTGGGTGGCACCGCAGTGGGGTTATTTGCCAGTGCGCATTCGCATGCAGGAAAGCGCGAATGACAGCCTGGATTTGCAGCTGCAAACTGTCCCAGAGGAACTTCGCAAGTGATGGTGATTCCTAGCTGTAACACGATGAGAGGAGGGCCCACCATGCAAATGCTGTACGACTCAGACACTTTCGTAGTGCTGCACATGCAGCCCGATTTGGGGCAGCCAGAGAAGATTTTGCTCTCCGATGGCAAAACCGAAACCCCCGCGCTGCCACGCCATGGCTTTGAGATTGTCGATAAGCGCACGGGCAAAGAGGTGTACCTGGATGGCGAGTGGGCGGAGCTGTTCCAGCGCCAGATTCGCGCTTGGCAAATCGAATCCCCCTCGGAGGAAGAGGTAGAAGCCACCCTCGAGCGCTACGCCAGCCTGGCGCAAAATCCGGTGTTGATCCACTAAAGCAGCGCAACACCTGCAGCGTCGGGGCGCAAGCCCCGCTATTAGCTGCGACAATTCGCCGGTTATGACTGAACACGCCTACATCCTGACCCTTTCCTGCCCTGACCGCTTGGGCCTGGTGCACACGGTTTCTGGCTTCTTGCTGGAGCAAAGCGCCAATATTGAAGAAGCCGCGCAATACAACGACCAGGCCACCGGCCTGTTTTTTATGCGTGTGCAATTTGCCTGCGCGGCCCACGATCTGGCCAGCTTGAAAGCAGCGTTTGCCGCCTTGGCCGAGCCGCTGCAAATGCGCTGGAGCATCCACCCCCGGGCCGAGCGCATGAAGACCGTCATCATGGTCAGCCGCCAAGGCCATTGCCTGAACGACCTGCTGTTTCGCTTCAAGTCCGGGCTGTTGCCGGTCGATATTCGCGCCATCATCAGCAACCACCGCGATTTTTACCAGCTGGCGGCCAGCTACAACATTCCCTTCCACCACATCCCCGTCACGGCCGCCACCAAGGCGCAGGCCGAAGCACGCCAATTGGAAGTGATCGAACAAGAGGGCGCAGAACTGGTCGTGCTGGCCCGTTACATGCAGGTGCTGTCCAACAACCTGTGCGAAAAACTGCAAGGCCGCGCCATCAACATCCACCACAGCTTTTTGCCCAGCTTCAAGGGGGCCAAGCCCTATTACCAGGCCCATGACCGGGGCGTGAAGCTGATCGGGGCCACGGCGCACTACGTCACCGCCGATTTGGACGAAGGCCCCATCATCGAGCAGGACGTGGCCCGCGCCGACCACACCGACACGGTCGATGACCTCACCGCCCGTGGCCAGGACACCGAAAGCCAGGTGCTGGCCCGTGCCGTGCAGTGGCACAGCGAGCGCCGGGTGATTTTGAACGGCCATAAAACCGTGGTGTTCCGCTAATGACTACGCCCCGCGCCGGCCGCCCCAGTTTTGATAGCCGTGCAGCGCGGCGCATTCCGCCCATTCAGTGCCTGCTCACGTTTGAAGCCCTGGCGCGGCTGCGCAGCGTGACGCTGACGGCCGATGAATTAAGCGTCACGCCCAGCGCGGTCAGCCACCGGGTGCGCCAGTTGGAAGAGGTGCTGGGCACCCAGCTGTTTGGCCGCTCGGATTTTTCGCTCACCACCGAGGGCACCAATTATTTGCAGCAGGTGCGCGAAGGGCTGGGGGCGCTGCAGCGCTTTCCCAACCTGCCCTTATCGTCCGGGCGCAAGCGGCTGAAGATTGCGGTCACGCCCACTTTTGCGCGGTGCTTGTTGATTCCTAAGCTCTCGCAATTCATGGTGGCCTATCCCGAGATTGATATTGCCTTGCAAGTGGCCATTCCCCTGCTGGATGTGGTGGCTGAAGATGCCGATCTGATCGTGCGCTACGGCACCGGCCACTACGCCGATGTCGAGTACATGGAAATTGCCCGCGATGTGTACACCCCGCTGGCCTCGCCCGCCTTTTTGCGCCAGCATGGCCCGATTGATGCCCCTGAGGATTTAAGCGAACTGCCCTTGCTGCGCAGCCCGCTGGAGCCCTGGCAGCCGTGGTTCAGGGCGGCCGGCCTGGACTGGGCCGAGCCGGCCGAGGGCTCGCAGTTCAACGATGTCGGCCTGCTGTGCGATGCCGCTGCGGGCGGCCTGGGCATTGCGCCAGTGCGCCTGAAGCTGGGCGCACCCTGGCTGGACAACGGCACCTTGGTGCGTTTGTTCGATTTGGATGTGCCCAGCGTCAATGCCCATTACCTGTGCTGGCGCACCGGCACCATGGACCGCTGGGAGTGCAATGCGTTTGCCGAGTGGTTGGTCAAGGTGGTGAATTAAACGCCTCTTTAAAAAAGGAGCTTGTTGCGCTTGAATTTATTGATTTTTAGATGGAAAAGCATCTTAAATCGTTTATTTATCAGCGCAAAAAGCTCCTTTTTTTAATGCATGCACTTTCACAGCGGGTTGCAAGAAAGTTCACACCAGCCTGCCGGGCGCATCGTCTACAGTCACGCCATGATGACTGCCACCGAAACCCCCACTGCGTCTGAGCGCTTGGCCCGCCAGACCGAAGTGGTGCAGGCCTTGAGCCAGCACCTGCCCGGCCACACCTTGCTGTGGCAAAGCGAAGAGACCACCCCCTACGAATGCGACGGCCTGACCGCCTACCGCCAGCGCCCGCTGGTCGTGGCGCTGCCCGAGACCTATGCCCAGGTGCAAGCCGTGCTGCAGGTGTGCCACCGCCTGCAGGTGCCGGTAGTGGCCCGGGGCGCGGGCACGGGCCTGTCGGGTGGGGCCATGCCGCATGCCATGGGGGTGACGCTGTCGCTGGCCAAATTCAACAAAATTTTGGATGTGAACCCGCTCAGCCGCACCGCACGGGTGCAGTGCGGGGTGCGCAACCTGGCCATCAGCGAGGCGGCTGCGCCCCACGGCCTGTACTACGCGCCCGACCCCAGCAGCCAGATTGCCTGCACCATCGGCGGCAACGTGGCGGAAAACTCCGGCGGCGTGCACTGCCTGAAGTACGGCCTGACCGTGCACAACATCTTGAAAGTTAGCGGTTTTACCGTGGCGGGCGAGCCGATTGAGTTTGGCAGCGAGGCGCTGGATGTGCCCGGCTACGACCTGCTGGCGGTGATGATGGGCAGCGAGGGCATGCTGGCCGTGGTGACCGAGGTGACCGTCAAACTCATTCCCCAGCCCAAACTGGCCCGCTGCATCATGGCCAGCTTTGACGATGTGCGCAAAGCCGGCGATGCCGTGGCCGCCGTCATTGCCCAGGGCATCATTCCCGCCGGGCTGGAAATGATGGACAAGCCCATGACCGCTGCCGTCGAGGACTTTGTCCACGCCGGCTACGACCTGAGCGCCGAGGCCATTTTGCTGTGCGAAAGCGACGGCACGCCCGAAGAGGTGGAAGAAGAAATCGCTCGCATGAGCGACGTGCTGCGCGGCGCGGGGGCCACGGCCATTACCGTGAGCAACAACGAGGAAGAGCGCCTGCGCTTTTGGAGTGGGCGCAAAAACGCCTTTCCGGCCAGTGGCCGCATCAGCGCCGACTACATGTGCATGGATTCGACCATTCCGCGCAAGCGCCTGGCCGACATCTTGCTGGCCATTCAAGCGATGGAAAAAAAATACCAGCTGCGCTGCGTGAACGTGTTCCACGCGGGCGATGGCAACCTGCACCCGCTGATTTTGTTTGATGCCAACAACGCCGATGAGCTGCGCCGCTGCGAGCTGTTTGGCGCGGACATTCTGGAAACCAGCGTGGCCATGGGCGGCACCATCACCGGCGAGCATGGCGTGGGCGTGGAAAAGCTCAACAGCATGTGCGCCCAGTTCACCGCAGAAGAGAACGCGCAGATGTTCGCCCTGAAAGCGGCGTTTGACCCGGCCGGGCTGCTCAACCCCGGCAAGCTCATTCCTACGCTCAACCGCTGTGCCGAGTACGGCAAGATGCTGGTGCGCGGCGGCAAGCTCAGCCACCCGGATTTGCCACGGTTTTAATTGCCCTTTTAATTGCCCTTTTCAAAAAAGAGAGCTGGTAGTGCTTGTTAAATAAGCGCTACCAGCTCTTTTTATGCTGAAAAGCTAGGGCTTAAAACTGCATATCCGCCCGCAGCCACAGGGTGCGTCCGGGCTCATTCACCCGGGTGTTGCCCGGAAAGCCGAAACCGGCATCGCCAGCGCGGTTCAGGTGCTCGGCATAGGCTTTGTCCAGCAGGTTGTCCACCCCGACCGTGACTTTCATATTGCGTTGCACACGGTAGCTGGCGTGCAAGGCCAGGGTGCCAAAGCCGCTGCTGGCGCCAAAGTCGCGGCCGACCACGTTGCCTTGGTTCAGTGCGTAACGGTGCTGCGCAGCCACCAGGCGCCACAGTGCCCCGGCCGTCCATGGGCCCTGGGCGTAGTCCAGGCCCAGGCGCGCTTCCAGCGGCGGCATTTGCGGCAGGGCCGTGCCATCGCTGCTGTTGCGTCCCCAGCTGTAGGCCAGAGTGGCCTGCGCCGTCCAGGCCGGTGCCAGCTTGTAGCTGCCGCCCAGCTCGAAACCGGCGGTGCGGGCATCGACGTTGCGCACCTTGCTGGCCCCGCCCGTGTAGTCGAACAGGATGAAGTCACGCACCATGCCGGCGTAGGCCGAGGTCCAGAACTGCCAGTTCTGCCCCTTCCAGTTGACACCCACATCCAGCTGGGTGGTTTTTTCTGGCTCCAGCGTGGCAAAGGCGTTGCCGGCGGCCGGGGTGCTGTTGCCCGGGGAGATCAGCTCCCAGTAATCGGGAAAGCGCTGCACATGCCCCAGGCCGATGTAGGTGGTGGCCCCGCTGGCCAGGGTGTGCTCCCAGCGGGCAAAGCCGCTGGGCAGGGCGCTTTCCTTGCGCTGCCCCGTCAGGGCTGGATTGCGGTAATCCCAGGTCTCGGCCCGGTCCAGGCGCAGGCCACCCACCCACAGGGTGCTGGGCGCGGCTTGCCAGCGCAGCTCGGTAAACAGGCCCAGGTTGGCAAACTTGGCATCGCGCACCCACGGCTTGTTCAGGTAGCTCATGCCCATGCCGCTGCGCCCTTCGTGCGTGTTGCGCTGCAGGTCCAGGCCGATGTCGGCGGTCAGCGCCGGGGTCGGTTGCAAGGTCGCCGCGATGCGGCCCCCGGTGACGACGCGCTTGACGTTGCTGGCCATGGCCATCTTGCCCGCAGGGGTGGTGCGGCGCTGGAAGTTGTCCATCAAATGGTCGGCCGTGTTGCGATACAACTGGGCTTCGACCTTGGTCAGCCAGGGCGTAAGGTTTTTCTTTTGCAGCCGCAGGCCGACGCTGTCGCGGCGAAACTGCGTGCCGTCCATGCCCCGGGCGGCGTAGCGGGCCCAGCCGTCACCGGCACCGGCGCTCAGCTCTACCAGGGTGTCGGCATCGGGTGTCCAGCCCAGGGCCAGGTCGGCGTTCCATTTGTCCCAGGCCGAGGGGATGGTTTGACCGTTGCCATCCTCATAGTCCTGGCCGTGCGAATGGTTGGCGCTCAGGCGGGCGTAGTACTGGCTGTTGCCTACGGCCAGATCGGCATTTTGGTCGTTGCGCCCGGCGCTGCCGCCCAGAGCGCTGGCGGTGAAATTCACCGGGCCGCTGCTGAAGTCGGGGCGCTCGCGCTCAAAGCGCACCACCCCGGCCGAGGCCCCCGGCCCCCACAGCACGGTTTGCGGGCCTTTGATGAGGGTGAGTACGTCGAACGTCTCGGGCGCAATGTAGGCGCTGGGTGCGTCCATCCGTCCGGGGCAGGCCCCCAGCATTTGGGTGCCATTGGTCAGCAGTGCCAGGCGTGAACCAAACTGCCCGCGAAACACCGGGTCGCCATTGCTGCCGCCATTGCGCACGGCGGCAAAGCCGGGGATGGTTTTGAGGTAATCGGCGGCATCGCTGGCCGGAATGGGCTGGCGCGGGATTTTCGGATCGGTGACCACTTGGACGGCCGAGTGGTCGTGGACGGCGGTGACCAGCACTTCATCCAGCGTATGGGTGGGGGCACTGTCTTGGGCTTGGGCCAGCGGGGCGAACAGGGCGGCGCACGCCAGGGCCAAAGGGGATGCCAACAAGGGCCGAACAGCGCGTGCTGCCGGGACGAAAACGGTTGTGTGTGCCGTAGTTTTTTGCATGACCAAGTCTCTCCACGCTCCAGCCTGCCGCGCTGTACGGGCATTGCGGGGGAGCGTTGTGTGTTGAACAAGAAGGGCCGCTGGCAGTGCGGGTGCAGGGGCGCTGCGAAGGCAGCTGCGTGCCCACCTGCAAGATTTGCCTGCGGCCTGAGCGCGTGAGCGCCCGCGTTTCAACCGTGCAGGAGAGGGGGCCCGCGTGCGGGCAGAGGGGCCTGGGCCAGCCAGCCGTGCAGCGGGGCATCGGGGTTGCCCAGCAGGGGCAGCGCCCCGAGCAGCGGCGGGCGGTACAGGGGCAGGCGCAGCGGCCCGGGTGCCGCCATGGCAATGCACAGCAAACAGGCCGGGGAGTGGGCGCTGGGGGTGCTGGATGGGTCGGCACCGGGGTCTTCCCCCAGCCAGGCGGCCCATTCGTCGGCCTGCGGGGGCATGCCGCAAAACCCCATCTCGGCCATGCTGAAGCTGGCCTGTCCCCCATTGGCCAGCAGGGGCAGCGCCATGCGGGTGGGGGCCGCCGAGGACAGGGCCACCAGCCACAACGCCGCAAACAGCCCCAGTACCCAAGTACGGAGGTGGCGGTGACGGCGGCGCAGGCACTCAAACATGGGCCCGCATTATGGGGAGGGTTTTACCCAGGGTGTGGCAGCCAGGGGGCACAAGCTTGCCGTGGGTCAAAAGAAAGCACGCGTCATAGAAATTTGTTGCAAATAAGAAACATTCTGCATGCTTCGCAAACAAAATAAGAACGATTCGCATTATTTATCGTAATAATCACGCCCTATTGCACGACGGGCCCACAAGAAGCCGGGGGCTTTTGTTGGGTTTTTTCAGATTTTTTCATTTCAAAACCAGCTGTTGGGCTGAGAAAGTTTTTTATATGGCAATGGGAATCTTGCAAGGACAGGGAGGGCGGCCCGCCGCTCAGTGCCAGCGCACCTGGGTGGCCTTGGCTGCTGCACTGGTGTGCGCCTCGGTGGGGGCACAAGAGGCGGCGACGACGGCCACGGCCACCACCTTGTCGGAAGTGGTGGTGTCGGCTGCGGGGTTTGAGCAGGACATCAAAGAAGCGCCCGCTTCCATCACCGTGATTTCACGCGAGCAATTGCAAGAAAAGCGGGTGAGCAATCTGGCGCAAGCGCTGGAAGATGTGGAAGGCGTGGACGTGGGCGCAGGCACCGATAAAACCGGCGGCCCCAACATCAGCATTCGCGGCATGCCCAGCGATTACACGCTGATTTTGATTGATGGTCGCCGCCAAAACTCGGCCGGCAATGTGGCCCCGAACGACTTTGGTGGCACGCAGACCAGCTTTATTCCCCCGGTGTCGGCCATCGAGCGCATTGAAGTGATTCGCGGCCCCATGTCCACCCTGTACGGCTCGGATGCCATGGGCGGGGTGATCAACATCATCACCCGCAAAGTGGGCAAGACCTGGGGCGGCTCCATCACCGTGGATGGCAGCTTGCAAGAAGAATCGGCCTTTGGCGACACCTACGGCGGCAAGTTCTACCTGAGCGGCCCGATTAAGCAAGACCTGCTGGGCCTGGCCCTGCGCGGCAGCACGGCGCACCGTGAGGCCGCAGACATCACCTATGTGAACAATGGAGGTGGTTTGGTGGTGCCTACCATGGGCTCCAACCCGGTGAAATCCAAAATCAACACCTTTGGTGCCCGCCTGTCGCTCACGCCCAACCGCCAGCACGACATCATTTTGGACGTGGAGACAGGCCGCCAGACCTACGACAACGCACGCGGCCAGCTGGGCACACTGGGCACCGGCGGCTACGCCCCGGAGCAAAAGTACACGCGTGACCAGTGGAGCCTGGCGCACACCGGGCGCTACAGCTTTGGTGTGTGGGACACCAGCTACATGCAGAGCACCACCGAAACCATTGGCCGCTTGATTCCCCCCGGCGTGCCTGGGGCCGGCACCCCGCGCACACTGGAAACCACCAGCAAGGTGCTGGATACCAAGCTGGTCATGCCCTGGGGCAACCACCTGACCACCCTCGGCGGCCAGTATTGGCAGGCCCAGATGCAAGATGGCGTGGCGCCGGTGCAATTTGACTTTACGCAAAAAGCCCTGTTTGCCGAAGACGAATGGAGCCTGGCCGACACCTTCAAACTCACCCTGGGCGCACGCTATGACCGCCACAGCGCCTTTGGCAGCAAAGTCAGCCCCCGGGTGTACGGGGTGTGGAGCCTGGCACCGCAGTGGACGGTGAAGGGCGGCGTGAGCAATGGCTACAAAACCCCGCGTGTGGAGCAACTCACGCCGGGCATCAACGGCTTTGGCCGCCAAGGGCAGTTGCCGCTGATCGGTAGCCCGGGCCTGAAGCCTGAAACCAGCCGCAGCACCGAGCTGGGCGTTCACTTTGACGATGCGCAGCACAGCGGTTTTGCCGGGGGCGTGACCCTGTTCAACAACAAATTCAAGGACAAGATCGCCACGGGCGAGCCGGTGGCCAACTGCTCCTGGGCCGCCAGCCCCAACCAGCCCGGTTGCGTGGACGTGGGCAACTGGCCTGGGATTGCGGAATTTGGCCAGTCGATCAACATCGACAGCGCCGTCACGCGCGGTGTGGAGCTCAATGGCCGCTATGCCTTCAACAAGCAGTGGAGCACCAGCGCCAACTACACCTACACCAAGAGCGAGCAAAAAAGCGGTGCCAGCGCCGGCCTGCCCTTGACCGACACGCCCAAGCACGCCGTGAACCTGCGCGTCGATTGGAAACCCAGCGCCCAATGGAGCGCCTGGGCCCGTGCGGAATACCGCAGCGAACGCTACCGTGGCAACCCGGCCACCGATGCAGCCACCCAGGCATTGGGCAACTACAAGGCCTATGCCCAGTTCCACATTGGCGGCAGCTACCGGGTAACGCCTAAATTTGTGCTGAACGGGGCTATCTACAACCTGTTCAACAAAAACTTTGTGGATTACGCCGCCTACCAAAACGGCGCTACCGTTGCCTACAGCAACCGCTACCGCAATCCACAGGAAGGCCGCCGCCTGTGGGTGTCGGGCACCTACGAGTTCTAAGCGGCTGCCAGTCCACTGATTTTTCTTGCAAACTCCTTCCCGCGCACGCCTTCCCGGCTGGCGCGGGTTTTTTTATGCCTTCCTAAAATAAGAGCTGTTTGCGCTTGCAGTTATTGATTTTTTTATTAAAAACACAATAAAACATTGAAATATCAAGCGGCTATAGCTATTACTTAAATGGTAAAACCATGGCTGCTGTAGGGTTGCACCTTTGGTTTTTAGGGTTGTGCCTGTTTTGCAAAAACCAGGAAAACCCTAGTGTTTCATTCGGTTGCACCTCCCTACAATCGCGCATCTTTTCAACCAAGGAGCAACGCAGCATGACCCCTTCTTCCGCTTTCAAGATCAAGACTCTGGCCGTCAGCGCCGCGCTGGCCTGTGCGGGCCTGGTGGGCACCGCCCAGGCCGAAACCACCGTGCGCTTAGGGTTTGCTGCGCCGCTGACCGGCCCCCAGGCCCACTACGGTGAAGACATGCGCAACGGCCTGACCCTGGCGCTGGAAGAGGCCAACGCCAAGGGCATCAAGCTCGATGGCGATACGGCCAAGTTTGTGCTGGTCTCCAAGGACGACCAGGCCGACCCGCGCACCGCCGTGCAGGTGGCGCAGCAGATTGCCGACGCCAAGGTCCATGGCATGCTGGGGCACTTCAACTCGGGCACCACCATTCCCGCCTCGCGCGTGTACAACGATGCGGGCATCCCCCAAATCGCCATGGCCACCTCGCCGGAGTACACCTTGCAAGGCTATGACACCACCTTCCGCATGATGACCAGCGACACCCAGCAGGGCGCGGCCGTGGGGGTGTTCATTGTGAAAGACTTGAAAGCCAAGAAAGTGGCCGTGATTGACGACCGCACCGCCTACGGCCAGGGCCTGACCGACCAGGTGATTGCCGCCGTGAAACGCGCCGGTGGCGAGATTGTGGCGCGCGAGTACACCACCGACAAAGCGACCGACTTCACCGCCATCCTGACCAGCATCAAGGCCAAGGGCGCTGAGGCGATTTTCTTTGGCGGCCTGGATGCGCAGTCCGGCCCCATGCGCCGCCAGATGCAGACCCTGGGCATTACCCAGCCGCTGGTGTCGGGCGAGATGACGCGCAGCGACACCTTCTTGAAACTGGCCGGTGAAGCGGCCAACGGCACCTACGCCTCGCTGGCCGGTGTGCCACTGAAAACCATGGCCCAGGGCGAGCAGTTTGCCGCCGCCTACAAAGCCCGTTTCAAGGTCGATCCCGGCGTGTATGCCCCCTACGCTTATGACGGCGCGTGGAACATGATCGCTGCCATGGAGCAGGCCGGTTCGGCCAAGGCGGACAAATACCTGCCCAAGCTGGCCAACCTCAAGCGCAGCGGTGCCACCAGTGCCCACATCGCCTACGACAAAAACGGTGATTTGAACGAAGTGGCCGTAACCATCTACACCGTGAAAGGTGGCAAGTGGGAAGAGGTGAAAACCATCGTCGATTCGGCCAAGTAATTCCCCTTGACATTTGCCTGCGGTGCTGACGCTGCCGCAGGTTCTTCGGGCTGGGGGTGGGTGTGCTGTTGTGGCTCTCACCCCCAGCCTGTTTCCCTTGGCCTGACCCCGCCGTGCGGCGCGACTGTCATGGATATTTTTCTCCAACAAATTATTAATGGCCTGACCGCCGGCAGCGTGTACGCGCTGGTGGCGCTGGGCTACACCATGGTGTACGGCATCATCGGGCTGATCAACTTTGCCCACGGCGACGTGGTGATGGTGGGTGCGATGGTGGCCACCAGCATCGTGCTGGCGCTGGTGGGCCACTACGGCGATGTGTCGGCCATTGTGGCCATTGGCGCAGCGCTGGTGGTGTCGATTCCCGTGTGCATGGCGCTGGGCTGGACGGCCGAGCGCATCGCCTACCGTCCCCTGCGCCGTGCGCCCCGGCTGGCGGCGCTGATTACGGCCATTGGCGTGTCCATCATCATTCAGAACGTGGCCATGATGTTCTGGGGCCGCAACTACTTGAACTTTCCCCAGCTGGCGCAGCCCAGCGTGTTCCAGCTGGGCGATGCCCGCCTGAGCCTGCTGCAGATTGTGATCATGCTGGGCTCGGCGCTGATCATGGCCGCCTTGCTGCTGCTGGTTCACAAAACCCGCCTGGGCATGGCCATGCGCGCCACAGCGCAAAACCGCGAAGTGGCCGGGCTGATGGGGGTGAACATCAACACCGTGATTTCGGCAGCGTTTTTGATTGGCTCGGCCCTGGCCGCGGTGGCCGGGGTGATGATTACCAGCTACTACGGCGTGGCCCAGTACACCATGGGCTTCATGCTGGGCCTGAAAGCCTTTACCGCTGCCGTGCTGGGCGGCATTGGCAACCTGGGCGGTGCCATGCTGGGCGGCTTGCTGCTGGGGCTGATCGAGGCGCTGGGCTCGGGCTATGTCGGCAACCTGACCAATGGCGTGTTTGGCAGCCATTACCAAGACGTGTTTAGCTTCATCGTGCTGGTGGTGGTGTTGATTTTTCGCCCCTCGGGCCTGCTGGGTGAACGTTCGGGAGACCGCGCATGAAGCACACACTTTCCACTTCCCAAGACCGCACACCGGCCAAAGTTTGGCTGGGGGCCTTTGCCATTGGCGCGGTGCTGTTGGTGCTGCCCTTTTTGCTGGGGGCCACGGCCGGGCAGGGCTGGATTCGCATCCTGAACTTTGCCCTGCTGTACGTGATGCTGGCTCTGGGGCTGAACATTGTGGTTGGCTTTGCCGGGCTGCTGGATTTGGGTTACATCGCCTTTTATGCCGTGGGGGCCTATGCCTGGGCGCTGCTGGCTTCGCCGCATTTTGATCTGCACCTGCCGTTTTGGATGGTGCTGCCCATCGGTGTGGCGCTGGCGGCGGCGGCGGGGATTGCGCTGGGCTTTCCGGTGCTCAAGCTGCGCGGCGATTACCTGGCGATTGTGACGCTGGGCTTTGGCGAGATCATCCGCATCTTCATGAACAACCTGGATGCGCCGGTGAACATCACCAACGGCCCCCAGGGCATCAATCGGGTCGATACCTTCAAAATCGGTGAATGGGCGCTGGGCCGCCCTGAGACGATTTTGGGCTTTCGCATCACCGGCCCAGAAAAGTACTACTACCTGCTGCTGGCGCTGGTCATCCTCATCATCTTTGTCTGCATTCGCCTGCAAAACTCGCGCGTGGGCCGCGCCTGGGAAGCCGTGCGCGAGGACGAAGTGGCCGCCAAGGCCATGGGCATCAACACCCGCAGCATCAAGCTGATGGCCTTTGGCATGGGGGCCAGCTTTGGCGGCGTGGCGGGGTGTTTGTTTGCCTCGATGCAAGGCTTTGTCAGCCCCGAAAGCTTTGGCCTGACCGAATCCATCGCCATCCTGTGCATGGTGGTGCTGGGCGGCATGGGCCATGTGCCGGGCGTGGTGGCCGGGGCCATCTTGCTCTCGATCTTTCCGGAGGTGCTGCGCAGCATCGTCGTGCCGCTGCAAGAAACGCTGTTTGGCGAAGTGGTGATTGACCCCGACGGCATCCGCATGCTGCTGTTTGGCGTGGCCATGGTGGCCATCATGATCTTCCGGCCCGAGGGGCTGTGGCCCTCGCAAGTGCGCAAGCGCGAACTCAACCGTGGTAAGGAGCAGCCCGCATGAGCGCCCCCGCATCCTCCCTCCAAACCGGCGAGCCGCTGTTGGTGGCCCAGGGCCTGAGCAAGCGCTTTGGCGGCCTGCAGGCTTTGAAAGACGTGAGCTTTGAGATCCGCAAAGGCGAAATCTTCGGCCTGATCGGCCCCAACGGTGCGGGCAAAACCACGCTGTTCAACGTCATGACCGCGCTGTACATCCCCGAATCGGGCAGCTGCAACTTTCAGGGCGTGGAGCTGACCCGGCTCAAACCCCACCAGATTGCCGATAAAGGCCTGGCGCGAACATTTCAAAACATTCGCCTGTTCTCCGCGCTGACGGCGCTGGAGAACGTCATGATCGGCCAGCACCTGCGCACCAAGGCGGGCCTGTGGGGCGCGGTGGTGCGCAACAAAGCCACCCGCGACGAAGAGGCCCGCGTGCAAGCGCGGGCGCTGGAGCTGCTTGACTACGTGGGCATCGGCCATGTGGCCAACGAGGTGGCCTCGTCCCTGTCTTATGGTGACCAGCGCCGCCTGGAAATTGCCCGCGCCCTGGCCACCAGCCCGGCCCTGCTGGCGCTGGACGAACCGGCCGCTGGCATGAACCCGTCCGAGACGGTGGTGCTGCGCGCCCTGATTGAAAAAATCCGCGCCGACGGCATCACCGTGCTGCTGATTGAGCATGACATGAAACTGGTCATGAACATGTGCGACCGCGTGCTGGTGCTTGAATACGGCCAGGTGCTGTCCTATGGTCTGCCTCAAGAAGTGCAGCGTGACCCGCGCGTGATTGAAGCATATTTAGGTAAAGGAGCTGCGCAAGACCTTGCACAGCAAGCGGATAGTGCTCCTAATAATTTGTCCAATCCTTCTGCAGCAGAAAGCGCCCAACCATGAGCCATCCCACCGCTTCTACGCCCTTGCTGGACATCCGCAACATGGACGTGGCCTATGGCGGCATCCGCGCCGTGCGCCAGCTCAACCTGCACGTCCACCCCGGCGAGCGGGTGGCGCTGATCGGGGCCAACGGTGCCGGCAAAAGCACCACGCTGCGGGCCATCTGCGGCCTGGTGCCCCTGGCCGCTGGCAGCATCGACTACCAGGGCCGCAGCCTGGCGGGCCAACCCGTACACGCCATGGTGCGCCAGGGCCTGGTCATGGTGCCCGAGGGGCGCGGCATTTTCCCGCAGCTGACCATTGAAGAAAACCTGCACATGGGCGCGTACAGCCGCCAAGACAAAATCAACTTTGCCCAAGAGCTGCAACAGGTGTACCAGCGCTTTCCGCGCCTGGCCGAGCGCCGCCTGCAAACGGCGGGCACCTTGTCCGGCGGCGAACAGCAACTGCTGGCCATGGGCCGGGCGATTTTGTCCAAGCCCAAACTGCTGCTGCTGGACGAGCCCACCATGGGCCTGGCCCCCATCATGGTGGACAAAATCTTTGAAGTCATCGAAGACATCGCCCAGCAAGGCGTGACGATCTTGCTCATCGAGCAAAACGCCCGCCTCGCCCTGGAAGTGAGCCAGCGCGGCTACGTGCTCGAATCGGGCGAACTCACCCTGCAAGGCCCCGCCCGCGACCTGCTGCACGACCCCAAAGTGCGCGCGGCGTATTTGGGGGAGTAGGGGGGTGCGCTGAACACGCTCTTACAACACCGCCAGAGCCATTTCGGGTGCTTTGTCCAGAATCCGCAGCAACGCCTTGGCCGCCCCGGTGGGGGCGGGCTTGCCTTGCTCCCAATTGCGAATGGTGTCCAGCGAAACGTGGATGCGGGCAGAGAACTCCGCCTGGCTCAACCCCAGGCGCTTGCGCACCCGTTGCGCAAAAAGGGCGGCATCCTGCCTTGACTGGGCCTCGTCCTCGGCAATATGCCGAGCGATGTCCGCCTCTGTCGTGGCATCCACACGGGCTATATCCACGCGCCCCGCAGGTACCGTTGCGGGACGGGGCAAATCAATCTTGTGGCGTACTGTTTTCATGGCGCTGAATCTCCCGTTGATTGGCCTTGCGGGCCGAGATGATGCGAATCACATCGCTGCGTAGCGTGCATTCGTAGTTCTTTGGCCCACTTTTTAAGAATATTCAGTTCTCGGTGCCCACGGATACGTTCTGTCAGCGTCGCCCCCCGTCTGGCACCACCGGATAAAACGTCCGCCCCTCAAAGCGCGCGGGGTGGTTCATCATCACGCCCGGCATGGCGGGCAACACCCGCG
Organism: Comamonas denitrificans; assembly: GCF_017368815.1. Classification (GTDB taxonomy): domain Bacteria; phylum Pseudomonadota; class Gammaproteobacteria; order Burkholderiales; family Burkholderiaceae_C; genus Comamonas; species Comamonas denitrificans. The sequence continues at coordinate 13,646 of NZ_JAFNME010000024.1, read as the reverse complement.
CCCAGGCTGAACCACAGCGCAGCATGGTCACGCCAGGCAAAAGAGCACGCGCTGCTGTGTCAAACAGTTCGCTCGCGCGAGTCCTTCTGTGCAGAAAACCAAGCCGCTGTGGCCCGTGCAGCCCTTCCCAGTCCGCATAGACGGCAATCTTGCTCATGATTCGGCGCTCCCCTTGCGTTGGGGCTTTTTGAGCAACGCACTCAGAGCCGATGTGCTTTTTGCGTCATCCAAAGCGCGTCCCGCGCTGGAGCTGTCCGCCATCCCCATATCTACGGGCGGTAGATTGCGCGGCACGCTCTTCACCTGGGTGTCACCCGTTTGCCGGGCTAATACAGGGGGTGTTGTTGCGTTTTTTCTCAGCCGTGCATCTTGGAGCTGGCGTCCAAGCTCGTCCTCAGTGGCTAGCTTGGCCAGATCATTTGCCAGCCCAAGTACCTGCATGACAGAAAGGTAGGCCCCCATTGTTACGCCGGCCCCACCGGCCTCCAACGAGCGCAGTGTCATGGCAGACATGCCTGCACGCTCGGCAACCTGCTTGGCTGTCAGCTTTCTGCGCAGCCGCGCAAGCTTGAGCCGCTCCCCAAACTCGACAAGGAGCTTGTTGGTGGTCGGCAGCAGAGGAGCGGTTTTTTTGGCCATAGTGCTAATATTTTGTCATTTTTTACTTTTAAAAGTAAAAATATTAGCATTTAAGGTGACAAAGGCGGCCTCAGCGGTCTGCGGCAGTGCTTTTGAAAGGGGGTGATTGCAGGGGGCTGCGTTTGGTGGGAGAGGGTGCGTCTGGCACCACCGGATAAAACGGCCGGCCCTCAAAGCGCGCGGGGTGGTTCATCATCACGCCCAGCATGGCGGGCAACACCCGCGCCAGCAGCGCCCGGCCATCGCGTACCTGGGCGCGGTTCACGGTGCTGTTCCACGTCGCGCCGCCGTGCATCAGCTGGTTGCGCAGCGTGTACAGGCGCACAAACACCTCGTACAGCACCCGCTCGGTATCCTCCTGCGCCAACGCCCGATGCACGCGCTGGCGCGCCTCATCAAACGCCTCGCGCCAATGGTCGGGAATGCTGCCATCGCTGCGCGGGTTGCTGTGCGCATCCCAAAACGGCTGAAACACATATTGATTGTTCAGCAGCACGCGGATTGGGCCGGGGAACACTTGCCACACCAGCTTGGCCAGTGCCTTGTCGCCATCCAGCGCACACAAATCGGCCATGAAGTTGCGAAACGTCTGCCGCTCAGAGGCCGCCGTACCGCCACCTTCACCCAAATCCTGTGCATAAGCCGCATTGAAGCCAATCCACAGGCAGATAAAGGCCACATCGTCATCTTCCCCTGCCGCCTCAGCCCGCTTAAGCCAGCTCAAGGCACGGTGTATGCGCAGGGTGAAAGGCGTGCGCTGCTGGGCAATTTGGGCTTGGTGGCGGGCGCTGAGGGTGGCCAGCGTAGGGGTGGGGGCAATTGGGGTGGCTTTGGTGTTCATGGTCAGTTCAGCGTTTGAGCCATTGGGTCAATACGTCCAGCGCCTGCCCCACACCCGCTGCCCAGCCATCCGCCGCTTGGGAATCCAGCGGTGCGTGCCCACACTTGGGGCAGCTATGAAAGGTGTCGTGGCCCGGCATCAGTACATCGCTTCGCGGGGCGACGGTCTTACTCCAGTGGCAGGCAGGGCAGTGGTATTGGCGTGGGGGTGGGGGGATGGGCATGGTTTAGTCCATTATGAAATTACATTGTCAAAAAAGTATTTAGTGATTTCGGTGGAGCCATTGGAATAAAAAAATTGCACTACCTATATCTCTGTAACGTTTTTATTTTTATAAGTAAGCGAACGGAGTCGATGTGGAGTTTTTTACTTCTTTCAAGAGGTGATTGCACGATTGTTTCGTATGATTAATTAGTGCACTCGAAGCCTAATACCTAATAAATCAATTTACTACAAAGCAGTTGGTAATGCGATTGATTAAGCAGTGCATATTTATTTTTATTTCAGGGGATAGTATTGGTGTGTACTATGCCTTGAATTAATTTTCATTGAAAATTATTTTTCCATTATTTAGTTTTGTATAAAAATGCCCAGAATTTATATCTCCATTTTTTGGGGCATTAATTGTTTTTAGATTATTTCCATAATATTCAATCAGTCCATTGAATTCGGGATTTTTATTTACTGTCAAACTTCCATTAGAGGAGGTAATTTTTATATTTTTGTTTCCTGGATTGAATATAGTCATACCTTTAATATTCCCGGAATTTATTTCAATAGATCTTGAGATTAGTTTCCCATGTTGGAAGTTAAGATTTCCAGATTTAATTTTTATTGATTCTGTATGAATTTCTCCGAATGTTACAGAAAGATTTTTTGATATTATTAATATTTCTTTTTCATTTTTTTTATTTAATAAAATTTCTAATACAATATTATTTTTTTTCTCCTCTACAAAATTTTTGTATTCAATAGCATCTGATATAAAAGAACTGATGCTGGATAATACGCCCTGTTTTTTTTCTATGGAAGAATTAAACTTATCAAAGTGTTTTTGACCTTCCAACTCTACTTCTGATACGTTGATTTCTATTAGGTCTGAGGTTATTTTTCTAGAGAAGTTGTCTTTTTTGTAATTGATTAAATTTATATGATCGGAGTTGTCTGGGGAAGGACTTATTTTTAGTGAAAAATCGCCATTTAATACTATGGTTATTTGGTTTGACAGGTTGATTGATTGGGAAAATTTAGGCATTTGATACTCTTTCGTAAAATTTGACTAATTTAAATGTAGTACTGTCTATTTGGTTTTTAAATGGAGGGCATTTTTTTTCATTAAGTTTTATATTGATTAACGGACAAGAATTTCCGGTGCATGTTTTATTTGCAAAGCAATCTCCGCAAGATTCATTTGAATAGTCTTTTGTCCATAAATGAAAATTTTCATTTATTGATAAACTTCCATCTTCTAGAATTTTTCCGACATTATTAATTGGGTCGTCGAGAGCTACAGTGCATTTGTAAATATAAAAATCAGGGTTTATGATAAAGCTATTTTCATTTCCTGCATAGCAGGCATATCCTTTATTTTTTGTCAGCATAATAGGATCTGCCAATAAGTAACCTTGGTTGAAAAAGGCTTTCTCTAAGATTTCTGTGACCTCGTTCGCGCTAGATTTATCACAATATGTACTTTGTGCTTTTGAATTATCCTTCAAGTTTGCGCTGAGATAATCGCCTATAGGCTTTGGAAAAATAAGAAATCTATGGTCATCTGGTGGTATGATATTTTTTATATCTTTGATGAAAGTTGAGAGATTTTCTTTTTGTATCGTTTCTTTGTTTGAATTTATTCTAACAACGCAATTTATATCTGAATGGCAGGATTGTTGAATATTTTTTAATGCATTGCATACAGACTCATAAGAGTTAAGATTTTTGCTATTTGAAATTCTTAGTTTATTGTGTAAATTCCGGGCTCCATCAATAGTTATTTGGAAAGATTTTACGCCAGATTTGTGGAGTTTTTCTAAATTTTGTTTTGATAGTAATGTGCCGTTTGTAGTAATGCCGGCATGATATTTTATTTTATTTTTAGTGAGCTTTTTGGAGAAATCCTCAATGAATTTCATGTTTAGCATCGGTTCACCGCCAAAATACTCAATATTTACTAGTTCTGAGCCTTGTTTTTTTATAAATGAAATTAACCTGTCTGAGTCAGAGTCATTCATTCGTTTCTTGTAGTTATGATTTTCGTAGCAATAAACACAATTTAAGTTGCAAGCTTCTCCTGCGGGAAGAATGATTAGATGTAGTTCTTGTTGGCTAATTTTTTTCTTTGGCGTGAAATTTTCTTCTTTTTTCTCAGATTCTAGTTGTAAGAATGAGCTCTCAATTAGCCAGTCTATATCTGATAAATACTCTTCCGAGTAAAAATTTTCTCTCTGAATTATTTTTTGCTCGCTTAGAGTGTTTGCTGGATGATTTTCATCATAAATAATTACTGATTTATTGTTTTTCCAATTAAACAAAAACAATTGATTTTTTGTTTTTGTTTTTGTTACCCAGTATGGTATTTTATATATTGATGTCATATTATTTGTATTAAAAGAGAGGAGGACTCTCTTTTAATAAATTTATTTAATTTTGTTTAACCGCTGCAGCTAGTGAAATTTGAATTGCAGAAGAAATCAATGGAAGATGGAGTTGATTGTTTTAGAAAGGTAATTTTTTTCATGAGCATGGTATGTTAACGTTGCAAACAAAATCAATCAAAGAGAATTGATGACTATTTTGGAAACTTATTCTTTTCATATTTGTAAACTTATTTACCAGCAAAATAAATTGCAATTTGTGTCACCAGTAGGTAAAAATTTTTCTGGATTTTTGATGTAGATTTTTTTCATTAATTAACCCCTGTTTAATTTGTTTGAAAATTATATCTTTTATAAAAGATAATTTAATTAATTTTAAAGTCTTTATATTTTTAATAAATTAATTCCCTCCTTAAGATCTTGAATCAATCGCTTTCTCCAATCTGTTGGCTGAATAATCCGCACATGCGGTAGCCAATAGCGTACCACGGGTAGTAGCTGGTTGATGTGGTTGATCTGGGTGGTGACCAGCAAAGAGCCATCGCTGTCTTGGCGGTGTTGCTGTTGGGGCAGCAGCTGGCGGCGGGCGAAGTAGTGGGCGATGTCGGGGGCGATGCGCAGTAGCACTTCGGTGGTTTGTTCGGTAAACCACACGTCGTCTTTGTTGGCGATGTAGTCCAGGTGCGTGCGTTTGGGGGTGAAGGGGGCGCTGCTGTCCACCTGCAGTTGTTCGATGAGTGCGACGCTGAAGTTTTTCAGGCGGCCTGCTTCTTCGGCGGCCAGGTACCAGACACCGTTTTTGTGGATCAGGCGGTAGGGGTGGGCGTGGCGCGGTTTGGTTTTGTAGGTGAAGTGGCAGGTGTGCTGCTGCTCGATGGCCGCTTGCAGCGCCGCGAAGGTGCGGGTGCCTCCGCCCAGGTCTTCGTGCGGTACGGGCTGCACGTGGGTGGCGCGGTGCGGTTCGGGGGTGTTGAGCTGGCCCAGCAGGTAGGGCAGGCTGGCATCGGGGAATAGGCGCTCGGTGCCGGCCATGCGGGCGTAGCCGTGCAGGTGTCGCGCCGGGATGGTGCTGCGGGCGGTCAGGGTCAGTTGCCATTGACCTTGGGCGTTGCGCTCGGCGATGCCGTGCAGGCGCTGGTGCAGGTCGCGCTCGATGGTGCGGATGGTGGTGCCAAATTCAGCCGCCAGCTGGTGTTTGTCGATGTGCTCGCCCTGGTGCAGACGGGCAATGATGCGCGACAGACGTTGTGCGAGTTTTTCGCTTTTGGTATCGGCAGTCGTTGCAGTGACAAGGGCGTGGTTGGGCATGGTCAGGGTCCGTCCATAACAAGGGGCCGCAGTGTGGCGTACTGTAAAAATGGGGTGCGACAGGGTGTGCCGCATGCTGAGTAATTTTTCCGCCTTGATGTAAATATTTGTTAGATGCATTCTGCCGCACTTATTGCGGTGTTTTGCGATACCAGCGGCTGCATGCCTATGCCAGGAGTTAGCGCAAAAAAAGAAGCTTGTGGCGCTTGTGTTTAATGGATTTATTGGCTTTAAACCATAAAAAGCTATTAAAAATAAGCGCTATAAGCTCTTGTTTTAAACACCTAGGCTGATGAGCAAGGCCAGGCCGCCCAGTACCAATCCCGCAATAGACAGGCCCCGGCCTTTTTTCTGCTGGTAGGTGCCAATGGCCCCCAGGATGATGGCGATGCCGGCGAACAGCAGGGTGCCCACGTATTCATCTGGGTCGATCAGTGCGGAGTCGGCCAAACCGATGGCCGCCAGCAGCGCCAGGATGCCCACGATCAGCGCCGGTACGGGCAGCCAGAGCGTGCCGGGGGGCTCGGCCGACGGTAGGTTTTGGGGCGCACCGCAGTGCGGGCAGGTGGGGGCAGTTTCGTGCAGCGCGGTGCCGCAGCCTCGGCAAAAACTCATGGTGGGGCTTTCTGAATTTTGGGGGATGACCGGATGATCGGATGATCGGATGATCAGATTACTGAACTTCGCCGTTGTAGAAAATGCTGGCATTGCCTTCTTTTTTGACCATCAGCGTGTTGCCTTCGGAAAAAGTTTCTACGTTTTCTGAGCAGCCGTCGATTTCGTGCTTGTCAGAGATGCGGTTGGCGGCTGTATCTACCTGAAAGGCGTAAGTGGTGGCGGGGCAGGAGTTTCCATTCTCTCCGGTAGATATGATGAAAATATAGTTTTCGCCAAATTGGTAAGTTTTTTCAAATGCCAGATAACCGATCATGTCAGTATCTTCAAATAAATAATCCAGAAGATTGGTATTCTTGTAGATGATTTTTTTGGGGTAGCTGGATATTTTGAACAGATGCCCGTCATCATTCTCAGAGAGAAAAACAGGCTCATATTTCTGCGCACTGGCCGAGTGCGTTAGGGGTTCATCGAATGCCTGCGCAAATGGGGTGCTTGCTGGGGCACTGGCTGCAGTGGGTGCTGGGGGTGGGATGTCTTGCGCTTGGGAGGTGTGGGTGGATGGGGCATGTTCTTCGTACATTGCGATGCCGATGCCGGCGAGCAGGCCGATGACCAGCAGGGCACCTACGATGATGAAGGCCCAGCGGTTCCATTGTTTTTGCACGCGCTGGAAGTGTTCGATGCTGTCCCATTCTTTGTTTTGCCAGGCCCATTCCCGGCCTTTGATGCCCAGGATGATGGCCATGATCAGACCAACGTAGGGAATGAGGGCGAGCAGGCCAATCCAGGTTTTGTTGCCAATGGCCCAGACCCAACTGAGCAGAAACGCCCCCCAAGACCAGCCACGAATGCCGTCTGGTACGGCTTTTTTCCCAGGCACAGCAAGAGGGGGGATGACGGCAGTTTGCATGGTGCCGCAGTGGGGGCAATGCCGGTCGGTGGCGGCAATCTGTTGGCCGCAGTGGGTGCAAAAGAGGTGCGACATTTTGAATCTCCGTTCGATTAAATGCTGAAAATAGCGGCAGTTACCAAAGTGCCGATCCAGAGGTAAAAATACACCGGGCCGTCTTGCAGGTGTTTGCTTCTTTTAAAGATATACACCGGCACCAGCCAAGCTGCCCCAATGGGTTGGGTGTTAATGCTGTGGTTTCTTAAATGTTTTTCATCCAGCGTACACAGTCCAATATTCAATAAGAGCGTGACCCAGAAAAAATATCCATTACCCACAGCGGCATTGGCGGCGTAACTGCTGCTGTAAAAAATATGGGCAATAGCGTATTCAAGCACCATGCCAATGAGCGGCGCAAAGGCCAATATCCAAATAAATTTATTCAGAGGGCCGAAAGCATGCGGGGCCGCTTTGTTCACGGGTGTGCATGGTTGGGCCGCATGGGGTTCGTTATTCGCTGGCTTTGGGGCGGCATTGGAAAAGGGCGTTTTTTTCGCCAGGGGTGGCAAAGCTTGCTGCGCGAGCCGATGTACCAGGCAGGATGGGTCGTGTTCAGGGTAGGGTTTGCCGCATTGAGAGCAAAAAGAGGACATGGGCTTCTTTCCGTTGTTGGCTTGGGGGGTGGGCTTGGCGCTGAGCGCCGGGCCGTGCAAGCCAATGTAAGCAGCCGCAGCGACACGTTGTGTCGAGAGCCTGTCCAAGGCATAAAAAGTGCCGCCGCAGCGTGGGCTGGGCGGCACTTGGGGTTGGAAATCTGCGCGTGCGCTGCAGCAGGGGCGCTAGCCCTGCTGCGCCATGGCTTCGCCCAGGCGCACGGGGCGGGTGGCCTGCCAGTCGGCAGTGAAGTGCAAATCGCCTTGGGGCATGAGCAGTACGACGGTGGAGCCCAGCAGAAAGCGGCCCATTTCATCGCCACGGTGGAGGTGGATGTTTTGCGCCTGGTAATCCCAGTCGCGCAAGGTGCCGGGGCGCGGGGGATTGACCACGCCGTGCCAGACGGTGGCCATGCTGCCGACGATAGTGGCACCGACCAGCACCAGCACAAAGGGGCCAAATTCGCCCTCAAACACGCAGACTACGCGCTCGTTGCGGGCGAACAGGCCGGGAACGCCCCGGGCGGTGGTGGGATTGACCGAAAACAGCTCACCGGGCACGTAAATCATGCGCAGCAGCCGCCCGGCGCAGGGCATGTGGATGCGGTGGTAGTCGCGCGGGCTTAAGTAGATGGTGGCAAAGTGCCCGTGGGCAAATTGCGCGGCCAGGGCGGCATTGCCGCCGACCAGGGCCTGGGTGCTGTAGTGGTGGCCTTTGGCCTGAAAAATCTGGTCGCCCGCAGCGCCGGTGATGCGGCCCAGCTGGCTGATGGCGCCATCGACGGGGCAGACCCAGTCTGCATCGGCCAGGGGGCGCACGCCGGGGCGCAGGGGCCGGGTGAAGAATTGGTTGAAGCTTTTGTAGGCGGCGGGGTCGGCCTCCAGCGCTTCGCTCATATTGACCTTGTAGCGCTGGATGAACCAGCGGATGACGGCGGTGGTGGCGCTGCCGCCTTCCAGGCCGGCGAGTTTGCCCATGAGTTGGGTAAGTGCCTGTTTGGGCAGCAGGTATTGGGGCAAAACAGCAAGGCGGTCGGACATAGGCGGGCAGCGGTGTGAAAAATATAAAAAAACGCCCGCAAAGCTAGGCCTGGCGGGCGCTGGTAGCTATGAAAATAATCAGATGATGGCGTCAGCGGGCAGGCGCTGCAGCATGGCCAGGCTGCTGGCGATGCGCTCGCGTAGTTCGCGGCGATCGACGATCATGTCCACGGCGCCTTTTTCTTGCAGGAATTCAGCACGCTGAAAGCCTTCGGGCAGTTTGACGCGCACGGTGGTTTCAATCACGCGCGGGCCGGCAAAGCCGATCAGGGCGTTGGGTTCGGCCATGACGATGTCGCCCACAAAGGCAAAACCGGCCGAGACACCGCCCATGGTGGGGTCGGTAAGCACGCTGATGTAGGGCAGGCCTTTTTGTGCCAGGCGCGTGAGTGCAGCGTTGGTTTTGGCCATTTGCATGAGCGAGAGCAGGCCTTCTTGCATGCGTGCGCCGCCGGTGGCGGTAAAGCAGATGAAGGGGACTTTTTGCTCGATGGCGGTTTCCACGCCCCGGCAAAAGCGCTCGCCCACCACGGAGCCCATGGAGCCGCCCATGAAGTCGAACTCAAAGCACGCGGCGACCAGCTCGATGCCTTTGACGGTGCCACCCATGACGACCAGGGCATCGGTTTCGCCGGTGTTTTCCAGCGCTTCTTTGAGGCGCTCGGGGTATTTGCGGCTGTCTTTGAATTTGAGGGCATCGACGGGGATGACTTCTTGGCCGATTTCGTAGCGGCCTTCGCCGTCCATGAAGTGGTTCAGGCGATCGCGGGCGTTGATGCGGTGGTGGTGACTGCAGGTGGGGCAGACGTTCTGATTTTTTTGCAAATCGGTTTTGTACAGCACCGCTTCGCAGCAGGGACATTTCACCCACAGGCCTTCAGGAATTTGCTGGTGGCGTTCCTTGGGTTCGGTTGCTTGGGCCTTGGTGGGCAGCAGCTTTTCAAGCCAGGACATGGCTCCTCCTTCAATCTAGCGAGAGTGGCCAGCGCCCAGAACAGTTCTGGTGCTGGCCAAGGGCGGCATTATGCGTCCATTGCTTTGCGGATGCCACGCAGAAAGTCGATCGCCAGGGGGATGACTTTTTCGTGCGGCTGGTCTTCCAGCAGCTGGATGATGCGGCTGCCAATGATGACCGCATCGGCCATTTGGGCCACGGTGTGGGCAGTTTGGCCATCGCGGATGCCAAAGCCCACGCCCACAGGGATGTGGACGTGTTGTTGGATGCGCGCCAGCATGCGGGCGACATCGTCGGTATCCAGCGCGGCCGAGCCGGTCACGCCTTTGAGCGAGACGTAGTAAACGTAACCGCTGGCGATTTGGGCAATTTCCTGGATGCGTGCGTCGCTGCTGGTGGGTGCCAGCAGAAAGATCATGTCCATGCCGTGGGCTTTGAGGGCGGCGGCAAAGTCTTGGCATTCTTCGGGCGGGTAATCGACCACCAGCATGCCATCCAGGCCGGCAGCTGCGGCATCGCGCACAAAGGCCCCCTCGCCATGCTGCAGGTCGTAGCGCTCGACGGGGTTGGCGTAGCCCATCAGCACCACGGGGGTGTGCTGGTTTTTCTGACGGAACTCGCGCACGTAGCCCAGCACTTTGGCCAGATTCACGCCGTTGGCAATGGCGCGTTCTCCCGCTTTTTGGATGACGGGGCCATCGGCCATGGGGTCGGAGAAGGGCACGCCCAGCTCGATGATGTCCACGCCTGCCTCGACCATGCCGTGCATCAACCCCGGGGTGATGGCGGCAAAGGGGTAGCCGGCGGTGACAAACGGGATCAGCGCCTGGCGGCCTTCGCTGCGCAGTTTGTCGAATGTTGCAGTGATGCGGCGGTTGCTCATAGTTTGTCGCTTCCTTTGACCTTCAGTCCCCGCATGGAGGGGCGGTCGTAAAAATCTTCGCCCGAGAAGTCGGCCACGGTGCCAATGTCTTTGTCACCCCGGCCCGAGAGATTGACCAGGATGGATTGATCGGGGCGCATCGTTTGGGCCAGTTGGATGGCATAGGCCACGGCGTGGCTCGATTCCAGCGCGGGGATGATGCCTTCGGTGCGGCACAGGCGGTGGAAGGCGGCCAGCGCGTCGCTGTCGGTGCAGCCCACGTACTGGGCGCGGCCCAGCTCTTGCAGCCAGGCGTGCTCGGGGCCGACACCGGGGTAATCCAGGCCGGCGCTGATGCTGTGCGTTTCGGTGATCTGGCCGTCTTGGTCTTGCAGGATCAGCGTGCGGTTGCCGTGCAGCACCCCGCGCGTGCCTTTTTGCAGCGAGGCGGCGTGCTTGTCGGTATCCAGCCCCTCGCCCGCCGCTTCTACGCCAATCAGGCGGGTTTTTTCCAGGGGGATGTAGGGGTGGAAGATGCCCATGGCGTTGCTGCCGCCGCCCACGCAGGCGACCACGGCATCGGGCTGTTCGCCCGCCAGCTGCAGGCTGCGCAGCAGCTCGGGCATTTGCGTCAGGCACTCTTCGCCAATTACGCGCTGAAAGTCGCGCACCATGGCTGGGTAGGGGGCAGGGCCCGCCACGGTGCCGATGATGTAGAAGGTGTTGTCCACATTCGCCACCCAGTCGCGCATGGCTTCGTTGAGCGCGTCTTTCAGGGTTTTGCTGCCCGATTCGACGGGTACCACGGTGGCGCCCAGCAGCTTCATGCGAAAGACGTTGGGGCTTTGGCGCTTCACATCTTCAGCACCCATGTACACGATGCATTCCAGCCCGTAGCGCGCGCAGATGGTGGCCGTGGCCACGCCGTGCTGGCCAGCGCCGGTTTCGGCAATGATGCGCGGCTTGCCCATGCGCCGTGCCAGCATGGCCTGGCCGATGACGTTGTTGATCTTGTGCGCGCCGGTGTGGTTGAGGTCTTCGCGCTTCAAGAAGATTTGTGCGCCGCCGATTTCTTCGCTCAGGCGTTGGGCGTGGTACACGGGGGAGGGGCGGCCGACAAAATGCGCCAGCTCGCGCTGGTATTCGGCCTGAAATTCGGGATCGTTCTGGTAACGGGCCCAGGCATCGCGCAGCTCTTGGAGGGCAAAGGTCAGGGTTTCGCTGGCAAAGCTGCCGCCGTAGGGGCCAAAGTGGCCGGCAGCGTCGGGGTAGTGGTAGTTAAACATGCGATCAGTACTCTAAAGGGGGACATCGGCCGCCCGTACGGCGGCGATAAATTGCTTCATTTTGGCGGCATCTTTGATGCCTTTAAGAGGGCTGCCATTGGGCGCGGAGGCTTCCACGCCGGAGCTGACATCAACGGCCAGCGAGCGGCAGCGCGGGCGCAGCAAGCGCACGCCATCGGTCACGTTTGCAGGTGTGAGTCCACCAGATAAAACGAGGTGAGCAGCGACGTTTGGTGGTAGCAGTGACCAATTGAAAGCGTGCCCGCCGCCGCCGTAGCCCTCTACGTGGGCATCGAGCAAGATGGCTTGGGCTTGAGAGTAACGAGATGCGTATTCTACGAGGTCAAACGCACGGGCGTTGGGGCCCAGCGGAATGCGGGCGGCGCGCAGATAGGGGATTCTTCCAAAATCGCTAGCTGCCCAGCATTGCTCAGGGGACTCATCGCCATGGAATTGTGCTGTAGCGCCCGGCACCAAAGCGCAAGCAGCTATAACATCTAAAGGGCTTGCATTGACAAACAGCAATACCGGCGTGACAAAGGGCGGCAAGCGCCGTGCCAATTGGGCGGCCCGCAGGGCGGTGACGGCACGTGGGCTGGGCGCGTAGAGCACAAAACCCAGGGCATCGACCCCGGCGGCGACGGCGGCATCGACATCTTCCTCGCGCGTCAGTCCACAAATTTTGATACGGGTGCGGGGTGGCATGGGCTCAGAACCATTCTTCATAAGGGGCTGCCCGGCAACCAGGCAAAAGCGGGGGTGCTGCTGGGCAGATTCCAATGCGCGTCGTACACCGGGCCGAGGAAGTACAGCCCATCGGGGCTGAAGGTGGGGGCGGCCGCATCGCGTGAGCGGGCCTGCAGCACCTGCTGCATCCAAGCCGCCGGTTGCTTGCCTTGGCCGATGTAGATCAGGCAGCCCATGATGTTGCGGATCATGTGGTGCAAAAAAGCGCTGCCCTCAAATTCAAACCGCCAGTAACCGCAGGGCATGGCGTGGTCTTCGCGCATTGCCGCGTGGCCGGCTGGGGTGAAGGAGATGTCAATGCGGTGCAGGGTTTTGATGGGGGTTTTGGCCTGGCACCCCGAGGCCCGAAAGGAGGAGAAATCATGCTCCCCCAGCAGGGCTTGCGCCGCTTGCTGCATGGCGTGCGCCTGCAGTGGCAAAAAGACCCAGCCAACGCGTTCGGCCTCAATGCTGGGGCGCACGGGCGATTGCAGCAGCACATAGGCATAGCGGCGGGCCGTTGCATGGGCGCGGCAGTGAAAGCTGGGGCGGCCGTCGGCGCTGTTGGGCATTTCGCGGGCCCAGTGTACGGCAATGTCACGGGGTAAAAAGGCATTGGTGCCGCGCACCCAGGAGTTGGGCGAGCGCTGCAATCGGGTGTCGAAATGCACCACCTGCATCAGGCCGTGAACCCCAGCATCGGTGCGGCCCGCACAGGTTGTGCTGATTTTTTCAGCAGCAAAGCGGCCCAGGGCCGCTTCGAGTTGGTCTTGTACGGTGTTGCCGCTGGGCTGGCTTTGCCAGCCCTGGTAGCGGCTGCCGTTGTAGCTGACCCCTAAGGCGATGCGCATAGTAGGCCTTGCAGAGCAGGGAGAAGGGTAGTCATTATTCAAGCTCGTTGAGCATTTTTTGGGCCCGGGTTTTCAAGGTGCCTTGGGCCTCACTCAGCACTTCTTCGATGAGGGTGCGCGCGCCTTCAGAGTCGCCAATCATGGAGAACTCTTGGGCCAGATCGAGTTTGGTGTTGAGGGGGTCGTTGCTGTCGGTGGTCTCGGCCTCGGTCGATGGGCTGGAGGGCAGGTCCAGATCCAAGCCATCCAGGCCAAAGTCTGCGGCAAAGTCTGGCAGGGCATCGGTCACCGCTGGGGGCGCAGTGGCCGCCTCTGCGGTGGGCAAGTCCAGAGCGCCCAAGCCGAAATCATCATCCGGTGGGGTGGTGGCCGGGGCGGCGGGG
>NZ_JAFNME010000023.1 GCF_017368815.1 Comamonas denitrificans | reverse complement strand
GCAGCCCATCGCTCACGTCCAGGGCGCTGCTGGCAATGCCGCGCAGCGCCTGGCCCAGGGCCACGCGCGGGGTGGGCGCTTCCAGGCGCTGGCGGGCCTGGGCCAAGACGGGGGGCGGCAGCATGTGCTGGCGCTGCAGGGCATCCAGCGCCAAGCGGGCATCGCCCAGGGTGCCGCTGACCCAGATATCGTCGCCCACCTGGGCACCGCTGCGCAAAATGGCTTGGCCGCTGGGCACTTCCCCAAACACGGTGATGCAGATGGTGAGCGGGCCTTGCGTGGTGTCGCCGCCGATGAGTTCGCAGTCGTGGGCTTCGGCCAGGGCGAACAGCCCTTCGCTGAAGGCTTGGCACCAGGCCTCGTCGCTGTGCGGCAGGGCCAGGGCCAGGGTAAAGGCCAGGGGTTGGGCCCCGCAGGCGGCCAAGTCCGACAAATTGACGGCCAGCGCCTTGTGGCCCAGCAGGCGGGGGGCCACGTCGGGCAAAAAGTGGCGGCCTTGCACCAGCATGTCGCTGGAGACGGCCAGCTGCATGCCGGGGCGCGGGGCCAGCAGGGCGCAGTCGTCGCCCACGCCCAAGGGGCTGCGGTGGGCTGGGCGCTGAAAGAAGCGCTGAATGAGGTCAAATTCGCCCAAGGGTTGCTTCATAAAGGGGAGCTTTCAACGCTTTAAATATAAGCGTTAGAGGCCAAAATCATATAAAAAATCAGCCGTTTTGTCACGGTTGCATGGGCGGGACTTGGCGAAAGCGCAGCGCCGCTTGGCGCGAGACTTCGCCCAGCAGCGGCGTGTGCGCCTGGCATTCGCGCAGCCAGTGGGCATCGTTGTGGCGCTGCTCGACGCTGGTGCGCAGCAGGGAAAAATCGCTGTGCGCGTAGGGGGCGATGGTGTCCATGGTGCGCAAAATATGCTCGGCCAACGACAGGTGCGCCCCGTTGGCAGGATCGACGTACACCCCCTCCAGCCCAAAGCGGCAGGCCTGAAAGCGGTTGAAGGTGTAAACGAGGTAATCATCCTCGCAGGGCGTAAAGGGCTGGGTGTCTAAAAGCCACGCCCCCAGCGCCTGCACGTAGGCGGCCAGGGCGGCCGCGCGTTCGATGGAGAGTGGGGTGTCAAAGACGCGGATTTCGATGGTGCCAAATTCGGGCTTGGGGCGGATGTCCCAGTAAAAATCCTTCATGCCCTGCACCACGCCGGTGGCCGTCATTTTGTTGAAATACTGGCCAAACTCGGCCCAGGTCAGCACGCACGGGGCGCGGCCCGACAGGGGAAAGGCGAACACCGAGTTGAGCCGCGCCGAATCAAACGCTGTGTCCTGCCCCTGCACAAAGGGGCTGGAGGCCGACAGCGCAATGCAGTGCGGGATGTAGCGGCTCATGCGGTGCAGCATGAGCAAGGCGGCATCGGCATCGGGGCAGCCAATGTGGACGTGCTGGCCAAAAATGGTGAACTGCTTGGTCAGGTAACCGTACAGTTTGGAGAGCTGGTGAAACCGCTCTTTTTCATAAATGCGCCGCTCGTGCCACTGCTGAAAGGGGTGGGTGCCGCCCCCGGCAATGGCGATGTTGAGCTTGTCGGCGCAGGCCACCAGGGCATTGCGAATTTGCGTCAGCTGCGCCAGCGCATCGGCCCCGTCCTGGCAGATGCCGGTGGAGATTTCGATCATGCTGCGCGTCATCTCCGGCACCACGGTGCCGGGCAAATCGGGGTGGTGCTGGCGCATCAGGCGCAGCATGTCGGCCGCGTAGGGGGTCAGGTCGTAGTCGTGGGTGCTCAGCAGTTGCAGCTCCAGCTCCACGCCCAGGGTCAGCGGTTGTGAAGGGGCAAAGGCTTCAAGCGTCATGGCGCACTCCCAAGGTATCGCGGGCCTCGCCAGCGCGGCGCAGCGCCCAGGTGGCGGCCATGGCCCCGAGCAATTCCATTAAAAGAATAGTTGGTAGCGCAATGCCAGCAATGGTTTCACCGCCACTAATGGTTGTAAATGGCACCGTCATTGCGAGTGCTACTGCAGATAAAGGAGCCATGGTGCAGGCCGTCCACAGCGTTTGCCGCCAATGGGTGTGGCTGCCCCAGTGCCCCAGGCCAATGCCCACGGTTTTGGCCACCAGGCGCAAGCCCACCAAGGCCAGCACGGCCAACGGGATGCTGCCCGTCCACGGCGCATGGGCGGCCACGGCGGCCACCAGCACAAACACCACCATGCCCAGCAAAGCGCTGATGCTGCCCAGCGCCTGCGTCCACGGCAGCGGCTGGGGGCGGAAAAACTTCAGCACCATGCCCGCCAGCAGCGCCGCCAAGGGGGCCGAGCCGCCCAGGCCACTGGCGCTGGCCGCCGTCGCCGCAATCAGCGCCAGCAGCACAATGGCGGTGTTTTGGCTCAAGGGGCTCATCCAGCGCAGCACGGCATGAATCAGGGCAAACAACACGCCCGCCACCACGGCCGACACCAGCAGCACCTGCAGCACCGGGGTGATGTCGTGCCACAGCGACTCTTGCGGATTGGCAAAAATCTGCGCCTTGGCCGCACTGAGCACCAGGGCGTACAGGGTGGATAAGGTGGACAGGGTCAACGCCCGGTCGGTCACCGCCCCGGCGGCGCGGGTATCGGCAATCACGCGGCTGAGCAGCACCGGGGAGGCGGCCATGGCAATCAGGCCCAGCGGCCCGGCACTGCGGGCCTCCACCCCCACCGCCTGCAGGCCGTAAAACACGGCCGCGTAGGTCAGGCTGGCCTCCAGCACGCTTTGCACCAGCACCATGGGGTTGTGTACAAACCAGCGCACATTGATGCGCGCACCGCACTCAAACAGCACCACGGCAATGCCCAGCTCAAGCAGCAACAGCACCGGCCCGTGCAAGGGCCACAGCGCGGCCCCCAAACCAAAAAATCCGGCAATGCTGCCCACTGCGGCATAGCCCAGCACCCTGGGCAGGCCCAGCTGGCGCTGGCAGGCATAGCCCACCAGCGCGGCCAGCGCCAGCACCAACGACCACTGGATGGCGGGCAGGTGGCTGGCAGCAAGGGGTTCGGTCATGGCGCAAATCCTTTCGTTGTCGGCTCCGCCATGGGCTTCTGGGGCCTTAGGGCAAGAAGAAGCTGCTTGGCTTGGAGCGCAAGCGTTGGCGGATGGCGGCGTAAATGCGCGAGCGCTCTACGCCGTTAATGTTGTGGGCCCGCAAGGCCATGCGAAACGCCAGATAAAAACTGACGATCACGTTCAGCGCCCCATTCAGCGGCAGCAGGGCCAAGGCCCACCAAAACGCCGGCAGGGCAAGCACGCCCAGGCCAAACGTGGCGCTGGCCACCCCCAGCTGGCCCGACGAGAGGGTGACGTGGCGCACCTCCAGCCCCAGGCCAAAAAACGCCGCAATCGCCGGGGTCAGCCCCAGCATCATGCCCAAAGAGATATTGGCGGCAAAGCCCGAGATATTGGCCCGCCAAAAATCCCCCCAGCGCTTGGCACGGCCCTTGCCCAGCCAGCGGGTGAAACCGGGGTTATACCGTATCGCTGAATCCAGGCGGCGCAAAACAAACCAGTTTTCCACCCAGCCGGCGATCAAACTGCTGGCAAACAACAGCACCCCGGTGTAGGCGGCAAACAGGGCCGAAGGGCCCAAGACGTGCAAAGAATCCAGAGTCGATTGCGCATGGGCCGCATCCAGCGGGGTCGCGCCAAACATCTGCCACCACAGCAAGGACAAAACCAGCGCGGCCGGAAAGACCACCAGCACGTTGCCCAAAATGGCCGCCACCTGGGTGCGCACCAGGTTGGCAACCTCATCGACAAACGCCTCTAAGGTGTGGGCGGCATCCTCACTGGACTGCATGTCTTTGAGCTTGGCCGCCATGGCCGGGGCCGTCATCGCGGGCTGTTTGGTGGCCACCGTCCAGTGCAGCAGCTGAATCAGCACAAAGCTGATGGAGTAGTTCACCCCGGCCCAAAACCCGCCCCAAAAGGCCGAAAACGCCAGCGCCGCCAAGCCAAATTTCAGCAGCGTGGTGACCGACATCAACAGCCCGCCCCCGGCGGCACGGCGCACCATTTGCAGGTATTCGCTGCGGTTGTGGCTGATGTAGTGTTCGCCGGTTTCTGCGCTGCGCTCGGTCACCTTGGCCGCCAGCAGGGACGAGTTGGTGGCCAACAGGTGGCGCAGGCTGCGCCGGTCGCGCCCCACGCTGACAAAACCGGCCAGCAGCCGCGCCGCCTCTTGCTCTGGGTGCGCGCTGGTCAGGCAGGCCAGTAATTGGCGCACGCGCACGATGCGGGTGCGCACCTGGCGTACACGAAACACCAGCCCCACCGAAATCCCCTCTGCGGCAAAGTGTTGGTACACCGTGCCAATGGCCGCGCGGCAGGCATCCAGGCGTTCGCGCAGGCGCTGCTCAGCCTGCTCCAAGCGTTCGGGCGTGCGCACGCCGTGGACAAATTCGATCCGAAAACTCTCCACATCGTGAATCAGCGCGTGAAAGGGCTGCTCCTCGCGGGCCTCTTCGCTCATGCGCAAGCGCAGTTCGGGCGAAAAGCCATTGGCCAAAATTTGTCCGGCGCAGTAGGTAATCGCCCCCAACAGGGCGTGGCGCCAAAAGCCAATGCCCTGCTGGGCCTCCTCGGGCACCAGCAGCGCCGTCAAGCGCTGCAGCAGCGGCTCGGGCAAAGCGGTAAGCCAGCGGGCATCGAACTCGTGCGTCAGCGCAATCGAGAACAACTCAGCCGCGTCAATCGTCTCCGGGGTGCCCGGCAGCAATTTCAAGCGCAGGCGCTCGGTCAGCTCCGTCACCATCGCCGTGCGGGGCGCAAAACCAAAATCGGCCAGCAAGGTGGTGATGTCCACCGTGTCGCTAAAGCGCTGCCACCACAGTTGCAAACGCAGGCGCAAAGCCTCATCGGCTTCAAACGCCGCAACAAAAGATTCTGCCTTGGCCATCGCCACCTCAATCGAGGGCGCGGCCGAGCGCATCCAGTGCAGCACATGAATCAGCCACAGGTGACGTTCTGCCAACTCGGCATGGGGATCGAGTTCCGCCAGCAGGGCGGAGAGGTCGTAAGAAGAGCGCATAAGGCGCTAATGTAAATGAGGCATCAGCCCAAGCCTGCGACAATTGCGCCCTATGAGCCGCATGAATACTCCCTCCCCCACCGCCCCGACCTACCGCATTGCCCCATCCATTTTGTCCGCCGACTTTGCCCGCCTGGGCGATGAGGTGCGCAACGTGATTGCCGCCGGTGCCGACTGGATTCACTTTGACGTGATGGACAACCACTATGTGCCCAATCTGACCTTCGGCCCCATGGTCTGCCAGGCGCTCAAACCCCATGCCGTCACCCCCAGCGGCCAGCCCGTGCCCATTGACGTGCACCTGATGGTGCAACCCGTCGATGCGCTGGCCCAAGCCTTTGCCCAGGCCGGGGCCGACCTGATCAGCTTTCACCCCGATGCCAGCGCCCATGTGCACCGCAGCATCCAGGCCATCAAAGCGGCCGGCTGCCAGCCGGGCCTGGTCTTCAACCCCGCTTTGCCGCTGGATGTGCTCGATTGGGTGATTGAAGACATCGACCTGATTTTGCTGATGAGCGTGAACCCCGGCTTTGGCGGGCAAAGCTTTATTGATAGCACCTTGCGCAAGGTGGAAGCCGCTCGCAAGCGCATTGAAGCCTGCGGCAAAGACATTCGCCTCGAGGTCGATGGCGGCATCAAAGCCAGCAACATCCGCGCCGTGGCCGACGCTGGTGCCGACACCTTCGTAGCGGGCAGCGCCATCTTTGGCAAACCCGACTACCAGGCCGAGATCAACGCCATGCGGGCAGCACTGGCCCGATAAGCACCACCAGATCGGCTGAGTACCCTGGCGAGAAAATCCTGCCGCATGCCTTGCGGCGGGGCATTGCGAGAGTATTAAGGGCTACTTAGGAAACAAAAAACCCGCTTACTTAGGGAAGTAGCGGGTTTTGGGGCTTCTTGAATGCTCAAGAAACAGTGTTTTGGTGGCCTGGGACGGGATCGAACCGCCGACACGCGGATTTTCAATCCGCTGCTCTACCAACTGAGCTACCGGGCCAAACAAGTGCAGTGTGCTAACTTGTGTGAAGCCGTGATTATAGGCACACTTTTTTCTACTTTTTCGAAAAACGTAGAATTTTTTAATTTTTCCGACTGCGGCCCAAATCAACGCCCAATTGGCGCAATTTACGGTACAGGTGGGTGCGCTCTAAGCCGGTTTTTTCCGCCACCCGGGTCATGGAGCCGCCTTCGCGGGCCAGGTGAAACTCGAAATAGGCCCGCTCAAAGCCGTCGCGGGCTTCGCGCAAAGGGCGGTCAAGGTCAAAGCCCTGGTGGGCATGGGCCTCAGCGCTGGCCAGACTGACAGAAAAATCTTCCCCTACGCCTTTGAGCAACGCATGGGTGCCCGTCGTGTCGCCGGGCCGACTGGCGGCGGGGGTGCGACTGGCCAAGCCCTGCTCGACCGCTTTCAGCAGTTTTTGCAAGGTAATGGGTTTTTCCAAAAAGGAATGCGCCCCAATGCGGGTGGCTTCGACGGCGGTTTCGATGGTGGCATGGCCACTCATCATGATGACGGGCATGGAGAGCAAACCGGCCGTGCTCCACTCCTTGAGCAGCGAGACACCATCGGTGTCTGGCATCCAGATGTCCAGCAGCACCAAATCGTAGGCAGCAGAGGCCCGCGCGGTGCGGGCTTGGGTGGCGTTCTCGGCGAGGTCGACGTTGTGCCCCTCGTCGTTCAAGATTTCCTGCAACAAGTCTCGGATGCCGAGCTCATCATCTACTACCAGTATGTTTGCCATGTCTCTCAAAGTTGATTGCTGTACCCAGACTGCTGCCCTTGCACGGCTAGCTTCCACTCTCTGCAGGGGCAAATGATAGCGACACTTGTGCGCCTTTTACGACACCCCCTTCGAGGCGGTTGGACAAATCAACGCGGGCACCATGCTCATCGGCAATTTTTTTCACCACGGCCAGGCCCAATCCGGTGCCTTTGGGCTTGGTGGTGACATAGGGCTCAAAGGCCCGTTGCAAGAGCGCTTCGGGAAAGCCGCAGCCGCTGTCCGTCACGGTGATGCGCACCCGGCCGGTGGTGGCATTCCACTGGGTGCTGAGGCACACGGGCTGCACTGCCACGCCCTCGGCCTGGGCCCGCTGCAGACTGGCATCCTGGGCGTTTTGCACCAAATTGTGTAGCACCTGGCGCAGTTGGCCAGGGTCGGCGGCGATGCGGGGGCAGTGTGTGTCCAAGTCCATGTGCACCGGCACCAGCACGCCTTCTTCGGTGTAGAGCTGCAACACGTCTTGCACCAAAAGATTGACGTCCACCGGCTGCAAAACGGCCGGTGGCAGGCGGGCGTAGTCGCGAAACTCATTGACCAGGCGCAGCATGGCCGCCACCTGCTCGACGATGGTTTTTACAGACTTTTGCAATAACGCCTCTTCCGCAGGCGGGAGCTTGCCACTGAGTTTGAAGGCCAGGCGCTCGGCAGACAGCTGGATGGGGGTGAGTGGGTTCTTGATTTCATGGGCCACCCGCCGCGCCACTTCGGCCCAGGCTTTGGAGCGCTGGCCCGAGACGATTTCTGAAATATCGTCAAACACCACCAGCCGCTGATCGTGGGGCAATACGGCACCGCGCACGACCAGGGTGATTTTGTCCTGGGGCACTTCGCCGGCCGTTTCAGCTTCTGGGAGCTGGGGCAAAAATTCAAAGACATTTTGCCAGCGCGGCGTTACCACACCTGCGCTGCGTGCTTCAAAAAACTGAGCAAACTGAGCATCCACCATGGCGGCCAAGCTGCCCAGCGTGGGCAGGCTGGCCAAGGTTTGGCCACTCAGGGCGGCGACATCGCTGCGCAAAATATGGGCCGCGCCGGGATTGGCGATTACCACCCGCCATTGGGCATCGAGCACCAGCACCCCGGCGGTGAGGTTGTCCAAAATGGTTTGCAAATTGGTGCGGGCCGCCTGCACCTCTTGCACCCCTTGGTTTACGGCCGTGCGTGCTTCCAGCAATTGCTGGGTCATCAGGGCAAACGAGCGGGTCAGGCCGCCCACCTCGTCCCGGGTGAGTGAGACGGCCTTAGGGGTTAAATCGCCCCGGGCCACATCGCGCACGCCTTGGGCCAGGAGCAGCAGTGGCTGGGCCAAATGATTACCAAACAGCACCGCCAGCAGTACCGCCCCAAATACGGCCAAAAACAGACTCAACGTAAGGGTGCCGATGTACATGCGCCGCAGCCCCTGGCGGGCAATGGAGCGCTCTTGGTACTCGCGGTGCGCTTCTTGCACGGCCAGGGCATTGCTCACCAGCGTGGCGGGCAAGGCAATGGTGGCCTGCAAAAAGCGGTTGCCGGTGAGCAGCCCCAGCTGGGCATTGGGCACAGCGACCAACACGCGCACACGCACGGCGGACAAATCGACGGTGCCGCTGACCCCCAGGTCATCGTCCAGCCCCTCGATGCTGGTCAGGGGGCGCTGGCTACCACGCAGGCTGCGCAGCACTTGGGCGCTGGGGCGCTCGGGGCTCAAATCCAGCAAGGACTCGCCGGCGGAGGCCACGGCCACGCCGGCGCTGTTCCACAGCACCACATCGATGGCCCCGAGCTGATCGCGGATGCGCTCCAGCACCAACCCCGCCCCGGCATCGGACACCTCGCCCAGCTGGGTGCTGGCATTGCGGGTGTTGTTGGCCATGTCATTGGCCATGGCATCCAGGGTGACGCTGGCCAAATTCACCCCGGCGGTCAGCGCCCCTTCGACCTTGACATCAAACCAGCTTTCAATCGAGCGCGAGACAAATTGGTAGGACACCGTATAGATCAGCGCCCCCGGCAGCACGCCGACCAGGGCAAAAATCGTCGCCAGTTTGAGCAGCAAGCGGCTGCCAAACTTGCGCTGGTGCCAGCGCTGCAACAAGCGCCCGCCCATCCACAGCAACACCAACAACAGCAAGCCGGCGACCAGCACATTCAGGCCAAACAGCCAGACGTAGTAATCCTCGTACAGCTGGCGGTTGTTGGTGGCCACCGTCAGCAAAAACAGCAGCACCAGGCCCAGGGCCATCATCACCGCGGTGCCAACGCCCAAAATCCACCGGGCCGTTTTGCGCAGCCGCTGGGCGCGTTGTTGTTCGTGCTGGGCGCTGGGCTCGTCGTACACACTGGCTGGCATTACAACTGCTCCAGCATCAAGGGCTGCGTTTGCTGCACCAATAAATTCCAGTCCGAACGGCCAAAAGCGCCAATTTGCAAAGGCTTGGGCAGTTGCGACAAATCAATGCGAAAGCGCAGCTGCAGCAGCGCCGGCCCGTCGGCGGGCAGGCTATCGCGTGCGCCAATGCGCCAGCGCACCCAGTGCTGCAGGGCCTGCAAGGCATCGGCCAGATCGGTGTAGGAGTTGCCCAAGGCCGTGCCCAAGCCTAAGCCGTTGAACGGCTGACTGCCCGTGTGCAAACGCCAGCGGTGGGTGAGGGCCTGGTAACTTAAGCGGTAATAGCGCGTAGCCGTCAGCAGGCGTTGGTTGCTCCAATACCAGCGTTGGCGCAGCAGCTGCACCTCGGCCACAAAATGCACGGCCACGCCTTTGCGCAGGGCTTGCTCAACGGCGCTGGGCAATTGCCAGGGCACATCGGAGCTCAGAAACAGCTCCCCCTCTTCCTGCTGCAAGAGCACGCCGTTGTCCAGGCGCAAGGTGTGCGCTTGGGCCAGGGCCGGTGCCACCAGGGGCACGCCGCCCCAGGGGGCCGCCAACAGCCCAACACCGCCCAGCAGCAGGCGGCGGCGTTGCGCCTGAAAGCGGGCAGACTCAAGCAGTTTTAACGAGCAGGGCGTAGAAAAATCCATCATGGTTACCGGCCTGATTGTCAGCCACTGCGCCACGGCCG
Organism: Comamonas denitrificans; assembly: GCF_017368815.1. Lineage (GTDB taxonomy): Bacteria > Pseudomonadota > Gammaproteobacteria > Burkholderiales > Burkholderiaceae_C > Comamonas > Comamonas denitrificans. Next base: position 40,874 of record NZ_JAFNME010000023.1, on the reverse strand, counting down.
GGCAGCAAATACCCGGGTGAAGGCTGCCAATCGGCGCATTTGTGGCGTGCAACAAACGCCTCAATTTGGTCTACCCCCTCCTCCCGAAACACCGAGCAAGTGCAGTACAGCAGGCGGCCACCGGGTTTCACCAGCGGCCACAGCACTTCCAAGAGCTGCGTTTGGAGGGCGGCCAGCTGGGCGATATCGCTGGGCCGGCGCAGCCAGCGTACGTCCGGGTGGCGGCGCACGATGCCCGAGGCCGAGCACGGGGCATCGAGCAAGATGGCATCAAACTGCATACCGGGCGCGGGCAGCCATTGGCGGGGTTGGGTGGCATCGGCCACCACCACCTGGGCGGACAGCCCCAGCCGCGCCAAGGTGTCGTGAATGCGCTGGCTGCGCTGGCCATCGACCTCCAGCGCCAAAACCTGGGCCTGGGGCAGCAGATCGAGCAAGTGCGCCGTTTTTCCGCCCGGTGCGGCGCAGGCATCCAAAATGTGTGCGTTGGCGGGCACCACCGGGGCCGGGGCCGCACCCGGCTGCGGCGCAGCGCACAGCAGCAGCGGGGCGGCCCATTGCGCGGCCCCGTCTTGCACGGTGAACCAGCCTTCCTCAAAGCCGGGCAAGGCCTGCACGGCCACGGGCTGGGCCAGCTCCACCCCCTGCAGTCCAAAAGGCTGGGCCGCGATACCCGCCTGGGCGAGCGCGGCCAGGTACTGCGCCTGGCTTATTTTTTGTAGCTGCACCCGCAATGCCATTGGGGCATGTTGGTTGTTAGCATGCAAAATTTGTTGCCAATCTTGCGGGAACTGCTTTTGTAATTTATCAATCCACCAGCGTGGGTGGTTGAACAGGGCTTCCAAATCCGCATCGGTGGCCGCCACCAAGGCGGGTTGCTCACGCAAAAAGCGGCGCAGGCAGGCGTTGATAAAGCCAGCCTGGCGCTCCAACCCACAGGCCCGGGCCGCTTGCACGGTTTGATTGACCAGGGTGAAGGCGGTGTAGGGGGCTTGCGCCGCATCCCAGACCAAGGCCAGGGCGGTACACAGCAGCGCATCGACTTTGTCCGCCGGTTTTTTGGGGGCCAGCAGGGCCCGCAGCGCCTGCGCCCGCCCCAGGTTGCGCAGCACTTGAAACAGCAGCGCTTGCACGCCAGGGCGCAGGGGGGGCACGACGGCCTCCAGCACCGTGGTGGTTGATTGCCCCGCCCGCACCTGCTGCAAGCCCTGGGCAACGCACATCAATTGCTGGTGCAAGGCGGGATGTTTCACACTGGCCGAGTGCGCAGGACTGGCTGGCTTAGAGGAGGAAGAGGTCATACACAGGGCGCAGCGGGCGCTGTCAAAAATCAGGGAACCGCATTGTGAGCGGTAAAAAAATACCCCCAGCAAGTGGGCCCTGCTGGGGGTGGGGGCGATCAACTGCACGCAGCCGTTGAGGCCAAGCAGCAGGCGCAAGCGCCGTGCTTATGCCGCCACGGATTACGCCGCTTATTCAGCTGCGTCTTGCACATCGTCCGCCGAGGCGATGGCGGCCAACTCGGCCTCTTCGGCTTCGGCAATGGCGCGGCGCTCGGCCTCGTCCATTTGGTCCTTGGCTTTGCGGGCCTGGTGGTAAGCCAAGCCCGTACCGGCAGGAATCAGGCGACCGACGATGACGTTCTCTTTCAAGCCACGCAGCTCGTCGCGCTTGCCCATGATGGCGGCCTCGGTGAGCACGCGGGTGGTTTCCTGGAAGGAGGCGGCCGAGATGAAGCTGTCGGTGGACAGCGACGCCTTGGTAATACCCAGCAGGATGTTGGAGTAGGTCGCGGGGATCTTGCCTTCGCGCTGAATGGCCTCGTTGGTGTTGAGGATCTCCGAGCGCTCGACCTGCTCGCCCTGGATGTAGGTGGTCTCGCCCGGGTTCTCCACCACCACGCGGCGCAGCATCTGGCGCACGATCACTTCAATGTGCTTGTCGTTGATCTTCACACCCTGCAGGCGGTACACATCCTGCACTTCATCAACGATGTAGCGGGCCAGCTCTTCGATGCCCAGCAGGCGCAAGATGTCTTGCGGATCGGCCGGGCCGTCCACAATGTGCTCGCCCTTGTTCACCACCTGGCCTTCGTGCACCAGCACGTTTTTCTCTTTGGGGATCAGCTCTTCCCAGACGTGGCCATCGGGGTCGGTGATCTGCAGGCGCACTTTGCCTTTGGTCTCCTTACCGAACGACACCGTACCGGTTTGCTCAGCCAGCGTGCCTTTGTCCTTGGGCGTACGCGCCTCGAACAGCTCGGCCACGCGGGGCAGACCGCCGGTAATGTCGCGGGTTTTTTGCCCTTCGACCGGGATGCGGGCCAGCACTTCGCCGGGGCCCACTTCCTGGCCGTCGCGCACCTGGATCAGCGCACCGATCTGGAAGCCAATGGCCACCGGCAGCTCGGTGCCGGGGATTTTCACTTCCTGGCCATCGGCATCGATCAGGCGCACCAGCGGGCGCACCACCTTGGTCGAGCCACGGCGTTTGGGGTCGATCACCACCAGGGTCGAAAGACCGGTCACATCGTCCACCTGCTTGGCCACCGTGAGGCCTTCTTCGATGTTCTCGAACTTGGCCGTACCAGCGTACTCGGTGATGATGGGGCGGGTCAGCGGGTCCCAGTGCGCCAGGATGGCACCGGCCTTGATGGCTTCGTCGGGCTTGATGTTCAGCACCGCGCCATAGGGCACCTTGTGGCGCTCGCGCTCGCGGCCGTTGTCGGTAATGATGATTTCGCCAGAGCGCGAAATCACCACCAGCTCGCCCTTGTTGTTGGTCACATAGCGCATGGTGGCGTTGAAACCAATCGTGCCGTTGGACTTGGCTTCCACGCTGGAGGCCACCGCCGCACGCGAGGCCGCACCCCCAATGTGGAAGGTGCGCATGGTCAGCTGGGTGCCGGGCTCGCCGATCGACTGGGCGGCAATCACGCCCACGGCCTCGCCCAGGTTCACCAGACCGCCACGGCCCAGGTCACGGCCATAGCACTTGGCGCACAGCCCGTAACGGGTTTCGCAGGTCAATGCCGTGCGAACCTTGATTTCATCAACGCCGACTGCTTCCAATTCATCGAGTGTGAACTCGTTGAGCAAGGTGCCCGCCGGCAGCAGCAGGCTGTGGGTTTCCGGGTGCAGCAGGTCTTCGGCGGTGGTGCGGCCCAGCACGCGGTCGCGCAGGGATTCGATCACCTCGCCGCCCTCGACGATGGCGCGCATCACGGTGCCCTCGGAGGTGCCGCAATCGTTTTCGGTCACGACCAAGTCCTGCGTCACGTCCACCAGACGGCGCGTCAGGTAACCGGAGTTGGCGGTTTTCAGCGCCGTGTCGGCCAGACCTTTACGCGCACCGTGGGTGGAGATGAAGTACTGCAGCACGTTCAACCCCTCGCGGAAGTTGGCCGTAATGGGGGTCTCGATGATCGAGCCATCGGGCTTGGCCATCAGGCCACGCATACCGGCCAGCTGGCGAATCTGCGCAGCCGAACCGCGCGCGCCCGAGTCGGCCATCATGTAGATGGCGTTGAACGACTCCTGATCGACTTCGTTGCCGTGGCGGTCGATGACTTTTTCAACCTTGAGCTGGTCCATCATCACCTTGGACACGTCGTCACCGGCCTTGCCCCAGATGTCCACCACCTTGTTGTAGCGCTCACCCGAGGTCACCAGACCCGAGACGTACTGCTGCTCAATCTCTTTGACCTCGGACTCGGCGCGGGCCAGGATGTCGGCCTTTTGCGGCGGCACCAGCATGTCGTCAATCGCCACCGAGAAACCGGCGCGGGTCGCCAGACGGAAGCCGTTTTGCAGCAGCTTGTCGGCAAACACCACGGTGTCTTTCAGGCCGCACTGGCGGAAGCTGGCGTTGATCAGCTTGGAGATTTCTTTCTTCTTCAGCGCCTTGTTCAGGTTGCTAAAGGCCAAGCCCTTGGGCAGGATTTCCGACAGCAGGGCACGGCCCACGGTGGTTTCCACCAAGGCCGTGGTGGCGACAAATTCGCGGGTCACTTTGTCTTTGACCCACTCGGTCAAGCGCACGGAGATCTTGGTGTGCAGCTCCACCTGCGCGGCATCCAAAGCGCGTTGCACCTCGGCGATATCGGCAAACACCATGCCCTCGCCCTTGCCATTGATCTTGTCGCGGGTGGCGTGGTACAGGCCCAGCACCACGTCCTGCGACGGCACGATGGAGGGTTCGCCCGAAGCGGGGAACAGCACGTTGTTGGAGGCCAGCATCAAGGTGCGCGCTTCCATCTGCGCTTCCACCGACAGGGGCACGTGCACAGCCATCTGGTCACCGTCAAAGTCGGCGTTGAACGCCGCGCACACCAGCGGGTGCAGCTGGATGGCCTTGCCTTCGATCAGGATGGGCTCAAACGCCTGGATGCCCAAGCGGTGCAGCGTGGGCGCACGGTTGAGCATCACCGGGTGTTCTTTGATGACCTCTTCCAAAATGTCCCACACCACCGGCGTGCCGGTTTCCACTTCTTTCTTGGCCGCCTTGATGGTGGTGGCAATGCCGCGCTGCTCCAGCTGGGCAAAGATGAAGGGCTTGAACAGCTCCAGCGCCATCAGCTTGGGCAGACCGCACTGGTGCAGCTTCAGGTACGGGCCCACGGTAATCACCGAGCGGCCCGAGTAGTCCACGCGCTTGCCCAGCAAGTTCTGGCGGAAGCGACCGCCCTTGCCCTTGATCATGTCGGCCAGCGACTTCAGGGCGCGCTTGTTCGCGCCCGTCATGGCCTTGCCACGGCGGCCGTTGTCCAGCAGCGAATCAACCGCCTCTTGCAGCATGCGCTTTTCGTTGCGCGCAATGATTTCCGGGGCGTTCAGCTCCAGCAGGCGGCGCAAACGGCTGTTGCGGTTGATGACGCGGCGGTACAGGTCGTTCAAGTCGGAAGTGGCAAAGCGGCCACCGTCCAGCGGCACCAGCGGGCGCAGGTCCGGCGGCAGCACGGGCAGCACATCCAGCACCATCCACTGGGGCTTGATGCCCGATTTTTTGAAGGCTTCCAGCACCTTGAGGCGCTTGGCGTTTTTCTTGACCTTGGTTTCCGAGCCGGTCAGGTCGCCGCGCAGGCGCTCGATTTCGGCGTCCAGGTCGATGCTTTCCAGCAGCTCTTGAATGCCTTCGGCACCCATCTTGGCGACAAATTCGTCGTAGCCAAATTCTTCGCATTTCGCGTCGTAATCGTCCTCGGTCATGATGCTGAATTTCTTCAGCGGGGTCATGCCGGGGTCGGTGACCACGTAGGCTTCAAAGTACAGCACGCGCTCGATGTCGCGCAGCGTCATGTCCAGCACCAGGCCCAGGCGCGAGGGCAGCGATTTCAAAAACCAGATGTGGGCACAGGGCGCGGCCAGGTCAATGTGGCCCATGCGGTCGCGGCGCACCTTGGTTTGCGTGACTTCAACGCCGCACTTTTCGCAGATCACACCGCGGTGCTTAAGGCGCTTGTACTTGCCGCACAGGCATTCGTAGTCCTTGATCGGGCCAAAAATCTTGGCGCAGAACAGACCATCGCGCTCGGGCTTGAAGGTGCGGTAGTTGATGGTCTCGGGCTTTTTCACCTCACCAAAAGACCAGGAACGGATTTTCTCGGGCGAAGCCAGGCCGATCTTGATGGCATCGAAATGCTCATCGGGCGTGAATTGCTTGAACAGGTCGAGTAGCGATTTCATAGAACTCTTTCCCTCTTTCAAAAACTATAGTTGCTGCCGCTTTATTTATAACGATTTGCAGCAGATATCTACTGCAAATCGTTTGTTTATCAGCGGAAAACGCTCATTTATTTAAGAACACCTTAGGAGCGCTCAAGCTCAATGTCCAGGCCCAGGGAGCGAATCTCCTTGACCAGCACGTTGAACGACTCGGGCATCCCGGCTTCGATGGCGTGTTCGCCCTTGACGATGCTCTCGTACACCTTGGTACGGCCTTGCACGTCGTCGGACTTGACGGTGAGCATTTCCTGCAGCACGTAGGCCGCGCCATAGGCTTCCAGTGCCCACACCTCCATCTCACCGAAACGCTGGCCACCGAACTGGGCCTTACCGCCCAGGGGCTGCTGCGTGACCAGCGAGTACGGGCCGGTGGAGCGCGCGTGCATCTTGTCATCGACCAAGTGGTGCAGCTTCAGGTAGTGCATGTAGCCAATGGTGGTCGGGCGCTCAAACTGCTCGCCGGTGCGGCCATCAATCAGGTAGGCCTGGGTGCGGGTGTCGGTCAAGCCTTTGCGCTCTTTCAGATCGTCCGGATAGGCCAGCTTGAGCATGTCCTTGATCTCGGCTTCCGAAGCGCCGTCGAACACCGGCGAAGCAAAGGGCACGCCCTCTTTCAGGTTGTGCGCCATGGCCAGCACTTCGTCGTCGGTCAGATCGGCAAAGTCCTGGGCGCGGCCGCGGGCTTTGTAAATCTCTTCCAGGAAGGAGCGCACTTCCGTCGCTTTGGCTTCCTGCTGCAGCATGTCGCCAATGCGCTGGCCCAGGCCCTTGCCGGCCCAGCCCAGGTGAACCTCCAGCACCTGACCAATGTTCATCCGCGAAGGCACGCCCAGCGGGTTCAGCACGATATCGACAGGGGTGCCGTCGGCCATGTGTGGCATGTCTTCCACGGGCGTGATCTTGGAGACCACGCCCTTGTTACCGTGGCGGCCGGCCATCTTATCGCCGGGCTGCAGGTGGCGTTTCACGGCCAGATAGACCTTGACCATCTTCAGCACGCCCGCGGGCAGCTCGTCGCCTTGCGTCAATTTCTTGCGCTTTTCTTCAAACGCCAGGTCAAAGCTGTGGCGCGTTTGCTCCATGGCGTTCTTCATGGATTCGAGCTGGGCAGCCACCACCTCATCGGCCGGGCGAATGTCAAACCAGTGGAATTTCTCCACCCCGGCCAGGTATTCCGCCGTGATGACCGCGCCTTTGGCCAGCTTTTGCGGGCCGCCATTGGCTTTTTTGCCCACCAGCAGCTTCTCGATACGGTCAAACGCGTCGGCTTCCACGATGCGCAGCTGGTCGTTCAGGTCCAGACGGAAGCGCTTGAGCTCATCGTCAATGATCTGCTGGGCGCGCTTGTCGCGCTGGATGCCTTCGCGGGTGAAGACTTGCACGTCAATCACCGTGCCCGAGCTGCCTTGGTCCACGCGCAGGGACGTGTCTTTCACGTCCGAGGCCTTCTCACCGAAGATGGCGCGCAGCAGTTTTTCTTCGGGCGTGAGCGTGGTTTCGCCTTTGGGCGTGACCTTGCCGACCAGCACATCGCCGGGCTGCACTTCCGCGCCCACGTAGATGATGCCGGACTCGTCCAGGCGGTTGAGCTGGGTTTCGCTCAGGTTGGGAATATCCCGGGTGATTTCCTCGGAGCCCAGCTTGGTGTCCCGCGCCATGACCACCAGCTCTTCGATGTGGATCGAGGTGTAGCGGTCTTCGGCCACAACCTTCTCGGAGATCAAAATCGAGTCCTCGAAGTTGTAACCGTTCCAGGGCATGAAGGCGATCAGCATGTTCTGGCCGATGGCGATTTCGCCCAGGTCGGTCGAAGCGCCGTCGGCAATCACATCGCCCTTGGCCAGCACATCGCCTTTTTTAACGATGGGGCGCTGGTGGATGTTGGTGTTCTGGTTGGAACGCTGGTACTTGATCAGGTTGTAGATGTCCACACCCACTTCACCGGCCTGCGCCTCGGCATCGTGTACGCGCACCACAATGCGGGTGGCATCCACGTAGTCCACCACGCCGCCCCGGTTGGCCGTCACCACCGTGCCCGAGTCGATCGCGGCCACGCGCTCAATGCCGGTACCAACCATGGGTTTTTCCGGACGCAGCACCGGCACCGCCTGGCGCGACATGTTGGCACCCATCAAGGCGCGGTTGGCATCGTCGTGCTCCAGGAAGGGAATCAGCGAAGCGGCCACCGACACGATCTGCGCCGGCGACACGTCCATGTACTGCACGCGCTCGGGCGACAGCAGGGTGGATTCACCTTCTTCACGGGCCGACACCAAATCGCCCACCAGGCGGCCTTCGGCATCCAGCTCGGCGTTGGCCTGGGCGATGATGTACTTGCCTTCTTCAATCGCAGACAGGTAGTCGATCTCATTGGTCACCTTGCCATCGACCACGCGGCGGTAAGGGGTTTCAATAAAACCGTACTCGTTCAAACGCGCGTACAGCGACAGCGAGTTGATCAGGCCAATGTTCGGACCTTCCGGCGTTTCGATGGGGCAGACGCGGCCATAGTGGGTCACGTGCACGTCGCGCACCTCAAAGCCGGCACGCTCGCGCGTCAAACCGCCCGGGCCCAGGGCCGAGACACGGCGCTTGTGGGTGATTTCGGCCAGCGGGTTGGTCTGGTCCATGAACTGCGACAGCTGCGATGCGCCGAAGAACTCTTTCAGCGCCGCGGAAATCGGCTTGGAGTTGATCAGGTCGTGCGGCATCAGCGGCTCTTGCTCGGCCTGGCCCAGACGCTCTTTCACGGCTTTTTCAATGCGTGCCAAACCGGTGCGGTACTGGTTTTCAGCCAGCTCGCCCACACAACGCACGCGACGGTTGCCCAGGTGGTCGATGTCGTCCACTTGGCCTTTGCCGTTGCGCAAATCGACCAGGATTTTCACCACGGCCAGGATGTCTTCGTTGGACAGCACCATGGGGCCAGTGGATTCATCGCGGCCCACGCGGGCGTTGAACTTCATGCGGCCCACGCGCGATAGGTCGTAGGTGTCCGGGTTGTAGAACAGGCGCTGGAACAAGGCCTGCACCGCATCCTCGGTGGGTGGCTCGCCGGGGCGCATCATGCGGTAGATGGCCACGCGGGCCGCCATTTCGTCCACGGTTTCATCCGTGCGCAGGGTTTGCGAGATGTAAGCGCCCTGGTCCAACTCATTGGTGTGAATGCACTGCACGTCCACGATGTGGGCAGAGCGCATTTTTTTCAGCAGGGTTTCGGTTAGCTCTTCGTTGGCCTTGGCCAGGATTTCGCCGGTATCGGCATCGACCACGTTTTTGGCCAGCACACGGCCCAGCAGGAAGTCTTCCGGCACGCTGATGAACTTGGTGCCCGACTGCTCCAGCTCGCGCGTGTGGCGGGCGGTAATGCGCTTGTCCTTGGCAACGATGACTTTGCCGGCCTTGTCGGCGATGTCGAAACGGGCCACTTCGCCTTTCAGGCGATCGGCGACAAACTCCATCTGCGCGCCCGAATCCATCAGGCGGAAGTTGTCATTCACGAAGAAGTGCGCCAGGATTTGCTCGGGGGTCATGCCAATGGCTTTGAGCAAAATCGACACCGGCATCTTGCGGCGACGGTCCACGCGGAAGTACAGCAGGTCTTTGGGGTCGAACTCAAAGTCCAGCCAAGAACCACGGTAAGGAATGATGCGGGCGCTGAACAGCAGCTTGCCCGAGCTGTGGGTTTTGCCCTTGTCGTGCTCGAAGAACACGCCAGGCGAACGGTGCAGCTGCGAGACGATCACGCGCTCGGTGCCGTTCACAATGAAAGAGCCTTTGTCGGTCATCAGGGGCACTTCGCCCATGTAGACTTCTTGCTCCTTGACCTCTTTGACCACCTTGTTCTGGTTGGTCGAAGACTCACGGTCATAAATGATGAGCTGCACTTTGGCACGCACGGCCGACGAAAAAGTCAGTCCACGCGTTTGGCACTCGCGCACGTCGAAAGCAGGTTTGGCAAGGTTGTACTCGACAAATTTCATCTCGACAAAACCATTGTGCGAGACGATCGGGAAGGCGGCGTTGAAGGCGGCTTGCAGGCCTTCGTCAGCACGTTTTTTAGGCGCTACGTCCTTTTGCAAGAATGCGGTGTATGCATCTTTTTGCATTTGTAGCAGATAGGGCACTGCGAGCACGCTATCGCGGCTGCCGAAGCTTTTGCGAATCCGCTTGCGTTCGGTGTAAGAATAGGCCATGAGATCTCCGGGCAAAGACATGAGTCCTGTGGGGCAAGGGCTGGGCGACACGGCCCGGCAAATGAAAACCATGAAAGTCTTATTTACCGGCTTGGCGGTTGGCCACTACCAACCAATGGCGGACGGCGATGCATTGCACATCGCCCGAACCAAGGCATCTTCTGTTGTCGGAATGGTCAGAAGACACAAGAAAAATCAGCCACCTGATTTTTCTGATGTGTTCTAACACCTACGCCTGCGCTGGCTGCACAGGCACCAAAGGCTGGAGGCCCTTGCGGACTCTCCAGCCTCAGGAAAGCGGACTCAATTACTTGAGTTCAGCCTTGGCACCAGCTTCGACCAGCTTCTTCACAGCAGCTTCAGCGTCGGCTTTGGCAACTGCTTCTTTCACAGTCTTGGGAGCGCCATCGACCAGGTCTTTGGCTTCTTTCAGGCCCAGACCGGTGATTTCGCGCACAGCTTTAATCACGGACACTTTGTTGGCGCCGGCTTCTTGCAGCACGACGTCAAACTCGGTCTTCTCTTCAGCGGCAGCAGCACCGGCGCCAGCGCCAGCAGCAGCAGGAGCGGCCATAGCAGCAGCGCTCACGCCAAATTTTTCTTCAATTGCTTTGACCAGCTCGTTCAGTTCCAGGACGGTCATGCTGTCCAGAGCGGTCAAGAATGCGTCTTTATCGAATGCCATTTTGATTTCCTAACAATATTGTTGGTGTAAGTTGCACTGCGCTTGGTTAAGCAGCAGCCGTTTCGCCTTCGCCCTTTTTGGCCGCCAAAGCGCCCAGCACCACTGCGGTACGGGAGATGGGGGACATGAGCAGGCCGCACAATTGCGCCAGCAGCACGTCTTTGGAGGGGATGCTTGCCAGCTCTTTAACGCCATTGACGTCCAGGGCTTTACCTGCAAACGCACCACCGCGAATCACCAGCTTGTCGTTGGTTTTTGCGAAGTCCGCCACTACTTTGGCAGCGGCAATTGCGTCTTCAGAGAAGCCATAGACCAGCGGGCCGGTCATCTGGTCAGCCACGATCTCAAACTGGCTGCCAGCCACAGCACGGCGGGCCAGGGTGTTTTTCAACACGCTCAGGCTCACACCCTTGCTGCGGGCATCAGCGCGCAGTTTGGTCATATCGGCGACCGCGATGCCGCGGTATTCCGCGATCACAAGCGTTTGAGCTTTAGCGGCGAGGCTGGTCACTTCATTGATGACCGCTTCTTTCTCACTGCGATTCAGACTCAAGGTCTACTCCTTCGTATGCGTATTTCTGATTGCTCATCCACACGCGCTCTTGGGTTTGCAGCGACCAACTGTTTCGGAAGTTTTAAAAATTCCATCTGCAGCGGGTTCGCCATCTACGCTGGCGTCAAACATTAAGTGCCAATTCACTTGGCACACCAGCGGTCTTGGATGGCCTACTGCTTTTGCTTGCACAAAAGCAGTAGCCCACCACACTCGACTCTCTTTTTTAGAGAACCGAGGATTCTAGCAAATTACGCTGCGATGGTTTGTGCATCAACACGAACACCCAGGCCCATGGTCGAGGACAGGGCCACCTTGCGCAGGTACAAACCTTTGCTGGTTGCAGGTTTTGCTTTGTTCAGGGCATCAATCAGGGCGGCCAAGTTGCCTTGCAGCTTGGCATCGTCGAACGAACGACGGCCAATGGTGCTGTGCACGATACCGGCCTTGTCCACACGGAACTGCACTTGACCAGCTTTGGCATTTTTCACAGCCGTAGCCACATCAGGCGTCACTGTACCCACTTTGGGGTTGGGCATCAGACCGCGAGGACCCAGGATTTGACCCAGAGTACCGACAACGCGCATGGCATCCGGCGCAGCGATTACCACATCAAAAGGCATGTCACCGGCTTTCACCATGGCAGCCAATTCATCCATGCCAACAATGTCAGCGCCTGCGGCCTTGGCTTCATCAGCCTTGGCACCTTGGGCAAACACTGCGACACGGGTGGTCTTGCCCGTACCGTGGGGCAGCACCACAGCACCGCGCACCACTTGGTCCGATTTACGCGAATCGACACCCAGCTGCACAGCCACGTCGATGGACTCATCAAACTTAGCAGTGGCAGCCTCTTTCACCAAAGCCACGGCTTCAGCGAAGGGATACAGACGGGTTGCGTCCACTTTACCCTGCAGGGCTTTTTGCTTTTTGGTCAATTTGGCCATATCACACACCCTCCACAATCACGCCCATCGAGCGAGCCGAACCAGCCAAAGTACGCACAGCTGCGTCCACATCGGCAGCAGTCATGTCTTTTTGCTTGGTTTTGGCAATTTCTTCCAGCTGCTCACGGGTAATCTTGCCAACCTTGACTTTCAGGGGATTGGCCGAACCTTTGTCCAGCTTGGCTGCTTTTTTGATCAGCACTGCGGCTGGAGGCGACTTGATAACAAAAGTGAAACTTTTGTCTGCAAATGCCGTGATCACCACAGGCAAAGGCAAACCAGGTTCAACACCTTGGGTCTGTGCGTTAAACGCCTTGCAGAATTCCATGATGTTCAAACCACGTTGGCCCAATGCAGGACCAATTGGAGGGGATGGATTGGCTTTACCAGCTGGTACTTGCAGCTTGATGAAGCCGACGATTTTCTTCGCCATAGAAAGCTCCTTGCGGGTTAACGCTTGGCACACACTGCTTGTGTGATACCAAGCTCCCCGGGGTGATTAAGGCTTTTATTTCAGCACGCAAGCCTGTGGTACGTGCGCCCCTACTGACAAGCAATAGAAAGGCAAAAACTTAAAGTTTAGGTTTTCTCAACCTGCGAGAATTCCAATTCAACCGGTGTTGAGCGGCCAAAGATCGCCACAGAAACACGCAGGCGACTTTTCTCGTAATTGACTTCTTCAACCGAACCGTTGAAATCTGTGAACGGGCCTTCTTTCACGCGAACCAACTCACCGACCATGAATTCAATTTTGTGGCGCGGCTTGTCATTGCCCTCTTGCACTTGATCGACGATTTTTTGGATTTCCGCTTCGGAAATCGGGGCAGGACGGTTTTTGGCACCACCGACAAACCCTGTGACCTTGCTAGTGTGTTTCACCAAGTGCCAAGTGTCATCTTCCATCACCATTTCAACAAACACATAGCCAGGAAACAGACGACGCTCAGTGGTTTTGCGCTTACCGTTGCGCATTTCAACCACCTCTTCGGTAGGCACCAAGATGCGTCCAAACTTATTCTGCATCCCAGCCCGGTTGATGCGCTCGGTGATATTGCGCTCTACCGCCTTCTCCATCCCGGAATAAGCGTGAACGATATACCAGCGCAAATCTGGATTGGTTGTTGGGGCGAGAGTCTCCGGCGTTCCCACCAGGCCTGCCACTTGCATTGCATCCGTCATTAACCCCTCCAGCCCAGAACCAGGTCGTATAGGACCCATGCCAGCGTTTGATCCGTCAGCCACAAAAACAAAGCCATGACGACCGCAAACGCAAAAACGTACAGGGTCATTTGCACGCTTTCTTTGCGTGTGGGCCAGACAACTTTCTTGACTTCCTTCACGGAGTCTTTAGAAAAGCCGACCAGCTGCCGCCCAGACTCAGAAACCAAAAAGACTACCACAGCAGCCGCGATTCCAAGCAACAGAACGCCCCACTGCACCAAAGCACCTTGCTTGGACAGCGCGTAGAACCCAGCAATGGCAGCAATCACCAAACCAACGGCAACCGCCAGTTTTGCCTTGTCGGCACCGGTACTCACTGTTTCAACTTGCGATGTAGCCATATTCAACTTTGATACTGCCTTCCAGCAGTCTACAGACACCAAAGCCCGCCGGTGTGGGCGGGCTTAGAGCAAAACCACTTAAGTGGTGGCAGGGGCAGTAGGAATCGAACCTACAACCTTCGGTTTTGGAGACCGACGCTCTGCCAATTGAGCTATACCCCTAAAACCCTAAAATTTAGGCAATAACCTTGGCAACCACGCCAGCGCCCACGGTACGACCACCTTCGCGGATAGCAAAGCGCAGGCCTTCTTCCATGGCGATGGGGGCGATCAGCTTGACGGTGATCGACACGTTGTCGCCAGGCATCACCATTTCTTTGTCAGCAGGCAACTCGATCGAGCCGGTCACGTCCGTGGTACGGAAGTAGAACTGGGGACGGTAGTTGTTGAAGAAAGGCGTGTGACGGCCACCTTCGTCTTTGGACAGAACGTACACCTCAGCGGTGAAGTGGGTGTGCGGCTTGATGGAGCCGGGCTTGCACAGCACTTGGCCGCGTTCCACGTCTTCACGCTTGGTGCCGCGCAGCAGCAGACCCACGTTGTCACCGGCTTGGCCTTGGTCCAGCAGTTTGCGGAACATTTCTACGCCCGTGCAGGTGGTTTTCTGGGTGTCTTTGATACCGACGATTTCGATTTCTTCGCCGACTTTGATGATGCCGCGCTCGATACGACCGGTCACCACGGTGCCACGGCCAGAGATGGAGAACACGTCTTCCACAGGCATCAGGAATGCGCCGTCCACAGCACGCTCAGGCGTGGGGATGTAGCTGTCCAGGGCTTCAGCCAGTTTGATCACAGCCGCTTCACCGATGGGCGATTGGTCGCCTTCCAGGGCCAGCTTGGCCGAGCCACGGATGATGGGGGTGTCGTCGCCAGGGAATTCGTATTTGTCCAACAGCTCGCGCACTTCCATTTCGACCAGCTCCAGGAGCTCTTCGTCATCGACCATGTCGCACTTGTTCAGGAACACGATGATGTAAGGCACACCCACTTGGCGGGCCAGCAGGATGTGCTCACGGGTTTGGGGCATGGGGCCGTCAGCGGCCGAGCACACCAAAATAGCGCCATCCATCTGGGCAGCGCCGGTGATCATGTTTTTCACATAGTCAGCGTGGCCGGGGCAATCGACGTGGGCGTAGTGGCGTGTGGCCGTTTCGTATTCCACGTGCGAGGTGTTGATGGTGATACCACGGGCTTTTTCTTCAGGCGCGTTGTCGATTTGCGAGTAGTCTTTGGCTTCACCACCGAAGGCCTTGGACAGCACCGTTGCCAAAGCAGCGGTCAGCGTGGTTTTACCGTGGTCCACGTGGCCGATGGTGCCCACGTTTACGTGGGGCTTCGACCGTTCAAATTTCTCTTTTGCCATTTTTTCGACTCCGAAAAAAATTAAATGCCAACCTCAAAAATGCAGGCAACACCAGCACCGTACTTGGTGCCCATGGGCAGGATCGAACTGCCGACCTCTCCCTTACCAAGGGAGTGCTCTACCACTGAGCCACATGGGCAAGACGCTTTACAGCGCACTCACTCTGGAGCGGGAGACGGGAATCGAACCCGCGTCATCAGCTTGGAAGGCTGGGGTTCTACCATTGAACTACTCCCGCATAACAAACGCCACAAAGTGGCGCTTGTTAAATATATGGTGGAGGAGGCTGGATTCGAACCAGCGTAGGCGTAAGCCAACAGATTTACAGTCTGCCCCCTTTAGCCACTCGGGCACTCCTCCGGGAAAGTCTTCGATTGTAGCAGATTTTTTTATGATTTTTTTACTTGGCGCGGCTGGCGGGGATCGAACCCACGACCCTTGGCTTCGGAGGCCAATACTCTATCCACTGAGCTACAGCCGCTTTAGCGCCGCTGCGCAAAATAAGCAAAAAAATCTGCAAGCTGCAATTGTAGCGTGATTTTTAGAATTTTTTCAGCTTTAGCATCATTTTTCAGCCGACAAACCCAAGCTTTGCAAATAAAACCGTGCAAGTTGCTGAGTTTCCTCGCACAGCGAGCCTTGCCCGCCACGCAGCAGCCACGCATGCAAGAGCCCGTCAAACAGCGCTTGCAACCCCTTGGCAGCCAGTCCCACAGGCAGCGGCAGCGGCTGGGCACAGGCTTGCTGGGCGGCCAGCAAATCTTGCTCCAGCAGTGCAATGCAGCGATCGACACCCCGTACCCAGCGCTGCTGCACGGCCGCCAAGTCACCGACATGTTCGACTTTGAACATGGCCAGCTCAAACACCCGGCGCACGCGGGCATCTTCGGAAACCACCTGTGCAATCAAGGCAAAGCGCTCCAGGATTCTGGTGATGGGCGCTGTCTTTGCTGCAGCACCATCCAGGAGCAGCCCTTGCTCGATGGGCAGTGTGACGCGCTGGAGCATGGCATCGAAAAGATCTAGTTTGTCTTTAAAGTGCCAATACACCGCCCCACGGGTCAAGCCCGCGCACTGCGCCACATCCGCCAGCGAGGCACCCGACACGCCGCGCTCATAAAACACCTGCTCGGCCGCATCCAGCAGCCGCCCCCGGGTTATCTCTGCATCTTCTTTAGTTTTGCGCGCCATTACACTCGTGTCCTCTCTTTATAAATACCCCTTGGTGTGCAGGGTTAGTACAAAATTTTACTAAAATACCTATTTTATACATTCATGGATATATGTAATTAATCCCTGGGAATTCAATTGCAAAATTGAGGCTCCGTCTTTTCTGCTCGCCCCAACAACAATTCATCATGCGTACTCACCCCCGCCTTTCATCCTCTTGGGCTTTGCGCCCACTGCTGCCCCTGGCCGTGGTCAGCGCCCTGACACTGGCCGCTTGTGGAGAGCACAATGCCGCCCCGCAAAAGCCCGCCGGGGGGGCTGCCCCCCAGGTGCCGGTTGGCGTGGTGACGGCCACGCCGGCAGAGGTGGGGCTGCTGACCGAATTGCCGGGCCGCGTTGAGGCCTCACGGGTCGCCGAAATTCGCGCCCGCAGTGCGGGCATTTTGCAAAAGCGCTTGTTCACTGAAGGCTCGGACGTGAAGGCCAATCAGGTCTTATTTGAAATAGATGCAGCACCTTACGCAGCTGCGGTGCAGAGTGCACAAGCTAATCTTGCTCAAGCACAAGCGAATGCTGCGCAAGCAGCTATACAGTTTGAGCGTTTCCAGGCCTTGATTGATACCAATGCGATCAGCAAGCAAGACTTTGACAACGCCAAAGCCAGCCATTTACAGGCCCAGGCCCAGGTCAAAGCCGCGCAGGCCAGTGTGCGCACGGCGCAAATCAACTTGGGTTACACCAAGGTGACGGCCCCGATTGCCGGCCGCATTGGCCGGGCATTGGTCACGGAAGGGGCGTTGGTCGGGCAAGGGGAAGCCACCGCCTTGGCAGTGGTGCAGCAAATCGATCCGCTGTTTGTCAATTTCACCCAATCGGCCAGCGATGCTTTTGCGCTGCGCAAAGCCATCCAGGCCGGTCAGCTGCAAAACCCCGGAAAACAGGCTGGTGCCGTGCATATCGTGCTGGACGATGGCAGCCTGTATGAGCACACGGGCCAATTGCTCTTTGCGGACCTGAGTGTGGATGCCAGCACCGGGCAGGTCACGCTGCGTGCTGAGGTGCCCAATCCGAACGGTTTGTTGCTGCCCGGCCAGTATGTGCGCATTCGACTGGAGCAGGCCCAGGTGGCCAATGCGATTGCGCTGCCCCAACAGGCCGTCACACGCACCGAACAAGGCGATATGGTGACGGTGGTCAGCCCCGAGGGCGCAACCTCACCACGCAAAGTGCAGGTGCGCCACGCCGATGGCAATCGCTGGCTGGTGGAGGACGGTTTGGCAGCGGGTGAGCAGGTGATGGTCGATGGCTTCCAAAAGCTGCAAATGCTGCCACCGGGCACCCCCGTCAAAGCCGTGCCCTGGCAAGCGCCTGGGGCCGCTGCGGCGCCATCTACTGCTGCTGCAGCGCAATAAGTCGAGGGCAACATGGCACGATTTTTTATTGACCGCCCCATTTTTGCCTGGGTGCTGGCACTGTTCATCAGCGTTTTGGGCTTGGTGGCCATCCAGCAACTTCCGATTGCCCAATACCCGCCTGTGGCCCCGCCCAGCGTGGTGATTAGCGCCGCCTATCCGGGGGCCTCGGCCCAGACGCTGGAGGACAGCGTGCTGGCGGTGATTGAGCGCGAGATGAACGGCTCGCCCGGCATGATTTACATGGAGTCGGTCGCCCAGGCCAATGGCACCGGTTCGGTGACGATCAGTTTTCAGCCCGGCACCGATCCCGACCTGGCGCAGGTGGATGTACAAAACCGCCTGTCCCGCGCTACGCCACGCCTGCCCTCGGTGGTGACCCAGCAGGGGGTGCGGGTGGACCAAGCGCGCTCCAACTTTTTGCTCTTTACCATTTTGTCCTCGTCCAACCCGGACATCGACACGGCCGCCTTGAGTGACTACGCCGCGCGCAATATTCAGCCTGAGCTGCAGCGTATTCCGGGCATTGGGCAGGTGCAGCTGTTTGGCTCCGAGCGGGCCATGCGCATCTGGATCGATCCCGTCAAGCTAACCGGCTTTGCCCTGACCCCCGCCGATGTCAATGCCGCCATCCGCGCCCAAAACGCCCAGGTGGCCAGCGGTGCCATTGGCGATTTGCCCAACCTCACCGGGCAAGGCATTACCGCTACCGTGGTGGTCAATGGCCAGCTCAGCACGGTGGAGCAATTTGGCAACATCACCCTGCGGGCCAACCCCGATGGTTCGACGGTGCGCCTCAAAGACGTGGCCCGCATCGAGCTGGGCAGCCAGGCCTATGCCACCTCGGCCCGGCTGAACGGCACAGCCGGGGTGGGCATGGGTGTGCAGCTCACACCCGATGGCAACGCCTTGCAGGCGGCCAAAGATATCCACGCCAAGCTCGAAGAGTTGAAAAAATTCTTTCCTGAAGGCGTTGAAGCCACCATCCCCTACGACAGCTCCACCTTTGTGGACATCTCCATCACCCAGGTGGTAAAGACCTTGATCGAAGCCATCGTGCTGGTCTTCCTGGTGATGTACCTGTTCCTGCAAAACTGGCGCTACACCGTCATCCCCACCCTGGTGGTGCCGATTGCCCTGCTGGGTACCTTTGCCGTGCTGCTGGCTCTGGGCTTTTCCATCAACGTGCTGACCATGTTCGGCATGGTGCTGGTGATTGGCATTGTGGTGGATGATGCGATTGTGGTGGTCGAGAACGTCGAGCGCATCATGAGCGAAGAGGGTTTGCCGCCGCTGGAGGCCTCGCGTAAGGCGATGCGCCAAATCTCGGGGGCCATCATTGGCGTGACCGTGGTGCTGGTGTCGGTGTTTGTGCCGCTGGCGTTTTTCTCGGGCGCTACGGGCAATATTTACCGCCAGTTCTCGGCGGTCATGGTCGCCTCGATCTCGTTCTCGGCGTTTATGGCGCTGACCCTCACGCCCGCGCTGTGCGCCACCTTGCTCAAGCCGGTTGAAGCGGGCCACCACCACGAAAAGAAAGGCTTTTTCGGCTGGTTCAACCGCAGCTTCAACCGCACTTCCAAACGCTACCAAGGCCTGGTGGCCCGCACCCTGCGCGGTGCCGGGCGCACACTGATCATTTACGGGGCCATTGCCGCGGCGGCCGCCGTGATTTACCAGCGCCTGCCCACCTCTTTTCTGCCCTCCGAAGACCAGGGCTACATCATTGTGAACGTGCAACTGCCTCCCGGTGCCACCCAAGAGCGCACCTTGGCCGTGATGGAGCAAATCGAAGGCTTTGCGCTTAAGCAAGAGGAAGTGGCCAACATGGTCAGCGTGCTGGGCTTTAGCTTCTCAGGCCAAGGGCAGAACATGGGCCTGGCCTTTGTGCCCCTGAAACACTGGGACGAGCGCACAGGCGCTGCGCATTCTGCCGATGCCCTGGCCGGTCGCATCATGGGGGCCATGGCCGGGGTGCGCGATGCTTTTATCTTCGCCCTGAACCCGCCGCCCATCCCTGAGCTGGGCAACGCCACCGGCTTTACCTTCCGCCTGCAAGACCGCAATGGCGCAGGCCACGATGCCTTGGTCAATGCCCGCAACCAGCTGCTGGGCATGGCCATGCAAAGCAAGGTGCTGGCCCAGGTGCGCCCCGATGGTCTGGAGGATGCACCGCAGCTGCAAATCGACATTGACCGCGACAAAGCCAATGCGCTGGGCGTGGGCTTTGATGCCATCAATAGCGCCCTGTCCACCGCCCTGGGCTCCAGCTATGTGAACGACTTCCCCAACCAAGGGCGCATGCAGCGCGTGGTCGTGCAAGCCGAAGCCACCGGCCGCATGCAAGGCGATGACCTGCTGGCCATGCATGTGCGCAACGCCCAAGGCCAGGCCCTGCCGCTGTCCACCTTTGCCAGCACGCGCTGGATCAAAGGGGCCCAGCAAACCGTGCGCTACAACGGCTACCCGGCCATGCGCATTGCCGGCGGTGCCGCCCCGGGCTTTAGCACCGGCGATGCCATGGCCGAAATGGAGCGCCTGGCGGCGCAACTGCCCCCCGGCTTTGGCTACGAGTGGACCGGCCAGTCGCGCGAAGAAAAACTCGCCGGCTCCCAGGCCCTGGTGCTCTACGGCTTTGCCGTGCTGGCGGTCTTTTTGTGCCTGGCAGCGTTGTAT
Source organism: Comamonas denitrificans (assembly GCF_017368815.1). GTDB lineage: Bacteria > Pseudomonadota > Gammaproteobacteria > Burkholderiales > Burkholderiaceae_C > Comamonas > Comamonas denitrificans. The sequence continues at coordinate 20,584 of NZ_JAFNME010000023.1, read as the reverse complement.
GAAAGCTGGTCGATTCCCCTGGCGGTGATCTTGGTCGTGCCCCTGGGCGTGCTGGGTGTGCTGCTGGCGATTTTGCTGCGCGGCTATACCAACGACGTGTACTTCCAGGTGGGCTTGATCACGGTCATTGGCCTGTCAGCGAAAAACGCTATTTTGATTATCGAATTTGCCAAGGACTTGCAAGCCCAGGGCAAAAGCGTTGCCGCAGCGGCGCTGCAGGCGGCCCAGCTGCGCTTTCGCCCTATCGTCATGACCTCGATGGCCTTTGGCCTGGGCGTAGTGCCCCTGGTACTGGCCAGCGGCGCGGGCGCAGCCAGCCAGCGGGCCATTGGCACCGGGGTGCTGGGTGGGGTGATCACTGGCACCGTCTTGGCCGTGATTTTTGTGCCGGTCTTCTTTGTTGTCGTGCGCACCGTGTTCAAAGGCAGCGCCCGCCAGCAAGAAATGAACCGCCGCCATGCTTTAGAAGCCGGAATTGGACCGCAAACCGATGACTAACCATTTTGTACTCACCACCCTCGCCGCTGCCAGCACGCTGCTGGCCGGCTGCTCGCTCATCCCCGCGTACGAACGCCCAGCCGCCCCGGTGGCACCGCACTACGCTGGTGCGGCTGATGCCGCTGCGGCCAAGCCAAGCGAGTCGGCCACGGCTGTGGCACTGCAGTGGAGCCGCTACTTCACCGATGCCCAGTTGCAAGAACTCATCGGCATCGCCTTGGCCAACAACCGCGACCTGCGCGTGGCCGCCTTGAATCTGGACAAAGCGCAGGCGCAATTCCAGATTCAGCGCTCAGCCTTGGCCCCGCAGCTGGCCGCCCAGGGCAGCGCCACCCGGGGCAATAACCAAAACACGGGCGAATTGGGCAATACTTTTATAGCTGGAGTCACAGTGCCAGCTTGGGAATTAGACTTTTTTGGCCGAATTCGCAGCTTAAAGAGTGCGGCACTAGCTCAGTATTTTGCAACTGACGAAGCACGCCAAGCCTACGAACTGGCCCTGGTGGCCAGCGTGGCCCAAGGTTGGCTGACGCTGCTGGCCGATGAGGAGCTGCTGGAGCTGTCCAGCCGCACCCTGGCCACGCGCCAAGAATCCATGCGCCTGACCCAGCTGCGCTTTGACACCGGCATCAGCTCTGAGCTGGACCTGCGCCAGGCCCAATCCCTGGTCGAGGCGGCCCGCGTCACCACCGCCCAGCAAAAGCGCCAACGCGCCGAGCACGAAAACGCCCTGGTGCTGCTGCTGGGCCAAGAGCTGCCCGCCAGCGCACGCAGCGCACTGCAAACCACACGGCTGGCCACGATCGCGCCCATGGCCGACATTCCGGCGGGCCTGCCCTCCGACCTGCTCACCCACCGCCCCGACATTCGCCAAGCCGAGCAGCAACTGCTCTCGGCCAATGCCAATATCGGCGCAGCCCGGGCGGCGTTCTTCCCCAGCATTTCGCTCACCGGCCAATACGGCAGCGTCAGCCCCGAACTGTCTGACCTGTTTAAATCGGGCACCTGGGGCTTTAACGCCGGGGCCAGCATCAACCTGCCCATCTTTACCGCCGGGCGCAACTTGGCCAATTTGCGCGTTGCCAAAGCAGACCGCGAAATTGCCGTGGCGCAGTACGAAAAAGCCATTCAAGTGGGCTTCAAAGAAGTCTCCGACGCCCTGGCCGGACGCAGCACCCTGGGCGAACAAGCCCAGGCACAAGCAGCCCAAACCGCTGCCGAACGCCGCCGCTTTGAACTGGCCGACCTGCGCTACCGCAACGGCGTGGCCAGCTACCTCGACTTGCTCGATGCCCAGCGCGCGCTGTTCGCCCTGGAGCAAGCCGACGTGCAAACCCGCTTGCTGCAGCAGATCAACCAAATTCAGCTCTATAAAGCCTTGGGCGGCGGCTGGAACACCCCCTCCACCGCCCACCCCAGCCGCAACCATCCACCACAAGGCTAAGCAACGTCGGGGCGATGTGCGTGCAGCACACCAAGCCCTTGCCGTGCATGGGGGTCACGGCACGACTTGAGCCACAGCAACAAAACCCCTATGGATATAATGCCTTCTTTGTTTTTCAGCCCTTCCCCATCACCGGGATCACCCACTTGCGCCCGCTGACGCCACCCGCTTGGGTGATGGGGTGATACCTTTTTCCCCGTCTTGAGAACGCCATGAACGCGCCCCAAAAAAACGCCGGTTCTTCCTCTTCGAAAACTTTTTTTCTGCTGGCCATCATTGCCGGCTTGGGCCTGAGTGCGGCCTTGGTCAATATTGGAGCCCCTTCGGGCAGCGTCCCCAGCACGACCAGTGACCTGGCCAAAGCCCAGCGCTTGCAAAAAGTGGGCTCGGTGACGCTAAAAACGGTACAAAAAGACCGCCCCCTGGCCACCGGGGAAGAGGTTTACAAAGCCCAATGCGCAGCCTGCCACGCTGCGGGCATCTCCGGTGCCCCGATCTTTGGCAATGCCGATGCCTGGGGCCCGCGCCTGGGCCAAGGGTTTGAAGCGCTGGTGCAATCGGTGCTGCATGGCAAAGGGGCCATGAGTGCGCAAAGCGGCGGGCAATTTACCGACTTTGAAATCTCCCGCGCCGTGGCCTATGTCGCCAATGCGGGCGGTGGCAAGTTTGTTGATCCGCAAGCCCCGGCTGCAGAAGAAAAATAAAAGTACGCTCAAGGCACAACGAAAAACAGGCTGGGGCATACCCAGCCTGTTTTTTTACGCCCGGCGACTCACTCTGCGCCCACAGGGGCTTGCAGCTGCGGGCTGCGCACAAAGCCAAACTGTTGCGGCAAACCGGCCCAGGCCACGGTTTGCGGGGCGGGCCAACGCCCCTGCTCCAGCAACTCAGCGGCCAGCCACATATCCTGGGTATGCACCAGGCCCAGACCCGCGGCACTGACCGCGTAGAGCAAGCCGTTTTCATCGACCAGGCACTGCTGGGGCTGCGCACAGGCACCCGTAGGGCTGTGTACCTGGCCATCGGCCTGCACCCGCCACACCAGCGGGGTGTTTTCTAACTCGACAAACACCCGCTGCGGGCCATTTTGAAAAAACCAGCACCCTTGCGCATCGGCTGCGTAGTTGCGCTCAATAAAGCCAATCAGCTGGGTGTGCTCCAAGCGGGAGCCTTTGCTGTGCGCAAAATCGCCGGCGGCTTGCGCCGCCAAATCACGCAGCCACCACTGGCCGCGCTGGTCCAGCCCCAGCCAGCCATAGCAGTGCGGCACATTGGGCCACTTGCGCATGGCTTGTTCTACGATGGCATCCATTACCGACTCCTATAAAAATAGCTCTTTGCGCTGATTTATTAAGTGTTTTAGCTGCTTTTATCACTCAAGCCCAGCATCAGCAAGCGGCACATGCTCTTTTTTTAGGTATAAAAAAACCACCCGAAGGTGGTTTTCTTGCTGGTTCCATGGTGCGCTTAGCGCTGGCCACGGAAGCGGCGCACTGCGGCCAGCTGGGCCGCCAGCACCGACAGTTCCGACTGGGCACGGGCCAAGTCCATGTCGTTTTTGGCATTTTTCAATGCTTCTTCAGCCGCAGCCTGGGCTTCTTTGGCTTTTTGCTCGTCCAGGTCTTTGCCGCGAATGGCGGTGTCCGACAGGACGGTGACGCAATTGGGCTGCACTTCCAGAATGCCACCGGCCACGAAGACGAACTCTTCGCTGCCATCGGCCTTCTCGATACGCACCGAGCCGGGCTTGATACGGGTGATCAGCGGGGTGTGCTTAGGCAAAATGCCCAACTCGCCAGACTCGCCGGGCAAGGCCACAAAACGTGCGGCACCCGAGAAGATGGACTCTTCGGCACTGACCACATCAACGTGGATGGTGTTCATCGTGGGCTCTCCTTAGAAAAAGCGAAACAAGGGGGAACAGCAAGGGCAGCGGAATAAAAATGTTTTCATTCCGCTACCAAGCTGCTTAGGCCGCCAGTTTCTTGGCCTTCTCAAAGGCTTCGTCGATGGTACCGACCATGTAGAACGCCTGCTCGGGCAGGTGGTCGCACTCGCCAGCCACAATCATCTTGAAGCCGCGAATGGTTTCTGCCAAGGGCACGTACTTGCCAGGGGCACCGGTAAACACTTCGGCCACGTGGAAAGGCTGCGACAGGAAACGCTGGATCTTACGGGCGCGGGCCACCGTCAGCTTGTCTTCCGGTGCCAGTTCGTCCATGCCCAGAATGGCGATGATGTCGCGCAGCTCTTTGTAGCGCTGCAGCGTGCCCTGCACGGAGCGGGCCACGCTGTAGTGCTCTTCGCCCACCACTTGGGGGTCGAGCTGGCGGCTGGTCGAGTCCAGCGGATCCACAGCGGGGTAGATACCCAGGGCGGCGATGTCACGCGACAGCACCACGGTGGAGTCCAAGTGGGCAAAGGTCGTGGCAGGCGAAGGGTCGGTCAAGTCGTCGGCCGGCACGTACACGGCCTGGATCGACGTGATCGAACCCACCTTGGTCGAGGTAATGCGCTCTTGCAGCTTGCCCATTTCTTCGGCCAGCGTAGGCTGGTAGCCCACCGCCGAAGGCATACGGCCCAGCAAAGCGGACACTTCGGTACCGGCCAGGGTGTAACGGTAGATGTTGTCCACAAAGAACAACACGTCACGGCCTTCATCACGGAAGGCTTCAGCCATGGTCAGACCGGTCAGGGCCACGCGCAAACGGTTGCCTGGCGGCTCGTTCATCTGGCCATACACCATGGCCACTTTGGATTCACCCAAGTTGGCCTGGTTGACCACACCGGCATCGCTCATCTCGTGGTAGAAGTCGTTGCCCTCACGAGTACGCTCACCCACGCCAGCAAACACGGACAGACCCGAGTGCGCCTTGGCGATGTTGTTGATCAACTCCATCATGTTCACGGTCTTGCCCACACCGGCACCACCGAACAGGCCCACCTTGCCGCCCTTGGCGAAGGGGCAGACCAAGTCAATCACCTTGATACCAGTTTCCAGCAGCTCTTGCGAGGGCGACAGTTCGTCGTACGCAGGCGCTTTGCGGTGGATCGAGGCGGTCAGCGCCTGATCGACGGGGCCACGCTCGTCGATGGGGTTGCCCAGCACGTCCATGATGCGGCCCAGGGTGGACTTACCCACAGGCACGGTAATGGGGTTACCGGTATTGGTGACCATCAGGCCACGCTTCAAACCGTCCGAAGAACCCAGGGCAATGGTACGCACCACGCCGTCGCCCAGCTGTTGCTGCACTTCCAGGGTCAGGGCCGAGCCCTCGAGTTTCAAGGCGTCGTACACCTTGGGCATCTGGTTGCGCGGGAACTCTACGTCCACCACAGCGCCGATACACTGAACAATCTTGCCCTGAACGCCTGCGTTCACTTGGGTGTTCTCTTGAGCCATTTCGTTTGCTCCAATTTCTTTACTGTTAAAGCGGTTACACAGCGGCAGCGCCGGCGACGATTTCCGACAACTCGGTGGTAATCGCGGCTTGGCGCGTCTTGTTGTAGACGAGCTTTAACTCATTGATGACGTTGCCCGCGTTGTCCGTTGCCGCTTTCATGGCCACCATGCGTGCCGATTGCTCGCTGGCCATGTTTTCGGCAACCGCTTGGTAGACCAGGGATTCGACATAGCGCACCAGCAGATCGTCAATGACAGTCTGCGCGTCCGGTTCGTAGATGTACTCCCACGATGCGCCCGTTTTATTGGCCTGCATTTGTTCGTTGGACAGGGGCAGCAGCTGCTCGACCACCGACTCTTGCTTCATGGTGTTGATGAACTTGGTGTAGCACAGGTACACCGCATTCAACTTGCCTTCTGCGTACTGATCGAGCAGTGATTTCACTGGCCCAATCAGTTTGTCTAAGTGGGGCTGATCGCCCAAACCGGTGACTTGCGCGACCACTTTCACGCCCGAGCGGTTCAAAAACCCCAGGCCTTTGTTGCCAATGGCCACAGCTTCGACCGCAACGCCTGCACCTTGCAAATCACGCACCTTGTTGATGACGACGCGCAGCACGTTGGTATTCAAACCACCGCACAGGCCTTTGTCCGTGGTAACCACGATGACACCGGCCTTTTTCGCGTCGCCGTTCACTTGCATGAACGGGTGCGTGTATTCAGGATTGGCTTCGCCCAGGTGGGCGGCAATGTTGCGGACCTTTTCGCTGTAGGGGCGAGCCGCCAGCATCCGCTCCTGCGCTTTGCGCATTTTGGATGCAGCCACCATTTCCATGGCTTTGGTGATCTTCTTGGTGTTTTCCACCGATTTGATCTGGCTGCGAATTTCCTTACCTACTGCCATAAGGCCTCCTCGTCCGGATTAAGCGAACGACTTCTTGAACGCAGCAATGGCAGCGGTCAATTCGGCTTCGTCCTTGCCTTCTTTGTCGAAGGCGCGGTTGGCGTTCAGGCGGTCAAGCAAAGCGGCGTGGCTGGTTTTCAGGAACTGGTGCAAACCAGCTTCGAAGGCCAACACCTGCTTGACATCCACATCGTCCATATAGCCCTTGTTCACTGCGAACAGGGTTACGCCCATGACGGCGGTGGACAGGGGCGAGTACTGGGCTTGCTTGAGCAATTCAGTCACGCGGGCACCACGATCGAGCTGCTTGCGCGTGGCATCGTCCAGGTCCGAGGCAAACTGGGCAAAAGCCGCCAATTCACGGTACTGGGCCAAGTCGGTACGGATACCGCCAGACAGGCCTTTGATCAGCTTGGTCTGAGCGGCACCACCCACGCGGGACACCGAGATACCGGCGTTGATAGCGGGACGGATACCGGCGTTGAACAGGCTGGTTTCCAAGAAAATCTGGCCGTCGGTAATCGAAATCACGTTGGTCGGTACGAAAGCCGAAACGTCACCCGCTTGGGTTTCGATAATGGGCAAGGCGGTCAGCGAGCCGGTTTTGCCTTTGACTTCGCCGTTGGTGAAAGCTTCGACGTAGTCGGCATTCACGCGGGCAGCGCGCTCCAGCAGGCGGCTGTGGAGATAGAACACGTCGCCAGGGAAGGCTTCACGGCCTGGTGGGCGGCGCAGCAGCAGCGACACTTGGCGGTAAGCCACCGCTTGTTTGGAGAGGTCGTCGTACACGATCAGGGCGTCTTCACCGCGATCGCGGAAGTATTCGCCCATGGTGCAGCCCGAGTAGGCCGACACGTACTGCATGGCAGCCGAGTCCGAAGCCGTAGCCGCCACCACGATGGTGTAGTCCATGGCACCGGCTTGTTCCAGCGCACGCACCACGTTCTTGATCGACGAAGCTTTTTGACCAATGGCCACGTACACGCAGGTCACGCCTTGGCCTTTTTGGTTGATGATGGCATCAATGGCCACGGCCGTTTTACCGGTCTGGCGGTCACCAATGATCAACTCACGCTGACCACGGCCAATCGGCACCATCGAGTCAATCGACTTGATACCGGTTTGCAGCGGCTGGTCCACCGACTGGCGAGCGATCACGCCAGGGGCGACTTTTTCGATAACGTCGGTCATCTTGGCGTTGATCGGGCCTTTGCCGTCAATCGGCTGACCCAGAGCGTTCACCACGCGGCCAATCAGCTCAGGGCCGACGGGCACTTCCAAGATGCGGCCGGTGCATTTAACAACATCACCTTCGGAGATGTGCTCGTAAGCGCCCAAAATCACGGCACCCACGGAATCACGCTCCAAGTTCAACGCCAGCCCAAACGAGGGTTGGCCATTGGCATCAGCCGGGAATTCGAGCATCTCGCCCTGCATCACATCAGACAAGCCGTGCACGCGCACGATACCGTCGGTCACCGACACCACAGTGCCTTGATTACGGATATCGCTGCCAGCTTCCAGCCCCTCGATGCGGCTCTTAATCAGTTCAGAAATTTCTGCGGGATTGAGTTGCATGACTCTTTCCTTCTTCCTTTAAGTTAGCCCAGTCCTTACACACGATGCATTTGCATTACGCGGTAAGGGCCGCTTTCATTTGTTCCAAACGAGCTTTGACGGAGGTGTCTAGCACCTCATCGCCTACGACAACGCGCACGCCACCGATCAAGCTCTCATCGACCTTGACCGACAGATTCAGCTTGCGTGCAAAGCGCTTTTCCAGCACACCGGCCAAGTCGGCCAGCGCTGCTTCATCCATCGGGAAGGCGCTGTACACGACGGCATCCGAAGTGCCGCTGCGTTGATTGACAAGCCCACGAAACTGCACTGCCATTTCGGGCAAGGCATCGAGGCGGCCATTTTCTAGTACGACACGCAAGAAATTGCGTGCCGCATCGGGCAATGCCGAGCGGGCGACACCCGTGATGACACCCAGCACTTGCTCTGGAGTCACTTTAGGGTTGTCGGCCAGCTGGCGCAATTGCGGATCGGCGGCAATCGCCGCCAATTCGTCCACCCAAGCGACAGTACCTTTCAGGTCTGCGCTTTGCGCGCAGGCTTTGAACAAGGCTTCCGCGTAAGGGCGGGCAATGGTGGCGAGTTCTGCCATGGTTGCTCTTCCTTACAGCTCTGTCTTCAGGCGGCTGAGCAAATCAGCATGGGCGCCAGCATTGACTTCCTTGCGCAGGATTTGCTCGGCACCTTTTACGGCCAGTGCGGCCACTTGCTCACGCAGGGCTTCACGGGCGGCAATGGCTTGCTGCTCAGCTTCGGCGCGGGCAGCGGCAACAATTTTGTTGCCTTCCTCTGTCGCACGTGCTTTGGCTTCTTCAACGATGGCCTGGGCGCGACGATCGGCGTCCGCAAGGCGCGAAGCTGTTTCGTTGCGTGCCTGGCCCAATTCCTGCTCTACGCGCTGGTTGGCAGCACGCAGTTCGGATTTGGCTTTGTCAGCAGCAGCGAGGCCATCGGCGATTTTCTGGGCTCGCTCATCCAGTGCTTTCGCGATCGGGGGCCACACGAATGTCATCGTGAACCACACCAAGATCAGGAAAACAATGGCCTGAACGAACAGGGTCGCGTTAATACTCACGGCAACACCTTTCTATTCTTCGGCGTTGATGGGAGCTTAGGCCAGGACGAAGGGGTTGGCAAAAGCGAACAGCAGGGCGATAGCGACACCAATCAGGAAAGCAGCGTCGATCAGACCGGCCAAAATAAACATTTTGGTTTGCAGCTCGTTGATCAGTTCAGGCTGGCGAGCAGAAGCCTCCAGGAACTTGCCGCCCATCAGAGCGATACCGATCGAAGCGCCAATCGCGCCCAAACCAACGATCAGACCACAGGCCAGAGCAACGAGACCGAGAATGTTTTCCATGATGACTCCTAGAGATGAAAGAAAGGTTGAAAAGTTAAAGGGAAAGCGAAGGTTTAGTGAGCTTCATGCGCTTGGCCGAGGTAAATCAGCGTCAGCATCATGAAAATGAAGGCTTGCAGGGTGATGATCAAAATATGGAAAATCGCCCAAATCGTGCCTGCAATGATGTGCCCCACGGGGAGCAACACGCCAGAGAGCGACATCGCCGCCGCGCCACCCATCAGGGCAATCAGACAGAACACCAACTCACCAGCGTACATGTTGCCAAACAGTCGCATCCCGTGCGATACCGTTTTAGCAACGTATTCAATGATCTGCATGGCAAAGTTCACCACGCCTAAGATAACGGCAAATACAGGGTTTTTGCTGGTGCCAAAGGGGGCGGTAACCAGCTCATGCGCCCAGCCGCCCATGCCTTTGATCTTGACGCTGTACACAAAGCACAGAATCAGCACTGCCGAGGACAGACCCAGCGTGGTCGAAAGATCGGCCGTGGGCACGACACGCAAGTAGGCATGGGAGTCACCCAGGGCCGTCTGCCACAGCACGGGCAGCAGATCGACGGGCAACATGTCCATGGCGTTCATCGCAAAAATCCAGACAAACACGGTCAGTGCCAGCGGTGCAATGAATTTACGGCTTTGGGCATTGTGGATGTTGGCTTTGGCTTGGTTATCCACCATCTCCACCAGCATTTCTACAGCGGCTTGGAAACGCCCGGGTACGCCAGAGGTGGCCTTGCGGGCACCGAGCCACAGCAGGAACACTGCCAGGGCACCCGTCAGGATACCAACCACAATGGAGTCAATGTTTACCACCGAAAAATCGATGATGCTCTTCTGCTTGATGTTTTGCAGATGTTGCAAGTGGTGAACAATGTATTCACTTGCGGTGGGGGCGTGTGCATCAGCAGCCATCGTACAACTCTTCCCTCAAATATCAGTGGTTTTAGGAGCACTGGCCCGCCCTGTGAACAAGGCCAGCCAATAAGTTTTCATTACCAAGACCAAACCGGCCAGCAGCGCCAACCAGTTCAGATCGCTTACCAAGCGCGGAGCCGCTGCCAACATGGCAATGCACAGCACCAGCTTCACCAATTCCCAGCCAAAAAGCCGCGCAATAGCTGCACCGGCATGAGTGGCTTGGCGCCCGAGGGCCCGGGCAAAAACCACTGTCGGGAGCAAAATTGCCAACCCGCCGTAGCCTGCCGAGCGCCCTGCCGCTGCACCTGCAATCAGCCAAGCAACCAAAGCAACCAGCAACGTTACCACGCACTGGCTAGCAATCAAACGACCCACCGATAATTGGGGGTTACGCTGACGCCACGCTTGCGCCTCTTGCGCATTTAAGGGCTTGAATTGTGACTGTTGAGCCTCAAATTCCGAATCCTGAGTCCATTGATCCATGGTGTTGAACTGTCCTCAGTGCAGTTGGAACTTTTTACAAAATCCTCTGATTATACGTAGAAACCCCGGCAGGTTGGGGCCATTATTGGCCGCTGGTACGTGTTTCTACCCAATACTCACCCCGTTGGGGGGCTGTTCAACGCCAGGCCAGCCATGCTGCCAAGCACGGCACTGGCCAGGCCCCCTGTTTTGATTCAAAGAATTTCTTATGCCTGCTACAGAGACTGCTGCCCATCTGCGCAAGGACTCGTTGATCGAGTACCCCAGCCTTTTCCCCATCAAAGTCATGGGGTTGCATACCGAGGATTTGGTCCACACTGTGCACCAAATTGCAAAACAGTTTGACCCTTTTTACGATGAAAAAACCGTCGAATTGCGCCCCAGCAGCGGTGGGAAATATTTGGGTGTAACCATTACCGTCACGGCCACCAGCCGCGAACAATTGGACAACTTGTACCTCGCCCTCACGGGCCACCCCAGCGTCAAAGTGGTGCTCTGATGCAAGCCAGCGCTCCTGCCGCCCTGGACATTCGCTTTCTTGGCCGGGTGGATTACGCCTGCGCCGTCGCTGCCATGCAAAGCATGACGGCAGCGCGTGGGCCGCACACGCCCGATGCGCTGTGGCTGTGCGAGCACCCACCCACCTTTACCCAAGGGCTGGCCGGCAAGGCCGAGCATGTGCTGACTGCAGGCAGCATTCCCGTGGTGGCCACCAACCGGGGCGGGCAGGTGACGTACCACGGCCCTGGGCAGGTGGTGGCCTACCCTTTGCTTGATTTTCAACGCCGGGGGTACTTTGTGAAAGAGTATGTCCACCGCCTCGAAGAGGCCACGATCCGCACCCTGGCGCACTTTGGCATTACGGGCCACCGCGTGGCCGGTGCCCCCGGCATTTATGTGCGCCTGGACGATCCAGCCAGCCATGCCGCGTTGCCCCAACGCCCCCAGCGGCGCTTACCGGGCAGCGCCGCGCCGCAGCCTGATTTCACCGGCCTGGGCAAGATCGCGGCACTGGGCATCAAGGTCAGCCGCCACTGCAGCTACCACGGTTTGGCACTGAACGTGGCGATGGATTTGGAGCCTTTCCAGCGCATCCATCCCTGCGGTTATTTGGATTTGACCACGGTCGATATGCGCCGCTGTGGCGTGGCAACAGATTGGGCAGACGTGGCGGTGGTACTGGCCCAGCAGCTGCAAGCTTTATTAAATTAATAGCTGCTTGCGCTTTATTTGCATTGATTAACTACTGTTTTAATCAAAATTTGCGATAAATAAAGCGCAACCAGCTATCAATAAAAAACCCCTGCACCGCTTAAGGTGCAGGGGTTTTTGATGGAAGAAGGCGTTCTTGGCGCGTTGTTAAACCACGGCCCCTGCGTTGGGGTCGTTGGGATCGTGGCTTTCTTTCTTGGTTTTGACCAAATCCTCGCGCTTGACACCCAGCCACATGACCAGGGCCGAGCCGACAAAGATGGACGAGTAAATCCCAAACACGATGCCAATCGTCAGCGCCAGCGCAAAGTAGTGCAGGCTGGGGCCACCGAAGAAGAGCATGGCCAGCACCACCGCCTCGGTCGAGGCGTGGGTGATGATGGTGCGGCTCATGGTGGAGGTGATGGCGTGGTCGATCACGTCCGGGGTGCTGATGTTGCGCGTCTTGCGGAATTTTTCGCGGATGCGGTCGAACACCACCACCGATTCGTTCACCGAGTAGCCCAGCACGGCCAGCACACCGGCCAGCACGGACAGCGAAAACTCCCACTGGAAGAAGGCAAAAAAGCCCAGGATGATGACCACGTCGTGAAAGTTGGCGAACGCAGCGGACACGCCAAACTTCCATTCAAAGCGAAACGCCAGGTAGATGATGATGCCCAGCATCACCACGCCCAGCGCCAGCAGGCCGTTGGTCATGAGCTCCTCGCCCACCTGCGGGCCGACGAATTCGGTGCGGCGCAGCTCCACCCCGGCATCCTGGGCACGCAGTGCGGTGAGGACTTGCTCGCTTTGCTGGGCGGAGGTGACCCCTTTTTGCACCGGCAGGCGGATCATCACATCGCGGGCGGTGCCAAAGTTTTGCACCACCACGTCGCGGTAGCCCAGGCTGCCCACGGTGTCGCGCACCTTGGGCAGGTCGGCCGCCTGGGTGTAGGACACCTCCATGACGGTGCCGCCGGTGAACTCCACCGACAGGTGCAGTCCGCGCGTCACCAGGAAGAACACGGCCAGGACGAAGGTCAGGATCGAAATCACGTTGAAAATCAACGCGTATTTCATGAAGGGAATGTCTTTGCGGATGCGGAAAAACTCCATCTCATCCTCCTTTAGGGTTGGTCGGTCTTTGCCGGGGACTGCAGCGGCGAGGTGGCTATCGAGGCCAGCGATGCGCCGGTGGGGGCGGTATCCGCCTCCGGCTCTGGCTTCCAGACTTGGCCGATGGACAGGCTCTTGAGCTTTTTCTTGCCGCCGTACCACAGGTTCACCAGGCCGCGCGAGAAGAACACCGCCGAGAACATGCTGGTGGCAATGCCGATGCTGTGCACCACGGCAAAGCCGCGCACCACGCCCGAGCCAAAGGCCAGCAGGGCCAGACCGACGATCAGCGTCGTCAAGTTGGAGTCCAGGATGGTGGCCCAAGCGCGGTCGTAACCGGCGTGGATGGCTTGCTGGGGCGACATACCCGCACGCAGCTCTTCGCGAATGCGCTCGTTGATGAGCACGTTGGAGTCAATGGCCACGCCAATGGCCAGCGCCATGGCGGCAATGCCGGGCAGGGTCAAGGTGGCTTGCAGCATGGACAGCACCGCCATCAAGAGCAACACGTTTACGCCCAAAGCGATGGTGGAGAACACGCCAAACAGCGCGTAGTACGCGCACATGAAGACGGCAATGGCCACCATGCCCCAGACCACAGAGTCAATGCCGCGCTGGATGTTATCGGCGCCCAGGCTGGGGCCGATGGTGTATTCCTCAATGATGTCCATGGGTGCGGCCAGCGAACCTGCACGCAGCAGCAGCGCGGTGTCGCTGGCTTCTTGCGCCGTCATGCGGCCCGAGATTTGCACCCGGCCGCCGCCGATTTCGCTGCGGATGACCGGGGCGGTGACCACTTCGCCCTTGCCTTTTTCAAACAAGATGATGGCCATGCGCTTGCCAATGCTCTCGCGCGTGATGTCTTTGAAAACGCGCGCGCCTTTGGCATCGAGCACCAGGTTCACGGTGGGCTCTTGCGTTTGGCTGTCAAAACCGGGCTGGGCATCGGTCAGGTTCTCACCGGTCAGGATGACCTGCTTGTACACGATCACGGCCTGGCCGTTGCGGTCCAGGTAGCGCTCGGCACCAAAGGGCACCGGCGCGGTGCCCAGTTCAGCGGCGCGGCCTTCGGAGGATTCATCCACCATGCGCAGCTCCAGCGTGGCGGTGCGGCCCAAGATGTCTTTGGCCTTGGCGGTGTCCTGCACGCCGGGCAATTGCACCACGATGCGATCCAGGCCTTGTTGCTGGATCACCGGCTCGGCCACGCCCAGCTCGTTGATGCGGTTGTGCAGGGTAGTGATGTTTTGCTTGAGCGCCTGCTCCTGCACTTTGCGCAGGGCTTCGGGCTTGATGCTGGCGCGGATGCGCTGCTCGCTGCCACTGCCCAGCACCTGGGCTTGCAGGTCGGGCAGTTGGTCGGTGATCAGGTTGCGGGTGGCGGTGATGTCGGCCTCGTTGCGCAAACGGATTTCTACGGTTTGCCCATCCCGGGTGATGCCGCCATGGCGGATGCCCTTGTCCCGCAGCATGGTGCGCAAGTCACCCGCCAGAGATTCTGTCTTTTTGGTCAGCGCAGCGTCCATGTCCACCTGCAGCATGAAGTGCACGCCACCGCGCAGGTCCAGCCCCAGGTACATGGGTTGGGCCCCCAGGGCCGAGAGCCAGGCGGGGGTGCGCGGCACCAGGTTCAGCGCCACGATAAACATCGGGTCGGTGGGGTCGGTGATGAGCGCTTTTTCAATGGCATCTTTGGCCTTGAGCTGCTCGTCGGGCGTGGCGAACCGGGCGCGAACCGAGTTGCCTTCCAGCCCCAGGGTGTCGGGCGTTACGCCGGCCGCTTGCAAGGCCGCTTCCACCTGTTTCAAGGTGGTCAGATCAACTTTGAGGGTGGCTTTGGCCGAGGACACCTGCACGGCAGGGGCCTCGCCAAAAAAATTGGGCAGGGTGAAGATCACCCCAATCAGCAACGCTATCCCTAAGATAGCGTACTTCCAGAATGGATAACGATTCATAACGGCGCGAGGGTCAAGGCCTGCAGTGCGCTGCAGAACAGCGCCCCTGCAGCCGGGATTATTTCAAAGAGCCTTTGGGCAAGACTTGCGTCACGGCTTGGCGCTGCACTTGCACTTTCACGCCGCTGGCAATTTCGATAAACAGGTGCTGCTCGTCCAGATCGGCCACACGGCCCAGCAAGCCACCGGCGGTGACCACTTCATCCCCTTTGGCCAGCGCCTCCACCATGGCACGGTGCTCTTTTTGGCGTTTCATTTGTGGCCGAATCATGATGAAGTACAGGGCCACAAACATCAGCGCCAGCGGCAAAAACTGGCCCAGCTGGCTCATGATGTCGCCACCGGCAGCGGGGGCAGTTTGGGCAAAAGCAGAAGAAATAAACACAAAAGACTCCACAAAAAAAGAGGGGGGGTAACGGGCAAGACAGTGCCCTCAGCGGGCCAGCCCAAGGCTTTGCTACAAACCCTTCATTGTAGGGCCAGGCCTTTGGCGGCCAAAAAAATCAACGCTATCTAACGATAGCCCGTCATGCCAAACGCACAAAAACCAACAAGGGTTTGTACTAGGTTTTTTACGGAATGGCGCAGCACATTGAAAAATCTGGCCTGAAAGCTATTTTTCTCTGCAGGCAAGGCCAACACGGTGGCACCGATCCCCCTACACTTGCGCCCGCAATTTGTAAGGAGACGATAAGTATGCGCATTTTGATTGCCGAAGATGACCAAGTCCTGGCGGATGGCTTGCTGCGCAGCTTGCGAACCTCTGGCGCCGTGGTGGATCACGTGGCCAACGGCGCCGAGGCCGATACCGCCTTGGTCACGCACAACCATTTTGACCTGCTGATTTTGGATTTGGGCTTGCCGCGCATCCATGGGCTGGAGGTGTTGCGCCGCCTGCGCAGCCGTGGCGACAGCCTGCCGGTGCTGATTTTGACGGCCGCCGATGCCGTGGAAGAGCGCGTCAAAGGCCTCGACCTGGGGGCCGATGACTACATGGCCAAGCCCTTTAGCCTGCAAGAGCTGGAGGCGCGGGTGCGCGCCCTGGCCCGCCGGGGCATGGGCAACTCCACCAGCACCATCAAGCATGGCCCGCTGACCTACGACCAAGCAGGCCGCGTGGCCACCATTGACGGCAAGATGGTCGAGCTGTCCGCCCGCGAGCTGGGCCTGCTGGAGGTGCTGCTGCAGCGCGCAGGCCGCTTGGTCAGCAAAGAGCAATTGGTCGAGCGCCTGTGCGAGTGGGGCGAAGAGGTGAGCAACAACGCCATCGAGGTCTATATCCACCGCCTGCGCAAAAAGATTGAAAAAGGCCCCATCCGTATCGCCACGGTGCGGGGCCTGGGGTATTGCCTGGAAAAAATTCCGGGGTGATCAGTGGTGGTGCCCGTGGCCGCCATGCACGTGGCGGTGGGCGATTTCTTCGGCTGTGGCCGCACGCACCTCGGTCACGCTGGCGGTAAAGCGCAGGGCTTTGCCCGCCAAGGGGTGGTTGCCGTCCAGCAGTACCACGGGGCCTTTGATTTTCACGACGTTGTACACCTGCGGCTCGCCTTGGTCGTTGCTGCCGCGCAGCTGGCCGCCGACTTTCACGCCGGGGGGAAAGTCGCCTTTGGGGATGGTGCGCTTGAGGCTGTTGTCAATGGCACCAAAGGCATCTTCAACGGCCAGGTCCACGGTCACGCTGTCGCCCACGGTTTTTTCGGCCAGGGCCGCTTCCACTTTCGGAAAAATATTTTCATACCCGCCGTGCAGGTAGGCCATATGGCCTTTGTCCAGCAGTTTCAAGGCGCTGCCATTGGGCAGCAATTCATGCACGGTGTAGCGCAGGGTAACGGCGGTGTCTTGGGTAATTGGCATGGGATGGTGGGTGAAAACAAAACAAGGCGGCCATTGTCGCTGATGCCAGCGCTGGGCCACTGGGCCAAGGCCAGGGGTTAGGCCGCTGCTGGGGGGCACTCATCCTCGGTTTTTCCGGGGCGACGGGCAAAGCGCCGGGGCGTAGGGCCGTGTACGGGGGCGCTTTCTGGCCAGGGCCAGCCACCGAACTGGGTGCGGCGGTAGTCGCTGATGGCTTGGTGGATTTCGGCCTCGGTGTTCATCACAAAGGGGCCGTAGCGGGCCACGGGCTCGTCAATCGGCACGCCTTGCAGCAGCAGCAAGGCGGCGGTTTGCTGGCCAGTGTTGTGCAGTTGCACGGCGTGCTGGCTGTCTAATTGAAGAGCTGTTTGCGCTTGCTCTGCTTTGTTTTCAACACTTAAACCATCACCTTCATACCAATAAAGTACGCGTACAGCTTCTTTATTGGTAGCAGCAGGCAGCTGCCACTGCGCCCCAGGGGCCAGTTCGATGATCCACACGGCCACATCGCTGCCGGCTTGGGCGGCCCACGAGGCCGGTGGTGGCGGCAAGGGTGCTTCAGCCCCCGGCAAGGGGCCCGCGACCACGGTGACGGTGGTGGTGTGGCCGGCTGCGTCGTGGTGGTGCAGGCGGGGGATGGTCTCGTTCCAGTACATGGTGAAGTGGGCGGGGTCCATCTTGTGGCTGGCGGGCAGGTTCAGCCAGATTTGGAAGAGCTGCAGCGGGTTGGGCCGGTCGGTGTGCAGCAGAGGAAACATCTCTGTGTGCTGCACGCCGCTGCCCGCCGTCATCCACTGCACGTCGCCTTCGCCAAAGCGGGCCATGGCCCCGAGCGAGTCGGCGTGGTCGAGCATGCCCTGGCGCACCAGGGTGATGGTTTCAAACCCCCGGTGCGGGTGCACAGGGAAGCCCGGCACGGTGTGGCCGTGGTACATGTTCCAGCCGTCTTGGCCGCTGAAGTCATGGCCCAGATTGCGCCCGGCAAGCAAGGCCGCATCGGGGCCATACGCGCCATTGCCCTTTGGGTAGGCATCCAGATGGTGGGCACAGAATAAAAAGGGGTTCATGCACGGCCATTGGCTGCCCAGGGGCAGGCGGCGCAGGATGGGGGAGGAGGAGGAGGAGGAGGAGGAGGACGACATCAGCAAACCTTTCAAACCAGCACCAGCCCCAAAACACTGAGAACGTGTTCATGGTCTCGAATGAAGGTGTGGGGGATGCGGTTCGGGATGGGTTGCGAGGCGCAAACCACAGCAATAGCTTGGCTATTGCGAGGATTTGCAACGACGCAGACCGCCCGAAGCCGCACCCGCACACCCATGAGGAGATCGTGAACACGTTCTGAGGGCCGCGCGTGGTGAATAGTTGCAGCTTCAGCGCGGTTTTACTAGGGCCGCAATGCACAACACACTGTTGCCAGAAAAGCGCCGTGGGGTGCGTTAGGAGCTTACTGAATGCAAAGCGATGCGCAGACCATCGGCGTGCACCGTGATGTCGCCCACCGCCAGATGCAAGCGGCTCAGTTGCTGTTGCTGCTCAGCGCTCAAGGTGTACAGCGGCCAGTCTTGCAGCACGTGCTCGACCACATACGGGCCGTAGGCGCTGAACATTTGCGCCAACGCTTCGGGGGCTCCATCCAAGCGCATTTGCTGCACTTGCACCTGCTGGGCCTGTACGCTGGCGGTGGCCGCATCGAAGACCAGGGTGCAGCGCAGGCTGACCGCTCCGGTGTACACCTTGCCCAGCGCGGGGCCGGACAGCGCCGCTTGCAGCAGGGCCTCGATTTGCTGGGTTGGGGGGTGCAGGGTCAGCACCGGCTGGGCCAGACTCAATTGCAACAACCCCGCCAAGGGCAAGTCATGCGGAAAACGCCGCTGCAGGGCCGCCTCGATGGTTTCAGTGCCAATGAGCCACTGCGTGGGTACCGCCGGGCTGCAGGCGGCAAGCAAGGCCCCCAACGGCAGCACAGCAAGGAAAGAACGGCGTTGCATGACAACTCTTTTGTAAAAGGCAATGTGAAGCGATGGCAGAGTGCGCCGGGGCTTGCGGCCGGGGTTGGACCTGCAGGCCCTCCAAGATGTCGGCCAGTGTGTTTATTTCAAGGGGCTTTTGACCGATTAAGCCTGAAAAAATCGCGCTCACCCGCGCAAACAGCCTAATGCTGGCATCATCGCGGGCTTTGGTTTTTTCTTTGCAGCCTTGGCTGCCCGCCCATGACTGATACCACCGCTGCTGCTGCCTCGCCCGAGGCCTCGACCTTGCCCCCCGCCAACACGGCCGCCGTAAAGCGGGGCCCGCACCCCGTTTTGCTGCAATTGGCGCAGCTGTACCCGGCACTGTTTGGGGCCACCGTGCAGCCGCTCAAACGCGGCATTTTTCAAGACCTGCTGGCCGCCCATGGCGAGACGCTGGACAAAGCCGGGCTGAAAGTGGCCATGGCCATCCACACCCGCTCCACCCGCTACCTGCAGGCCGTGGCCAGCGGGGCGCAGCGCCATGATTTGCAAGGCAATGCGGTCGAACCCATGGCCCCCGAGCATGTTCTGCACGCCGTGCTGGAAGTGTTCAAACGCCGCAAACCCCGCCCCGGCGAGACGGTCGAAGAGCAGCAACAGCGCCTGCAACGGCGCATTGCCCAGCTCTTTATGGACAGTGGCCTGACGCGCGAAGCCTTTTTAGAGCGGGCCAACACCAAAGAGCCCAAGGCGCTGGAGACCATCACCGCCGCGCTGGACTACGCCGCCGAGCAAGATGCCCGCGCCGAAGCCGTGCAGCGCTCCTTTGCGGCCAGCGGCGCGGCCACCCCGGCCGCCTTTGCCCAGATGTACGGCATGCACCCCAAAGCCGTTGAGCGCCAACTGGCCCGCGCCGCGCAGCTGCAAAACCTGCAGTCTTAGAACGTGTTCACGCTCTGCGCGCGAAGGGGTGCGGGATGCGGATCGGGATGGGCTGCAAGGCGCAAACCACAGACATAGCCGTAGCTATGGCGAGGATTTGCAACGCCGCAGACCGCCCGAGGCCGCGACTGCACACCCGCGAGGAGAGCGTGAACACGTTCTGAAGCCACCCCCAACGCCACAACACCGCCCTGGGCGGTGTATGGTTTGCGCAGTTTGACTTTGCCCACTGCTGCGCTATGACTTCCACGCTTCTTGGCACCCTGCACACCGTTTTGCGGGGCCGCGCCCGCCCCTATGCCCGATTCGATGGCCGCCCCGGTGGCATGAGCGGCATCGACAAGCACCCTGTCACCGGCCCCATCACCCTCACCGCCCAGGGGCTGGAGGGCGATGAGCAGGGCGACCGCAGCGTACACGGCGGGCCGGACAAGGCCATCCACCACTACGCTTGGGAGCATTACGCCACCTGGCAAGCCGAACTGGGCGACCTGCCAGTGCTGCGCCAGCCGGGGGCGTTTGGCGAAAACTTTTCCACCACCGGCATGACCGAGGCCAGCCTGTGCTGGGGCGACCGTGTGCGTGTGGGCAGCTGCCTGCTGGAGCTGGCCCAAACCCGCCAGCCCTGCTGGAAGCTCAACACCCGCTTTGGCCACGCCCACATGGCCCGGCACGTGCAAACCACCGGGCGCACCGGCTGGTACTGGCGCGTGCTTGAAGGCGGGCAGGTGCAGGCGGGCGATGCGCTGTATTTGCTCGAACGCCCCCACCCCGATTGGCCACTCACCCGCGTGCTGCAAGTGCTCTACCACCAGTGCTTGGACAGCACCAGCCTGCACGCCCTGGCGCAATTGAACCTCCCCCCGTCCTGGCAGCGCCTGGTGCAGGGACGGCTGCAGCGCCTGCAGGTCGAGGACTGGGACAAGCGCCTAGAGGGTGCGCACGATGCATGAGGCCCACCCCCCAATGACC
>NZ_JAFNME010000022.1 GCF_017368815.1 Comamonas denitrificans | reverse complement strand
GGCGGGGCGCTGCCGCGCTCCACCCGCAAAGAATGCAAAGGCACGGGCGCGGTGTGCGGCGTAGCCTGCCATAAGGCCAGCCCACCGGCGCACAACCCCAGCCACACGGCCAGCGCCATGGCCATGGCGGTGCGCGAGGTGCGGGGTGTTGAGGCGGCGGTGGCAGGGGGTGCGGCGCTGGCGGCGGTGAAGGGGGAGGAAGATTCAGTGTTCGTCTGCATGAATGGAATGGGCCGGGGCATGGCCCCCACCCGCGTGGTCATGGTCGTGGTCGTGGCCTTGGTGGGCCAGGTCGTGGGCCAAGCTGCTGACCGTGGTGACCAGGGCAATGCCCAGCACCAGCCACAGCACCTGGGTCAGGGTTTGCCGCGCCGTGAGGTGTTTTTGCAATTGCGGAATCAAGTCGGACAGCGCCACATAGATAAAGCTGCTGCACGCCACGGTGAGGAAAAACGGCAGCCAATCGTGCAGTTGGCCCACCAAAAAGTAGCCAGCAATCCCGCCCAGCGCGGTAATCGAGCCAGCCAGGGAGACTTTGAGCATCGCCACCCCCCGCTGGTTGCCCCGGCGCATGACGATCAAATCGCCCATGTGGTGTGGCACCTCGTGCGCCAACACCGAAACGGCGGCAATCAGCCCCAGGCGCATATCGGCCAAAAAAGCCGAGGCAATCAACACCCCATCGCCAAAGCAATGCACGCTGTCGCCGGTGAGCAGCGACCAGCCGGAGGTGGGGTGGTGGTGCGCGTGGTCGTGCGCATGCGCGGGGTGGTCGTGCCCATGGTGCAGGTTTTGCACCTGCGGGGCATGGCTGTGCTCATGGCCGTGGTGCCACAGCTCGGCCTTGGTCAGCAAAAAGAAAAACACGATGCCAATCAACAACGTGGTGAATAAATGCTGGGGATTGGCCCCGCTGGCAAACGCCTCGGGCAATAAATGCATAAACGCCGTGGCCAGCAGCGCCCCGGCCGCCAGGCTGAGCAGCCCTTGCTGCGCCCGCCCTGCACTGGCGCGACCAAAGCCGATGCGCAACAGCGCGTCGGCCACCCAGACGCTGCCGATTCCTGCGACCAGGGTGGCCAAAATAATTGCTATCAATACCATTGCTAATTTCGCTTATATTTCAATGTTTTCAGGGATAAATTGCGCCAAAAATAGCGCATCCATTGCAGCGCACAGTCGCCACACATCCAGACTACACACGCTGTCAAGCCCCAGAAAACCCGCAATTGTCCCACCAGCGCGGGCCTGCAGACGGCCCGCACGGCCCTGACCTAATGCGCTTTCAATGCGCTTGCTCCCAATTGGCCCCTACGCCCACCTCGGCCAGCAGGGGCACGGTGAGCTGGGCCACGCCCGCCATCAGCGCGGGCACCTCCTGGCGCAGCCAGTCGGCCTTGTCGGCGGGCAGCTCAAACACCAGTTCGTCGTGCACCTGCATGATCAGCAGCACCTCGGGCTGGGCGGCATCCAACCGGTTTTGCACGGCGACCATGGCTTTTTTGATCAAGTCGGCCGCCGTGCCCTGCATGGGGGCGTTGATGGCGGCGCGTTCGGCCGCTTTTTTGCGCGGGCCGTTGCCGCCGTTGATATCCGGCAAATACAAGCGGCGGCCAAACACGGTTTGCACATAGCCCTGGGCGTGGGCCAGGGCCACGGTGTCGTCCATATAGCGTTTCACACCGGGGTAGCGCTGAAAGTAGCGGTCGATGTAGGCGGCCGCGGCCTGGTTGTCGATGCCTAAGTTTTTCGCCAGCCCGTAGCTGCTCATGCCGTAAATCAGGCCAAAGTTGATCACCTTGGCAAAGCGCCGCTGCTCGCTGCTGACCTGGTCCAGCGCCACGCCAAACACTTCGGCTGCCGTAGCGCGGTGTACGTCCAGGCCCTGGTGGAAGGCGTTCAGCAGGGCCTCGTCGCCACTCAGGTGGGCCATGATGCGCAGCTCAATCTGGCTGTAGTCGGCGCTGGCAATCACCCGGCCCGGCGGGGCGATGAAGGCCTGGCGAATGCGCCGCCCCTCGGGCGTGCGCACCGGAATATTTTGCAAATTGGGCTCGTTGCTGGACAGCCGCCCGGTCACGGCCACGGCCTGCGCGTAGTGGGTGTGGACGCGCCCGGTGCGCGGCAGGGCCATGTGGGCCAGCTTGTCGGTGTAGGTGTTTTTCAGTTTGGACAGGCTGCGGTGTTCCAGGATTTTGGCGGGCAGGGGGTAGTCGTCGGCCAGTTTTTCCAGCACCTCCTCATCGGTGCTGCGCCCGCCGGTGGGCGTTTTTTTCACCACGGGCATGCCCAGCTTGTCAAAGAAGATTTCGCCCAGTTGCTTGGGACTGGCCAGGTTGAATGGCTGCCCGGCCAGTGCGTACGCGGCTTGTTCCAGCGCGACGATGCGTGTGCCCAGGTCGTTGCTCTGGCGGGCCAGCTCCTGCGCGTCGATGGCCACGCCGTTGCGCTCCATGCGAAACAGCGCCTCGCTGGTGGCCATCTCCAGTTCATAAATGTGCAGCAGCCCCGGCTGCACCTGGATTTGTGGCCACAGCACGCGGTGCACGTCCAGGGTCTGGTCGGCATCTTCGCAGGCGTAGGCGCAGGCCTTGTCCAGCGGCACCTGGGCAAAGGGAATCTGGTTTTTGCCCTTGCCGCACAGGTCTTCGTAGCTCAGGCCCGTGCGGTTGGTGTGGCGCAGCGCCAGGCTCTCCAGGCCGTGCGGGCGGTGCACTTCCAGCACATAGCTTTGCAACATGGTGTCGTGCTGGTAGCCGCGCACGGTGATGCCGTGGTTGGCCAGCACGTGCTGGTCGTACTTGACATGCTGGCCCAGCTTGGGCTTGCTGGCATCCTCCAGCCAGGGTTTGAGCTGGGCCAGCACGTCGGCCAGCGCCAGCTGCTGCACGGCATCCAGACCTTCGTGGCCCAGCGGAATGTAGGCCGCTTCGCCCGGTTGCACGCTCAAGGAGATGCCGATCAGCTGTGCCTGCAAGGCGTTGAGGCTGTCGGTCTCGGTGTCGATGGCGGTCAGCTCTGCGGCATGGATTTTGGCCAGCCATTCGTCCAGTTGCGCCTGGGTTTGAATGCAGTGGTAGGCCACTTCGCGCTGCTGAGCGGCCACGGCCACTTCGGTGCTGGCGGCATCGCCGCTGTCAAAGCTGCTGAACAGGTCGTCGCTGCTGGCGCTGGGAGCTTCTTTTTTAGGAGCTTCAAGCGCTCTTGCCAAGCCTTTAAAGCCATATTTATCGTAAAAATGGCGCAGATTAAGCGTATCCAGCTCTTGTTTTTTCAGATCCGTCAAATCCGGCAGGCTGGGGGCATAGGCGCTCAGGTCGCAATCGGTCTTCATCGTGACCAGTTGGCGGCTCAGGGCCAGCTGGCCGCTGGCAATGGCTTCGCGCAGGTTGCTGCCGGCCACGCCCTTGATGCTGCCCGCCTGGGCGATCAGGCCGTCCAGGCTGCCAAACTCTTGCAGCCACTTCACCGCCGTTTTCGGGCCCACTTTGGCCACACCGGGCACGTTGTCCACCGCATCGCCCACCAGGGCTTGGTAATCGGCCATCAGCGCGGGCGGTACGCCAAATTCTTGCTCCACCCCGGCCACGTCGCGGCGCTTGCCGCTCATGGTGTCGATGATGGTGATGTGCGCATTGACCAGCTGGCTCAAGTCCTTGTCGCCGCTGGAGACAATGGTCTGCACCCCTTGCGCCGCCGCGATATGGGCCAAGGTGGCAATCACGTCGTCGGCCTCGACACCGGGCACGCTCAGCACCTTCCAGCCCAGCAGCCGCACCACTTCGTGGATGGGGTCGATCTGGCTGCGCAAGTCGTCGGGCATGGGCGAGCGATTGGCTTTGTAGTCGGGGTACCAGTCATCGCGGAAGGTGGGGCCGCTGGCATCGAACACGCACACGGCATAGGCCGCCTGGGCCGTTTGCGGCTCTTTGGTCAGCGCCTGCAGCATATTCACCATGCCACGGATGGCCCCCGTGGCCGGGCTGCTGGGGTCGCCTGGCACGGCCCGCAAGTCGGGCATGGCGTGGTAGGCACGGTACAAGTAGCTGGAGCCATCGACCAGCAGCAAGGTAGGGGGATATGTCATAAGGCGCGTCATAGCCCGCAATTGTGCCCGCGCCCACCCAGCCGCATCGAAACAAGGCATCTACAATGCGCGGATGCGTGCCGCCACCTCCTCCTCATTTTTTCTTGCCAGCCTGCTCCTCAGTAGCCTGGCCTGTGCCCAAACACCTGCTACCCAGACGGACAGTGCCGAGCCACCGGCGGCACAAGCCGCCCCCGGCGGCAACGACCGCCACAACCAGCGCATTGAGCGCATTCACCACGAGGACAAAGGCAGCCAAATCAACGAGCTGCGCGTGGGTGGTGAAACCAAAAACATTACTGTGCAGCCCAAGAGCGGCAAATTCCCTGCCTATGAAGTGACCCCGTCCAAGCCCGGCAAGGATGCTGCGCAAGACGGCACCAATGGCCGACGCACCTGGAAAGCGCTGCAGTTTTAAGCCTGCCCCCTGCCCCCTCTGGCCCCTCAGCCCTGCACGCGCGGGGCTTTTCTTGACCATTGCCCCCTGCGTTGCTCCCCCATGGCTGTTTTTACCCAAGTTAGCGAAGACCAAGCACGCGCTCTGCTAGAGCGCCTCAACCTCGGCCAACTGACCGGCCTGCGTGGCATTCAAGGCGGCATTGAGAACACCAATTATTTTTTAGACACCACCCAAGGCCATTGGGTGCTGACGCTGTTTGAGCGCTTGACCGCCGAGCAGCTACCGTTCTATTTGGAGCTGATGCGCCATCTGGCCGCCAAGGGCATTCCCGTGCCCAATCCGCAAGCCGATCGCCACACCGGGGCCATCTTGCACAGCGTCTGTGGCAAACCTGCCGCCGTGGTGCAAAAACTGCATGGGGCCAGCCAATTGCTGCCCGATGCTGCGCATTGCGCTGCCGTCGGCGACATGCTGGCGCGCATGCATTTGGCGGGGCAAGATTTTGGCCTGCACCAGCCCAATTTGCGCGGCCTGCCCTGGTGGAATGCCACGGTGCCCCAGGTGCTGCCCTTTATGGCCACCGAGGCCGCGCACCTGCTGCAAGCAGAGCTGGCCCACCAAAACACCATCGCGAGCAGCACAGCCTATGCGGCCCTACCGCGTGGCCCAGTGCATGCCGACCTCTTTCGCGACAACGTCATGTTTGAGGGGACCGCCCTCACCGGTTTTTTCGATTTTTACTTTGCCGGAGTGGATACGTGGTTATTCGACCTGTGCGTGGCACTGAATGATTGGTGCATCCACCACACCGATGGCAGCCACCACGCTGATTTGGCCCAGGCGATGTTGCATGCGTACCAAGCCGTGCGCCCACTGACCGACGCAGAGCAGCAATTGCTGCCCGATTTGCTGCGGGCCGGGGCACTGCGGTTTTGGATTTCCCGCTTGTGGGATTACCACCTGCCACGCGAAGCGGCCCTGCTCACCCCCCACGATCCGCGCCATTTTGAGCGGGTGCTGCGCGCGCGCATCACGCAGCCGCTGCGCTTGAAGTAAAAACACGGCATGCAACTTCAACTCGTTAAACCCCGCATGGGCCTGGAATGGGTCAAATTGGGCGTGCGCACTTTTTGGCGCCAACCCATCGCTTTGGCCGCTTTGTTTTTTCTGTGCATGGCCGGGATGTCGCTCATCAGCGCCCTGCCCATTGTCGGCACCATTTTGGCACTGACCTTGCTGCCCACCTTCTCCCTCATCATGATGGTGGCCGCTGCCGAAGTGTGGAGCAACCGGGTTCCCACCCCGGTCTTGATCTGGCACATCCTGCGCCAAGGCAAAGAGCGCCTGGCCGCCTTGGCCACGCTGGGCGCTTGCTACGCCGTGGGGTTTGGCCTGGTGATGTTCCTGTCCAGCCTGGTCGATGGCGGCGAGTTCGCCCGGGTGTATTTGGGGCTGGCCCCACTGAGCCAAGAGCTGGCGCAAAGCGCCAGCTTCCAAGCCGCCATGTGGACCGCCTGCTTGCTCTACCTGCCCCTGTCTTTTCTTTTTTGGCACGCCCCGGCGTTGGTGCACTGGCACAACCTGCCGGCGTTCAAAGCCATGTTTTTCAGCATCGTGGCCTGCACCCGCAATATCGGGGCTTTTTTCATGTTTGGCGTGGGGTGGGTGACGCTGTTTTTACTGGTGGCAGCGGTGCTCACCTTGGTCACCGGCCTGCTCTCGTTGGTCGTAGGGCATATCGCCATGGCACTCATGATCGCTGCGGCCATGGCCTTGGCCGCCATGCTGTTCACCTCGATCGTGTTTACATTTCGCGACTGTTTTGCCGCCCCTGAAAAGCCCATAAGCGCTGAAAACACCGCTTAGTGTTGGTTCGCCGTCGCATCCCGGTCGGCGTGCGCCTGAAAATGGCCACACACCGGCTATGCTATTGCCGATGATAGACAGCTGTTCTGCGCTTTTCACAGGCTCATCTGCACCGCAATGACAACGACGACAACACCTCCCCCTCTCGCTGGCTTGGCCCGTGCCTTGATTGCTGCGGGCAAGCTCTCGGCTGCCGCTGGCGAAGAACTTTCCCAAAAAGCCTTGGCCAACAAAACCAGTTTTGCCTCTCAACTGGTCGCATCCGGCGTGCTTTCGGCAGCCGATCTGGCCCACCATGTTTCTGGGATTTTTGGCATCCCCTTGGTGGACGTGCAAGCCCTGGATATCAACCGCATCCCGAAAGACCTGCTCGACGGCAAGCTGTGCGCCAGCTACAAAGTGCTGCCCTTGGCCAAACGCGGCAGCCGCTTGGTGATCGCTACCGCCGACCCCACCAATAAAGAAGCCGCTGAAAAAATCAAATTTACCGCGCAGGTAGGGGTCGATTGGCTGATTGCCGAACATGACAAACTGGTTGCCTTGGTCGATAAGATCACCAAAACGACCAGCGAATCTCTGGAGTCTTTCAGCAGCGCGGCAGATTTTGATCTGGAGGACATTAAAGATGTCGATGAATCAAATAAGAATGAAGCCGATGGCTCCGATGTTGAAGATGCCCCGGTCGTCAAATTTCTGCACAAAATGCTGATTGATGCTTTCAATATGCGGGCTTCAGACTTGCACTTTGAACCCTATGAGCACAATTACCGCGTTCGCTTTCGCATTGATGGTGAATTGCGCGAAATCGCCGCTCCGCCCATTGCGATTAAAGACAAGCTCGCTTCGCGCATCAAAGTTATCTCACGCCTAGACATTTCAGAAAAGCGGGTTCCACAAGACGGGCGCATGAAGCTCAAAATGGGGCCGGAAAAAGTCATTGACTTTCGGGTTTCTACCCTGCCCACTTTATTTGGCGAAAAAATCGTTATTCGTATTTTGGACCCCAGCAGCGCAAAAATGGGGATTGATGCCTTAGGGTATGAGCCAGAAGAAAAAGAGCGCCTTCTGAACGCCATCAGTCGCCCTTACGGCATGATTTTAGTAACCGGCCCCACCGGATCGGGTAAAACCGTGTCGCTCTACAGCTGTTTGAATCTTTTGAATAAGCCTGGGGTGAACATTTCAACGGCAGAAGACCCTTCCGAAATTAACATGCCGGGTGTCAATCAAGTGAACGTGAATGACAAAGCGGGCCTGACATTTGCCGTCGCTCTTAAATCCTTTCTGCGCCAAGACCCAGACGTGATCATGGTGGGTGAGATTCGCGATCTGGAAACTGCCGACATTGCTATCAAAGCTGCACAAACCGGTCACTTGGTGTTATCTACCTTGCACACCAACGATGCCCCCACGACCCTCACCCGCATGCGCAATATGGGCATCGCACCCTTTAATATTGCATCCAGTGTGATATTGATTACCGCCCAGCGGCTGGGCCGCAGGCTTTGCAAAAAGTGCAAAGAACCGGTCGATATTCCACATGAAGCCCTTTTGGAAGCGGGCTACCAAGAAGAAGAGCTGGATGGCAGCTGGACACCTTATAAACCCGTAGGTTGTGCTGAATGCAACAATGGCTACAAAGGCCGGGTCGGTATTTACCAAGTCATGCCCATCTCCGAGGCGATGCAAGAAATTATTCTCAAAGATGGTTCTGCTTTGGAAATTGCCAATCAAGCACGCAAAGAAGGGGTTAAATCTTTGCGTGAATCAGGGCTACACAAAGTAAAACAAGGCGTAACCTCCTTGGAAGAAGTTATCGCTGTCACCAATCTATAAAACAAGCAAAGCTTAACCAGAGGTACGCATGGCTACTGGAACGATAAAAGTTAAAGAATCGGTTTTTGAGTGGGTGGGCAAGGATCGACAAGGCCGCATTGTTCAGGGTGAATTGCGTGCGGCAGGCGAGGCGACGGCACAAAATACTTTGCGCCGCCAAGGCATTTTGGTTACAAAAATAAAAAAACGCAAAATGTCTTCGGGTAAAAAAATCAAACCCAAAGATATTGCACTGTTTACCCGTCAAATGGCCACCATGATGAAGGCCGGTGTCCCCTTACTCCAGTCGTTTGACATTGTTGGCCGAGGCAACCCCAACCCCAGCGTGACCAGGTTACTCAACGAAATTCGGCAAGACGTAGAAACAGGCACATCCCTCAGTATTGCCTTTCGTCGCCATCCCATGTACTTTGACGATCTGTACTGCAATCTGGTTGAAGCCGGTGAATCTGCAGGTATTTTAGAATCACTGCTTGATCGCTTAGCGACATACATGGAAAAAACCGAAGCGATTAAAAGCAAAATCAAATCCGCCTTGATGTACCCAATCTCGGTGATTATCGTAGCCTTTGTGGTTGTGACTTTGATTATGCTTTTCGTAATTCCAGCTTTTAAAGAGGTATTTAGCTCTTTTGGCGCTGACCTTCCTGCTCCGACCATGTTCGTGATTGGGATGAGTGAATTTTTTACTACTTACTGGTGGTTGATTTTTGGTATTTTGGGCGGCGGTATTTACTTTTTTCTACAAGCGTGGAAGCGCAGCCCCAAAGTCCAAGTTTTTATGGATCGTGCCTTGCTCAAGCTACCCGTCTTTGGGGCACTGATTGATAAATCGTGTATTGCCCGCTGGACACGCACCCTGTCCACCATGTTTGCGGCCGGCGTTCCTTTGGTCGAAGCCTTGGATTCTGTCGGCGGTGCCTCTGGCAATATTATTTACAAAGAGGCTACCGATAAAATTCAAAAATCCGTCTCTATCGGCACCAGTTTGGCTGTCGCCATGACCGATGCCAACGTATTCCCGAGTATGGTGCTGCAAATGTGCGCCATTGGGGAGGAATCCGGCGCTATTGACCACATGCTAGGCAAAGCTGCTGATTTTTATGAAGCCGAAGTAGATGAAATGGTCGCAGGCTTATCCAGCCTGATGGAGCCGATTATTATCGTTTTCTTGGGAACTATTATTGGCGGCATTGTTGTCTCTATGTACCTGCCCATCTTTAAACTCGGCCAGGTGGTTTAATGGAGTTCTTCGCCTCATTAGGTACCACTGGTGCGATGATTGTTTTCGGTTGTTTGGGCTTATTGGTTGGTAGCTTTTTAAATGTTGTCATCCACCGCTTGCCCAAAATCATGGAAGCGCAATGGGATGCCGAGTGCGCCGAGCACATGGCAGCACAAGCAGGGCAAGAGGACTTTACCCCTCCGGCACCAGCGCTGACCCTCTCACACCCGCACTCGCGCTGCCCCCAGTGTGGGCACGGCATTCGCTGGTTTGAAAATATTCCCGTACTCAGTTGGCTGGTGTTGCGTGGGCGCTGCAGCCAGTGCCAGCACCGCATTAGTGTGCGCTACCCGTTGGTCGAAATCACCACCGCCTTATTGTTTGCTTGGAATGCCGCCCATTGGGGGCCGACTGCCGCCGCCTTGGTGTGGTGCGGCTTTAGTGCCGTCTTGCTGGCCCTGGCATTGATTGATTGGGATACCACGCTGCTGCCCGACAGCATGACCTTGCCACTGCTATGGGCGGGCTTGATGGCAACCACTTTGGGCTGGACGGGAATTAATTTACTAGATGCGGTGTGGGGCGCTGCTGCGGGTTATTTATCGCTGTGGAGTATTTACTGGGTTTTTAAATTGGCCACTGGCAAAGAAGGCATGGGTTACGGCGACTTTAAGTTGCTCGCAGCGTTGGGGGCTTGGTTTGGCTGGCAGGCCTTGGTGCCGATTTTGCTGGCCTCGTCGGTCATTGGCGCAATCATTGGCATCGCTTTAAAAATCAATAGCCGCTTGCGGCCGGGTGGATATATTCCTTTTGGGCCATTTTTGGCCGGAGCCGGTTTTGCTGTGCTATTTTTTGGGGCGCAAACCATGATGCAAAAATTCTTGGCTTTGCTTGGTTTGTAATGGCTGGTATTTTCAAGCTCGGCCTGACCGGTGGCATTGGCAGCGGCAAAAGCACCGTTGCCCAACTCTTGGCCGAATATGGGGCCACGGTAGTGGATGCCGATGCTGTTTCTCGCAACTTAACAGCCAGCGGCGGCGCAGCCATGCCAGCAATTGCCGACGCTTTTGGCCCCCACATGATGGCTGCGGATGGCAGCCTGAATCGCGCAGCCATGCGCAATTTGGTGTTTGAGCACCCCCATGAGCGCCAGCGCCTGGAAGCCATCCTCCACCCCCTGGTGCAAACGACCCTGGCAGCACAAATTGCCCAAGCCGAACACGCGGGGGCCAAGGTTGTGGTGCTCGATATTCCTTTGCTGGTCGAATCGGCATATTGGCGCGCGCAGGTAGATGCCATTTTGGTCGTTGATTGCAGTGAAGCCACCCAAATTACCCGTGTAATGCAGCGCAGCCAGCTCGATGAATCAGCCGTGCGCAGCATTATTGCCAGCCAAGCCACACGAGAAGCACGCCGCGCTGTGGCCGATTGGATCATCGAGAATGACGGAATCACTTTGGAGCAATTGCGGGCACAGGTGCTATCAATTTCACAAAAGTTGCCGTTATGATTAGCGCCCCTGCCCGGAAAACCTGTCCGCTACTGCCCAACCACCGCAAAGTCCCCGCGTGATTCTGTACGAATACCCCTTCAACGAGCGTGTGCGCACTTACTTGCGCCTAGAGCAGCTTTTTCGCCGTTTGCTCGAATTGATGGGCCGTGAATCGGCCTTGGACCACCATTTTGCGTTGGCCACCATGTTTGAGATTGTGGAAATTGCCTCGCGCACCGACCTCAAATCGGACGTGATGCGAGATTTAGAGCGACAAAAAAACATTCTCGATGGCCTGCATGACAACCCGGACATCGCCCAGAACATGCTGGCCAAAATCATCGACCAGCTCAACCAACGCTATGCCAGCTTGCATGCCCAAACGGGTAAATCCGGCCAAAGCTTGCTCGACAGCGAAATGCTCAACGCCCTGCGCAGCCGCCTGGAAATCCCTGGTGGCACCAACGGTTTTGACCTGCCGGCTTACCACCACTGGCAACACTTCCCGGCGGAGCAGCGCCAGAATGATTTGCGCCACTGGGGCCAATGCTTAAAGCCCCTGGCCGATGCCATTTTTCTGCTTCTGGGCCTCTTGCGGGACACAGGAACCCCGCAAAGGGTGGCGGCCAGCAATGGGCAATTTCAGCAATCGCTGCCCTCGTCCAAAGCCTACCAATTGCTGCGGCTGCGCATTGATCCAGCGCTGGGCTTGATCCCTGAAATCAGTGGCAACCGCCTGATCGTTTCTGTGCGGCTGCAGCAAATGCAATTGCAAAACGGCCATTACCACTGGCAGACCAGCACGGTCAATGCCGATTTTGAGCTCACGCTGTGCGCCTAAAAACCCGCTCCTGCCCCGGCCCCATGACCACACCTGCCGCCCCCCAGCCACCCGCATCGACACCGCCCACAGTGGCCTGCCCAACCTGCGGCGGCCCGGCCCTGTTTGCACCCAGCAACCGCTGGCGGCCTTTTTGCAGCGAACGCTGCAAGCGCATCGACCTGGGAGCCTGGGCGGCCGAAGAGTTTCGCGTTCCCAGCCGGGAATCCGAGGCGGATAGCGCCCCCGATAGTCAGGACGCTTGATGCTTGCGCTTGGACTGTGAATTTTCTGAAGCTGCGCAGCAAGCGAAGCAGCCACGCCCAACCACAGCGCATCCGTCAGAGCGCAGCCGCCATAACCAGCACGCCGCATCCCGTCTGACTCACCGCAGTTGTCCGAGCGCAGCGCCGCAAAGCGGCGCGTAGCGAGTTCTGCGGTGCAAAAGCTGCGCAGCACGCCTTCTTTGCTGACTTTCTTGCGCGGGCAAGAAAGTCAGTCGCCCGCCGGGGCGAGTCCCGGCCAGCCGCCGCAAAAATAAGCTATAAAAATTAATAGCTGCACCCGCATTCAAACAAACAACTTCACTATAAAAACACCTTAAATTTCAATAAATACCAGCGTAAAACGCTTCTTTTTATCATCACCCCTAAGGCTGAAACCTGCGCAACCGCAGCGCATTGCTCACCACAAACACGCTGGACAAAGCCATCGCCCCCGCCGCAAACATGGGCGACAGCAGCATGCCATTGACCGGGTACAGCACCCCGGCGGCCAGCGGAATCAGCGCCACGTTGTAGGCAAACGCCCAGAACAGGTTTTGCGCGATATTGGCCATGGTGGCCTGGGACAGGGCAATTGCCTTGGGCACCCCGCCCAGGTCGCCGGACATGAGCACCACGTCCGCCGCTTCCACCGCAATATCGGTGCCGGTGCCAATGGCGATGCCCACATCGGCCTGCGCCAGCGCCGGGGCATCGTTGATGCCGTCGCCAACAAACACCAGCGTGCCATGGCTTTGTTGCAGGCGCTGCACGGCCTCGACCTTGCCGCCGGGCAGCACTTCGGCCACCACTTCGTCAATGCCCAGCTGGCGGGCAATGGCCTGGGCGGTGTGGCGGTTGTCGCCAGTGATCATGGCCACCTTCAGCCCCAGTTGGTGCAGCGCGGCAATGGCTGCGGGGGTGCTGGGCTTCATCGGGTCGGCCACGGCCAGCATGGCGGCCAGCTGGCCATCGATGGCGGCGTAGAGCGGGGTTTTGCCCTCTTGTCCCAGTTGCTCGGCGGCAGCAGCAAACGCGGTCACATCCAGCCCCAGCTGGCGCATAAAGCGATCGGCACCGATTTCGATGCGCTGGCCGCCGTGGTGTCCTTGCACCTGGGCGCGTACGCCCATGCCGGAGAGGTTTTCGAACTGGGCCACCGTGGGCAACGCCAGCCCTTCGTCCTCGGCGGCCTGGACGATGGCACGGGCGATGGGGTGCTCGGACTGCGCCTCGACCGCCGCGATGGCCGCCAGCACCGGGGCGCGGTCGAAACCGGAGGCCAGGGCCAGATCGGTCAGCACGGGTCGCCCCAGGGTCAGGGTGCCGGTTTTATCGACGGCCACGACGCGGGTGGCTTTGAGCTGCTGCAGCGCCTCGCCCTTGCGCAACAGCACGCCCAGCTGCGCCGCGCGGCCGGTGCCGACCATGATCGAGGTCGGCGTGGCCAGCCCCATGGCACAGGGGCAGGCGATGATGAGCACGGCCACGGCATTCACCACCGCAAAATTCAGTGCGGGCTGCGGCCCCCACAACCACCAAACGAAAAAGGTGAGCAGCGCTGTTGCCATGACCGCTGGGACGAACCACATGGTGACCTTGTCGACCAGCGCCTGGATGGGCAGCTTGGCCCCTTGCGCCTGCTCCACCATGCGGATGATTTGCGCCAGCAGCGTATCACCGCCGACCTTGGTGGCCTCAAAAACCAACGCGCCGTTTTGGTTCACCGTGCCGCCGACCAGCTCGGCCCCGGCCTGCTTGGCCACGGGCACGGGTTCGCCGCTGACCATGGATTCATCGACAAAGCTCTCGCCCTCCAGCACCACGCCATCGACGGGAATGCGCTCGCCGGGGCGCACCTGCACCCGGTCGCCGGCCATGACCTGCACGATGTCCACCTCTTGCCATGCGCCAGCGCCGCGCTGCACGCGGGCGGTCTTGGCCTGCAATTGCACCAGGCGGCGGATGGCATCGGAAGTCTGGCCCTTGGCCCGCGCCTCTAAAAAACGACCCAGCAAAATCAGCGCGACGATAACGGCCGCCGCCTCAAAATACACATGCACCGTGCCCGTGGGCAGCACGCCGGGGGCGAAGGTGGCGACCACCGAATAGGCAAACGCCGCCGCCGTGCCCAGCGCCACCAGGGAATTCATGTCCGGCGCACCGCGCAGCAGGGCAGGCACGCCCAGGGCGTAGAACTGCCGCCCCGGCCCCAGCAGCACGGCGCTGGTCAGCACACATTGCAGCAGCCAGCTGGTGCGCATGCCGATGGTGGCCTCGATCCACCCATGCAGCGGCGGGAAAACATGCCCGCCCATTTCCAGAATAAAGACAGGCAAGGCCAGCACCAAGGCCCACCCCAGGCTGCGTTGCAAGCGCTGGCGCTCGGCGGCCTGGCGCTGCGCCTGGGCATCGTGGGCCTGGGCGCTGGTGTCTTGCACGACAAGCGTAGCCTCGTAACCGGCCTTGTGTACGGCAGCAATCAGCGCCTGCTCCGGCGTGCCCGCCAGCAGCTGGATGCGGGCGCGTTCGGTGGCCAGGTTCACCGCCACGTCCTGCACGCCGGGCACGCGGCGCAGCGTGCGCTCGACCCGGCCTACGCACGAGGCGCAGGTCATGCCCTGCACCTGCAGCTCAACGCTGGCCTGCGGCACGGCGTAGCCGGATTTTTCAATGGTGGCGATGGCGGCGGCCACGTCGGGCGGCCCCTCAAAGTGCAGGGTGGCGCTTTCGGTGGCCAGATTGACCTGCACGCTGGCCACACCGGGCAGTTTTTTCAAGGCCCGCTCGACCCGGCCCACGCACGAGGCGCAGGTCATGCCCTGCACCGGCAGGGTCACGGCGGCGGCGGTGGGGGCGGTAACGGCGCTGGCTGCGGTATTCATGGCAGTGGTTCCTTCAGTCATGCGGGGACTGTAAGGCTTGCCATGGTGGCAAGGTCAAACGGTGGGGTGGGAGGCGGCGGCGCGAGGATTCGTGCAGAGCCTCCCTCACTAGCCCGGTTGCAGTTGCACGGGCTGGCCCTGGCGGTTGAAGGGCAGGTAGGCATTGACCATGCCGCCGCGAATGGATTCGACCATGCGGTGCAGTTGCGCATCGACCTGGGCATCGCTGGGCTCTTCATGGAGCACCCCGCCCAGGGCGGCGACAAAGACCAGCGACCAGGGCTGGGGCAAGGGGGCCTCCAGGGTGTGCGACTCTTCCAGCAGGGCGGCAAACGAGGCAATTTCTGCCGGCTTTTTGTCCACGCACAGCAACGGCTCCAGCGTGCCGCCCTGGGCCTGGGCGAACTGCGCCTGCTGGCGGGTGCTGGGCTGATCGGGCAGGCCGGCGCTGGCGAAGACCAGCAGCAGGCGCTGCGGCTCGGGCTGGGCACGGGCGATGCGCAGCAGGTCGTCGAAGTGTTCGATGGTGGTGGTGTTCATGGCAATGGGGGGACGGGTTACACGGCGGGAATCTGGCCGTCGTGTTCTACATAGGGCGGGTGAGGGGGACAAGGCGGGCACGGCATGGTACCGCTGTGCTCGGCCAGGGAAGCAGCAATGAAGCCGCCGCTGGCCACGTCGAAGACGTAGACCTGCCCCTCCTCGATCACATAGTGCCAGCCGTGCAGGGTCAGCTGCCCCTGCTGCACGCGCTGGCGCACCATGGGGTAGTCCAGCAGGCGCTCCAGTTGCAGGACGACGGCCCGTTGCTCGGTGCGGCGCAGCACCTCCGGGCAGGGCTGCATGGGCAGCACCGCCTGGCGGCCCAGGTCAAGCCAGCGGCGCAGGTTAATGGCCTCGTCCGGCACGCCCTGGTAGAGCGCCTGCACGGCCCCGCAGTGGCTGTGCCCGCAAACCACAATGCGCTGCACGTTCAGCGTGAGGGTGGCGTATTCGATGGCGGCGGTGGTGCCGTGGTGGCCGTGCGAGCCGTCGTACGGCGGCACAAATGCGCCCACGTTGCGCACCAAAAACAGCTCGCCCGGCCCGGCCCCCGTGAGCAAATAGGGCAGCAGGCGCGAATCGGAGCAGCCGATGAACAGCGTGGTCGGGTGTTGGCCGTCCTGCACCAGCGCCTGGAACTGCGCCCGGTACTGGGGGAAGGCGTTGTGGTGAAAGTGCTGGAGGCGCTCCAGCAGCTCGTCATCAGGCATACGCTTTTTGCTTGCGCTTGCGGCTTATTGCACCAGCGGGGTGCTGGCCGCGTCCAGGTCGATGCCGACCACCTCGGCCTCGCCCGCCAGCAGCTGCAGGTACTGGCGCAGGGCGTTCAGCCAGGCCTGGTGGCGCAGTTGCTGGGCCACGGCGGCATGCACCTGCTCAAAGGGCTTGGCTTCGGGTTTTTGCCGGGCACAGACCTGCACCACGTGCAGGCCAAAGCGGCTATGCACCAGGCGGGCGAGCACGCCGATTTCTTGGCCCTCGAACACATCGCGGGCAAATTCCGGGGCGCAGTCTTCGCGGGTGAGCCAGCCCAGGTCACCGCCTTCGGCCCCGCTGGGGCAGTTGGACCATTTTTTGGCCGCCTCGGCAAAAGCGGGGCCGCCCTCGTCGGCGCAGCGCAGCTCCAGCAGCAAGGCCTCGGCCCGCTGGCGCAACAGGTTTACGTTTACCCCCGGTGTGACAGCAAACAAAATGTGGCGCAGGTGGGCGCGTTCGCCCCGCGCGCCAATGGTGGGGTGGGCAGCGTGGTAGCGGCGGCAGGCTTCTTCCGATGGCTCGGGCACGCTCAAAGCCTGCTCCAGCAACTGCTCGATGGCGGCCGTGGCGGCGGCGCTGGTGGCACCGTCGTGCGGGGCCGGGTCGTCCTGGGCCAGCAAGCCTTGCTGCAGGGCCTGCTGGCGCAGCAGCTCGGTGCAGGCGCGTTGGCGCAGCAGCTCGGGGGGCAGGTGTTCGCCAGGGGCGTGCAGGGGGATGCCGTTGATGTGGGCCGCTTCGGCTGTGGCGATGGCTTGTGGCATAGCGAATCCTTTATTGATAGCTTTTTGCGCTTTTAAATACAAGGTTTTTGATGGTTTTGTTTTTAAAAATGTTTATTTGCGTGCGGTAACAGCTTCTCTTTAAAAGTATTTACGAACAATGCGGTCTTGCGGATTGTTGGTTCCGCTGGCCGGGTCTCGCCCCGGCGGGCGACCTCCTTTCTTGCCCGCGCAAGAAAGGAGGCAAAGAAAGCGTGCTGGCGCAGCTGGGGCACCGCAGAACTCGCTTCGCGCCTGCGGCGCTGCGCTCAAACAACTGCGGTGAGTCAGACGGGAAGCGGCTTGCCTGTGCTGGCCGCTGTGCCCGGACGGATGCGCTGGAGCGGAAAGTTTCTTCGCTTGCTGCGCAGCTTCAGAAACGGTTCCGGTGTGCACGGCTTCTCTCCTTAGCGGGGCTGGTTCTGGCCTGTGGGCACATTCAACCGCCGCGCCCGCACCAGTTGGTACGGCCGGGCGATGTAGGCCAAGGTGCCAAAGCCGCTCCACACATGCACCAGGCGGGTGAAGGGGAAGATCAAAAACACCGTCATGCCCAGCGCCATGTGCAGTTTGAACACCCAGCTCACGCCCGCCAACAGCCCGACGGCATTGCTTTGGAAGGTGACGATGGACTGCGCCCAGCCGGCCAGCTGCATCATGACCGAGCCATCCAGGTGCTGGGCCGACAGCGGTAGCGTCGCCAGCCCCAGCGCCAGTTGCACCCACAGCAGCCACAGCAGCAGGATGTCGCTGGTCTTGCTGGTAGCGCGGATGCGTGCGTCGGTCAGTCGCCGGTGCAGCAGCAGGCTCACACCAATGAAGGCCAGCAGCCCGGCAATGCCGCCGCTGACGATGGCCATCAGCTGCTTGTCGCCCGCGCTAATAAAGGCTTCGTACATAAAGTGCGGGGTGAGCATGCCCACGGTGTGGCCGAAGAACAAAAACAGCACACCAATGTGAAACAGGTTGCTGCCCCAGCGCAGGCTGCCCCGGCGCAGCAGCTGCGAAGAGTCGCTTTTCCAGGTGTACTGGTCGCGGTCAAAGCGAATCCAGCTGCCAATAAAGAACACGGCCAGACAGATGTAGGGGTACAGGCCGAACAAAAAGTGATCAAGCCAGGCGGTCATGGCGCAACTCCTTGGGAAGATTGAGAACGTGTTTTGCGCACCGTTTGCGGGCTGGGGCGGTTTTGCCCTTGGTTGGTGCAGCCGTCAAAGGGCTCGGGTTCGGCCCAGGCCTCGTCCATGTCCGGCTCGGGGGCCAGGGGCACGGCCTGGGCTTTTTCGCCCGCTGCCTCCAAGATGGCGGCAATCACGCTGGCGTAGGGGCTTTGGCGCTGCAGCAAGGCGGTGAACAGGGCGTTCAGGATGTGCGTCATCTCGCCCAGAAACTCGCGCGCCAGCGCGGCGGGCTGGGTGGAGGCGAACTCCAGCACCACGCCCAGGTGGTCGGGCAGCTCGGGGGCGTTGAACAGCAAACCGGCTTTCTCGTAGGTTTGTGCCAAATCCAGCAGCGCCGGGCCGCGCTCGCGCGAATCGCCGTGGATGTGCTCAAACAGGTGCAGCGAGGTCTGCCGCCCCCGGTCAAAGGTTTCCACATAGCGCTCTTGCAGGGCGTACATATCGTGCTGCGCCAGCTGGCGGCCCAGGGCGTGCAGCTCGGCCAGGCGGTCTTTGCCCAGCACGTTCTCTTCGGCCAGGGCCTGCAGCAGCTCGCCCACTTGCGGGCGCAGCTGGGCATCGGGGTAGTCCAGCAGCCGGGCCAGCACGCGCAAGGTGATGCGCAGGCTGGCCGGGGTCGAGGTGGTTTTCAACATGGTTACCGCTCCTTTCCTACACCGTGGCCTTGATGGGCACGGTGCGCTTTTTCTTGCTGCCAAAGATGCTCACCGGGGTGGAGCCGTCCGAGCAGCCATTGCCAAACGAGAAACCGCAGCCGCCCCGGATGTCGAAGGCGTTTTCGGCGTACTCGCGGTGCGTGCTGGGGATGACGAAGCGGTCTTCGTAGTTGGCAATGGCCATCACCTGGTACATGTCCTGCACGTCGTGCGCGGTCAGGCCCACTTGTTTGAGCACGGCCAGGTTTTGCACCTTGTCCACGTGGACGCTGCGTTGGTAAGAGCGCATGGCCAGCATGCGCTCCAGCGCCCGAATGACCGGGGCGGTGTCGCCGGCGGTGAGCAGGTTGGCCAGGTACTGCACGGGAATGCGCAGCTGGCCTACGTCTGGAATCTCGCCATTCACGCCCAGGTGGCCCGCATTGGCCGCCGAGGTGATGGGCGACAGCGGCGGCACGTACCACACCATGGGCAGGGTGCGGTATTCGGGGTGCAGCGGCAGGGCGATTTTCCAATCGACGGCCATCTTGTACACCGGGCTTTTCTGCGCCGCTTCAATCCAGTTGTCGGCAATGCCATCGCGCTTGGCCTGGGCAATCACCGCCGGGTCGTGGGGGTCAAGGAAGATGTCCAGCTGCGCCTGGTACAGGTCGCGGTCGCGCTCCACGCTGGCGGCTTCCTGGATGCGGTCGGCGTCGTACAGCAGCACGCCCAGGTAGCGGATGCGGCCCACGCAGGTCTCGCTGCACACGGTGGGCTGGCCCGCCTCGATGCGCGGGTAGCAGAAGATGCACTTCTCGGCCTTGCCGGTTTGCCAGTTGTAGTAGATCTTCTTGTACGGGCAGCCGCTCACGCACATGCGCCAGCCCCGGCATTTGTCCTGGTCGATCAGCACAATGCCGTCCTCCTCGCGCTTGTAGATCGAGCCGCTGGGGCACGAGGCCACGCACGCCGGGTTCAGGCAGTGCTCGCACAGGCGCGGCAGGTACATCATGAAGGTGTTCTCGAACTGGCCGTACATCTCCTTTTGCACCTGCTCGAAGTTCACGTCGATGCTGCGCTTGGCGAACTCGCCGCCCAGGATTTCCTCCCAGTTCGGGCCCCACTCGATTTTTTCCATGCGCTGGCCGGTGATCAGGCTGCGCGGGCGGGCGGTGGGGGCGGCCTTCATCTCGGGGGCCGACTGCAGGTGGTCGTAGTCGAAGGTGAAGGGCTCGTAGTAGTCGTCAATCTGCGGCAGGTTGGGGTTGGCAAAGATCTTCATCAGCATCTTCCACTTGCCGCCCTGGCGCGGGGTGATGGAGCCATCGGCGTGGCGGCTCCAGCCGCCGTTCCATTTGTCCTGGTTCTCCCACTCTTTGGGGTAGCCGATGCCGGGCTTGGTCTCAACGTTGTTGAACCAGGCGTATTCCACGCCGGGGCGGCTGGTCCAGACGTTTTTGCAGGTGACCGAGCAGGTGTGGCAGCCAATGCACTTGTCCAGGTTCAGCACCATGCCGATTTGGGCACGAATTTTCATTGTGTTCTCCTTCTTTTTCAGGCGTGTTGGGCCGCTGCTTCGGTTTCAGCATCCAGCCAATCGACGCGGCGCATCTTGCGCACCAGCACGAACTCGTCGCGGTTGGTGCCAATCGTTCCGTAGTAGTTAAAGCCGTAGCTGTACTGCGCGTAGCCGCCAATCATGTGCGTGGGCTTCAAGACCACCCGGGTGACCGAGTTGTGGATGCCGCCGCGCGTGCCGGTGATTTCCGAGCCGGGGGTGTTGATGATCTTTTCCTGCGCGTGGTACATCAGCACCATGCCGTTGTTCACCCGCTGGCTGACCACGGCCCGGGCGGCAATCGCGCCGTTGGCGTTGAACAGCTCGACCCAGTCGTTATCGACAATGCCGCCGCGCTTGGCATCGTCTTCACTCAGCCAGATCACCGGGCCGCCCCGGTTGAGGGTGAGCATGTGCAGGTTGTCGCTGTAGGTGCTGTGGATGCCCCATTTCTGGTGCGGGGTGATGAAGTTCAGCGCAATCTCGGGGTT
Organism: Comamonas denitrificans; assembly: GCF_017368815.1. Lineage (GTDB taxonomy): Bacteria > Pseudomonadota > Gammaproteobacteria > Burkholderiales > Burkholderiaceae_C > Comamonas > Comamonas denitrificans. The sequence goes on along the minus strand of NZ_JAFNME010000022.1, from coordinate 31,810 downwards.
GCCGTTGGGCATCTTGCCTTGCACCTCGTGCAGGGCCTTGAGGTGTACCGGCGGGCGGTAGCTGACAAAGCCCTCGCCAAAGTCGCGCATCCAGGGGTGGTCTTGGTAGAACTGCTGGCGGCCCGTCAGGGTGCGCCATGGAATCAGCTCATGCACGTTGGTGTAGCCGGCGTTGTAGCTGACCTTCTCGCTCTCCAGCCCGCTCCAGGTGGGCGAGCTGATGATCTTGCGCGGCTGCGCCTGGATGTCGCGGAAACGGATTTTCTCGTCCTCGCGGTGCAGCGCCAGGTGGACGTGGTCGCGCCCGGTTTGCTTGCCCAGCGCCTCCCAGGCCTTGCAGGCCACGTGGCCGTTGGTCTCGGGCGCCAGTTGCAGCACCACCTCGGTGGCATCAATGTCGGTGACAATTTTCGGGCGGCCCTGCGTCACGCCTTCTTCGCGCACGCGGCCATTCAAGTCGCCCAGCTGCTCCACCTCGGTCTGCGTGTTCCAGCCAATGCCTTTGCCACCGTTGCCCACCTTGTCCAGCAACGGGCCCAGGGCGGTAAAGCGCTTGAAAGTGTTGGGGTAGTCGCGCTCGACCACGGTGATTTGCGGCGCGGTCACGCCGGGAATCAGGTCGATCTCGCCCTTCTTCCAGTCTTTCACATCAAAGGGCTGGGCCAGCTCGCCGGCGGTGTCGTGCATGATGGGGGTGAGCACCACCTCTTTTTCCACGCCCAGGTGGCCAACGCACACTTCGCTGAAGGCTTTGGCAAAGCCTTTGTAAATCTCCCAGTCGCTGCGCGCCTGCCAGGCCGGATCCACGGCCGCCGACAGCGGGTGGATGAAGGGGTGCATGTCGCTGGTGTTGAGGTCGTTCTTCTCGTACCAGGTGGCCGTGGGCAGCACGATGTCCGAATACAGGCAGGTGGTGCTCATGCGAAAGTCCAGCGTCACCAGCAAATCGAGCTTGCCTTCGGGCGCTTTGTCGTGCCATTGCACTTCCATGGGCTTGGCCTCGTCCTTACCCAAATCCTTGCCCTGCACGCCGTGGGTGGTGCCCAGCAGGTGCTTGAGGAAGTATTCATGCCCTTTGCCCGAGCTGCCCAGGATGTTGGAGCGCCAGACAAACATGTTGCGCGGCCAGTTCAGCGGGTTGTCCGGGTCTTCGCAGCTGAGTTTGATGCTGCCGTCTTTCAGCCCCTGCACCACGTGGTCTTTGGCATCCACGCCTTTGGCGGCCGCGTCTTTGACGACTTGCAGCGGGTTGATCTCCAGCTGCGGGGCGCTGGGCAGCCAGCCCATGCGCTCGGAGCGCACGTTGAAGTCGATCATGCTGCCCTGGTAGGCGGCCTTGTCGGCCAGGGGCGAGAGCACTTCTTCCACGCCCAGTTTTTCGTAGCGCCACTGGTCGGTGTGGGCGTAAAAGAAGCTGGTGGAGTTTTGCTGGCGCGGCGGGCGAATCCAGTCCAGCGCAAAGGCCAGCGCCGTCCAGCCGGTTTGCGGGCGCAATTTTTCCTGGCCCACGTAGTGCGACCAGCCGCCGCCCGATTGGCCGATGCAGCCGCACATCATCAGCATGTTGATGATGCCCCGGTAGTTCATGTCGCAGTGGTACCAGTGGTTCATGGCCGCGCCAATGATGACCATGGACTTGCCGTGGGTCTTGTCCGCGTTGTCGGCAAACTGGCGGGCAATGGTGATGATTTGCTCGCGCGGCACGCCGGTGATGCGCTCTTGCCAGGCCGGGGTGTAGGGGGCGTTGGCATCGTAGCCGCCGTCGGCACCCTCGCCCTCCAGGCCCCGGTTCACCCCGTAGTTGGCCACTTGCAAATCAAAAACCGTAGCTACTGCCACACGCCCAGCAACGCCTTCTCCGTTTAAATCCAAATAAGTAATGGGCACGCGGCGCAGCATTACATCGTTGCCCTGGTCGTTGGCGTTGAAGTTGGGGGTATCAATCCCGCCAAAGTAGGGGAAGGCCACATCGGTGATCTCGTGCGCTTGCGCCCCGTCTTCCAGCACCGAGAGCTTGAGCTTGACGGTGTTGCCCTGGCGGGCATCTTTGTTCTCCAGGTTCCACAGCCCTTGGTCGTCGCGCCCGTCTTGGCCCCAGCGGAAACCGATCGAGCCATTGGGCAGCGCCACCTGGCCATCGACGTTGTAGGCCACGGTTTTCCAGTCCGGGTGGTTGGCCTGGCCCAGTTGGCCGACAAAGTCGCTGGCCCGCACGTAGCGGCCCGGCACCTTGACCACGCGGCCATCGGGCAGGGTTTTGTCTTCCAGCACGACCAGCAGTGGCAGGTCGGTGTAGCGGCGCGCGTAGTCGTCAAAGTAGCTGCTGCGCTTGGCGAAGTAGAACTCTTTCAAGATGACATGGCCCATGGCCATGGCCACCGCCGCATCCGTGCCCTGCTTGGGGTGCATCCACAGGTCGGCCAGCTTGGCCACTTCGGAATAGTCGGGCGTGACGGCCACCACCTTGGCCCCCTTGTAGCGCACCTCGGTAAAGAAGTGGGCATCCGGCGTGCGCGTCTGCGGGATGTTGGAGCCCCAGGCGATGATGAAGTTGGAGTTGTACCAATCGGCCGATTCGGGCACGTCGGTCTGCTCGCCCCACACCTGCGGGCTGGACGGCGGCAGGTCGCAATACCAGTCGTAAAAACTCATTGGCACGCCGCCGATCAGGTTCAGGTAGCGGCTGCCGGCGGCATAGGAAATCATCGACATCGCCGGGATGGGCGAAAAACCAATGATGCGATCCGGGCCATGCTGCTTGATGGTGTACACGTTGGCCGCAGCAATCATCTGGTTCACCTCGTCCCAGGTGCTGCGCACAAAGCCGCCCAGGCCGCGCTGCTTTTGCCATTCCTGGCGGGCCTCCTGGTTTTGCACGATGGCGGCCCAGGCATCGACCGGGCTGTTGGCCACGGCCAGCGCCGCGCGCCAGTGCTTCAAGAGGCGGCCGCGCACCAGGGGGTATTTCACGCGGTTGGCCGAATACAAATACCAGCTGTACGACGCGCCCCGGGCGCAGCCGCGCGGCTCGTGGTTGGGCAGGTCGGGGCGGGTGCGCGGGTAATCGGTCTGCTGGGTTTCCCAGGTGACGATGCCGCCCTTGACATAAATCTTCCAGCTGCAACTGCCCGTGCAGTTCACGCCGTGGGTGGAGCGCACGATCTTGTCGTGCGCCCAGCGGTCGCGGTAAGCGTCTTCCCAGGTGCGGTCTTCACCATTGGTCTGGCCGTGGCCATCGGAGAATTCTTCGCGGGCTTGCGAAAAATACGTCAGGCGGTCGAGTAAATGACTCATCGAGGGCTCCTTGAAAATCGAAGAAAAAATGGGCGAAAGGAGACGTCAGCAAGGCATCTCAGCGTTTTTGCGGGCGTAGCACCACCACGTCACCACCACGCACAGCAGGTAAAAAGCGACAAACATCCACAGCGCAAACTCGGGGCCGCCGGTGGCCTCAATCGAGCTGCCGTAACTTTTCGGAATAAAAAACCCGCCATACGCGCCCAGCGCCCCGGCAAAGCCGACGGCCGCGGCCCCTTCGGTGTTGCCCTCTTTGATGGCCTGGGCCCGGGCGGCAGCATCGTTGCCCTGGCCGCGTGCGGTGATGGCGCGCAGTTTTTGCGTGAGAAAAATCACCGGAATCATGCGAAAGGTCGAGCCATTGCCCACCCCGGTAGTCAGAAACAGCACCAGAAACATCAGAAAGAAGCCGATAAAACTGCCCTCCTGCGGGCCAAACGGCAGGGCGTAGCCCGTGGCCCCTTTGGGCAAGAAATACAGCACGCCCAGCACGGCCAGCACCATGACGACAAAGTTCCACAGCGTGACCACGCCGCCGCCGATCTTGTCGGCCAGCCAGCCGCCAAAGGGCCGCGACAGCGCCCCCACCAGCGGCCCCATCCAGGCGTAGGCCAAGGGGTTGATGCCGGGGAACAGCGCCTTCATCAGCAGCGGAAACCCAGCGGCAAAACCAATGAACGAGCCAAAGGTGCCCAGGTAGAGCAGGCACATCAGCCAGTTGTGCTTGTTCTTAAAAATCGTAGCTTGCGCCGCAAAGCTGGCCTTGGCATCGGCAATGTCATGCATGCCAAACCAAGCAGCCACAGCGGCAATAGCTATCCATGGCACCCAGATGAAGGCGGCGTTTTGCGCCCAGACGTGCTGCGGCTCGCCGTTGCGCACCATCACCTGGGCATCGCCACCGAGCACGCCGAAGATGCCCAGCGAAATCACCAGCGGGCTTAAAAACTGCACCACCGACACACCCAAATTGCCCAGCCCCGCGTTCACGCCCAGGGCCGAGCCTTTGCGCTCTTTGGGAAAAAAGAAGCTGATGTTGGACATGCTGGAGCTGAAATTGCCCCCGCCAAAGCCGCACAGCAGCGCCAAGATGAGCATGGTCGGGTAGCTGGTGCTGGGGTCTTGAATGGCAAAGCCAATGCCCAGCATGGGAATAAGCAGCGAGGCGGTGGACAGCGCCGTCCAGCGCCGCCCGCCGACGATGGGCACCATGAATGAGTAAAAAATGCGCAGCGTCGCCCCCGACAGCGCCGGGGCGGCGGCCAGCCAAAACAGCTGGTTGGTCGAATACTTAAAGCCCAGTGCCGGCAGGTTCACGGCCACCACGCTCCAGACCTGCCAGACGGCAAAGGCCAGAAACAGCGCGGGCACCGAGATCCACAGGTTGAGCTTGGCAATCGCCTCGCCCTCGCGCTCCCAGAAGGCTTTGTCCTCCGGGGTCCACAGGGTGAGCGTGCGCCCGGCGCGGGTGGCGGGCTGGATGGGGGTGGGGGAAGTCATAGGATGCGGGCTCCGGGCAAGGGCATCAGTGGGAGGGGTGATCTGCCGGGGCAGTCATGACGTTGGTGCGGCGCACCTCGGTGAAATACATCCAGATCAGCGACACCCACACCACGCCGTACATGAGCATGAAAGCGCTGGAGCGAATGCCCGTCCAATCGAGCAAAGCGCCAAAGAAAATCGGCAAGATAAAACCGCCCAAACCACCGGCCAACCCCACAATGCCGCTGATGGCACCGATGTTGCCGGGGTAGTCGTCGCTGATGTACTTGAACACGCTGGCCTTGCCAAAGGCCATCGCCACCCCCAGCACGGCCATGATGGCGGTGAAGGCGTACACGTTCAGCCCGAGGTGGAAGGTGGTGGCGCCGCTGACGGTTTGGATGGTGAATTGCGTCTGCGGGTAAGAGAGCAAAAACAAGCAAATCCAGCACACCCACATCACCCACCAGGTGACGCTGTGGGCACCGTATTTGTCCGACAGCACCCCGCCGATGGCCCGCAACACACCGCCGGGCAGCGAAAAACACGCCGCCAGCAGCGCGGCCACGCGGATGTCCAGCCCGTATTCGCCCACGTAGTACTGCACCATCCACAGCGCCAGCGCCACGTAGCCCCCAAAAACGATGCTGTAGTACTGGCAGTACTTGAGCACGCGCGGGTCTTTCAGCAGCTTGAGCTGGTCCGAAAACTTGACATGGCTGGGCACCAGGTGGCGCGGATCGCTGTGGCTCATCAGCCAAAACACCACCAGCGCCGCCAGCATGATGGCCGCGTACACATGCGGCACGGCCTTCCAGCCAAAGGCCACCAAAATCACCGGCGCGACAAACTTGTTCACCGCCGCGCCCGAGTTGCCCGCCCCAAACACACCCATGGCCATGCCCTGGCGCTCTTTGGGAAACCAGCGGGCCACATAGGGCGTGCCCACCGAGAACGCGCCCCCCGCCAGCCCCAGCACCAAGCCAATGGCCAAAAAATGCCAAAACTGCGTGGCAAAAGAAATCGCCCAAATCGCCGGCACGGTGATCGCCAGCAGCGCCGCCATGACGATGCGGCCACCGAACCTGTCCGTCCAAATGCCCAGCGGAACGCGCACCAAAGAGCCGCTTAACACCGGCATGGCCATGAGCAGGCCGAACTCGGTGGCGTTCAGGTCGAGCATCTGCTTGATCGGGATGCCCACCACGGCAAACATCATCCAGACCATGAAGCACACGGTAAACGCCAAGGTGCTGGCAATCAGCACCGACCAAGCCTGGCGGCTGTAACGCTCAGCACTGACAGAAGGGGTAGAAGCGAAGGCCATTGCAAAAATCCGGTAGAGCAGCAATGGCCTGCATCCTCCCCGTTCGCCCTGGCGCTGCCTATCCGCCAGTGGGGCTAAAAGGCAAGGCAAAAGAACGATAGGACTGCAGGTACCCTCGTTCCAAAGGAGTAGTCCCTTGGAATTAATTTTTCAATAAAAACCGCTTTAACTGCTTATGTGTAAAGCGGATGCAGCTATCAATTATTCACTGCGTATGCGGTCAGAGGCGTACACCGCCGCCTGCACCCGCGAAGACAGGCCCAGCTTGCGCAAAATGTGCTGCACGTGAATCTTCACCGTGGTTTCGGCAATATCCAGCCGCCGGGCAATTTCCTTGTTGCTCGCACCCTGGGCAATTTCGCGCAGCACCTCCTCTTCGCGCGGCGACAAAGGCGAAGGCGAAGGCGAAGGCGAAGGCGAAGGCGAAGCCGCTGCGGCCGGTGTGCCCTGCGCCCCCTCGGCCACGGCGGCGGGTTCGGGGGCCCCTTGGCTTTGAAAGGCGGTCACCAGCTTGCCCAGCAGCTCGGGGCTGACCACCGGCTCGCCCCGCGCCGCGCGGCGGATGGCTTCAAAAAGCAGTTCGCCATCCATGGTTTTGAGCAAATAGCCCTGCGCCCCATTGCGCAGCGCCGTGGCCAGGTCCTGCCCGTCTTCACTCACCGTGAGCATCACCACCCGGCTGGTGGGGCTGGCCTGGCGCAGCCCGGCAATGGCATCCACCCCCAGCACGCCGGGCAGGTGGTTGTCCAGCAAGATGACCTGCGGCTGCAGCTGTGGCACTTGGCGCAGCGCCTCGCTGGCATCGCTGGCATCGCCAATCACCTGCAGCCCGGCATCCTGCCCAATCAAGGCCATCAGCCCCCGGCGAAACAAGGTGTGGTCATCGACAACAAAAACGGTGATCGGGTCAAGGTAAGCAGGCATGGCGGTCAAAAATCAAAGGGGGTCGCCCAAGGCGGGCAAAGCGGCTAAAGATGGGAGCTGCAAGCGCACGGTAGTACCCGTTCCGGGGGTGGAAATCACCTGTAAATCAGCATGGATACGCGCAGCGCGCTCCTTCATTATTCCCAGGCCCACGTGCAAAGAATCTGGTGCCACTTCTTGCGAGGCAAAGCCGCAGCCATTGTCGGTAATGCTGAAAGTCCACACCGGATGGCGCTGCACGCTGACCGTGACCTGGGTGGCCTGGGCGTGCTTGCGGATGTTGGACAGCGCCTCTTGCACGATGTGCAGCACCTGCACTTGCACATCGGGGGGCAGCGGCAGGCCTTCGGCACCGCCCATGATGAGCGCCCCTTTCAGGCCGGTTTGGTGCTCAAACTTGGACAAGGTGGAGCGCAGGGCATGGCCAATGTCTTCATCGCTGGTGCGGGTGCGAAAGTGCACCAGCAGCTCGCGCACATCGGCGTAGCACTCGCGCACGCCCACCTCCAATTCACTCACGCTGCGGTCGCGGGCGGCGGTGTTGCCTTTGGCAATGGCATCGCGCAGCAGCTGGGTTTGGATTTTTAAAAATGCCAGCGATTGGGCAATCGAATCGTGCAACTCGCGGGCAATCAGGCTGCGCTCTTGCGCCACGGCGGCCTCGCGCTCCAGGGCCGTGACGCGCAGGCTCTCCATCGCACTGGCCAAGTGCTCGGCCATGGCAGTGAGCAGGGCATGGGTTTCGGGGGTCAGGGTTTGCTCTTGCACAAAGTACAAATTCACCTCGCCCAGAAGGCGCTGCTGGTGGCGCAGCGGCACCCCCACCAAGGTGACGTAGCCAGCCTCGCGGCAATGGGGCAGGGTGACGACCTCGTCCGTGTGCAGGCGAATCACCCGCGCTTTGGCCCCCTCTTTGGGCGGCGCACAAATGCACGCGCCCGTGGGCAGGCAATGCTCTTGGGTGCTCAGACTGGGCGGCAGGCCCTCGCTGGCCAGCAGCACGTAGCGCTCATTGGCCTCGTCCGACCAGCGCACCGCCACGGCATCGGCCTGCACGCTGGCACGCACTTGGTGGACAAAGCCCTGGGCCAGCGTCTGCAGGTTGTCGGCCTCGGCCATTTGGGCGCTGACGGTGTACAGCGCCTGCAACTGGGCATGCTGGGCCTGCAGGCTGGCGGTTTTCTCGCGCACTTTGAATTCCAGATTCTCCCGGGCCGATTGCAGCGAAGCGGCCATCAGGTTAAAGCCCGAGGCCACGCGGCCAAACTCCCCGCCCGACTCCAGCTGCAAGCGCGTTTGCAGCTGCCCCTGGCGGATATGGGCCATGCCGCCTTCCAGGCGCTCCAGGGGGTAGAGCACCTCCCAGTAACTCATCATCCAGAACACGATGGTCGCCCCAATCACCAGCGCCACCATCATCAGCTGGAACAGGTGCAGGCCCGCCGTCCAGCGCACCATCTCCCGCTCCAGCAACGTCACCAAGTCATCAATCACCTGCACCAGGGCATCGCCCTGGGCGCGAAACTCGGGCAAGGTGGCCGCCGTTTGCATGCGGCTCAGGTGCTGCCAGCCCTCTTCGATGCGGGCAAACTGCGCGCGCAGCGGCGGTGTCCATAAAATTTGCAAAGGCCGCGACGGATCGCCCTCGCGCAGCAACTGCAGGCTGGCGGTAAACCGCGCATTGCCCTGGTCAAGCACATGCTGCTCATGGTTTTGAAACGATAGCTGCATGCGAAACACCTGCATGCGCAAACGCCCCGCCTCATTCACCGCCGCCGCGCCGCCTTCGAGCTGCCAGGTCACCCACAAAGTAATGCTGACCGAGGCCAACCCGGCCAGCAAGAACACCAAGCTCACGGCTTTGATCTTGGCCGACAGCGACAGCAAACGAAACATGGGCGGCACCTTGCGCACGGCGTGCGCCAGAGAAGTGGAAAATGAACAACAGCGCAAAAGCGCAGCACGCTGGCGCTGTGCATTGTCCCCAACCCAGCCCCAACCCCGCTAAGCTTGGGCCACTTTTTTGTACTGAAAATATTTTTCCTATGCCGCAATTCAGTGCCAACCTGAGCATGCTGTTTCCTGAGCGCCCCTTTTTGCAGCGCTTTGCCGCCGCCGCCCAGGCCGGATTTAGCGCAGTGGAGTTCATGTTTCCCTACGCTTTTGCCATCGCCGACCTGCGCGATGCCATCGCCCACAGCAAGGTGCATGTGGTGCTGCACAACCTGCCCCCGGGGGACTGGGCGGCCGGTGACCGGGGCATTGCCTGCCACCCCGATCGCATAGAAGAATTTCGCGACAGCGTGGCCCAAGCCATCGCCTACGCCAGCGCACTGCAGGTGCCGCGCCTCAATTGCCTGGCCGGCTGCACCCCCGCCGATACCGATCCGGTGCTGGTGCGCCACACCCTGGTGGCCAATCTGCGCTTTGCCGCCGAGGCCCTGGCTCAGCACGGCATCGGCCTGGTGGTGGAGATGATCAACACCGTGGACATGCCCGGCTTCTACTTGCACCGCAGCGCCCAGGCCCTGGACGTGCTGCACGCCGTGGCCCACCCCAACCTGCAGCTGCAGTACGACATCTACCACATGCAGCGCATGGAGGGCGAACTGGCCACCACCTTGCAGCGCCTGCTGCCGCACATTGGCCACATCCAAATTGCCGATACCCCAGGCCGCCACGAGCCGGGCACGGGCGAGATCAACTACCCCTTTTTGCTGCGCCACCTGGATGCCATCGGCTACCAGGGCTGGGTCGGCTGCGAATACCACCCCCTGGGCGATACCCAGGCCGGGCTGGTATGGTTGAAAAATTTTTTGCAAACCCCCTGAAAGCTCCCCATGCCGCCGCCTGACCTGCTCCAGCACCTGTTCGCCGCCGCCATCGCCAGCGCCCAGCCCGCGCAGTGCGTGCCGCCCTATTTGCCCCGGCCTGAGGAGGTTAAAGGCCGCTTGGTCGTCCTGGGCGCAGGCAAAGCCTCGGCCGCCATGGCCCAGGTGGTCGAGCAGCACTGGCCCGGGCTTCTAAGTGGCCTGGTCGTCACCCGCTACGGCTACCAAGTGCCGTGCCAGCGCATTGAAGTGGTGCAAGCCGCCCACCCTGTGCCCGATGCCGCCGGGCTGCACGCCGCCCAGCGCATGCTGGCCCTGGCCGAGGGCCTGACGGCCGACGATGTGGTGCTGGCGCTGATTTCGGGCGGCGGCTCGGCCCTGCTGCCTTTGCCGCTGCCGGGCATCACGCTACAGGACAAGCAGGCCATCAACCGCGCCTTGCTGGCCAGCGGGGCCAGCATTGGCGAGATGAACACCGTGCGCCGCCACCTTTCGGCCATCAAAGGCGGCCGCCTGGCCGCCGCCTGCCACCCGGCCCGGGTCATCACCCTGCTGCTGTCGGATGTGCCGGGCGACCACCCGGCCGACATTGCCTCTGGCCCCACCGTGGGCGATGCCAGCACCTGCGCCGATGCGCTGGCCATCGTGCAGCGCTATGGCCTGCAGCTGCCGCCCCCGGTGCTGGCCGCACTGGAAAGCGGCGCGGGCGAATCCATCAAACCGAACGACCCGCGCCTGGCCACCGCCCGCACCCACCTCATTGCCGCGCCCCAGCAGGCCCTGGAAGCGGCCGCCCGGGTGGCGCAGCAGCACGGCATTGCCTGCCACATCCTGAGCGATGCCATCGAGGGCGAGGCCCGCGATGTGGGCCAAGTGCTCGCCGCCCTGGCCTTGCAAGTGGCCCAGCGTGGCCAGCCTTTTCAGCCGCCGTGTGTGCTGCTGAGCGGCGGAGAAACCACCGTCACCCTGCGCAGCACCCCGCAAACGGCGGGCCTGGGTGGGCGCAATGTCGAATGCCTGCTGGCCTTTACCCTGGCCACGCGGGGGCATCCGCGCATCCATGCCCTGATGGGCGATACCGATGGGGTGGATGGCGGGGCCGAGATTGCCGGGGCCTGCAGCGGGCCGCACACCTTGGCGCAGGCTTTTGCCCAGGGCCTCAGCCCCTTGGCCCACTTGGACGGCCACGATGCGCACCGCTTTTTTCAAGCCCTGGGGGCCAGTGTGGTGACGGGGCCAACGCTGACCAATGTGAATGATTTCCGGGCGATTCTGATCTTGAACAAATAACCAAATCAATAGCTATTGGCGCTTTATATATAACAAAATAAAGGCGTTTTTTTATATTTTTCTAGGTATCCCTGCGGGAAGCGCTATCACATTCTTAAAGATGCGCCAGCGGTAGCGCCGTCTTGTAGCGCACCTGCTTCAAGGCAAAGCTGGAGCGAATTTTTTCAATGTCCGCAATCGGCGTGAGCTGCTCCAAGATAAAGCGCTCTAGCGCGGCAATATCGGGCAAGGCCACCCGGATCAGGTAATCCGAATCGCCGCTCATCAAATAGCACTCCATCACCTCGTCATGCTCGGCGATGCGCCGCTCAAAGTCGGCCAGCACCTCCTTGCTTTGGGTTTTCAGGCTGATGCTGATGAACACGTTCAGCCCCAGCCCCAAGTTTTTGGCATTGACCAGGGCCACATAGCGCTCGATCACCCCGGCGGCCTCCAGGGCTTTGACCCGCGTGAGACAGGGCGAGGGCGACAAATGCACGCGCCGGGCCAGCTCCACATTGGACAAAGCGCCATCGGCCTGCAACGCCGCCAAAATACGCAAATCGGTGCTATCCAGCTTCATATGCTTTCAATCCTTTTTTTTGCGGCATATTGTGCTGCAAACCAGGGCAGCCACTGCGTTTTCAGTAGCCTATTTCGGAGATTTTTTGCTACAGTTTTTCTCATTATTGGAGAATTTCATGGCCCTTTTACCTGCCCCCGCTGCCCTGGATACCGACGGGCAAGAAACCGCCGAGTGGCGCGATGCCTTTACCGCCCTGGTGGCCACCCACGGCCCGGCCCGCGCCCGGTTCATTCTGGACACCCTGGCCGATGCCGCCCACCGCGCCCAGGTGGGCTGGCAACCGGCGCTGAACACCCCCTACGTGAACACCATTGCCGCGCCGGCGCAGCCCGCCTTCCCCGGCGATTTGGCGGTGGAAGAGCGCCTGGCCAGCCTGATGCGCTGGAACGCCCTGGCCATGGTGGTGCGCGCCAACAAAGCCTATGGCGAGCTGGGCGGCCACATTGCCAGCTACGCCAGCGCGGCCGATTTGTTTGAGGTGGGCTTTAACCACTTCTTCCACGCCCGCGAGGGCCTCGATGCCGGTCAGCACCGGGGCGATTTGGTGTTTTTCCAGCCGCACAGCGCCCCTGGCGTGTACGCCCGCGCGTTTTTGGAAGGCTTTTTGACCGAGCAGGATTTGCTGCATTTCCGCCAAGAAATCACCGCCCCCAGCGCCGGGGCCCGTGGCCTGTGCAGCTATCCGCACCCCTGGGCCATGCCCGATTTTTGGCAGTTTCCCACCGGCTCGATGGGCATCGGGCCAATCAGCAGCATTTACCACGCCCGCTTCATGCACTTTTTGACCGACCGGGGCCTGCTCGATTGCGCAGGCCGCAAAGTCTGGGGCGTGTTTGGCGATGGCGAGATGGACGAGCCCGAAAGCACCAGCGCCCTGACCCTGGCCGCCCGCGAGGGGCTGGACAACCTGGTCTGGGTGGTCAATTGCAACCTGCAGCGCCTGGATGGCCCGGTGCGTGGCAATGGCCGCATCGTCGATGAACTCGAGCGCCTGTTCACCGGCAGCGGCTGGAACGTGATCAAGCTGCTGTGGGGCAGCGACTGGGACGGCCTGTTCGCCCGCGACCTGACCGGCACCCTGGTGCGCACCCTGGGCGAGACGGTGGATGGGCAAATGCAAACCTTTGCCGCCAAGGACGGGCGCTACAACCGCGACCACTTCTTTCACCAGCACCCCGAGTTGGAGCAGCTGGCCCAGGGCATGACCGACGAGCAAATCGACCGCTTAAAGCGCGGCGGCCATGATTTGGTGAAGATTTATGCCGCCTACGCCGCTGCCGCCACGCACCGGGGCCAACCCACGGTGATTTTGGCGCACACCAAAAAAGGCTACGGCATGGGCACCGCCGGCCAGGGCAAGATGACCACGCACAGCCAGAAAAAGCTGGACGATGCCGAGCTGATCGCCTTTCGCAACCGCTTTCACCTGCCCCTGACCGACGAACAGGCGCTGAACCTGGAGTTTTTGCAGCCCGGTGCCGACAGCGCCGAAATGCGCTACCTGCACGCCCAGCGGGCCAAACTGGGCGGCTACCTGCCCCGGCGCCAAACCCAGTGCGCCACCGTACCCGTGCCGCCGCTGGCGCAGTACGCCCAGTTCGCCCTGGCGGCGCAGGGCAAAGAGATGAGCACCACCATGGCCTTTGTGCGCCTGCTGACCAATTTGCTCAAAGATGCCACGCTGGGCCCGCGCATCGTGCCCATCGTGGCCGACGAGGCGCGCACCTTTGGCATGGCCAATTTGTTCAAGCAAGTGGGCATTTACAGCAGCGCCGGTCAGCAATACGCGCCCGAAGACATCGGCTCCATCCTCGCCTACCGCGAAGCCAAAGATGGGCAAATTCTGGAAGAGGGCATCAGCGAAGCCGGTGCCCTGGCCAGCTGGACGGCGGCGGCCACCAGCTACAGCGTGCACGGCCTGGCCATGCTGCCGTTTTACATCTACTACTCGATGTTTGGCTTTCAGCGCGTGGGCGATGCCATCTGGGCTGCTGCCGACCAACGCGCCCGGGGCTTTTTGATCGGGGCCACCAGCGGGCGCACCACCCTGGGCGGCGAAGGCCTGCAGCACCAAGACGGCACCAGCCACCTGGTGGCCGCCACCATCCCCAACTGCAAGGCCTACGACCCGGCCTTTGCCGGGGAGCTGGCCGTCATCATCGACACCGGCATGCGCGAAATGCTGATCGAGCAGCGCGATGTTTTCTACTACCTCACCACGATGAACGAAAACTACGCCCAGCCCGACCTGCCGGACAGTGCCCATGCCGGCGTGCTGCGCGGCGCTTATCTTTTTAAGAGCTATCTCCGCAATAGCAGTAACGGCTCAGGCGCTATTTCATCCGAAAAACACGTCACCCTGCTGGGCTCTGGCGCCATCCTCACCGAAGTGCTGCAAGCGGCCGAGCAACTGGCCGCCCAGGGCATCAACGCCCACGTGGTCAGCGTCACCAGCTGGAGCGAGCTGGCCCGCGACGGCCAGGCCTGCGAGGGCCATGCAGACGGTGCCGCCACACCCTGGCTGGCCCAGGTGCTGGCGCACACCCAAGGCCCCATCGTGGCCGCCACCGACTACGTGCGCGCCGTGCCCGAAACCGTGCGGGCCTACCTACCCCCAGGCCGCGCCTACCGCACCCTGGGCACCGACGGCTTTGGCCGCAGCGACACCCGGGCCGCCTTGCGCCGGGCGTTTGGCGTGGATGCGCACAGCATTGCCGCCACGGCACACGCCCTGCTCAGGGGGTAATCCGTTCTGGTACGTCAGCCTTGCAGCAGCTGCAAGACGTTTTGCGGAATCTGGTTGGCCTGGGCCACCATGGCCATCCCCGCCTGTTGCAGGATTTGCACGCGTGCCAGGTTGGCGGTTTCCTTGGCAAAGTCGGCATCCACGATGCGCCCACGGGCGGCAGAGAGGTTTTGGTTGGTTGACCAGCAGGCCAGCGAAGCAGAGCGCCAAGCGAAATAACGCCACGATAGGCATACGCAGTTGGCTGGGCTGCACCTTTTGAAACTGCGTAGCAAGCGAAGAAGCCCTGCACAACAGCACATCCATCAAGGCACAGCGGTTAGATAGCGCAAAGCGCCTCCCGTCTGACTTGCTGTGGCTGTCTGAACGTAGCGCCGCAGGCGCGAAGTGAGTTCCACAGCGCCCAAGCCTGCGCAGCAGCGCTTTCTTTGCTGACTTTCTTGCGCGTGCAAGAAAGTCAGTCGCCCGCCGGGGCGAAACCCGGCCAGCAGACCTCAATCGAACAAAACCAGCAGCAGTACTGCCCCTCACTCCACCGTCACGCTTTTGGC
The DNA here is from genome assembly GCF_017368815.1 of Comamonas denitrificans. Taxonomy (GTDB): domain Bacteria; phylum Pseudomonadota; class Gammaproteobacteria; order Burkholderiales; family Burkholderiaceae_C; genus Comamonas; species Comamonas denitrificans. Next base: position 16,797 of record NZ_JAFNME010000022.1, on the reverse strand, counting down.
CAAATTGCGCGGTTGTGGCTCCAGCACGCTGCTACGCAGCTTCACGTCGGCTACGCCGACATGAGCTTACGCCGCAAGCCCATCAACCTTGCGCCTGCGGCGGGGCACTACGCGCCCCCAAGAGCGCGACGGTTATTCAACCGTCACACTCTTGGCAAGGTTCCTGGGCTTGTCCACATCGGTGCCGCGGGCCACGGCGGTGTGGTACGCCAGCAATTGCAGCGGCACCACGTGCAGGATGGGCGACAGCGCCCCGTAGTGCTCGGGCATGCGAATCACATGCAGGCCCTCGGCGCTTTCAATGTGCGTGTCGGCATCGGCCAGCACATAGAGCACGCCGCCGCGCGCGCGCACTTCTTGCATATTGCTTTTGAGCTTTTCCAGCAACTCATCGTTGGGCGCGACGGTTACCACCGGCATGGCGGCATCGACCAGCGCCAGCGGGCCGTGTTTGAGCTCGCCAGCCGGGTAGGCCTCGGCGTGGATGTAGCTGATTTCTTTGAGCTTGAGCGCCCCTTCCAGCGCAATCGGGTAGTGGCGGCCCCGGCCCAGGAACAGGGCGTTTTCGCGCTTGGCGAAGTCTTCGGCCCAGCTGACGATTTGCGGCTCCAGCGCCAGCACGGCCTGCAGGGCCATGGGCAGGTGGCGCATGGCGGTTAAATAGTCCTGCTCTTGCGCCTCGGTCAAGCGGCCCTTGGTTTGCGCCAGCACCAGCGTCAGCAAAAACAGCCCGGCCAGCTGGGTGGTGAAGGCTTTGGTGCTGGCCACGCCAATTTCGACCCCCGCGCGGGTGATGTAGCGCAGCTTGCACTCGCGCACCATGGCGCTGGTGGCCACGTTGCAGATGGTCAGCGTCTGCGTCAGGCCCAGGCTTTGCGCGTGGCGCAGGGCGGCCAGGGTGTCGGCGGTTTCGCCCGATTGGCTGATGGTGACGACCAGGGTGCGCGGCTCGGGCACGCTGGTGCGGTAGCGGTATTCGCTGGCCACCTCCACGCTGCAGGGGATGCCGGCAATCGACTCCAGCCAGTATTTGGCGGTGCAGCCGCTGTAGTAGCTGGTGCCACACGCCAGGATGAGCACGCGGTCGATGTCCTTGAACACGCGCCAGGCAGCGTTGCCATCGGCCCCATCGAACAGCTCCGGCACGATGGCGCTGATGCCGTCCAGGGTGTTGGCGATGGCATCGGGTTGCTCAAAAATCTCTTTTTGCATGTAGTGGCGGTACGGCCCCAACTCCACCGCGCCGCTGAAGGCCTGCACGGTTTTGACCGGGCGCTGCTCGGGCAGCAGCACATGGCCGGTTTTATCGGCCAGCCAGTAGCGGCCCGGCTGCAAATCGACCAAATCGCCCTCTTCCAGGTACACGATTTGATCGGTCACCCCGGCAATGGCCATGGGGTCGCTGGCCAGGAAAAATTCATTTTCATCGCGCCCCACACCCAGCACCAGGGGCGAGCCAGCACGCGCCCCCACCACGCGGTGCGGCTCGTCCTTGTGCAGCACGGCAATGGCGTAGGCCCCGCGCAATTCAGTGCGGGCGGCTTTGACGGCCTCGAACAGGTCGCCGTTGTACAGGCTATCGACCAGGTGGCCGATGACTTCGGTGTCCGTCTGGCTGGTAAACACATAGCCCTTGGCCTGCAGCTGGCGGCGCAGTTCCTCGTAGTTTTCGATGATGCCGTTGTGTACCAGGGCCACGCGCGCGGGCACGCCGCTGCCCGCATCCAGGCCGGGGCCGTAGCTAAAGTGCGGGTGGGCGTTGGCCACGGCCGGTGCGCCGTGCGTGGCCCAGCGGGTGTGGGCGATGCCGGTCAGGCCCTGAAAATCCTCGGTCTGTACCTGCGCCAGCAATTGCGCCACCCGCGCCGTGCTGCGGGTGCGCTCCAGGCCCTGGCTGATGGGCGAGCCACTGACCATGCGGTGTACGGCCACGCCACAGGAGTCATAGCCCCGGTATTCCAGCCGCTGCAAGCCCTGCACCAGCAGGGGCACGATGTTGCGATTCGAGACAGACGCGACGATGCCACACATACAACCATTCCTTCCAAGAAAGCCAAAACCACGCGAAAAGCGCACAAAAACCGCATAAAACTGCAATGTGCGCCATCCTAGAAGAAGTCAAAAGAAATAAAAATTAACTTATCTAGCGAAGATGAAATTTAAATTCAACCACCCTTGATTCTGAAAAATAATTTCATAATCAGTTTATGGATGAAATTAAAAACACCGATTTCGATGCCATCGACTTGCAATTGCTCACCCTTTTGCAAACCGATGCCAGCCGCAGCAACCAAGCGCTGGCCGCTGCCGTGGGCATCTCGGCCCCCACCTGTTTGCGCCGGGTCAAACGGCTGTGGGAGCGCGGCGTGCTGGAGAAGCAAGTGGCCATCCTCGGCCCGCAGGCCCTCAGCGCGGTGCAGGGGCCGGGCCTGCAGGCCCTGGTCGAGGTGACGCTGGAGCGCCAGCACGCCGAGGCGCTGGATGCTTTTGAGCACCTGGCCTGCGCCCACCCGGCGGTGCAGCAGTGCTGGCGCGTCAGCCCCGGCCCCGACTTTGTGCTGGTGCTGGCCTGCCGCGATATGCCCGATTACCTGCGCGTCAGCCAGGCGCTGTTTACCCAACCGGCCAATGTGCGCAATGCGAAGGCGTTTTTTGCGACCAAGCGGGCGAAGTTTGGGACGCAGTGGGACTTGGGGTGAGCAGGGATTGATTATGTTTTTTGTAGCTTGTTGCGCTTGTATTTATTGATATTTTAGCTTTATTGCTTTGAAAGCTAATGACTGTGTGCGGTAGTAGCTTTCTTTTTTGATTGGTGGTTGGCTGGCCGGGACTCGCCCCGGCGGGCGACTAACTTTCTTGCGCGCGCAAGAAAGTCAGCAAAGAAGGCGTGCTGCGCAGCTTTGGATACCCGCCGTAAAACTCACTTCGCGCCTGCGGCGCTCCGTTCAAACAGCTACGGCGAGTCAGACGGGAGGCGACTTGCTGGTTATGGCGGCTGCGCTCTTACCGATGCGCTGCTAGGTGGGGCGGCTTTGCTGGCTGCGCCGCTGCAGCCGGGCGGCTGGTGGTGCGTTGGCGGCTGATGCCGATCAGCAGCACGCCGGACAGCACCAGGGCGGCACCGCCCAGTTGCCACCAGGACAGGGCTTCGCCCAGCAACCAGGCGCTGAAGAAAATCGTCATCACCGGCCCCAGCGAGCCGACCAGCGCCGTGCGCCCTGCGCCAATGTGGCGGATGGCGGCCGAGGTCATCAGCACCGGCAGCACGGTGGAGAACACCGCCATGCCCAGCGCGTGGCCGTACACCGGCAGCGGTTGCTGCAAGGCGGCCAGCGGCTGGGTGGCGGCAAAGTGCGCCAGAGTGGCGAAGGTGGACACCAGCAGCGCCAGGGCGCTGAAGCGCATGGCCCCCAGCCGGGCAATGGCCGGTTCGCTGCCCGCTTGGTAAAAGGCGTAGGACAGGGCCGAGCCCAGCACCAGCGCCGACCCCAGCAGCACGGTGCGCATATCGGCGGTCAGGTGCAGGTCGTGGGCAAAGGCCAGCCCAATCCCGGCATACGACAGCAGCAGCGCTGCGCCCTCTGGCCACCCCAGGCGCTTACCAAAAAAGAACACGCCAATCAGGATGGTCAGCAGCGGGTAGGTGAACAAAATCAGCCGCTCCAGGCTGGCGCTGATGTATTGCAGCCCCAAAAAATCCAGAATGCTGGCACCGTAGTACCCCAGCAGCCCCAGCGCCACCACCCACACCAGGCTGCGCCGATCCAGCCCGGCACCACCGGCCGCCCGGTGCGCACGCCAGCCCATCCAGGCGAAAAATGGCAGCGAAAACGCCATGCGCAGCGCCAGCAGCGTGACCGCATCCACCGCCACCGGCTGGGGCACGGCATAGGCCAGCTTGACAAAAATGGCTTTGAACGAAAAACCCAGCGCCGCCAGCACAGCAAGCGCCAGCCCGAGGCGTTCGGCAGACCAATGTTTCCAAGGCATACGAGAACAGTGCAAAAAATTTGGGAACCATCCGCCGACCACCCAGCGGACATACGATGGGCGCGAATGGTGCCCGCCCGCCACCCATTGCACAATTGCCCATCACCCAGCACAGAATTCGTCAAAAACGAATGCTTAACCACCAGCTTCACCACCCAGCACCGCCATGCACTACGACCTGACCGACCTGCGCCTGTTTGTCGCCATTGCCGAAGAGGGCAACCTCACGCGCGGTGCAGCGCGGGCGTTTTTGGCTCCGTCCTCGGCCAGCCACCGTTTGCAACGGCTGGAGGCGGCCCTGGGGGCCCAATTGTTTCAACGCCAGGCCCGGGGCGTGGCCCTGACCCGCGCCGGGGAGGCCCTGCTGCGCAATGCCCGGCAGGTGTTGGCGGCGCTGGAGCAAATGCACGCCAACCTCTCGCCCTTTGCCAGCGGCGTGCGCGGCCATGTCAGCCTGTGGGCCAACACCCATGCCACGCACACTTTTCTGCCGGACGATCTGGCCAGCTTTTTGCGCCAGCACCCCCAGGTCAGCGTGACGCTGGAAGAGCGCACCAGCAGCGACATTGCCCTGGCCGTGGCCCACGGCGAGATCGAGCTGGGCGTGCTGGCCGATAGCAGCGCCATTGATGGCAGCAGCGTGCAGTTGCAGCCCTACCGGCGCGACCGGCTGGTGCTCATCACCCCCCAAGACCACGCCCTGGCCGGGCGCGGGCCGCTGCGCTTTGCCCAGGTGCTGGAGCATGCCTTTGTCATGCTGCACACCGGCTCGGCCATCCACACCTTCACCATGAACGCCGCTGCCGCGCTGGGCCAGCATCTGGATGTGCGCATTCAGGTGCGCAGCTTCGAGGCCGTCTGCCGCATGGTCAGCGCCGGGGTGGGCATCGGCATGGTGCCGCGCAGCGCCTTACCAGCCACCAGCGCACGCCATCCGCTGGCGGTGCTGGAGTTGCAGGAGCCCTGGGCGCAGCGCGACTTGCATATTTGCACGCGCCAAGGCCGGGCGCTGTCCGGCTTTGCTGCAGCGCTGGTGGCGCATTTGCAGGTGTGCGCCCAGCCCCTGGAGCACCCTGCGCTGGGCTGAGTCGGCAGGCAGGCAGACAGGCATCACCCAGCAGCCCGCTCACCCAAGCAAATGCCGATGTCCCGCGCCATGACCAATAGCTCATGGTCCAGCGGCACCTTGCGCTGGGTGTTGGCCACCTGGGCAATCGGCACGCTGCCGATGTGGCCGTTTTGCAGGGTCACCATCTGGCCAAACTGCCCGGCCAGCACCAGTTGCGCGGCTTTGTGGCCGTAGCGGGTGGCCAGCACGCGGTCGTAGGGCGTGGGGTCACCGCCGCGCTGAACGTGGCCCAGCACGGTGGTACGCACCTCGCTTTTCAGGTAGGGCTGCAATTGCTCGCGCAAGACGTGGCCAACACCGCCCAGGCGCACCGGGTCGGGGCTACCCTCGACACGGGCCTGCACGGTCTGGTCGGCACCGCTTTGCTTGGCCCCTTCGCCAATGCAGATGATGGTGTAGCGCTGGCGCTCTTCGCGGCGGCGGCAGGTGGCAGCGATGGTGGACACGTCGTAATCCATCTCGGGCAGCAAGATCACATCGGCCCCGCCGGCCAGCCCCGCCTCCAGCGCCAACCAGCCGGCATGGCGGCCCATGGTTTCGACAATCATCACGCGGTGGTGGCTGTTGGCCGTGCTTTCGACCCGGTGCAGGGCCTCGGTGACGGTGGCCACGGCCGTATCAAAGCCAAAGCTGCGCTCGCAGTGGGCAATATCGTTGTCAATGGTCTTGGGCACGCCCACGCAGTGCATGCCCGTGGCCTGGGCCACGCCGTGCGCCAGGCTCATGGTGCCATCGCCGCCAATGGCCACCACCACCTTCAGCCCCAGCGCCTGCACATTGGCCTGCACCTGGGCCAAGGTGGCGGCATCTTTCAAGGGATTGGCGCTGTTGCTGGTACCCAAAATGGTGCCGCCCCGGTGCAAGATGCCCGAGACATCGTCCCAGCGCAAAGGCCATGCCTGCGGCTGCGGGGCCATCAGGCCTTCAAAACCGTCGGCAATGCCCAGCACCTCGCACTGGCCATAGCCGATCAAGGATTTGGTCACGGCGCGGATGACGGCGTTCAATCCGGGGCAGTCGCCGCCGCCGGTGAGGATGCCAACTTTCATGGGGGAAGTCTTTCTTATTCAAGGGCTGGGAGTAAACACAGCGCCTGCTGGTAACGCGCATCGTGCTGCAAGGCGGCCCAATCCTGCGCCGGGGCCGTGGGCCGCAAGCGGGCCATGCGCTGGGCGCTGGAGGCGCTGGGCTGCCAGCGCCCAGCGGTTTGCGCGGCGGCCAAACCGGCCAGCAAGGCATCGACCGGCTGGCCATCGCCCACGCTTTGGTTGCACAGCAGCACGGCATCGCAGCCCGCGTGCAAGGCGGCCAGGGCGGCGGCGGTGTAGCTGACGGGTGCGCCGTCGATGATGCGCGCGCCCTCCATGCTCAGGTCGTCGCTGAAGATCACCCCGTCAAAGCCAAGCTGGCCGCGCAGGATGTCTTGCAGCCAGCGGGCGCTGAAGCCAGCGGGGCGGCTGTCCACCTCGGGGTAAACAATGTGCGCAGGCATGACGCTGGTGAGCACCTGCGCCAGCCAGGGATAGGGGGCGGCATCGTCGGCCAGAATGGCCGCAAGGCGGCGCTCATCCACCGGCATGGCCACGTGCGAATCGGCTGCGGCAAAGCCGTGCCCCGGAAAATGCTTGCCGCAGTTGGCCATACCCGCCTGCAGCAGGCCGTGCATCAGGCTTTGCGCCAGGCTGGTGACGGTGGCCGGGTCGCGGCCAAAGCTGCGGTCGCCAATGATGGCGCTGGTGCCCCAATCCAAATCCAGCACGGGGGTAAAACTTAAATCCACCCCGCAGGCGCGCAGTTCGGCCGCCAGCACGTAGCCGCAGGCCAGCGCTGCCTGGCGGGCGCGTTCGGGGCTGGCCTGCGTCCACAACTGGCCCAGCACGCCCATGGCGGGCAGGTGGGTGAACCCATCGGTGCGAAAGCGCTGCACGCGCCCGCCTTCGTGATCGACGCAAATGAGCAGATCAGGGCGCAGCGCCTTGATCTGGGCGCACAGGGCAGTGAGCTGGGCACGGTCGTGCCAGTTGCGGCCAAACAAAATCATGCCGCCAACCAGGGGATGGGCCAGGCGTTGGCGGTCGATGTCCGTCAGCGCAGTGCCCGCAATATCAATGATCAACGGGGCATGGCAGGCAGGCGGGGCAGCAAAAGCAGTGGGCATAAAAGCATCCGTAAGTCGCAAAAAACGAAGCCCGCAATGGTACGCCAGCGCTGCACAGTGGCGCGGATGTAAAGAGTTGGCAAATCTTTGTAGATGGGATTCATTTTCATTTAGATTCGCTAGAATGCACGGCTTTGCACGCTAATTGCCCACCTTTTTTGCATGACCACCTCTGCCCCCTCTGTTCGCGCCCGCTGGCTGAAAACTTTGCACCAATGGCATTGGGTCAGCGCCGCCGTCAGCCTGGTGACCATGCTGCTGTTTTCCATCACTGGCTTTACGCTGAACCACGCCGCCGATATTGAGGGCCGCCCCCAGGTGACCCAGCGGCAGGCGCAGGTGCCCGCCGCGCTGCTGCACGATTTGCCTACCGGCCACGCCCCCCTGCCCCCTGCCTTGCAGGCCTGGCTGGACAGCACCTGGCAGATTGCCACCGCCGGGCGCGAGGCCGAATTCTCTGAGGACGAGGTGTACCTGTCCCTGCCGCGCCCCGGTGGCGATGCCTGGCTGCGCATCAGCCTGCCCGATGGCCAGGCCGAATACGAGCGCACCGACCGGGGCTGGATTTCGTATTTCAACGACCTGCACAAAGGCCGCAACACCGGCGCAGCCTGGCGCTGGTTCATTGACATTTTTGCCATCGCCTGCGTGCTGTTCAGCGCCACCGGCGTGGGCATCTTGTACCTGCACGCCAAAAACCGCCCCATGGCCTGGCCGGTGCTGGGCCTGGGGCTGCTGCTGCCGGCGCTGCTGGCGCTGTTGTTTATCCATTGATTGAAAAAAAGGAAAGCGAACCGATGAACCCCCTGCACCTGCGCTTTGGCACTGCGGCCCTGGCCGCTGCCGGTTTTACCGCCCTGGGCACCCCAGCCCTGGCGGCCAGTTTGACGGTGGGCGTGGAAATTCCCCGCCTGCAAGTGGCCGAATACCACCGCCCCTACGTGGCCGTGTGGATTGAGCGGGCCGACAACAGCGTGGCCAGCACCCTGGCCGTGTGGTATGACCTGAAGCTGAAAAACGCCGAAGGCACCAAATGGCTCAAAGACATGCGCCAATGGTGGCGGCGCACCGGGCGCGAGCTGGACCTGCCCATCGACGGCGTGACCAGCCCCACCCGCCCGGTGGGCAAGCACACGCTGGAGTTCACCGAAGGCAAAGCCCCCCTGGCCGCCCTGCCCGCTGGCAACTACAAGCTGGTGGTGGAGGCCGCCCGTGAAGTGGGCGGGCGCGAGCTGGTCAGCATCCCCTTCACCTGGCCCGCCGCCCAGGCCACCAGCCTGCAAGCCCAAGGCCAGACTGAGCTGGGGGGCATCACCCTGCAAGTCAAACCGTAAATTTGTCCCCTTCCCTGGAGTTCACAATGAAGAAAACCCTCACCCGCCTGACCGCCGCCGTGGCACTGGCCTGCGCCGCCACCCTGCCTGCCCAGGCGCACAACGCCTGGCTGCTGCCTTCCACCTCGGTGCTGTCCAAAGCCGACTGGATCACCGTGGATGCCGCCGTCTCCAACGACCTATTCTTCTTCAACCACGTGCCGCTGAATGTGCAAGGCCTGCACATCACCGCCCCCGACGGCAGCGCCCTGCAGCCACAAAACCCACACCAGGGCAAGCTGCGCAACGTGTTTGACCTGCACCTGGAGCAGCCTGGCACCTACCGCATCGCCACGGTAAACAGCGGCCTGTTCGCCAGCTACAAAGATGCCAAGGGCCAGCCCAAGCGCTGGCGCGGCACCCCGGAGAAATTTGCCGCCGAAGTGCCCGCCGATGCCCAGGAGCTCAAAGTCACCCAAGCCGTGGGCCGCATCGAAACCTTTGTCACCCTGGGCAAACCCAGCGCCATTGCCGCCACCGGCCAGGGGCTGGAGCTGCTGCCCACCCCAGGCCACCATCCCAACGATCTGGTCGCCGGTGAGGCTGCCCGCCTGCGCATGACGGTGGACGGCCAGCCTGCCGCCAACGTCACCGTCACCATCACCCCGGGCGGTTCGCGCTACCGCGACAGCGTCAACGAGATCGAAGTGACCACCGATGCCCAGGGCGTCTTCAGCGTCACCTGGCCCGCTGCCGGTGCCTACTGGCTGGAAGCCGAACACAAGGACGACAAAACCAGCCTGCCCCAGGCCAAGGAACGCCGCCTGACCTACGCCGGCACGCTGGAAGTACTGCCCTAAAAGCATATAAAAGTGAGCTGCTAGCGTGCGCATTCATTACTCTTTAGATACTTTAAAGCTTAAAAACCATGCTAATCAAGCGGAACAAGCTCCTCTTTTAAAGAACGTCAGCTTTGCGCACGCAGCACCCGCCTTGCCCACCTTGGCAGCCCCCCAGCGCCTGCGCCGCGCCGACCCGGACACCCTGCACAGCCTCCATGGCACCAGCATGGGCACGCATTGGCGCGTGCGCGTTAGCAATCCGCAATTTTTGCCGCTGCAGACCCTGCGCAGCGCCATCGAGGACGTGCTGGCCAGCGTGGTGCGCCACATGAGCCACTGGCAGGCCGACTCCACCCTCGCCCAATTCAACCGCGCCCCGGCCGACACCTGGCACGCGCTGCCCGCCGATCTGAGCACCGTATTGCACGCGGGCCTGCACTGGGCCCAGGCCAGCGGCGGCGCATTTGACCCCACCGTGGGGGCGTTGGTGGCCGCTTGGGGCTTTGGCCCGCACGCTCCCGCCCACCCTGCCGATTGGCGGCCCGCCAGCCCGCACGCCATCGCTCAGGCACAAGCGTGCAGCGGCTGGCAACGCCTGCACTACCACCCGGAACGCGGCTGGCGGCAACACGGCGGCCTGCAGCTGGATTTAAGCGGCATCGCCAAGGGCTACGCCGTGGATGCCGTGCTGCTGCGCCTGCACGCCCTGGGCCTGGGCAACGCCCTGGTCGAAATCGGCGGCGAACTGCGCGGCAGCGGCCAGCGCCCCGACGGCCAGCCCTGGCGCGTGGCCATCGCCCCTGTACCTGCTGCTGTCGGCCCAGCCCCCGATGCCCCGCCCTGCGCCATCGCCCTGCGCGACTGCGCCATCGCCACCTCGGGCAGCCTCTACCACCGCCACCAGTGGCAGGGGCGCAGCTATTCGCACACCCTCGACCCGCGCACCGGCGCCCCCATTGCGCACGCGCTGGCCAGCGTCACCGTGCTGCACGCCGAATGCCTGCACGCTGATGCGCTGGCCACGCTGCTGACCGTCCTCGGCCCCGAAGCGGGCTGGGAATTTGCCGAGCAGCATGGCATTGCCGCCCTGTTGAGCAGCCCCACCACCCGCCGCTGCAGCAGCGCCTGGGAGGCAGCCCTTGAGCCCCATGTCTGACCTGCTCACCCCCGACCCCACCCGCTGGGCCTGGGCATTGGCCCTGCTGCTGGCCTACGCCCTGCTGTGCCTGGCGCTCTACCAGCGCCACCGCCGCGCCCGCCTGCACGCCCAGGCGCAAGCCGCCGCCTTGGCCAGCGGCCATCGCCCCATCCTCATCGCCTACGCCAGCCAAACCGGGCAGGCCCAGCAATTGGCCGAGCAATGCGCCCAGCCACTGCACGCCGCCGGTTGGGCCGTCACCGTGCAGGCGCTCAACCACACCACACCCGCGCAACTGCAAGCGGCCACGCACGCCCTCTTCATCGTCAGCACCTATGGCGAGGGCGATGCGCCCGACAATGCCGCCCTGTTCCAGCGCCAGTGCATGGCGCAAGCGCTTGATTTATCCGCGCTGCAGTACAGCCTGCTGGCCCTGGGCGATCGCCACTACCGCCAGTTTTGCGGCTTTGGCCGCTCGCTGGATGCGTGGCTGCAGGCCCAACAAGCCCAGCCGCTGCACGAACGCCTTGAGGCCGACCAGTCCGGCCACGCCGCTGCCACCCTGGCCCACTGGCAAAACACCCTGGCCGCCGCGCTGCACCTGGATGCCAGCGCCCTGGCCAACGCCCCCGGTGCCCCCGCCCGCTCCACCTGGACGCTGGTGCAGCGCCAGCACCTGAACCCCGGCAGCCAAGGCGGCGCAGTCTTTCACCTGGAGCTGGTCACGCAGGAGCCGAACACCACGTGGGAATCCGGCGATTTGGTCGATCTGGTGCCACCACTGGCAACAGATGCGCAAGAGCCGCCTGCGCCGCGCAGCTACTCCATCGCGTCCATCCCCACCGATGGCCGCCTGCACCTGTTGGTGCGCCAAACCTGGCGCGACGACGGCACGCCAGGGCGGGCCTCACACTGGCTCACCACCGGTTTGGACGTGGGTACCACACTCACCCTGCAACTGCGGGCCCACCCCGGCTTTCGGCTGGAGGGCAACGCCCAGCGCCCGCTGATTCTGATTGGCAATGGCACCGGCTTGGCCGGGCTGCGGGCCCACCTGCGCACCCGCGCCGCCCTGGGCCAGCACGCCAACTGGCTCATCGCTGGGGAACGCCAAGCCGCACACGACCAGCTCTACGGGGACGAACTGCACGCCTGGCACGCCACTGGCCACCTGCAGCACCTGGATTGGGCCTTTTCGCGCGATGGTGACGCAAAAACCTATGTGCAAGACCGCCTGCACCAGCACGCCAATCGCTTGCGCGAATGGGTACAAACCCGTGGCGCCGCCCTGTACGTGTGCGGCAGCCTGCACGGCATGGCCGAAGGCGTGGATACCGCTTTGCGCAGCATTTTGGGCAGCGCTGTGGTGGACGACCTGCTGCAGCAAGGCCGCTATCGGCGCGATGTGTATTAAAAAAATACCGGCGCACCCTTGCTGCTACGGGCTTGCCCAGTAACCGCCCGGCGCAAAGCGCTCGCACAATCACGGGCATCAGCACCGTAACAATCCGCAATACCAACTATGATCTGCGGCTAACCGCCCGCTGCCCTTGCAGGAGAACTGACCATGAGCACACACCAATCCGATATCGACGAACGCACCAACCTTGCTGGCTCCAATAAATTTGAAATGCTGATGTTTCGCCTGGGCAAAGACAAAACGCTGGGGCAGTCGGAGCTGTTTGGCATCAACGTTTTCAAAATCCGCGAAATCATGGCCATGCCCCAAATCACGCCCGTGGTGGGGGCCGACCCTTCCTCCCTGGGGGTGCTGAACCTGCGCGGGCAAGTGATTCCCGTGTTTGACCTGCCCGCCATCGTCGGCTGCAAGCCCGAGACCGGCCTGAACATCTTGCTGGTCACCGAATACGCACGCACCGTGCAAGCCTTCGCGGTCGAATCCGTGGAAGACATTGCCCGACTGGACTGGACGCAAGTCGTGCCGGCCGAATCGAGCGGCTCTGTCAAATCCCTGGTCACCAGCTTTGCCCGCATGAAAGACGAAGCCACCGGCGAACAGCGCCTGGCCCAAGTCCTGGACGTAGAGGCCATCGTGAACATGGTCACCCCAGAAAAAGAGCGCCCTTCCGTGGCCGGAAAAAACATTGGTGCCAAGGTCAAAATGAAAAGCAACAGCATCGTTTTGGCCGCCGACGACTCCTTTGTGGCCCGTGCCTTGATTGAGCAAACCCTCAAAGAGCTAGAGGCACCCTTTGAAATCGTCAAATCGGGCAAAGAAGCCTGGGATCGCCTCAATGCCCTGGCCGACCAAGCCGCCAGCGAAGGGGGCAGTGTTTATGAAAAAGTCGGCATGGTGCTCACCGACCTGGAGATGCCCGAAATGGATGGCTTCACCCTCACCAGCCAAATCAAACAAAGCTCGCGCCTCTCCCAATTGCCGGTGCTGATTCACTCTTCGCTCTCAGGCACCACCAACGAAGACTTGGTCCAAAAAGTCGGTGCCAACGGCTATGTCTCCAAATTCCAGCCCGCCGAGCTGGCCTATGCCATTCGTGAAGCACTGGCCAAAAATCCGATGATGGCCGAATAAACCCAGCTACTTCAAAAAAAGCTGCCCAGCTGCTCCTGAGGCAGCTTTTTTTATGCCCCATGCGCTATCGGTTTTGCGGTAATACATACACCCGAATGTGCTGCACATCCCACCCTTTGCTGCGCAAATGGGCGGCAAAGGCCGGCAGCAACTGGCGCAACTTGGCCGCCGCCGTGGGCGAGGGCACATGCACGCTCCAGGTGCTGCCCTCAATCGGCCCCGCCTGCACGCTCGCACGCAGCCCCGGCGGCACCAGGGCCATGATGCTGCGCAGCCGCTGCTGCGACTCTTGGTTCAGGCGCAACAGCTGCACCAATTCAGGCGCTTCTTGGCTGGCTTGTTGCACACTAATGGCATGGTGTCGTCGATGCTGCATAGCCCCATTATCCGAGGCAGGTAGAATTACCGATTGGCTTTTTGCCAGATAACCCGCTTGCAACGGCGCAATACATCCCCACTTTTGAACCGTTGCAACCGTAAACACAACTCGTAAAGGATGGCCCCTGAGCCGCAGCGATCGAAGGCGATTGGCAGCGCTTGGCGGGCTGAACGTGCATGGCCAAATTCCTGACCTCCATCTTTGGTAGCCGCAATGACCGGCTGCTCAAGCAATACCGCAAAACCGTTGCCCGCATCAATGCGCTAGAGCCTGAGTTTGAAAAGCTCTCCGACGAGGCCTTGCGCGGCAAAACCCAAGAATTCAAAGACCGTTTAGCCCAAGGCCAAACCCTGGACGATTTGCTGCCCGAAGCCTTTGCGGTGGTGCGTGAAGCCTCCAAGCGCGTGCTGAAAATGCGCCACTTTGACGTGCAAATGATGGGTGGTATCGGCCTGCACCAAGGCAAGATTTCCGAAATGCGCACCGGCGAAGGCAAAACACTGACCTCCACCTTGCCCGTGTACCTGAATGCACTGACCGGAAAAGGCGTGCACATCGTCACAGTAAACGACTATTTGGCGGCCCGCGACGCAGAAACCATGCGCCCGCTGTACAACTTTTTGGGCATGTCGGTAGGGGTGAACCTGCCCCAAGCACCGCGCGAAGAAAAGCAGCTGGCCTACCTGGCCGACGTAACCTACGGCACCAACAACGAATACGGCTTTGACTACCTGCGCGACAACATGGTGTACGACGCAGGCGACCGGGTGCAGCGGGCGCTGAACTTCGCCATCGTCGATGAGGTGGACTCCATCCTGATCGACGAAGCGCGCACCCCCCTGATCATCAGCGGGCAAGCCGACGACAACACCTCGCTGTACCTGGCCATCAACCAAATCGCCCCACAGCTCACCCGCCAAGAAGGCGAAGCCGACCCGCGCACTGGTGAGGGCGTGACCAAACCTGGTGACTTCACGGTGGATGAAAAATCCCACCAAGTTTTCTTGACCGAGCAAGGCCACGAAAACGCCGAAGCCATCTTGACCAAAGCGGGGCTGCTGCCCGAAGGGGCCTCACTCTACGACCCCGCGAACATCGTGCTGGTGCACCACCTGTACGCTGCGCTGCGGGCCCACCACATTTACCACCGCGACCAGCATTACGTGGTGCAAAACGGCGAAGTGGTGATCGTGGACGAGTTCACCGGCCGCCTGATGTCGGGCCGCCGCTGGAGCGATGGCCTGCACCAGGCCGTTGAAGCCAAGGAAGGGGTAAACATCCAGGCCGAGAACCAAACCATGGCCTCGATCACCTTCCAGAACTACTTCCGCCTGTACAGCAAACTCTCGGGCATGACCGGCACGGCCGACACCGAAGCCTACGAATTCCAGCAAATCTACGGACTGGAAACCATCGTCATCCCGCCCAACAAACCCAGCCGCCGCGAGGACCAACTCGACCGCGTCTACAAGACCACCCCCGAGAAGTACAAAGCCGCCATCGACGATATCCGCGCCTGCCACGAGCGCGGCCAGCCGGTGCTGGTGGGCACCACCTCGATCGAGAACTCGGAAATCATCGACGAACTGCTGACCAAGGCCGGACTGGCGCACCAGGTGCTCAATGCCAAACAGCACGCCAAAGAGGCCGACATCATCGCCCAAGCTGGCCGCAAGGGCATGATCACCATCGCCACCAACATGGCCGGACGCGGCACCGACATCGTGCTGGGCGGCAACATCAGCCAAGAAATTGCCGCCATTGAAGCCAACGCAGAACTGACTGAAAGCCAAAAACAGCAACAAATCGAAGCCCTGCGCAGCCAATGGCAAAAAGACCATGAAGAGGTCAAGGCGCTGGGCGGCCTGCGCATCATTGCCACCGAACGCCACGAAAGCCGCCGCATCGACAACCAGCTGCGGGGCCGCTCGGGCCGCCAAGGCGACCCCGGCTCCTCGCGCTTTTACCTCAGCTTGGATGACCAGCTCATGCGCATCTTCGCGGGCGACCGCGTCCGCGCCATCATGGACCGCCTGAAAATGCCCGAAGGCGAGGCCATTGAGGCTGGCATGGTCACACGCAGCATCGAAAGCGCCCAGCGCAAGGTCGAAGGCCGCAACTTTGACGTGCGCAAACAACTGCTGGAATACGACGACGTGGCCAACGAGCAGCGCAAAGTCATTTACGAACAGCGCAACGCCATCTTGGACACGCCCGATCTGACCGGGCTGATAAAGAAAATGATAGCTGGCTGCGCAGAAGACTTGGTGCGCCAATACGTTCCAGAGGAATCAATGGAGGAGCAGTGGGCGCTTCCTGCTCTCGAAAAAGTATTGGGTGAATGGCATTTGCAGCTCAACCTGCAAGAACAAGTGGCCAAAAACGAAAGCATCACCGACGAAGATATTCTGGAGCTGGTACAAAAAGCCGCCATCGCCCAGTACGAGAGCAAGCTTGACTTGGCAGGCAGCGAACAATTCATGCACTTCCAACGCGCCGTGATGCTGCAAAGCTTTGACACCAACTGGCGCGACCACTTGGCCGCACTGGACTACCTGCGCCAAGGCATTCACCTGCGCGGCTTTGCACAAAAACAGCCCAAACAAGAGTACAAGCGTGAAGCGTTTGAGCTGTTCAGCCAGCTCATCGACGTGGTAAAGAACGAAGTCACACGCGTGCTGCTCACCGTCCGCATTCGCGAACCCGAAGCCCTGCAACAAGCCGCCGACAGCATCGAAGACCGCGCTGGCCATATTCCCGGCATGCAATACGCCAGCGCTGATGGCGACAAGAGCGACACCCCCGCAGACGAACTCCCCCCCCTGCCAGCAGGCGTGCGCGTAGGCCGCAATGACCCCTGCCCTTGCGGCAGCGGCAAGAAATACAAGCAATGCCACGGCAAGCTGTCGTAATCCAACCCACTGCTAAATAAAAGATTCGCTTCAACCCACAATGCCAGTCAGTTCACTACTGACTGGCATTTTTTTGTCGAGGGGTTACCGGATGAGCGCTGCAGTGACCTGCAAACCCTTGGACCTCTCTCCAACTGATTGGTATGGCTGGAGGGGGCAGGTCAGCAGCATTTTCTCAATAGCTATTTGCGCAGCCCCTTAGGCAGTTTTAGGCTCCAATAAACCCTAAACTCTTACCCAGCAAGCGCAAGGCGCTATAAAAACAAAACCCCCAGTCTTTTGGGACTGGGGGTTTGCTTTGCTATAAGAGCCTGACGATGACCTACTTTCACACGGGAACCCGCACTATCATCGGCGCTGACCTGTTTCACTGTCCTGTTCGGGA
>NZ_JAFNME010000021.1 GCF_017368815.1 Comamonas denitrificans | reverse complement strand
GCAACCCCGCCCGCGCCGGTGCCCCATGCGGTGCTGCCGTTGCCAGATGACCCGGCCATTTCAGCCGCCATTTGCGCCCCGTGGCTGCAGCGCTGGGCGGCGCTGGCCCCCACGTTGTGCCTGTCGGCCCAGCTGGCCCCCAGTGGGGCGCAGTCGGTGCAGGGCCTGCCCCTGGCCTGGCGCGATGTGGCCCCGGCGCAGGCCGAGCACGCGGCTGCCGCGCAACGGGTGTTGGTGGTCGGGGCCATCCATGGCGATGAATTGACCGCCGCCGCCTTGGCCCTGCACTGGGTGGCCTTGGCCGAGCAGGTCAGTGCCCGCCAGGCGGTGCATTGGCGGTTTATTCCGGTGCTCAATCCCGATGGCTTTTTGGCCCGCCCCGCTACGCGCACCAATGCCTCGGGGGTGGATTTGAACCGCAACTTCCCTACGCCCAACTGGGCCGAAGAATCGGTTCAGTACTGGGAAAAACGCACCCGCCGCGATCCACGGCGCTGGCCGGGGCCGGCGGCGCTGTCGGAGCCGGAATCACAATTTCTGCACCGCCAAATGGCTGAATTTGCCCCGGATTTGGTGGTCAGCATCCATGCGCCCTATGGCGTGTTGGACTTTGATGGCCCACAAACGCCGCCTTCCAAGCTGGGCATGTTGCAGCTGAGCCAGCTGGGGGTGTTTCCCGGCTCCTTGGGCAATTACGGCGGTCTGCAACAAGGCGTACCCGTGGTGACGATTGAGCTGCACCACGCGCTGCGCATGCCCCAGCGGCGCGAGGTGGAAGCCATGTGGCAAGACCTGCTGGGCTGGATGGGCAAGCATTTGCCGCACAAGGCCAGTAATCAATAATAGCTAAATAAGAGCTGTTACCGCTTTATTTATCAGCGTTTCAAGATGAAATCATCTTTAAACCATTTAAATACAAGCGGTAACAGCTATTTTTTTATCATTCTGGCAGCAAGTGGGTGCCAGCCGCAGGCCCGGGTGCGATGGGCTGCAACTGCCCATCGGCCAAGCCGACCAGCAGCACCCGCCCCTGGTCCAGCGCGCGAAACTCCCCAAACTGGGCCTGTGCCAGTGGCGCACCTTGCCCTTCCGGGAAGAAGAAGGCATCGGTCACCACCACCCACTGGCCCTTGAGCAACTGCAAGGGCAGCAGCACCTGGCCAGGGCCGGGCGTTTCGCCGGGCGCAGCCAGCCGGGTGATTTCCGCCACGCCATCCTGGCTGAGCTGGGCTACGGCCAAAGTGCGGCGCAGCCAGGGCGCGGTGGTTTGCTGCGCGCTCAGCGCCTCGTGGACGTGTGCTGGATAGGCAAAGCGCAACGCCATGTAATCGCCCTGCAGGAGCGAGCGCGGATCAACCGGCTGCAAGCGCATAAAGATTTTTTGGCCATCGGCCAGCACCGCCTCTTTGTGCTGCACATCCCACTGCGTGCTGGCCAATGCCAGCACCCCGGCCAGGGCCAGCACCACTGTGGTCCACACCGGCGTGGCTTGTGCGGTAGAGGGGGCCGAGGCTGCCGCCGTGGGCCTGCGCAACCCCCACAGCACCAGGGCCATCACCATGCCGACACCGGCCAGCACGGCGGCCTTATCGACCAAGCGCCACTGCAAATCGTAATAAAAGCTGCCCACAGCCAACAACAGCGCTGCCAGGGCCAGCCCTAGCAAGCGCCAGCGCCCTGTGCCAGCGGCAAATGTGGCCACCAAGGTGATGGTGCCGATCGAGGGCAGCCATGCACAGCCCACCAGCGCTGCGCCATACACCAGCCAGAGCAAGGGGTGGCGCTGCCAACGCGCTTGCAGCCACAGGGCACTGACTACCACTGCGATGGCAGCAGTGATCTGCGGGGGGGACAACGCCCACCACGACTGCGGGGACAGCCCCAGATCCGCCGCCTGCATCGGAAGCTGGCTTTGCACGAAATACTTGCCCGCCAAAGCGGCGACCAAGGCCAGCAGCAGGCCCACGGCGGCACTTTCCATGCCCTGGGCCAGTTTTTCGCCCCAGGGCTTGGTCAGAAAACGGCCTTCACAATGGGCCCATACCGCCCACAGCGCGGCCAGCCACAGGGTGTGGCGCGGCCAAGTCAGCACCCAGTGCATGGCACTGTCTATAGCAAAACTTGGCTCCACCGTGTGCAGCAACGGGGGCAGGAAGAACAGCGTCCAACTGGCCTGGAAGGCCACAATCCGCACCAGCCAGCCGGTGGGCAACCCAGCGGCCAGGGCCAGTTGAAACACCAGCAAGCTGGCCGCAATCCACCCCCAATGGGCGTTGGTAGGTGCTTGCAAAAATGCCCACAGCCACAGCATTTGCGCGGCAAACAGCAGGTTCAGCGCCATTTGTTCCACAAACAACGTGCGGCTGGACTTGGCCAGCCCGATCGCCCCGGCGGCAAACAGCACACTGCCCAGCAACGATCCGGTGACGGAATGCAGCAGGCTGTAAAACAGCGCTCCAAACAGGCCCAGCAAAGGCCACAGCACCAACTGCGCCCCAAAAAAGCCAAAGACCAGCACCACCCACGAAGGCGACGGCGCTGCGTGGGGGGGCCGGGCATCGGCGGGCACAATCCCTTGGCGCTGGGCTTGGTGCCACCAGGCGGGTGCATCTGGCTTCATACGGCCCCCTCTTTTTGCAAGCGGTACAGCCCATGGGCACTGGCCCCCACGCTGGCGGCGATGATGAGCGTCAGCAAAGAAAACGCCCCGGTCTCGGCCCAGTCCATGGTGCTAAACAGGTAATGCCCCACAGCGACCAGCCACAGCGCATTGGCCGCCATCAGCCCCAGGCCCAGCACCAGAATATTGCGTTTACGCCAGGCTGCGGCCACCACCGCCGCCACCAACACGCTGGCCAGCCCGAACACGGCCCAATCAGCATCGCGCTGCAGCACGGCCATGACCCCAAAACCGGCCCAGGCCCCCAGCGCCATGCCGGCCCCCACAGCGCGGCTGATGCGGGGCTGTGCAATGGCGCACACCTTGAGGTGGGGCAAACCGCCAGGCAGCAGCCACAGCGGCAGCCACAGCAGCAATTGCGGCCACAGCCCTGCCCAGCCGGGGGAAAAAATGCCAAACAGATTCAGCTGCACGCTCGACCAAAAACCCAGCCCTGTGGCGGCAATCACCAGCCACAGCGCCCACAGGCCATCTTTGGCAGCGACGACCGTCCAGGGCAGGGCCAGCACGGCCCAGACGGCAAACAGTTGCCAGGCATCGGCCCCGGTTTGGTAGGTTTGGCCAATAAAAGCCAGCAAAGCCCCCAAGGCCAAGGTCGCCAATAACAAGCCCGCCGTGCGCAGCCTTGGCCGCCACATGGCCACGACCAAGGGAGTGAGTACGCTGGCTTGCAACACCTGCAATTTAAAACTGCGGGTTTGTTCCGGCCATTGCGCTGCTATCCAAAAAATAAGGCCACAGCCCAGCAGCAAGGCCGCTACCACCGCCAAGCTGCGCCAAAGCCTGTGCGGCCAGTCCGCATGCGGCGGGGTGTGGGCACAAGCGGCCAGTGCCTGCGCTTGGGATGGCGACAGCGCAAAGTGCTGCGCCAGGGTGTAGAGATTGGGGGAGGACATGCGCTTGCCCTTTCTGCAACAGTCAAGTGTGAAAAAAAGCCGATGAGGAAGGGTTTGCGGCGCTCAAGCCTGCGCCGGGCGCAACGCCACCGTGAAGGTGGCGCAGTGAGAAAGAATGTTTGCGTGCGCCATGGCGGCATTGTGCAATGCACCGTGCCGCCCTGCGTCCAGGCTTACCCGTTAAAACGTTTCCCAATCGTCCTCGTTGGTGCTGGAGGCCGCTGGTGGTTTGGTTGCCGGTGATTTGGCCGCAGGCAGTGTTGGCGTTGCGGCTGGCTTCATGGCGGGGGCCATGGGCTTGGGGGCGGCCGGTTTTGGGGCCGCCGATTTTGGGGACACCGGCTGGTGGGTGGCCAATTTTTTGCTGGGTGCCGGGCTGCTGGCCTTGGTGCCAGTGGGTGTTGCCGTTGGGCGGTGCGCAGCGGCGGGTGCAGGGCGCACCGCCTGGGTGCTGGCCCCGGTGCCCACATTAAAGGCAGCAACCACTTGCGCCAAGCGCCGTGCTTGTTCGCTCATAGCGCCAGCGGCGGCCGTGGCCTCTTCGACCAGGGCGGCGTTTTGCTGGGTCATTTGGTCTAGGTTGGCCACCGCTTGATTGACCTGGCCAATGCCATCGCGTTGCTCAGAGCTGGAGGCGGTGATCTCGCCAATCAAATCGCTGACGCGGCGCACGCTGGAGACGATGTCTTGCATCGACTGGCCCGCCTGGCTCACTTGGCTGCTGCCCGCTTCCACATTGGCCACGCTGGTGCTGATCAGGCCTTTGATCTCTTTGGCCGCTTCGGCGCTGCGCCCGGCCAGGCTGCGCACTTCACCAGCCACCACGGCAAAGCCGCGCCCTTGTTCGCCGGCGCGGGCCGCTTCGACGGCGGCATTCAGCGCCAAGATGTTGGTCTGGAAGGCGATGCCATCAATCACGCCAATGATGTCGTTAATTTTGCGGCTTGAGTCGGTGATGCTTTGCATGCTGTGCACCACCTGTTCGACCACGGCCCCGCCGTGCGCAGCGGCCTCGGCCGCCTGGGCGGCCAGCTGGTTGGCTTGGCGGGCCGTGTCCGCGCTTTGCGTGACGGTGGCGGTCAGCTCCTCCATGCTGGCGGCGGTTTCTTGTAAATTGGCCGCCGTTTGTTCGGTGCGGGCCGATAAATCGTGGTTGCCCGTGGCAATTTGGTGGGCCGCCGAAGAGACTGACTCCACCCCCGAGCGCACCTCACCCACCACTTCGCGCAGCTTTGCGCCCATGGCGTTCAGGCTGCGCAGCAAGTGGCCGAGTTCATCGCGGCGGTCATCTTGAATGTTTACTGTCAAATCCCCGGCGGCAATGGCATCGGCCAAGTCCACGGCCCGCTCCAGGGGCTGGGTAATCGAGCGCACCAGCCAGGCCGACAAAAACAAAACCAGCACAATCAGCAGCGCAACCACTGCCGAACCGACCAGCAGGGCTTGTTGGGTAATGGCCGCTGACTCTTGCTTTAAGGATGTCCTGAACAACTCGGATTCGTAAGTGCTACAAGGCCGATGTTTTCAGATGCCGCAATTGCAGCCGTTTTGCTCGCGTCTTCGCGCCATTTCTCACGCCATTTCTGGTCATTCGCGCCGCTTTTGCGGCCTCTGGCCTGTTTGCAGGCGCACTCATCCCTGCACCCCCAGCAATTGGTGGCGCACCATCCACAGGTTCGATAGCGCAAACAGCGTCTTGAGCTGCAGCGTGTTCTTCTTCAAACCTCGATAGCGCACCTTCGTGTATCCAAACTGCCGCTTAATCACCCGAAAGGGATGCTCCACCTTGGCCCGGATGCTGGCCTTGATCTTCTCCACCTGGTCTATGAGTGCGTCTATGGGGTTGTTTTCCTTGTCCAGCTCTTTGCGCTTGCCTGGGCGCATCGCCACATGCCAGGTGACATCCTTCCTGGCATCCGGGCGCTTGTGTGCGCCTTGGTAGCCAGCATCCCCAAAGGCATCCGTTTCCTCACCATGGAGCAAGCTGTTGCCTTCAGTGACGTCGGCCACGTTGCCCGAGGTGCCAATGACGGTGTGCACCAGGCCTGAGTCCGCGTCCACGCCAATGTGGGCCTTCATGCCAAAGTGCCACTCGTTGCCCTTTTGGCTCGAATGCATCTCTGGATCGCGCTTTCTGTCCTTGTTCTTGGTGGAGCTGGGCGCTGCAATCAAGGTGGCATCCACCGCAGTGCCTGCCTTGAGCAGCAAGCCCTGGGCTGCCAACAGTTCGTTGACGGTGGCCAGAATCTGATCGGCCAGCTTATGTTTCTCCAGCCGGTGGCGAAACCTCAGGATGGTGCTCTCGTCAGGCACCCTCCCATGTGCATCAAGCCCGGCAAACTCCCGGTAGATCGGGGTGTCAAAGAAGGCCTCTTCCATCGCCAGATCTGACAAAGTGAACCACTGCTGCATGCAGTGGATGCGCAGCATCGTCTCCAGTGCAAAGGGTGGGCGGCCGTTCTTGCCTTCGGGGTAATACGGGGTGATGAGCTCGACCAACGCAGCCCAGGGAACCACCAGATCCATCTGGGCAAGCAGTTCCTGCTTGCGGGTCTTCTTGGTACTCAGGTTCAGATCAAGGCTGCTTTGCTTCATGGCCTGTGAGGATGCCATTGCATGCTGACATGTACCAAACATTGCGGAGGGTTTTGCAGGATTTCCTTAACTGATCGCGGTGTTTTTCTTGCAGTGCAGCGAAGTTTTGAATCTCTTGCACATAGGCATCAATTTGCGGGCGCAGGGTGGTTTTAACTATTGCACTGGCGCTTTCAATATCTTGTTGCTGACGAAAAGCGGCCGCTTTGGCCACGGTGCCCAGGGCCTGTTGCCGTGCTATAGCAATTTTTTCAAGCAATGCCCTGCCTTCGGGCGTATTGACCAAGGCCACAACCTGCTTTTGCACTTCAGTGATGGCAGCGGTGCCCATTTCTTGGTCCATCAGCTGGGACATGGCCTCGTCGGAGGTGCCCATTTGCACCACCAAGCGGGTGGCATCCAAGGACACCATGCCATGCCACTGTGTGGACAAGGTGGCACGTTTTTGCATTAGCTCCAGCTCTTGGCTGACGCTGGCGTTGAGGTTTTGTAAATAGACCAGCAAGCCGCCCAATACCACCACCAGGGCAATAATCAGCCCCAGTATCAAGGCCCACAATTTGCGCCTTACGTATCGGCATTCACACGCTTTGATTCAAAAAATAATTGTTAAATTGTGTCAAATAAAACAACTCCCGCAGCCACCCTGCCGCGTTATGGGCGTGCCGATTTGCACTGCCATTCGGTGTATTCGGATGGCGTTTTAACCCCCAGCGCTTTGGCGCAATACGCCGCAGCCCAGGGCGTGGATTTATGGGCGCTGACCGACCATGACAGCGTGGCTGGGCAACAAGAAGCACGCGAAAGCGCCCAGGCGCTGGGTCTGGCCTGGGTCAGTGGGGTGGAGGTGTCGGTGGATTTTTTGGGGCAGACGATTCACATCGTGGGCTTGGGGGTGGATAGTGAGCACCCAGGGCTGCGGGCACTGCTGCAGCACCACCGTAACAGCCGCATTCCCCGTGCCCAAGCCATGGCCGCGGGCCTGGCGGCGGTGGGCATTGCCGATGCCTACGCGGGGGCGTTGCAGTACGCAGGCCAGCCTGAGCAGCTGTCACGCACCCACTTTGCGCGGCATTTGGTGGCAATCGGGCGCTGCGCCACGGTGGCCGAGGTGTTTCGCCACTATTTGGTGCCGGGCAAACCGGGCTATGCGCCCCATGGCTGGGCCGCGTTGCACGACGGCATTGCGCAGATTGTGGCGGCCGGTGGTGTGGCCGTGCTGGCGCACCCGGGGCGCTACAAGTTAGAGCGCTTGCCGATGCAAATTTTGCTCGACCGTTTTGCCCAATCGGGTGGGCAAGCCATTGAGGTGACCACCAGCGCCCACACCCCGGCACAAACCCACAGCTACGCGGCCTTGGCCCGTGCGCGCGGCTGGGCCGCCTCGTGCGGCAGTGACTTTCACAGCCCGGCCGAATCGCGCTGTGCTTTGGGCAGTTTGCCGCCGCTGCCCAGTGGTTTAACGCCGGTGTGGCAGCTGCTGGGGCCGCGCATTGTGGCGTGAGTTGCTTGCAATGGCTGCAAGCGTGCGCCAAGTCCACGACAATTGCCGGTTTGGCACGCTCTTGGCCGTTGTGCAAAGAGGCGGTGCCGCAAGGACAGCACCATGGCCCAATATTTTGAAATTCACCCGGACAACCCCCAGCCGCGCTTGCTCAAGCAGGCGGCCGCTTTGCTGCAAAAAGGCGGCGTGCTCGCCATTCCCACCGATTCCAGCTACGCCTTGGTGTGCCAACTCGATGACCGCGATGCGGTCGAGCGCCTGCGCCGCATTCGCGGGGTAAACGACAAGCACCACCTGACGCTGCTGTGCCGCGACCTGTCGGAGCTGGCCAGCTACGCCACTGTGGACAACCGCCAGTTTCGCCTGATGAAGCTGGCCACCCCTGGCCCCTACACCTTTATCTTGGATGCCACGCGCGAAGTGCCCCGGCGCGTGAGCCACCCTTCGCGCAAAACGATTGGTTTGCGTGTGCCCGGACACAAATGCACGCAGCTGCTGCTGGAGTTGCTGGGCGCACCGCTGCTGGCCACCACCTTGATCCTGCCCGACGAGACCGAGCCGCTGAATGACCCCGACGACATCCGCGAGCAATTGCAGCACCTGGTCGATGGCATCGTCGATGCCGGAGCCTGCCCGCTGCAGCCCACCACGGTGCTGGATCTAACCGCCATGGCCAACAATGGGGCCCCGGTGGTGGTGCGTGAGGGGCAGGGCAGTTTGGCCGCCATTGGCTTGTAGCATGCATGAATCATGAAAATAGGTGCTGCCCCCGCTGGTTTGATCAGCATTTCTCTGAGCTTTCGCCTTGAAACGACCGTAAACAAAGCGGATCAAGCTCTTTTATTTATTTAATTACTTCTCTGTACCGCCTGTGGATATCGCACAAACGCTTCAAACCATTTTGATTTACGCCTTGCCGGTGCTGTTTTCCATCACCATCCACGAGGCCGCCCACGGCTATGCCGCCCGCCACTTTGGCGACCACACGGCCAGCATGCTGGGGCGCATCACGCTCAATCCGCTCAAACACATCGACCCGGTGGGCACCATCTTGGTGCCGGCGCTGCTGTATTTTTCGACCAGCGGGGCATTTTTGTTTGGTTACGCCAAGCCGGTGCCGGTCAATTTCAACAACCTGCGCAACCCCAAGCGCGACATGATCTGGGTGGCGCTGGCCGGGCCAGCCTCCAACCTGGTGCAGGCCTTGCTGTGGCTGGCGCTGTTCATCGTGCTGATCGGTGTGGGGGTGGAAGAGCGCTTTTTCCTGCAAATGGCCAAGGGCGGGGTGCTGGTCAATCTGGTCATGTGGGCGTTCAACCTGTTTCCGCTGCCCCCGCTGGATGGTGGGCGCATTCTGGTCGGGCTGTTGCCCTACCGCAGCGCAGCCACGCTGTCGCGGGTGGAGCCGTATGGCTTTTTTATCGTTCTGGCGCTGGTGCTTTCGGGCATTGTTGGCACCTACTGGCTGCGCCCGTTGATGGATGCCAGCAACCAAGTGCTGGTTTGGCTGCTGCAGCCCTTGATTCTTTTCTTTAGCTAGTTTTTTTGATCTGTTATGAGCGCACAACCCACACGTTTTCTCACCGGCATCACCCCTTCGGGGACACCCCACCTGGGCAATTACGCGGGCATGATGCGTCCGGCCATTGCCGCCACCCGCACGGCCGGGTGTGAAAATTTTTATTTTCTGGCCGACTACCACGCGCTGATCAAGACGCAAGACCCAGCCCGCATTCACCGCTGCACACTGGAGATTGCCGCCAGCTGGTTGGCCTGCGGCCTGGACCCAGAGAAAGTCACGTTCTACCGCCAATCGGACATTCCCGAGATCACCGAGCTGACCTGGTTTCTCACCTGCGTGACCGGCAAAGGCCTGCTCAACCGCGCCCACGCTTACAAAGCGGCGCAAGATAAAAACCAAGAAGCCGGGCGCGATCTGGACGATGGGGTGAACGCCGGGCTGTTCATGTACCCGGTGCTGATGGCGGCCGACATTTTGATTTTCAACGCGCACAAAGTGCCCGTGGGCCGCGACCAGATCCAGCACATCGAGATGGCGCGGGACATTGCCGCAAGCTTCAACCACCTGTACGGCGAGCACTTCACCCTGCCCGAAGCGCTGGTCGAAGAGCAGGTGGCCACCTTGGCCGGTTTGGATGGCCGCAAGATGAGCAAGAGCTATGACAACACCATCCCGCTGTTTGCCCCGCCGGCGCAACTCAAAAAGCTGATTGGCTCCATCGTTACCGACTCGCGTGCGCCGGGCGAGGCCAAAGCGGTGGAGGGCTCGGCCCTGTTCCAGCTCTACCAAGCCTTTGCCACGCCCGAGGAAGTGGCCGCCATGGCCCAAGCCTATGCCGATGGCATCGCCTGGGGCGAAGCCAAAGAGCGCTTGTTTGCCTGCATCGACCGCGAGATTGCCCCCATGCGTGCGCGTTACGAAGACTTGATGGCGCACCCGGAAAAGGTCGAGGCCATCTTGCAAGCCGGGGCGGAAAAAGCCCGCGCCTTGGCAGTGCCCTTGGTGCAGCGCCTGCGCCATGCGGTGGGCCTGCGCAGCCTGACCGAGCAAGCCGTCAGCACCGATAAAAGCAAAAGCGCCAAACTGGCCTTGCCCAGCTTTAAGCAGTACCGCGAAAAAGACGGCAAGTTTTATTTCAAGCTGGTCGATGCCCAGGGCAAACTGCTGCTGCAAAGCCTGGGCCTGGACTCCCCGCGCGATGCCGGCCACGCCATTGCCCAATTGCAGCAGCAAGGCGCTGCGGCCTTGGCAGCGTTGGCGCCCCAAATTGAAGCCTTGTCTGATGCGGCACGCGCTGAAGCGCTGCAGGCTTTGGCGCAATTACAAGCCTACGCGGCCAGCGAATAAGCGGTCATTGCTACAAAAAACATATCTATCACCTTCAGGAGAACGGCCCCATGCGCATCGCCATTTTGGAAGATGACCCCCAACAGCTGCACATGATGGAGCAAATGGTGCACAGCATGGGCCACACCTGTGTGGGCTACCCCACCGGGGCGCAGCTGACCAAAGACCTGCGCCGCGAAAGTTTTGATTTGTTGATTCTGGATTGGGAGCTGCCCGACACCAGCGGCCCTGAAGTGGCCACCTGGACGCGCCAAGAGCTGGGCCCCGATCTGCCCATCCTCATCGTCACCCTGCGCAGCGAAGAGACCGATATCGTCCACGGCCTGCACAGCGGGGCCGATGATTTCATGAGCAAACCCCTGCGCGTTGCAGAATTCAAAGCCCGTGTAGCGGCCCTGCTGCGCCGCGCCTACCCCGCCAGCACCGAAGAGGTGCAGCAATTTGGCCCTTACCGCTTGGACCGCACGACTTTGACGGTGCATTTTGGGGAGGAAGCCATCGCCCTGACCCACCGGGAGTTTTCCCTGGCGCTGCTGCTGTTCCAAAACCCAGGGCGGCTGATGTCACGCGACTACCTGCGCGAAGCCATCTGGGGGCAAAACGCCGAAGTGCTCTCGCGCACACTGGACACCCACATCTCGCGTCTGCGCCAGCAACTGCAACTGCGCCCCGGGGCGCAATACGCCATCACGGCCGTGTACGGCCTGGGCTACCGCCTGGATAGCCAAACCGAAGGAGTCACCGTTTGATGCATCTGCCCCGCCTGGCCGCGCTGCCCGTTCTTGCCTTGGCCCTGTGCAGCGCCAGCAGCTTTGCCCAAACCACCCGCCTGCCCGTTGTGCAGCACCGCGTGCAAGCGGGCGATACGCTGGAGCAATTGGCCCGCCGCTACCTGGGCGATAGCACCCAATGGCCAGCCTTGCAGCAGCACAACGGCGGCATTGACCCCTATCGTTTGCCGCCGGGGCAGCTCTTGGAAATTCCCCTGAACCTGTTGCGCGCGGCCACTGCCAGCGTGGATTACCTCCAAGGCAGCGCCAGTCTGCACCGCGAAGGCAGCACGGCACAGCCCGTGCAACGTGGCCAGCCGCTGCAAGAAGGCGATGCGCTGACCCTCGACCCCGATGCCTTTGTGACGGTGCGTTTGGCCGATGGATCGACCGTGCGCGTGCAGGCCAACAGCCAAGTCACCCTGCAACAACTGCGCCGCCGCGGCCGTGCGGGCAGCCTGCAAACCGTTTTGGAGCTAGAGCAAGGCGGCATGGACATCGCCGTGCCGGGCCGCCCGGATGCCACGCGCCAGCTTGAAATTCGCACCCCCGTGGCCGCCACCAGCGTGCGCGGCACCCGCTTTAACGTGCAGGTCACCGAGCAAGGCAGCAGCAGCGCCGTGGACCAAGGCCGTGTCGCCCTGCAGGGGAGCACCGATCGCGCCAGCACCGTCTTGCCACCTGGGTTTGGCGCCGCTGTAGATGCCAGCGGCCAGGCCAGCCCCCCTGTGCCACGCCTGCCCGCCATCGCCACCGACCGCCTGCCCAGCACGGTGACCGATGCGCAGTGGTTGGCCCTGGCACTGCCGGCCGTGGCCCAGGCCAGCGCTTACCAAGTGCAGGTCAGCCGCGACAGCGCCGCCGAGCAGGTGCTGCGCAATGGCCGTTTTGCCACGCCCCAGGTGCGCTT
Organism: Comamonas denitrificans; assembly: GCF_017368815.1. GTDB lineage: Bacteria > Pseudomonadota > Gammaproteobacteria > Burkholderiales > Burkholderiaceae_C > Comamonas > Comamonas denitrificans. The sequence goes on along the minus strand of NZ_JAFNME010000021.1, from coordinate 45,559 downwards.
TGCCAGCCTGCCCGATGGCGATTACTGGTTGCACGTGCAGGCGCAAGATGCCCTGGGCATCAGCGGCCACCGCGCCCACGCCCCGCTGCGCGTCAAAGCCCACCCGGTGGCCCCCTTGGCCGCCAGCCCCGCCCCGGCCGCCGTGGTGCCCCTTGGGGCAGCCGCGTTGGCCTGCACCCCGGTCAGCCAGGCGCAGGCCTACGTTCTGCAAGTTGCCGCCTTGGATGCGGGCCAAGAAGCGACGAACGCTGCCTTTGAGCACTTGGCGGCCCAAGCCCACGACAGCGCTGAATGCGCCCTGGACATCGCCGCCCTGCCCACGGGGCACTATGCCTGGCGCACCGCCAGCGTGCGCTGGGTGGACGGCCAGCGCGACCAGGGGCCGTTTGGCGCGGTGCAAGCCTTTAGCGTGCAAGCGCCACCGGCGCAGCCTGCCGGCATCGAAACCGAAATCCGCCAAGGCCACACCACCCTTTACTGGGCGGGCAGCCCGGGCCAGCGCTACCGCGTGCAAGCCCTGGCCAGCCCTGACGCGAACGAACCGGCCCTGGACATTTGGCTCGACACCGCGCAATGGACGGTAGCGGGCCTGCCAGCGGGCACCTGGCACATTCGCCTGCAAGCGCAAGATGCCAACGGCCTGCTCAGCAGCTTTGCCCCCACGCGCCTGATTGAGGTGCTGCCCCTGGTCATGGACGGCTCCGGCCAGACCGTGGGCACGGGCAGCGGCCTGGGTTTGCGCAATTAAAAGGAGCTTTAGCCGCTTAATTTATCAATGTTTCAGGCTTTTTTAGCCTTTAAATATTGAATTTAAAAGCGCAAGCAGCTCCTTTTTTTATAATGAAATACGCCCCCCACCAAGCGCTGTGGCTGCAATGGTTGCTGCTGGCCGTGGCCCTGCTGGCCTTGGTGGGCGGCTTGAGCCAACCGGGTCAATTGCAACAAAGCAATGCCTGGCTGCAAGACCGCATCACCCGCAGCCAAGCCCGCCCCGCCGCCCCCGAGGTGGTGTTGGTGCTGGCCGACGATCGCAGCATCGCCAGCATTGGCCGCTGGCCCTGGCGGCGGGCGCTGCATGCCCAGGTGCTGCGCCACATCAGCGCCGGGCAGCCGCAATCGATTGGTTTGGATTTTTTGCTGACCGAAGAGGATCTGGACTACCCCGAGGACGACCTGCTGCTGGCCCACACCATGGCCGCCAGTGGCCGGGTGGTGTTGCCCGTGGTGCCCATCGGTGGCGCTGGGCAAGAGGCCCTGCTGCCGCTGCCCTTGCTGGCGCAAGCCGCAGCCGCCTTGGGGCACACCGCCATCGAGCCAGACAGCGATGGCAGCGTGCGCCGTTTTCATCCCTGGCAGCAAGCCACCACGGCGGCGGGCGGCATGCTTTGGCCCCATTTCACCATCGCCATGCAGTGCGTGGAGCACCCGCAGCAGGCCCCATGCCAGCGTCTGCAGCGCCACCAGCGCCCGCCCGAGGCCCAAGCCCTGCCACTGGCCTCATCGCTGATTGGCTTTGCCAGCCGCCACCCGCCGTTTACTCGCTACGCCTACATTGATGTGCTGCAAGGCCGCATCCCCTCGGGTGCGTTTCGCAACAAGCATGTGCTGATTGGCAGCAACGCCACCGGCGTGGCCACCACCGCCGCCACGCCTGGGGCACCCGAGCAGGCCATGATGAGCAATGTCGAGCTGCTTGCCCACACCCTGCATAGCCAGCTGCAGCCCCATGCTTTGCACCCGGCCAGCACCAGCAGCAATGTGGCGCTGAATCTGGCCCTGGTTGGTGCTGGCCTGCTGGCGGTGCTGCTGCTCAGTCCCTCCAGCGCCCTGGTCGCGTGCGCGGCGTTGGCCGTGCTGGCGCTGGGCATCACCTGGGCCAGCGCCAGCCTGTGGGGCAGTGTTTTGCAGCCCATGGCCGCCTTGCTGGGCTTGGCCATGGCCTACCCGCTGTGGAGTTGGCGGCGGCAAACAGCGGCGCTGGGGTTTTTTCAAGCCGAATTGCGTGCCTTGCAACAGCAAAGCAGCACCTTGCTGCCTAGCATCCCCCGGCGGCGGGGCGATTTCTTGCAACAGCACATCGTGCAAGTTCAGCACGCCCTGCAGCACCTGCAGCACTTGCAAGCCCAGCGCGAGCAGGCCATGCGCTTTATCTCGCACGACATTCGGGCACCGATCAGCACCTTGCTGACAGAAATCGATTTAGAGCGCCATGGCCTGCTGCCTGCTGATGGCCCGCCGCTAATCGATCGCATTGAGCGCCATGCCCACAGCGCCCTGCGTTTGGCCGATGATTTTGTGCACTTGGCGCGCACGCTGGAGCAGCCCTCCACCCGCCGCGAGCGGGTGGAGCTGGGCCTGCTGATGGACCAGGCCCAGGACGATATGTGGGCCAGCGCCACCCGGCGCAACATCCAACTGGTGTGGCTGGCGCAAGAGCAAGAGGCGTTGGTGCGTGGCGACCCCAGCCAACTGCGCCGGGTGCTGGTGAATGTGCTCTCCAACGCCATCAAATACAGCCCGCAGGGCAGCAGCATTGATCTTCAACTGAGCTACTGCGAGGGCCATTGGTGCATCGCCATTCTTGACCAAGGCCCCGGCATGGATGCCCAGGCCCTGCCACACCTGTTCACCCCGTTTGTTCGGCAAAAACGCCACGAAGGCGAGGGCGGGCATGATGCCGTGGCCGGCATTGGCCTGGGGCTGGCGTATGTGCAGGCGGTTGTGGCGCAGCATGGTGGCCAGGTGCAGGCGGCCAACCGCCCGGAAGGGGGCGCGGTATTTACCATCACCTTGCCAGCAGCCTAGAGACAGGAGAGGCAGGCAGAAAGAGCAAAAACAATAGAAAAAGCCCTAGAGCGTTTGCTCTAGGGCTTTGATCTGGCGCGGCTGGCAGGAATCGAACCCACGACCCCTTGGTTCGTAGCCAAGTACTCTATCCAGCTGAGCTACAGCCGCGAAGCCTGCGATTATAGGCTGAAAATTACGAGGTATTTCAAAAAATTGGTTTTTATTAGCGCACGGGCTGCACCACCACGCCGGCATCACTGGGCGGAGCCGTTTGTAGATTCGTGTCCGTGTGCACGGGGGCGGTGGTTGTCGGGGTGGCCTGGGACTGGGCGGGGGTTTGGTAGCCAGCCAGTTCTTCCTCGGTAATCACCTCAAAGACGCGCACCACTTTGTGCACGTCGTTCACGCCACGGGCAATTTCAGCGGCGCGTTGTGCTTCGCGGGCGGTCAGCAGGCCCATCAGGTACACCACCTGCTGTTCAGTGATGACCTTGATGGTGTTGGCCTGCAAATCCTTGGCATCAATCAGGCTGGCTTTGACTTTGCTGGTGATAAAGGCATCTTTGGTGCGTTGGCTCAAGGCAGAGACCATGCTCACGATTTGCAGTTCATTGACCACGCTGCGCACATGTTCCACGCTTTGCAGCAGGGCTTGGGCTTGGGCTTTGTCGGCGGCGTTGCGCACCTCGCCGGTGAGCAACACGATGCGGTTAAAGCTGGTGGCAATCAAGCGCCCCGCCTGGGGCATTTGTTCGCGCACCAAGGCGCTAAATTTTTGTTCGATGCGCTCGTCTTCCAGCTGCATGCCCGAAGTGCGCCGATCGGCCGCAACCAGCACAGCCCCGGTCGCCCCCCCGCCAATCAAGAGCGGGACGCAGCCGCTGGCCCCCAAAGTACCCACGGCCAGCACCGTGCCCAGCAGCGCCCGGCGGGTGGTTGGTGTTGCTTTCATCACAGCTCTTGCTCCCCTAGTAGTTGCACATCAATGCCATCGCACAGGCAATGAATCAATAGCGTATGCGCCTCGCGCACCCGGGCGGGCCGCTCGTGGGGTACGCACACCAGCACGTCCATCTCGCGCATTTTGGCGGCCACCGCGCCGCCGGTGTGGCCTGTCAGCGCCACGACGATCAAATCGCGCTCGTGGGCCGCTTCAATCGCGTCCAGCAAACTGGCCTCGTTGCCCGAGACCGTCATGAGCAACAGCACATCGCCCGCCTGGCCCAGGGCGTGTACTTGGCGGGCCAGGTAATGCACGCAAGCTTGCGGGGTGCTCCCAAAATAGCCAGCATCGGCCGACAGTGCGACGGCGGCCAGCTCGGGGCGATCACGCTCAAAACCGGCCACGCACAGCGCGGCAAACATTTGTGCATGTGCTTGCGAGATGCCGCTGCCATAGGCCAGGATTTTTCCGCCGCCCACAATGCTGGCGGCCAAAGCATGCACGGCTGCGACCAAAGGGCCTTCCAAGCCTTGGGCGGATTGGTACTTTAAATCGGCACTGTCAATAAAGTGCTGCTGCATTCGTTGCTCAAGCATAGGGCGCAGATGATAGCAAGGCCTTTGCACGGCACGGGGTAAACGCCTGTTTCTTCTGGTGCCAAGGGGTTTCAGGCATCGGCATCAAATGCGGCGGGCAGCCACTGCACTTGCGGGCCCTGCACCGTCACCACATCAAACCGGCTGGGTCGGTTGCCACCGTGCAGCCGCCACCAATGGCGGGCGGCAAAAACAATGCGCCGGCGTTTGGTGGCGCTGATGCTGGCCGCAGCCCCGCCAAAGGCGCTGGAGGTGCGGCTGCGCACTTCGACAAACACCACGGTGCCGTCGGGGGTCTGGCAAATCAGGTCAATCTCGCCGCCGCCGCGCCCGGGGGTTCGATAATTGCGCTGCAACAAACGCAGGCCTTGCGCTTGCAGATACGCCCAGGCGTGGTCTTCGGCCTGGCGGCCACGCTCGGTACTGGCCGGGGGCGGCCTCTTTTTTTCAAGGAATTGCATTGAGCACCTTTTCCGTTACTTTCGCTGCGGCCCTGAGCGCTGCCCAGGCCGTTGCCGGGCCGCAAACCTATCCCACAGGGGCCTTGTACGTCATTGCCACCCCGATTGGCAACCTGGCCGACATCAGCCTGCGGGCGTTGCATGTGTTGCAGCTGGTGGATGCCATCGCCTGCGAGGACACGCGCCACACGCAAGGGCTGCTGCGCAGTTATGGCTTAGAGCGCCCCAGCGCCCAGCTGTTGGCCGTACACCAACACAACGAGGCCCAGGCGGCGCAAGGCATCATCGCGCGCTTGCAGCAGGGCCAGCGCATTGCCTATGTGAGCGATGCCGGCACTCCCGGTGTCAGCGACCCCGGTGCCCGCCTGTGCGCCCAAGTGGCAGCGGCGGGGCTGCGCAGCATTCCGCTGCCGGGGGCCAGCAGCATTACCAGCGCCCTGAGTGTGGCTGGCTGTGTGCCGCCGCACGGTGAGAGCAGCGGCTTTGTGTTTTATGGCTTTTTGCCCACCAAGGCCAGCGAGCGGCACACCGCCATCGCCGCCCTGGCCCACGAGCCGCGCACTGTGGTGCTGCTGGAAGCGCCGCACCGCATTCAAGATTTGGCTGCGCAACTAAAAATTTTAGGAGCGCGTTCCGTAAGCTTGGCAAGGGAAATAACCAAACAATTTGAGCAAATCGTTACTTTGCCTGCGCAAGAAGCTAGCGATTGGCTAGCGCAGGAGCCGCAGCGCAGCAAGGGGGAGTTTGTTGTCGTGCTCCACCCCTGTGCGCAAGAAGCCGGTGACAGTGGCGAGCACGATCGGGTGCTGCAATTATTGCTGGCCGAGCTGCCCACCAAAACCGCCGTCAAGTTGTGCGCCGAGATCACCGGCGGCAGCCGCAATGCCTTGTACGAGCGGGCGTTGGAATTAAAAAACGCGGGCTAAACCCGCGTTGGCACCACTGATGGGGGGGCGCTACTTAGCCCAAGCGTGCCCGGTGGCGCTGCAACTGGCTGCGCACCTGCGCCGGGGCGGTGCCGCCCAGGGTGTTGCGGGCGTTGAGCGAGCCTTCCAGGCTGAGCACGGCAAACACATCGTCGGCCACGCTGGGGTTGAAGGCTTGCAGTTCCGCCAGGGACAGCTCGCTTAAATCCACACCTTTTTGCGCGGCCAGCTTCACGGCATGGGCCACGGTTTCGTGGGCATCGCGAAAGGGCAGGCCTTTTTTCACCAGGTAGTCGGCCAGGTCGGTGGCGGTGGCGTAGCCTTTTTGCGCCGCCGCCCGCATGGCAGCGGCATTCACGGTGATGCCACCTTCTTTGCAGCCCGTGTGGGGGTTGATTTGCCCGCCAACCATTTCGGCAAAAATGCGCAGCGTGTCTTTGAGGGTATCGACAGTGTCAAACAGCGGCTCTTTGTCCTCTTGGTTGTCTTTGTTGTAGGCCAGGGGCTGGCCCTTCATCAGGGTGATCAGGCCCATCAAATGGCCCACCACGCGGCCCGTTTTGCCCCGGGCCAGTTCGGGCACGTCGGGGTTTTTCTTCTGCGGCATGATGCTGGAGCCGGTGGTGAAGCGGTCGGCAATTTTGATAAAGCCAAAGTTCTGGCTCATCCAGATGATCAACTCTTCGGACAGGCGCGAGATGTGCACCATCACCAGACTGGCGGCAGCAGAAAACTCAATGGCAAAGTCGCGGTCCGAGACCCCGTCCAGGCTGTTTTGGCACACGCCCTCCATGCCCAGGGTGCGGGCCACGCGCTCGCGGTCTAAGGGGTAGGTGGTGCCCGCCAGGGCGGCGCTGCCCAGGGGCAGTACGTTTACGCGCTTGCGCACATCGAGCATGCGCTGGGCATCGCGCTCAAACATTTCGACATAGGCCAGCAGGTGGTGGGCAAAGCTGACGGGCTGGGCCACTTGCAGGTGGGTAAAACCGGGCAGGATGACTTCGACATTGTTTTCGGCCACTTCCACCAGGGCCCGTTGCAGCGCCTGCAGCAGCTCGACGATGAGGTCGATCTCGCCACGCAGCCACAGGCGCACGTCGGTGGCCACCTGGTCGTTGCGGCTGCGGCCGGTGTGCAGGCGCTTGCCCGCGTCGCCCACCAAGGCGGTCAAGCGCGCTTCGATGTTCAAATGCACATCTTCCAGGTCGAGTTGCCAGTCGAACTGGCCCGCTTCGATCTCCTGCGTGATCTGCGCCATGCCTTTTTGGATGGCGGCGTAATCGGCGGGGGCAATGATGGCCTGGGCGGCCAGCATTTCGGCGTGGGCCAAGCTGCCTGCAATATCGGCCTGCCACAGGCGCTTGTCAAAAAACACGCTGGAGGTGTAGCGCTTGACCAGATCGCTCATGGGTTCAGAAAACAGGGCCGACCAAGCCTGGGCCTTGGTGGCCAGTTGGTTGGAAGAGGGTTCAGAGCGCGGCAGGTCAGACATGGGGCAATAATTTCTAGATCAAGAGACAGCACACAACATCGGCGTGACCCAATGCTTTATGCCAAAACCTGAAATTCTACCCAGAGCCCCCAGTGCTGCCCCGTTGTGGATTTTTGACACCTGCCAGCTCGGTGTGGTGCTGCGTGCCGTGCTGGCCGTGCAATTGCTGCTGTGCCTGGCCGCGGCCTACACCAGCCAGAGCGTGGAGCAGTGGCTGCTGCAGGCGGCGTGGCTGACCAGTGGCGGGCTGTTTGGCAGCCTGGCCTGGCTGCTGCTGACCTGCGCGGCCAAGCGCTGGCTGCAGCACCACGCGGTGGCCGTGCAACTGGGCCTGGGTATTGCCCTGGGGGCCGGGTGCAGCCTGGCGAGCAGCGCCATCTTGGCGTTCACCAGCGATCTGCCGCCACCGCACTGGTGGGCCAACATGCTCACGGGCGGCATTTTGGCCGCTGGCATCATGGGCTGGCTGCTATTGCGCAGTCATGCACGCATGCCTGCAGCAGCAACCGCACAGCTGGCGCTGCTTCAAGCCAAAATTCGGCCGCATTTCCTTTTTAATTCATTGAACAGTGCTATTGCTTTAGTGGCCACCGAGCCGCATAAAGCCGAGCAACTGCTGCACGACTTGAGTGACCTGTTTCGCGCCACCTTGGCTGAGCCGCGCAGCACCATCCCCTTGCGCGAGGAGGTCGAGCTGGCCAAGCGCTATCTGGACATTGAGCAGCTGCGCTTTGGCCCGCGCATGCAGGTGCGCTGGAATATCGACCCCGAGGTGCTCAGCCTGCCCGTGCCGCCCTTGGTGCTGCAGCCCTTGGTGGAAAACGCCGTGAAACATGGGGTGGAGCCCTCGGAAACGCCAGCGCACATTCGCATCAGCCTGCACCGCCACGGCAAAAATTACGCCATCCTCACCGTCACCAACACCCAGGCCGGCCCCAGCGCCCCAGGGTTGGGCATGGCCTTGGCCAATGTGCGCCACCGCCTGCAGTTGCTGTACGACATGGATTTTCAAATGGAGCAACGCCACAAAGCGCACGCCTTTCAGGTGCAACTGCGCCTGCCCTTCAACCGCACCCCCGCCGTACCCACTGCCCATGCACATCCTGATCATTGACGACGAACCCCTGGCCCGCAGCCGCCTGCGCCACCTGCTGGGCGATTGCACCCCCCACGGTGAGCACTGGACGATGAGCGAAGCGGCCAGCGCCAGCCAAGCGCTGCCCCTTTTGTCCGGCCCGCTGCCGGTGGACATTGTGTTGCTGGACATCCAAATGCCCGGTGCCAATGGCATGAGCTTTGCCTTTACTTTGCAGCAATTGCCAGCGCCACCAGCGATTATTTTTGTCACCGCCCACAGCCACTATGCGGCCCAAGCTTTTGACGTGCAGGCTTGCGATTACCTGACCAAACCCGTGCGGCTGGAGCGCTTGCAGCAGGCGCTGGCCAAGGCACAAAAACAGCGCCCCCCCAGCGACCCTGGCCCGCAGCTGGCCATTGCCCCCGGCGGCCCGCGCTGGCCTTGGGCGCAGGTGGTCTATATCAAGGCCGAGCTCAAAATGCTCACCGTCCACACCACGGCGGGCTGCCATGTGCTGGAAGGCAGCTTGGTCGATCTGGAGCAGCGTTACCCCGAACACGTGCTGCGCATTCACCGCAGTTGCTTGGTCAATCCGGCCTTTTTGCAACGCCTGGAATTTGCAGAGCCAGGGGGCTGGTATCTCCGACTGCACGGTATTACCCAACCCTTGCCAGTCTCACGGCGGCAGGTGGCGGTAGTGCGGAAAACCTTAACAATCTGTAAAAAATAAAAGGTGAAAGCCAGTGCCGCCCTTACTACAATCAGCGCGTTTTATTTGTCTGGTGCTCCTGCTATGAAAAAAATTTCCCAACCTTTGCATTCGCTGCGCCGCAGGGTGACCGCTACGGTGGCGACGGCATTGCTCGTGGGGGCCAGCACGGCCTACGCCAACAACGCCGATATCACCAGCTTGCTGCAAGGCAGCCAGCCCGAGCAGGCCTTGAAGTTGATTGACCAACGCCTCACCACCACGCCCAAAGACCCCCAGCTGCGCTTTTTGCAAGGGGTGGCTTTTGCCATGGCCAATAAAAACAAAGAAGCCATCGACACCTTCACCCAGCTGACCAAAGAATTCCCGGAGCTGCCCGAACCGTACAACAACCTGGCCGTGCTCTACGCCAACCAGAACCAGCTGGACAAATCGCGCCAAGCACTGGAGCAGGCCATTCGCACCAATCCCAGCTATTCCACCGCCCATGAAAACCTGGGCGACATCTACGCCAAGCTGGCCAGCCAGGCCTACAGCAAAGCCTTGCAGCTCGATGGCAGCCACGCCCAATCGGTGCAACCCAAGCTGGCCTTGATCCACGACCTGTTCAGCACCGGCCAAGCCCAGGCGCAGGCACTGGCCAAAGCACCCAGCGCACCTGCCCCTGTGACCGCCACGGCCACCCAAGCGGTCAGCAGCAGCACGACGGCCCCGGCGCAAGCCACGGAGGTAGCGGCTGCAGCCACGGCGCAGCCTGTGGCGAGCGCACAACCGGCGACGGCAACCCCGGTGACCGAAACCGCCAGCTCCCCCGCGACCGAGCCGAAAGCAGAGACAAAAACCATCGCCAAAGTTGAGCCCAAAGCAGAAACCAAGGCAGAAACCAAGGCAGAAACCAAAGCAGAAACCAAAGCAGAAACCAAAGCAGAAACCAAGGCGGTGGCGACAGCGGACGCTGGGCAGGCCGCCAAAGCAGACACGCCACCCGCAGCAAACGTGGCCGAGGTGGAAGCTGCCGTGCGCACCTGGGCCAAAGCCTGGGCGGCCAAAGACATGGCCAACTACCTGGCCGCCTACAGCCCCAACTTCCAAACCCCGGGCAAACAAAGCCGCAAAGCCTGGGAGGCAGAGCGCCGCGCCCGCATCGTCGGCAAGCGCAGCATCAGCGTAAACTTGGCCGACCTGACGATTACCACCCAGAACGACCGCGCCACGGCCCGGTTTCGCCAACACTACCGCGCAGACACTTTGAACGTGAGCAGCCGCAAAACCTTGCAACTGGAGCTGCGCAAAGGCCAATGGTTGATCGTGAGCGAAACCACTGGAAACTAACAAGTTTCGCCCCTCCCTTTCTCTGCCGCGTTCGCTTTGGGCGCGGTTCTTTTTTTGAGTTGATTTTGTTGCGTTTGCTTTCTTTATTGCGCCGTTGTTGCTGGAGCGCCGTCTTGGCCCTGAGCCTTGTTCCCCTTTGGAGCCACAGTGCGGCCACGCCATTGCGTGACGGCCAGGCCGAACAGCGCTTAATGCAAGTGCTGGCCCTGACCAGCGCCGGCTTGACCCAACAAGCCCTGCCACTGGCCGAAGAGCTGGTGCGTGACTACCCCAACTTTCAGCTGGCCCAACTGGCCTTGGGCGATTTGCTATTGGCGCAAACTGGGCAATTAGCCACCCTGGGCAGCACCACCGCCCCGACCAGCGAAGCACGTGACACCTTGAATGCCCTGCGGGTTGAATCCCTGCGCCGTTTGGCCGCCCAGAAGCAAGGCCTGGTTCCCCCGCCGGGCACAGTGCCGGCGCAATTGCTGCAACTGCCCAAAAGCTACCGCCACGCCATCGCCATTGATGCGGCGCTGTCGCGCTTGTACTTGCTGGAAAACGGCCCCCAAGGGCTGCGCATCGTGGCCGATTACTACGCCTCGGTCGGCAAAATGGGCATCGACAAAACCACCGAAGGCGACCAGCGCACCCCCTTGGGGGTGTACTTCATCACCAGCAATCTCGACCCCAAAACCCTGGACAAGTTTTACGGCGCTGGTGCCTTGCCTTTGAACTACCCCAATCCTCTGGACGTGCGCCGGGGCAAAACCGGCCACGGCATTTGGCTGCATGGCACGCCGCCAGAGCAATTTTCCCGCGCACCGCAAGCCACCGATGGCTGTGTGGCCCTGGCCAATCCCGACTTAGAGCGCCTGCTGCGCACCGTGCAAACACGCACGACCGCGGTGGTGATTGCCCCCTCGCTCACCTGGGTGCCCGCCGACGACCTGGCCCCTTTGCGCGACAGCTTTGTGGCCACCTTGGCCGCCTGGCAAGAGGCCAAAAGCGGCAATGATTTATCGGCCTTGCTCAGCTTTTATACGGACGATTTTCAAGGCCTGAAAAAAATCACCCGGCAGGCATGGAGCCAGCAACTGGCCGCAGACATGGCCAAACAAAAAGGCCGACCGCTGGTACTCAAAGAATTGTCCTTGATGCACTGGCAAGACGAGGAAGACACCATGGTCGTCACCTTTGGCGCAGTGCCGCAAGGCGAGCGCAGCGGCAGCACCTTGCGCCAGTACTGGCGTTTTGCCAAAGGCCAAGGCTGGAAAATATTTTTTGAAGGCAAGATTGGCTAATCACAAAAACCCTGGTGGGTCCACCAGGTTTTTTTATAGCTATTACCGCTTACTGCTCGTCATATTCGATAGATATTGCTCTAAAAAAAATGAAAAATAAGCGGAAAAAACTATCATTTAATTGTTAGGCATCTATCACATTCATGTATCACACCAGCACCTGTCGCCGTGCCCGGCTCTGGGGTGCTGCCGTGCCAATAGGCTGACCGGAGGCAGGCACTGCCCGCTCTCGCCCCCATGCACGGATGCTTTCGATCTGCTCAGGGGCAGTTTTTGACAACGGCACCACGTTGTTAAAGCTGCGGCGAAACAACTCAGCGGTCACTGCGGTATCACCGTTCAGGTAAGCCTCTTTCACCACTTCGCGCACGGCGGACTCCAGATCAGAGCCGGCAAAGCCGTCAGACAGTTCGACCAATTCCTGCAGCAACGCCTCAGGAACCCCTTGTTTCAGGCCACGATGGGCGTAAATGTCAATAATTTCGCGCCGCTCAGGGGCTGTGGGTAGATCAACAAAAAATAACTCATCAAAGCGTCCTCGGCGCAACAGCTCCGGCGGCAGGCGCGATACGTCATTGGCCGTAGCCACGACGAAGACACGCGAACGCGCCTCCTGCAGCCAGTAGAGAAACTGCCCAACCAGCCGTGTCGCCGTACCGCCATCGCTGCTGCTGCCGGCACCAGCCAGCCCTTTTTCGATCTCGTCGATCCACAGCACGCAGGGCGCAACGTGGTCGGCGGTGGACAGGGCATCCTTCAGCCGCGTCTCGCTCTGACCTAGGTACTGGCCATGGATGGTGGACAAATCCAGCCGGTACAACGGCAGCCCCCAGTTGGCGGCAATCGCCTTAGCCGAAAGCGATTTACCGCAACCCGGCACGCCCACCAGCAAAACGCCACGCGGTGGGCGGATGCCTCGTTCACGCAGGTCGGCAGTCAGCAGGGGCTGCTCCTTGTCCAGCCAGGCTTTCAGCCCGCCCAGGCCGCCCACATTCAGCTCCGTGCCGCGCACGTTCACCCGCTCGATACCGGAGATGTCGGCAAAGATGCGATCCTTAGCGTGCATGACTTCGATCATGTCAGCCTTGGAAATTCGGCCATTGGCCAGTAGCGTGGCGATGATGTTTTCTGCCTCGATGCGCGAAACGCCCGCCAGGGCAGCGGCGGCGCGCCGCTCGTCGGCCGCGTCCCACTCGATAGGGATGTGGCCCCGGTAAGCGGCCAGATTCTCCTGAACGATGGCCAGCATCTCGTCTTCGCTCGGGGCCGACAGCACCAGCGACATCCCCGCCCGTTGCAACTGGCCGAACACAGGCTTAGTAGTTATGACAACGACGCAGCCGCTGTTTTCCGCTGCCAACATCACCACGTCCAACAGATGCCGAGCTGCGGGGGTGTCGTCCTCAATGTCGGAGACTTCGGTTAGCACCACACTTAAGTTCTGGCGCTGGGGAAACTGTTGGCTGGCAAAATCCACCGCCCCGGTGACGGAACGGTCATCATTCACGGTGCGATTGGAGCCCAACTCACGTGTGCCCTGGGACAGTGTGTGGACGTAGATCGGCGCTTGCAGTTCGACACTGACTTCACGCAACAACTCCAGCACCCGGCTGCGTTCTGCGCTGCGGATAGAGATAAAGGGGATACGAGCCTTCAGGTAACGGCTGAGGGTGGCTTTGAATTCAACGGTATCGCTCATGGGCGGTGTCAGAGAAGGATGTTGCGTTTACGGGAGGACGGCACTGGCGTGCAAGCCGGGGCCGACGGTGCGGGTGCCGGCGGCTGAGCCTGCGGCACCAGTGCGTCATAGCGGGTCAGCGGGTTGTTGCGCAGCAGGGTGGCCAGTTGCCCGCTGCGGTCGGTACGGGCGCTTGCTTCCAAAGATTGTTGCGAGCGCTCGGCAAACTTGCGCACTTCGCCGGCCAACTGACTGCGGGTGTCCGGCGGCAGCGTTGGCAGCAAGCACAAGCGATGGACGAAGTAAAGCTGCACACGGGCCTGGACGATGGCCCGCACCACCAGCGATTCGTGCCCGCTGCCGTGCAGGTCGCGCTGCAAGCGATCGGCGCAGACGTTCAGCCGCCGCTGCACCTCGTCGGACAGGCGCTGGACGAACAGCGGCGCCACCCCAGCCGACCAGTGCAGCGAACCGGCGTACAGGGTTTGCAGGCAGTTTTCGTCATCGTCGCCACGGGCCAGCGCATCCAGGCACTGGCTCCACTGTGCGTAGCTGGCTGGGGCAGCCTGATGGTCAGTGGTATTGCCGCCGCGTCTAAACCACTTCCACATCAGCGGCGGCGCACAAAAGGCGCGGCAGGCAGCAAGTCCCAGGCGGGCAAGGCACCAGCCAGCACGTCCCGGCTGGCTGGTTGTTCGGACAAGTTCTGCGCTGGGGCCTGTACTGTGTCGTGCGAGGCCGACGGCTGCGGCGCTGGTGGGGTGCTGGACACGGCGGTTTCTGGCACAGCGGAAAGGATTTCTCTGGGCATGGGGGAAAACTCCTGGCGAAATGAGACCATCAGGCCGCTTGTGCGGCAGTTGCGGGCATGACGCGGCGGGTGGTGTTGTGCCCGGCCAGCAGGTGCTGTTCGGGGCTGATACTTTCGAGCAGGCTGCTCACTTCGGCGGCCACTGCATCGCGCATAGCCCAATCGCGCCGCCATTCCACGGTTTCGGCCAGACAGGCCCGCAGCGCCTGGGTCGATTGCTCTTGCAGCACGGCAAAATCGCGTTCGATTTGCTTGCGCCGCTGCTGCACCTGCCGGTAGCCGATAAACGCCCAGCCCAGTGCCGCCAATCCCATGACGAAGACGATTATGCCGTTGCCAAAACTCATCAGCAGCAGCACCACACCCAGGGCGATCAGCCCCCAGTCCTTCAGTCCCAGCTTGGCCTGTTCCAGCGCTTGCTGCTTACGCTGCTCGATGTGCTGGCGCAGGCTGTCTTGCAGTTCGGCTTCGTTGTCGCCTTGCGCCGTCTGGCCTTTCCAGTCCTCAATCTCCAGATGAATGGTTTGGGGTACCTGCTGGCGGATTTGCGCCGTAACGTCGCTGTGCGCATCCACGATCCAGTCGCGGGAATGGGCCACCGCCAGCCGCTGGGTGGCGCGGGTGACGTGCGACAGCTCCGGGTGCATGGCGGCGTTGGTCAGCAGTTGCGTGAAGTCCACGCGCTCTTCCTGGGCCTTGGATTGCAGGTCGAAGCGCTGCTGGGCGGCGCGTTTGTCGCCGGCTTCCTCGATGATGAGCTGGTTGAGCTGCTCGGTGCGACGCAGCGGCAGCTCCTCGTCGTCGAAGTGGGATACGAGGCTGGTCAGCAGGTTGTCCACGGCGATAAGCACGCTGCTGGCCACCTTGATTTCGCCCTGGAAAATGTCTTGGAAGTGCTCCAGGACGATGGACTGCATGCTGGCCGCGTTCAGCGCCCCATTCAAATCGTTCCACATTGGGCTGAACCGGCTCAGGTGCGTATAGCGCTGCGCATGGTTGAAATACGGCGTTTTGGAGCGCAGCGCATCGCCCCATTGCCCGCGCTGGGTCTGGGCAAAACCGGCCTGTTGCGACAGTTCCTCAATCCAGCCACTGATGCGCTTGGTGCACAGCAGCGCCGTGTCCGTGTTGAAAACGCCGTTGGCCAGGGCATCGACCATCACCACCGTCTGCCGATCCAGGCTGTATGGATTCTGCAAACCGAAATAGCGGTCGAGCCAGATGCGGCTGACCTCAGCCCGCCCGGCGCGACGGCCAATCAGGGAGAAGAACAGCGAGGTTTTCTCGTCGTCACGGCGTGTGGCCTCGGCCAGGGCACGTTCGGCCAATTGGCGTTTGTCCGTGAGCCAAGCAGCCAATGCCACCAGCGCCGGGGCCAGCCAGTAGCGCGGAGTGGAAAGCATCAGTTCTTCGGTAGCGTTACGGATGGTTTCTTGGCGTACCAGTTGAATGTCGGCGGCCTGCAGGATGCCCGTGGCCTGGCGGCGCACGATGGCATACTGGCCGAATTTGCTCTCGATTTCCTGGCGGATTTTGACTTGGCGTGTTTCAGCAAACCCCAGCTCCTTGGCCTTGAGATCCGCTTGCACAAAGTCGTTGAAGGCCTGCTCTAGGCGCGACAGCTCAGCCCGCGTTTGTGCCAAATTGCTGCCGACCATGTCCACCTGCCCAGAGACGGTGCCAATATCGCTTTGCAGGCTGCGCAGCGAACCCAGAATCAAACTGAGGTCGGCCACTTGAATGATGCGTTCTGTGCTCATACTTCCTCTCAAGGGATTTTTTAAAGATCGATAAAGGCGGTTTGCCCGGACTCGCTGACGGCGATCAGGCGGTTGGAATACACCTCGATGAAGGCATACCCCGGATGCAGGGCCACGCTGCGGGCACGCTCCAGCAGGCTGGGCAAGGATTCAAAGGTCTTGTAGTGCTGGATGATGCTGCCCGTGCAATCGAGCGTATGCACTTGGTAGGGAGCCCCCAGGTAACAGCGTGAGACGATGCCCAGTGGCAAGGCATCGATCTGCACATCCGGTAGCTCCTGGCGGATGGCTTCGATCAGCGCCTGCACGCTGGCTAAGGAATGCACGTGCCCGCCCGCATCCAGCTGGGTCACGGCCTGGATGTACGCCGCAGAACGTTTTTTGCGCAGCCGGGCTTCCAAAGGTACTTCTGCTAGTTTGGGAGAGCTGGCGCTCTGTGTCCGGGTGGGGAGGGCAGCAGCGGGTCTGATACCCAGTAAAGAACGGGCCATGGGGGGGTGTAAAGCTTGTATTTATAAGATTGCGGTCGCAATCTTAGCGAGAAAAATCAACCGTTTGAATCAAGCTGAAGGTTTAAAAACCCCTGGTGTACCCAGCAGGGGTTTTTATTTAATAGCTATTCCCGCTTACTATTCATCGTGTTTTATTAATATATTGCCGTGAAAACAATGAAAAATAAGCGTTAAAAGCTATCATTAAATTAGTAGGTGTAAACGCCCTGGCCCGTCTTGCGGCCCAGGCGGCCAGCGGCCACGTATTCTTTGAGCAGCGGGCAGGGGCGGTATTTGCTATCGCCAAACTGCTCCAGAAAGACGTTCATCACCGCCAGGCACACATCCAGGCCCACCATGTCGGCCAGCGCCAGCGGGCCGATGGGGTGGTTGCAGCCCAGCTTCATGCCCGCGTCGATGTCTTCGGCTGTGGCCAAGCCCTCAGCCAGCACAAAAAAGGCTTCGTTGATCATGGGGATGAGCACGCGATTGACGACAAAGCCGGGGCCATTTTTCACGGTGATGGGGGTTTTGCCCAACTGCTGGGCCAGCGCCTGCACCGCCGCATGGGTGGCATCCGAGGTTTGCAGGCCGCGAATCACTTCCACCAGCGCCATCATGGGCACGGGGTTGAAGAAGTGCATGCCGATGAATTTGTCGGCACGGCCTGTCACGGCCGCCAGTTTGGTGATCGAGATGGACGAGGTGTTGGAGGCAATCAGCACCTCGGGGCCGACCAGGGCATCGACTTCTTGCAGGATCTTGATTTTCAGGGCTTCGTTTTCCGTGGCCGCCTCAATCACCAATTGGGCTGCCTTCAGAGCGCTGTAATCGGTGCTGACGGTGATTTTTGCCAGGGCGGCTTCTTTATCGGCGGCGCTGATTTTTTCTTTTTTAATCAGCCGATCCAGGCTGCCTGCCACGGTGGCCAAGCCTTTTTGCACAGCGGCTTCAGAAATATCGACCATCACCACGTTGATGCCCGAAGTGGCACACGCTTGGGCAATACCGTTGCCCATGGTGCCCGCGCCAATAATGCCGACGGTTTGAATTTGCATAAGGAATTCCTGGAAGGTTGAAGTTTGTTGGTTGAGAAAAACAAACATCCTATTCAATTTTTTTGCTTTCCTCTATCCGCTAGGCGACTAAAACTTGAGTGCCTTGCTGGGGTTGTGCAAAAGGTTTGTCGAGACTAGGGTTTATCCTGAGAATGCGCTGTTCTGCTTCATTTTGTTAATGAAGTAACCTGCGCCCATTGATTTTTTAGACCTCTCTCTTTTTATCTGATCAAGGAATATTGATGACAAGCTCCGCTGCACCTCTTTTTAGTTTGGCTGGCAAGAAAGGCCTGATCCTGGGGGTCGCCAATGACCGTTCGATTGCCTGGGGCTGTACCAAGCTGTTTCGCGAGTTGGGGGCAGATGTTGTTGCTACGTGCCTGAATGAAAAGGCCCGCAAATATGTGCAGCCGCTCACTGACGCGGTGGGCGTGGATCTGCTCAATTGCGATGTGGAAGAGCCCGGCCAGCTCGAAGCGGCTGTGGCCCATGCCGTGGACAAGTTTGGGCAGATTGATTTTCTGATTCACTCCATCGCCTGGGCACCGCTGGCAGACCTGCATGGCCAGGTGGTCGATAGCTCGCGCGATGGTTTTGCCCGCGCCATGAGCGTCTCGTGCCACAGCTTTGCCGAAGTGGCCAAGCTGTGCGCCCCGCACATGCCCGCTGGTGGCAGCATGCTGTCGATGACCTACCTGGGCTCGGGTGAAGTGGTGCCCAACTACGGTGTCATGGGCCCGGTCAAAGCCGCGCTGGAGTCGCTGGTGCGCTACATGGCCATGGAGTTGGGCCCGCAAAACATCCGCGTGCACGCTGTCTCCCCCGGCCCCATCCTGACCCGCGCTGCTTCGGGCATTGCTGAGTTTGACCAGCTGCTGTCCATCAACCGCGACAAGGCCCCGCTCAAGCGCCTGGTCACCCTGGAAGAAATCGCCCAACTGAGCGCCTTTTTGTGCATGGATGCAGCCTGCGGCATGAGCGGCCAGACCATTTATGTGGACGGCGGTGTGCACGCCATGGATTAAGCCTGGTGCCTGAGCTCCACTCCTATTTCAGCGGGGCTGCGGTTGTGCGCCCCCTTTGTCCCCCTTAAGGAAGCTTTCTCATGACTATTGAAGCCACCACCACCGATGGCCTGTGGATGGAAAACATCACCTACGACGAACTGGCCGTTGGCCACAGTGCCCGTCTGGTGCGCACCGTGACCTTGCAGGACATCCAGGCGTTTGCTGCGGTCTCGGGCGATATCAACCCCGCCCACCTGAACCCAGAGTACGCCGATGCCACCATGTTCCACGGCGTGATTGCCCACGGCATGCTGGGTGCGGCGCTGATTTCGGCACTGTTTGGCACGCAATTTCCGGGCCCCGGCACGATTTATTTGGGCCAAGAGCTCAAATTCACCAAACCGGTGCGCATTGGTGACACTCTCACTGTGCTGGCCACCGTCTCGGAGAAAAACGACGAGAAAAAGCGCATCAAGATGGACTGCTTGGTGACCAACCAAAGCGGCGAGACGGTGCTCAAAGGCGAGGCTAACCTGATGCCGCCGACGAAAAAAGTGCGCGTGCAGCGCATTGATGCGCCGCAAATTCAGCTCTACGACCCTGAGGCCCGCTTCAACACCCTGCTGGACCAAGTTCAGGGGCTGGACATTGTGCGCTGCGCGGTGGTGCACCCTTGCGATGCCGGCTCGCTGTCTGGCGCGATGGATGCCGCCAACCACGGCTTGATCAAGCCGGTGCTGATTGGCCCAGAGGGCCGCATTCGCCACGTGGCCGAAGAAGCGGGCATCAGCTTGCAAGGGGTGGAAATTATCTCGGTGGAGCACAGCCACGCAGCTGCTGAAATGGCCGCTGAAATGGCTGCCAACAAAGAGGTCGAGATTTTGATGAAGGGCAGCTTGCACACCGATGAGCTGCTCAAGGCCGTGCTCTCGCACAAAGCGCTGCGCACGGGCCGTCGCCTCTCGCACGTGTTTCGCTTCGATGTGCCGCTGTACCCCAAGCCATTGATCATCACCGATGCGGCCATCAACATCGAGCCCACGCTGCAAGAGAAGGTCGATATCGTGCAAAACGCTATCGACTTTGCCCGCGTGATGGGCATTGAAACGCCCAAAGTGGCGATTTTGTCTGCGGTGGAAACCGTCACTGCCTCCATTCCCTCGACGCTGGATGCGGCCGCCCTGTGCAAAATGGCCGACCGGGGGCAGATCACCGGTGGCCTGCTCGATGGCCCGCTGGCGTTTGACAACGCCGTCTCGCCCGATGCGGTGCAGATCAAAGGCATCGTTTCTGAAGTGGCTGGGCAGGCTGACATTTTGGCCGTGCCCGATCTGGAAAGCGGCAACATGATTGCCAAGCAGCTTGAATACTTGGCCGGTGCCAGTGGCTCGGGCCTGGTGCTGGGAGCGCGTGTGCCCATCGCCCTGACCAGCCGTGCCGATGGCCCCATGGCCCGCGTCGCCTCGACCGTGCTGGCCGTACTGGCCGCGCACGACAACCGCCGTAAAAACCAGGCCAACGCCTGGAAGCAAGGTTAAGGAGCACAGCCATGGCCATTTTGGCGGTCAATGCAGGCTCGTCCTCGCTGAAGTTTTCCCTGCATCCCTACGAAGGCGGGCAGGTGCTGCCGCACACGGTGTCGGGCAATTTTGAAGGCCTAGAACCGGGCGGGCAGCCTATTCTGGGATGGAAGCATCAAGGTAAAAAACACAAGGAAACCATTGTGGTTCCTGCCAATGGCGCTCCATTTCAAGTAGCGCTGGCCCGTTTGCGCAGCCTGGTGCAGGAGCTGACGCAGGCACAGGGCCTGGATGCCGTGGCCCACCGGGTGGTGCATGGTGGCGGGGTTTTTAGTGCCAGTGTGCGTGTGACCGATGCGGTGCTGGAGCAGCTGGCGCGCTTTAATTCGCTGGCACCGCTGCACCAGCCGCACAACTTGGAGGGCATTCGCCAGTTTCGCCAAGCCTTTGCGCAGGTGCCGCAAATCGCTTGCTTTGATACGGCCTTCCACGCCCAAATGCCGGAAGTGGATTACGCCTTTGCCTTGCCCAAAGCGCTGCAGGCCCAGGGTGTGCGCCGCTACGGTTTTCACGGCCTGTCCTACCAGTACATCATGTCCGTGCTGGAGCAGGAGACCATCCGAGGCCGGGGCCGGGTGGTGATGGCTCACCTGGGCAACGGGGCCAGCCTGTGCGCCGCCGTTGGTGGTGTCAGTGTGGCCACCACCATGGGCTTTTCTGCCCTTGATGGCCTGATGATGGGTACGCGCAGCGGTAGCCTGGATGCAGGGGTGCTGCTCTATTTGCTGGAGCAGGGCTGGGATGCCAAGCGCATTGAAAAGCTGCTTTACAAAGAGTCGGGCCTGTTGGGGGTGTCGGGCATTTCGGCCGATATGCGCACCCTGCGCGGCGAGGCGGCGCAGGGCAATGCCGATGCCACGCGGGCCATTGACCAGTTTACCCACCGGGTGATTCGTGAAACTGGGGCGCTCACGGCCTGCTTGGGTGGGCTGGATTTGATCGCCTTTAGCGGCGGCATTGGTGAAAACGATGCCGTCTTGCGCGAGCAAGTGTGCGAGCGCTTGGCGTGGACGGGGCTGCGCATTGACCCGCAGCGCAACCGCCAGGCCGATGGCAAGCACGCTTGGGCGGTGCATGCGCCGGACAGCCGCATCGAAATTTGGGTGATTCCCACCGACGAAGGCCGAGTGGCCGCCCGTGAAGCGGCTGCCTTGCTGCGCGAGGACTGCGCTGTGGCCGCGTAAGCAGCAGCCTTGCTATCCAGCTTGCTGGGGTGCCTTGGTGGGCACCCTTTTTTTGTTCCTTGGCAATGGCATGGACGTATTGTTCTGACCGCCCGCCTTGGGCACTTAGATCATGAACACGTTCTTAGAACGTGTTCAAAGTCTCCTGAGCAGAAGGCCCAAGAATGCCAAGTGGACGAACTGCAGGCTGGTGTTGAGCCAGCGCTCGCAGTTCTTCCACAGCCGCCGATTCTTCTCCAGCCAGGCAAAGCTGCGCTCGACGATCCAGCGCTTGGGCATGACCTTGAAGGTGTGCAACTCGCTTCTCTTGGCAATCTGTACCGTGACGTGCCCACCCACAATCTCCTGCACACCCTGCGCAAAGGGCTTGCCTCTGTAGCCGCTGTCGCACAACAGGCTTTGCACCCTGCCCAAGGAGAGCTTGCAGCGCTTGAGTGCCTGCAGCGCGCCCTTGCGGTCCGTCACCTCGGCCGTGGTCACGGCTACTGCGTGCGGCAGCCCCTGGGTGTCCACCGCAATGTGACGCTTGATGCCCGAGACCTTCTTGCCCGCGTCATAGCCCTTCAGGCCCGCCGTGTCCGTGTTCTTCACGCTCTGCGCATCGATGATCAAGAACGCGCTGCAGGCGTTGCGCCCCCGTCTGGCGCGGGCCGCGCCAACCTGATTTTTTTAAAGCCTGCTCCAGCAGGCTGCCACCCTCGCGTGGCTCGCTCCAGATCGCAAAGTACGAGTGCACGGTGCGCCACTTGGGAAAGTCGCTGGGCAGTGCGCGCCACTGGCAGCCTGTGCGTAGCAGATACAGCACCGCACAGAACACCTCGTACAACTCCACCTTTCGGGGCGCCGTCTTTCTGCGCGCACTCTCCAGCAATGGACGGATCGCTTCGAACTGCTCGCGCTTGATATCGCTCGGGTAACCTTTTCTCATCTCGCAAGCTTCTCACATCAGACGAGACTTTGAACACGTTCTTAGAACGTGTTCATGATCTCCTCGCGGGTGTGCAGTCGCGGCCTCGGGCGGTCTGCGGCGTTGCAAATCCTCGCCATAGCTACGGCTATGGCTGTGGTTTGCGCCTTGCAGCCCATCCCGATCCGCATCCCGCACCCCTTCGCGCGCAGATCGTGAACACGTTCTTAGGCAAACAAGGGCTGTGTGCCCCAGCGGTGCCACCAGCTGGGCACTTGGTGGGCTGGCAAAGGCCGGGACAAGCCAAAGCCCTGCACCAGATCGCAGCCCAAATGGGTGAGCAGTGCCTGCTGCTCGGCGGTTTCCACCCCTTCGGCCAAGACTTTGAGCTGCAAGCTGCGCCCCATTTGAATAATGGCGGTGACGATGGCCACGTCGTCCACGCTGTGGGGGGTGTCGGTGATAAACGAGCGGTCGATTTTCAGCTTGTCGATCGGGTAGCGTTTTAAGTACGCCAGCGAGGAATAGCCGGTACCAAAGTCATCAATGGAAATGCCGACCCCCAAGGCTTGCAAGGCCCGCAAGATATTGTGCTGCGCTGGGTTGGATTGCTGCATCAGCACCGATTCGGTAATTTCCACTTCCAGGTACTGCGCTGCCAAGCCGGTGGTGGCGAGGGCTTTTTGAATATCGGCCAAAACATCGCGCTGGCGCAACTCAAGGGGCGAGAGATTGACGGCCACGGGCACTTTGGGCAAACCGGCATCGTGCCAGGCTTTGAGCTGGCGGCAGGCCTCAAACAAAACCCAGCGGCCAATGCTGGCGATCAGGCCACGCTTTTCTGCAAAAGGAATGAACTGCAGCGGCCCCAAGATGCCGCGCTGTGGGTGGTGCCAGCGCACCAGGGCCTCAAAGCCAGCCAAAGCCCCTGTTTTTAAACAAATTTGTGGCTGGTAGTGCAGCTGCAGTTGGTGGTTTTCCAAGGCCTCGCGCAGCTCCCGTTCCAGCAGCAGCTCTTCGTAGGGGGTGCTGCCCGTCATGAAGGGAGCATAAATTTGGTAATTGGCCCGGCCGTATTCTTTGGCAGCCGTCATGGCCTGGTTGGCGTGGCGCAGCAGCTCTTCGGCACGCAGGCCATGGTTGGGGTAAAGGCTGATACCGATGGAGGGCGATAAAGAGATCGGCATGCCCGCCAGCGTGTGGGGGGCGGCAATCGTCAGGAGCAGTTTTTCGGCCACGGCTTTGACTTGGTTTTCGTCCTGAACGCTGCTGAGCAAAATGACAAATTCATCGCCGCTTAAACGGGCGACGAAATCCTCGGGCCGCATGCTGGCCTTGAGCCGTTGGGCCATGGTTTGCAACACTTCATCGCCCATGAAGTGGCCCAGCGAGTCGTTAATGGTTTTGAAGTGGTCCAGATTGATAAAAAACAGTGCCGTGCTGATTTTTTGGCTGGCCAGTTGTTGCAGCATTTTTTCGGCGTAGTGCAGCAAATGCTGGCGGTTGGGCAACCCGGTGAGCAGGTCGTGCTGGGTCATGAAAACCGTTTGGGCTTGCGCTTGTTTGCGGCTGCTGATGTCACGGCCCACCACAATGCGTTGCACCGACCCATCGGGCTGGGGCAGGTTTTTGCCGGTGATTTCCAAATCAATGCAGCGCCCATCGCGGCGCAGAACCATGGCCTCGTAGGGCTCTTCATACAGTTGGCGTGACAGCCCGATGACCCGCACCCGATCCTGGGGGTGGACTAAATCAAAAATACTGCGCCCGCGCAAACTCTCAATGCTGTAGCCGGTAATGCGTTCGGTGGCCTGGTTGGCATCCAAAATCACGCCGCCTTGGTGAAAGATGATGAGCTCTTGCGAAGCGTCATTGAATTTGCGCAGGCGCTGGGCATGGTCTTGGGCCGCGTTTTCGGCGGCCCAGCGGTGCGTGGTGTCCAGTATCAGGGCCACCAGGCCCACCACGCTGCCCGCCACGCCGCTGGCTGGGGTGTCGGCGGCGGTAGGTTGCTCGCAATGGGGCACCAAGTGCACCTCCAGGTGGCGGGTGTCGCCGCGCAGGCCTTCGGCGGTGCAGGTGTAGTGCTGCGCCTGCCCGGCCAAACATGCCAGCACTTGCGTGCTGTGGGTTTGCCAGGTGCTAGGCGACACAATGTCTTGCAAAGGCTGCCCCAGGATGGACTGCAACGTGTGGCCGCAGGCTTGGGCGTAGCGTTGATTGGCAAACAGGCAGCGCAAATCAGGGGCCGAGAAATACGCGATTTGACCCGGTGTGGCCGTGCCCAGCGCCTGCAGCAGCGACGCTTGTGCAGGCGTGAGGCCGGGAGAAGATTCAGAAGAGGGGGCTTGCCAGTCAGCGGGCCGATTTTGCATGGGGCGTTTTATAGCGGAAATTATTTGTCCAAACTTGATATAAACCTAGTGTTTGCCTTACTTGTGGTTACGAAGGAGTTGGAAATTTATGTACGCCCTCTTGCAACGGGTGCGCAGCGCACGGGTTGAAGTGCATGGTGCCGTGGTTGGGCAGATTGCCCAAGGTCTTTTGGTTTTACTGTGTGCCGAGCAGGGGGATACCGAGCAGCAGGCCGATAAGTTGCTGGCTAAACTGCTAAAAATACGTATTTTTTCGGATGCTGAGGGCAAGATGAACCGCAGCGTGCAAGACGTGCAAGGGGGGCTGCTGCTGGTCAGTCAATTCACCTTGGCGGCTGATACCTCGGGCGGCAACCGGCCCAGCTTTACCCAGGCGGCCCCTGCCGCAGAAGGCCAGCGTTTGTACGACTATGTGGTTGAGCAGGCACAAAAAATGCATCCAAATGTTGCCACTGGGGTGTTTGCCGCGGATATGCAGGTGCACCTGATTAACGATGGGCCGGTGACCATTCCCCTGCGCATCGCACCCCCTGGCGCGGCCTCCAGTCCTTGAGCAGCGTCGGGGTTTTTGAGCGCTCGCATACAATTGCGGGCTTATCTTTTCGAGGAGCGTTGCAGCGCAGCCAAGCCAGGGTGCGTGAGGCTCGAAAAGACAACAGGGGCTGCTGGCCCGCTGCTTGTCTGGCAACGACGCTCACCCACGCTGCGGTGCGGTGAGGCCAGAACCCCATCTTTTGCCGTCAGTGTGGTTGTTATCCCAAACTTTGCTTGGAGCAACCATGAGCAACCATCCTGCCTTTAACGCCGCTGATAGCGCCATTGCCGATATTTCCCTGGCCGATTGGGGCCGCAAGGAAATCCGCATTGCCGAAACCGAAATGCCCGGTTTGATGGCGGTGCGCGAAGAATTTGCCGCGCAGCAGCCCCTGAAAGGTGCCCGCATCACCGGCAGCCTGCACATGACGATTCAGACGGCCGTGCTGATCGAAACCCTGCAAGCCCTGGGTGCCCAGGTGCGCTGGGCCTCGTGCAACATCTTCTCCACCCAAGACCATGCCGCCGCCGCGATTGCCGCCACGGGCACGCCGGTGTTTGCCATCAAGGGCGAGTCGCTGAAAGACTACTGGGACTACACGCACCAGATTTTTGAGTTTGGCCCCAAGGGCAGTGACGGCGAAGGTCCGAACATGATCCTGGACGATGGCGGCGATGCCACCATGCTGATGCACCTGGGAAAACGCGCTGAAAAAGACCTGTCCGTGCTGGCCAATCCGGGCAGCGAAGAAGAAAAAATCGTCTTCGCCGCCATCCGCGCCAAGCTGGCCGAGGATGCCACCTGGTACAGCCGCAAGAGCGCCCAGATTTTGGGTGTGACCGAAGAGACCACCACCGGCGTACACCGCCTGAACGAAATGTCGGCCAAGGGCACGCTGCTGTTCCGCGCCATTAACGTGAACGATTCCGTCACCAAATCCAAGTTCGACAACCTGTACGGCTGCCGCGAATCGCTGGTGGACGGCATCAAGCGTGCCACCGACGTGATGATTGCCGGCAAGGTGGCCTGCGTGGCCGGCTATGGCGATGTGGGCAAGGGCTCGGCCCAGGCGCTGCGCGCCCTGTCGGCCCAGGTGTGGGTGACCGAAATTGACCCGATCAACGCCCTGCAAGCCGCGATGGAAGGCTACCGTGTTGTCACCATGGAATACGCCGCCGACAAGGCCGACATCTTCGTGACCACCACCGGCAACCGCGACGTGATCACCTTTGAGCACATGCAGGCCATGAAAAACGAGGCCATCGTTTGCAATATTGGCCACTTTGACAACGAAATCCAGGTCGCTCAGCTGGAAGAGCGTTGCCAGTGGGAGGAGATCAAGCCCCAGGTTGATCACGTGATCTTCCCCGACGGCAAGCGCATCATCCTGCTGGCCAAGGGCCGTTTGGTGAACCTGGGCTGCGCCACGGGCCACCCCAGCTTTGTGATGAGCAACTCGTTTGCCAACCAGACGCTGGCGCAGATTGAGCTGTTCACCCGCCCGGATGCCTACGAGGTTGGCAAGGTCTATGTGCTGCCGAAAATCCTGGACGAAAAAGTCGCGCGCCTGCACCTGAAAAAAGTCGGGGCGCAACTGACCGAGCTGACCGATGCCCAGGCCGACTACATCGGCGTGGCCAAAACCGGCCCGTTCAAGCCGGATACTTACCGTTATTAAAAAATAGCTGTTTGCGCTCGTAAATAAACAAATATAGATATTTTTATATAAAATTGTATTTATTCACCTGCGCAAGCAGCTATCAAAAAAATAACAATTTTTCTTCTTTTTCCTTCCCCCTTTATGCGTGCAGATGTTTTTCTGGTCGATCACGGCCATGCCAGTACCCGTTCCCAAGCACAGCGGCTGATTGCCTCGGGCGTGCAATGGCGCAATTCGCCCTTGCTGCCCTGGAAAAAAGTGCAGAAAAACGGCGACGACATCCCCGTCGGGGCCGAGCTGCAACTGCTGAACCTGGACGAGGCCAAATACATCTCGCGCGGCGGCTTGAAGCTGGAGGGCGCATTGGCCGCCACTGGCCTGCAGGTCGCCGGCCTGCGCTGCTTGGATGTGGGCCAGAGCACCGGCGGTTTTACCGACTGCCTGCTGCAAGCCGGTGCGGCGCAAGTCATTGGCGTGGATGTGGGCCAGGGCCAGCTGCACGAACGCCTGCGCAGCGATGCGCGGGTGGTGTGTGTGGAGGGCCTGAACGCCCGCCACATGAGCGCCCAAGACCTGCAGGATGCGTGCGAAGAAGTGCTCTCTGAACGCTGGGAGGAAGAAGAGGACAACGACACCCAGCCCCAGGCCCCCTACGCCTGGATGCGCAATGGTGGCGCAATCGACGAAGATTACGACGACAGCAACGATGCCAAAGAGACGGACATCGAAGCCTTCAAGGCCGAACGCGCCGCCCGCGCCAAGGCCCTGCAGGCCGGGGTGCTGCCCACGCAACTGCGCCGCAAGGCCGAGTTTGCCGATGTGGACATCACGCCGCAGTTTGACTTTGTCACCGGCGACTTGTCGTTTATCTCGCTCACCTTGGTGCTGCCGGCCGTGGTGCGCCTCTTGAAGCCCCATGGCCACCTGCTCATGCTGGTCAAACCCCAGTTTGAGCTGCAGCCTGGCCAAGTGGGCAAAGGCGGCATCGTGCGCGAGCCGGCGCTGTACGCCGAGATCGAGCAGCGCATTCGCCGCTGTTTGGGCGATTTGGGCCTAGAGGTCAAAGCGTGGCTGGATTCACCCATCACCGGCGGCGACGGCAACCACGAGTTTTTTGTGCATGCCCAGCAAGGGGCGCAGGTGCAGCATCTGGATGTTGCACTGCCAGAGCAGGCCCCGGCCACCAAACCGGCCCGCGTCTCGCGCACCGTCTTGCGCGAGCAAAAGCGTGCCGATGTGATCAACGGCGACGAAGAGGGGTACTACAACGTCCCCGGCCCGGCCCGCCCCAAGCGCAAAAAGTAAGCTGCCTAAACCATCACCAATCACCATTACCACCCCGGTCACAGCGCTGGGGTGCCCAGGAGACGTTGCATGGCCCAGAACGCCAGTTTTCCCATCAGCTTTGAATTTTTCCCGACCAAAACCGCCGAAGGTGCGGCCAAGCATGTGCAGGTGCGCCAGGCGCTGTACGCACGCCAGCCCGAGTTTTGTTCGGTCACCTACGGCGCAGGCGGCTCGACCCAGTCGGGCACCTTTGCCATGGTGCAGGCCATCCAGCAAGAAGGCGTGGCCGCCGCCTCGCATTTTTCCTGCATTGGTGCCACGCGCCAATCCGTGCGCAGCCAGTTGCAGCAGCTTAAAGACATGGGCGTGCGCCGCCTGGTGGCCCTGCGTGGCGATCTGCCCAGCGGCTACGGCTTGGGTGGGGAGTTTCAGTACGCCAGCGATCTGGTGGCCTTTATCCGTGCTGAGTTTGGGGATTTTTTCCACATTGAAGTGGCCGCCTACCCCGAGGTGCATCCCCAGGCCCGCAGCCCCGAGGCCGACCTGCGCGCCCTTGCGGCCAAGGCCCAGGCCGGGGCCAACTCGGCCATCACCCAATACTTTTTTAATGCCGATGCCTACGCCCGCTTTGTGGACGATGCGCAACGGCTGGGGGTGGGTATTCCCGTGGTTCCGGGTATCATGCCGATCCTCAACGCAACCCAGCTCATGCGCTTTTCCGATGCGACCGGCGCAGAAATCCCCCGCTGGATACGCCTCAGGCTCCAGGCCTTTGGCGACGATACGGCCTCGATCCGCGCCTTCGGCCTGGATGTGGTCACTCGGTTGTGTGAACAGCTGCGCTCTTTAGGGGCCCCCGGTTTGCACTTCTACACGATGAACCAAAGTACAGCCACCTTGGCGCTGTGCGACCGCTTGGGCTTGTAAACAGCCCCTTTTTCCTCAGCGGTGGCCGCCAGGCTGTGCTGCCACCGTAAAGGAATCGTATGGATGGACACCAATCCACCCGCCCCATTGTGGGCGTGCCTGCAGTCCCCACCCGCCGCTGCATGCAGCGGTCACAACCCTGGCCATGGGCAGCCCTGGTCAGCGTGGCCACAGCGGTTGTGCTTGTTGGCTGCGCGCCAGCGCCCCTCACCCCCGTGGACAGGGGGGCGCATCTGCAAGCGCCCACGGCCCTGACCCCGCTGCAGCAGCTGCGCCGCATGGCCCCCGCGCCAGGCCTGCAGCTGCCCGACCCTTTGCGGGCCGCGCGCCAGGCGCTGCGCGATGAAATGGTCGATGAGCAGGGCATTGCCTCCTGGTACGGGCCCGGCCTGCACGGGCGGCGCACTGCCAGCGGCGAGCGCTTTAATACCCATGACTTCACGGCGGCCCATCCGCACTATGCGTTTGGAACGCGGCTGTGCGTCCTCAGCCGCGATGGCAAGGCCGTAGAGGTGCGGGTGAATGACCGTGGGCCGTATGCGAAAAACCGCATCATCGACCTCAGCCGCGCAGCGGCCGAGGCGCTGGACATGGTCGATAGCGGCGTGCGCCGCGTGCAATTGTGGAAACTCGATGCCGAGGAAACCTGCGACGACCGCCTGGATGTGCTGGCCGCAGCAGCCGAAGCGGGCTAATCAACAAGAGCTGCTAACAAAAAGAGCTGTTACCGCTGGTGTTTCAAGGGTTTTAGACGGCAATCTATCTAAAAGCCCATGAAATCAAGCGGTAGCAGCTCTTTTTTTAGAGGTGTGAGCGCGGTTTTAGCGCCCCGTGCTCTCCAGGGTAAAACCGGCATTTTTATCTTGCCCCATCAGCGCCACCATCTGCGGCAAAGCTGCTTCAAGTGCTGCATGCAAGGTAAACGGCGGGTTGATGATGCACATGCCGCTGGCCGGCAGCCCCGGGCGTTTGACGCTGCCATCGGCCAGGGTTTGCAGCTTGCCCGATTTGACGGTGAGCGTGGCGTGCAGCCAGTTTTTGCCCGCCTTGGCGGCCAAGGATTTCAGGCGCTTGGGCAGGTCGTGCGCCTCTTGGCGGCCAATGATGGGGTACCACACGGCATAGCAGCCGGTGGCAAAGCGGCGCAGGCTGTCGTCGATGAAGGTCGCCACCTTGGCGTAATCGGTCTTCATTTCATAGCTGGGATCGCACAGCAGCAGGCCCCGGCGGTCGGGTGGAGGCAGAAATTTTTTGGCATTGGCAAAGCCGTCTTCCATCAAGACCTGGGCTTGCCGGCCTTCCAGCAGCTGCTCGGCATTGCCCAGCAAGGCGCGGGCATCTTGCGGCATCAGCTCAAACAAGCGCAGCTTGTCTTGCGGGCGCAGCACCTGCAGCAGCAGCGCCGGTGAGCCGGGGTAGGTGCGCAGGTGTGCGCCGGGGTTAAAGCTTTGCACCATGGCCAAATACGTCTGCAGTGCCGGGGCCAAGGTGGCGGGGTCGGCGCTCAGCATGCGGGCAATGCCCTCCATGGCTTCGCCACTGGTTTGGGCAAAGTCGCCATCCAGGCGGTACAGCCCGGCCCCGGCGTGGGTGTCGATGACGGACAGCGGCGTGTCCTTTTGCACCAAATATTGGGCAATGGCGATCAAGGTGGTGTGTTTGAGCACATCGGCATGGTTGCCGGCGTGAAAGGCGTGGCGGTAGCTAAACATAGAACAATCGGTTATCTGTGCGGGTATCTGGCGCAAGCCAGTAGGTTTTTGTATAATTGCGGGCTTCGTAGCGATTTTATGAACCCCGCGACGAAGGCAGACCCCAAGGCGCGAATGCCCTTGGGTTTTGTTTTACTGCCTAAGAGGCTTCCACTACAGGACGTGCTTTGCGCAAGCCCTGTACCAGAAGAAGCACCGACCGCAGAAAAGGGTTCTTTTTCAACTTTTTTAAAAGAGAAAACCTCATGTCTACATTCAGCGCAAAACCCGCTGAGGTGCAACACGAGTGGTTTGTGATTGATGCCACCGATAAGGTGCTCGGCCGGGTCGCCAGCGAAGTGGCCCTGCGTCTGCGCGGCAAACACAAAGCCATTTACACGCCTCACGTCGATACCGGTGACTTCATTGTTGTGATCAACGCTGCCAAACTCAAGGTCACTGGCACCAAGAACACCGACAAGATTTACTACCGCCACTCGGGCTACCCTGGCGGCATCACAGCCACCAACTTCCGCGACCTGCAAGCCAAATTCCCTGGCCGCGCTTTGGAAAAAGCTGTCAAAGGCATGCTGCCCAAAGGCCCCCTGGGTTACGCCATGGTCAAAAAACTCAAGGTCTACGGCGGTGCTGAGCATCCCCATAGCGCCCAACAGCCCAAAGTGCTGGATATCTAAGGAGTCTTGAGATGATTGGTGAATGGAACAACGGCACAGGCCGTCGCAAGTCCAGCGTCGCTCGCGTCTTCCTGAAAAAAGGCAGCGGCAAAATTACCGTGAACGGCAAAGACATTCAAGAATACTTTGGCCGTGAAACTTCGATCATGATCGCCAAGCAGCCCCTGGTGCTGACGAACAATGCCGAAGCTTTCGACATTCAAATCAACGTGCACGGTGGTGGTGAATCGGGTCAAGCCGGTGCTGCCCGTCACGGCATCACCCGCGCCCTGATCGACTATGACGCAGGCCTCAAGCCCGTGCTGAGCCAAGCTGGCTTTGTCACCCGCGATGCCCGTGAAGTGGAGCGTAAAAAGGTCGGTCTGCGTTCTGCACGCCGCGCCAAGCAGTTCTCCAAGCGTTAATCCTGCGGACCTGGTTCCTGGATTTTTCGCGCAGTTTCTGCTGCCCAAAGACCGTCTCCTTGCGAGGCGGTTTTTTTATGCCCACCCCCTGCAAACGGGGGCTGCGCTACCATTTGCGCTTGTTTGCATTCTTTCTTTTTTGGGAGCATCCCGTATGAGCACCGAGGCCACTCTGCCCGAGCCGATTATTTTTACCGACAGCGCTGCCGCCAAAGTGGCCGATTTGATTACCGAGGAAGGCAACCCTGATTTGAAGCTGCGCGTGTTCGTCCAAGGGGGCGGCTGCTCGGGCTTTCAGTATGGGTTTACTTTTGAAGAAGAAACCAACGAGGACGACACCGTGATGACCAAAAATGGTGTCTCCCTGCTCATCGACGCCATGAGCTACCAGTACCTGGTGGGCGCGGAGATTGATTACAAGGAAGACCTGCAAGGGGCGCAGTTTGTGATTCGCAACCCCAATGCCGAAACTTCGTGCGGCTGCGGCTCAAGCTTCTCGGTGTAAGAACGTGTTCACGTTCTAAGCGGTAGGCTAGGCTTTCTTGACTTAAGGAGCTGTTTGCGCTGTATTGATAAGGTTTTTAGAGTGTTTTACACCTGAAAACCTTTGAAAATAAGCGCAAACAGCTCCTTTTTTATGCTTGGTAAATGGCCCCAAGAATGCGGGGCCCTTGGGCTCCGGTGACGGCAGGCAAATTGCCCGCCTGGCCCAGCCAGCACTGGCGGGCAAGCCAGGCAAAGGCTGCGGCCTCGACCTGCAGGGGGGGCAAACCACGCGCAGCCGTGGAGGTCACCTGCAGCTGCGGCAGGCGTTGCTGCAGCTGGGCCATCAAATACGCATTCAAGGCCCCGCCGCCGCACACCAGCAGGGTGTGCGCACCATCGCTGAACGGGCGCACGCTGTCGGCGCAGGCCTGGGCGGTAAAGGCGGTGAGGGTGGCTTGCACATCGGCAGCGGCCGCATCGCCAAAAGCACAGAGTTGCTGCTCCAGCCACGCCCAATGAAACAGATCGCGCCCCGTGCTTTTGGGTGGCGCTTGCTGCAAAAATGGCTCGCGCAGCAATTGCGCCAGCAGCGCGGGCAGAACGTGGCCGCTGGCGGCCCAGCGCCCATCTTGGTCAAAGGGCTGGCCTGTATGGCGCTGGCACCAGGCATCCATCAAGGCATTGCCGGGGCCGCAATCCCAGCCGCGTACCGGCGCTGGCTGGTCGGGCGGGGGCAGCACACTGACATTGGCAATGCCGCCGATATTGAGCACTAGGCCCCAATCCCCCGCAGGTGGGGCAAAGACCTGCTGGTGAAAGGCCGGCACCAAGGGAGCCCCTTGCCCGCCGGCGGCCACATCGCGACTGCGCAGGTCGGCCACCACCGTGATGCCGGTGCGCTCTGCCAGCAGGGCCGGATTGAGCAATTGCAGGGTGTAACCCACGCCGTCATGCGCCCCCGGCTGGTGGCGCACCGTTTGGCCATGGGCCCCGATGGCGGTGATGGCGTGCGGCGCCAATCCTGTGGCCTGCAACAGTTGCTGCACCACCTGGGCATACAGCAGTGCCATGGCATTGCCCGCCAAAGCGGCGCGGTGCAGTTCGTCTTGGCCTTGGCGGCTGTTCAGGCGCAGCAGTTCATCGCGCACGTTGGGGGGCATGGGGCTGCTGGCGTGGGCCAGGACCTGCAGCGCCCCGTCCTGGGAGAACTGCACCACCACCCCATCCACCCCGTCCAGGGAGGTGCCCGACATCAGGCCGATCAACAAAGCAGGGGCAGGGCGGGCAGTCAAAAGCACGTTTTAGAAGGCAGCACGAGCCTCCAAAGAGGCTCGTGCGCAGGCAGGTGAAGGAGGAGAAAGGGTTTATTGCGCCGTGGTGTTGTAAATCAGGTCGGCAGAGGCCAGTTGATCGCGCATCTGGTCTGCTTGCACCTTGAAGGCGGCTTTGACTTTTTCTGAAATCGGATTGTTCACGTTCTCCGCCACGATGCTTTGCGGGTCTTGGTGCGCACCATTCACGCGAAATTCAAAGTGCAGATGCGGCCCGGTGGACCAGCCGGTGGAGCCGACGGCGCCAATGCCATCACCTTGCTCAACGCGTTGGCCTTTTTGCACGTCGATGCGGCTCAAGTGGCCATAGACGGTGACGTGGCTGGCATTGGTGTGCTTGACGTACACCACATTGCCAAAGCCGTTTTGCCACCCGGCAAACTCCACCACGCCATCGCCCACGGTGCGCACCTTGGTGCCGGTGGGGGCTGCGTAGTCGGTGCCCAGGTGCTTGCGCCAGGTTTTAAGGATGGGGTGAAAGCGGTTGCTGAAGTTGCTGCTGATGCGGGTGAACTCCAGCGGGGCATTCAAATACGCGCGGCGCAGGCTGGAGCCATCCATGGCGTAGTAGGAGCCACGCTGGCCGGGCTCTTGGAACCACATGGCTTCGTAGGTTTTGCCGCGATTGACAAATTGCGCCGACAGGACGCGATTGGAGCGCAGCAGCTCGCCGTCGGCTTCCAGGGTTTCATAGACAAAGGTGAAGCGATCGCCTTTGAACAGGCGGCGAAAGTTGATCTCGGGGAAGATGTCGGCCACCTGGGTGGCAATGTGGTCGGGGATGCCAGCGGCATCGGTGGCGGCAAACAAGGTGCTTTGAATCGTGCCACCGGCCATGCGCGTGCGCACTTCCAGCGGGGCGCTGTCGATCACTACATCAAAAGACCCTGCCGCATTGCGTTGCAGGGTCAGTCGTTGGAAATCGGTGTTGTTGCCTTCTACCACCCAGCGCACGATGAGCTTTTCTAGTTGGTGGTCATTGCTGGCTTGCGCTGTCACCAGACGGCCGGTGCGCCCCAGGATGTTTTCGCTGGCCTGGGGGTTGTTGCGCAGAAAGCTGACCGCTTGCGGATCGGCAATGCCCAGGCGCTGCAGCAGCGAAGCGGCCGTGTCCGTGTTGCGTGTGTATTCGCTGCGGTAGAGTGAAAAACGGGTGTCGCTGGTCAGCTGGGCCAGCGTGTTGCCCTGCACCAGTGAATCCACCGGGGTAATCACGGTGTGGATGGGCAGATTCTCAGTTTCCTGATCGAGCGAAGCCACGGCAAAAGCGCCACCGCCCGCCGTCAGTAACAGACTGGCGATGGCGGCCACGATGCGTTTGGGGTGGTGTTTGGCAGATTGCGCCAGGCGTGCGAGCAAAGAATGGCTGGCAGAAACAATGCGGGTATTCAAAACGGCTTCCAGTCGGTGGGGGAAAACAGGAAAAACGCGAAAGCGTTTGAAAGTTATTCGACCAAAGCATTGTGCAGATTGGGAAAACCTGCAGTTTGCACTATGTCAAAAGAATGGCTGACTAAAATCAGCCCTGACGGTCGATAAAAAAACCCGCTAATTATATCTTTCCCCTTACTGATTTCGCTAGAAAAAACCCTTATGAATCAAGTTGCTGTTACCAATTCTGACATCTCCATGACACCGGCGGTGCAAAGCGCCCTGGCCGTCACCTTGCGTGGGGTGGATGAGCTGCTGCCCCAGGGCGAATGGGCCAAAAAACTGGCCCGCTCCGAGGCCACCGGAACGCCCTTGCGCATCAAACTGGGGTTGGATCCTACGGCCCCGGACATCCATTTGGGTCACACCGTGGTGCTCAGCAAACTGCGCCAGTTGCAGGATTTGGGGCATACGGTCATTTTCTTGATTGGTGACTTCACCACGCTGATTGGCGACCCGTCGGGGCGCGACAGCACGCGCCCACCGCTGACAGCCGCGCAAATCCAGGCCAACGCCGAAACCTATTACACCCAGGCGGCCAAGGTGCTCGATCCGGCAAAAACCGAGGTGCGCTACAACAGCGAATGGTGCGACGCGCTGGGGTCTCGCGGCATGATTGAATTGGCGGCCAAGTACACCGTGGCCCGCATGATGGAGCGCAACGATTTTCATACGCGCTTTACCGAGGGCAACTCCATCAGCCTGCACGAGTTTTTGTATCCGCTGCTGCAGGGGTATGACTCGGTGGCCCTCAAGGCCGACCTGGAGTTGGGCGGTACCGA
The DNA here is from genome assembly GCF_017368815.1 of Comamonas denitrificans. Classification (GTDB taxonomy): domain Bacteria; phylum Pseudomonadota; class Gammaproteobacteria; order Burkholderiales; family Burkholderiaceae_C; genus Comamonas; species Comamonas denitrificans. The sequence goes on along the minus strand of NZ_JAFNME010000021.1, from coordinate 9,869 downwards.
CCAAAAATTCAACCTGATGATGGGTCGCCACTTGCAGCAAGAGTATGGGCAAGAGCCGCAGTGCGTGCTCACCATGCCGTTGCTGGTGGGTTTGGATGGCGTGCAAAAAATGTCCAAATCCAAGAACAACTACGTGGGCATTACGGACGAGGCCAACACCATGTTCGCCAAAATCCTCTCCATTTCTGACGACCTGATGTGGGACTGGTACACCTTGCTGTCGTTTCAAAGCCTGCAAGACATTGCTGCGCTGAAGGCCGAAATTGCTGCGGGCCGCAACCCCAAAGATGCCAAGGTGCTCTTGGCCAAGGAAATCACCACGCGCTTTCACAGTGCGGCAGCAGCGGATGCGGCGGAGCAAGACTTCATCAACCGCAGCAAGGGGGGCATCCCTGAGAACATTCCCGAGATCACCCTCAGCGGTGCCCCGCTGGGCATTGGTGCTCTTCTCAAGCAAGCCAACTTGGCCCCCTCCACCAGCGAAGCAAACCGCCTGATTGACGGTGGCGGCGTGCGCATTGATGGCAGCGTGGTGAGTGACAAAGGCTTGAAGCTGGAGGCAGGCAGCTTTGTGCTGCAAGTGGGCAAGCGCAAGTTCGCCCGGGTGGTGCTGGGGTAAAACGGTTCAAGCGGCTAAAGCGCAGGGGCTGGCGCTTGGCCTGCCCAAGCCCGCTCAAGCGGCCATGGCTTCTTTGGCCAGGGCCGCACGCATGAAGGGCAGGTAGGCCCGGTCCTCTTCGCAGATGTGGTGTACCAGCCAGTCTTTTAAAAAGTCCAGCACCTCTAAATTAACGTCTTCACCGTCTTCAAAACGGGTCAGCCAGTTCATCATTTTTCCGGTGAAGCCACTGTGCTCGGACAGGTGCTTGTCCGCATCGGGGTAACCGTGCTTTTGAAACAGCACTTCTTCAACAATGAAGTGGTTGTGCGTGTAGTCCAGCAGCCCTTCCAAAATATCGGCAATGGCATCGCGCGCACCGGCAGCGTCCGAGATGGCGGCATGCAGTGCGTTGATCAAGTCCACCAGGACCCGGTGCTGTTCATCAATGATGGGTACGCCCAGCTTCAGCGCTGCGGTCCAAGGGATAAACGTCATGGCGAGCAACTCCTATGCAAAGCCATAAGCATAGAGATGAATTCCCTTGATAAATTTAAGGGTATTACCGTATACCCATGGCTTTTTGATGCGGGTCAATGTTTTCTACCCACACAGCAAGACCTCTGGTCGCATCGCCTGCGGCAGATAATGCAGGCCCCATGGCCGCCCAGGCAATCGCTGCAACCCGCACCGGGGCACAGGCGGTTGCGTTTACATATTTTTTGAATTGGTATGACCACATTGCTCCCCCTGGATATCGTCATCATGGCCGCTGGCAAAGGCACGCGCATGAAAAGCCGCACCCCCAAAGTGCTGCAAAAACTGGCGGGCCGCCCGCTGCTGGGCCATGTGCTGGCCACGGCGGGGCAATTGCAGGCGCGTTCAGTGGTTGTGATTACGGGGCATGGTGCTCCTGAAGTAGAAGCTGCTAGCGCAAGCATGGCAAGTGTTTTAGGCCAATTTGACTTAAATTTTGCCCGGCAAGAACCCCAGTTGGGTACGGGCCATGCCGTGCAGCAAGCCTTGCCCGTGCTGGCCGATGATGGGGTGGTGGTGGTGCTCTCGGGCGATGTGCCATTGACCGAGGCGGCCACTTTGCAAGCCTTGGTCGCGGCCGCTGGCCATGACCAATTGGCTTTGCTTACGGTGCGTTTGCAGGACCCCACGGGCTATGGTCGCATTGTGCGCGGCAGCGATGGCCGGGTGCAGCGCATCGTCGAGCACAAAGATGCAACACCAGCCCAGCGTGGTATTGACGAGATCTACAGCGGCATCATGGCCGTGCCTGCCCGCCTGCTGCGCCCTTGGCTGGCAGCGCTGACCAATCACAACGCCCAGGGCGAGTACTACCTCACGGACGTGGTCGCCATGGCCGTGGCCCAAGGCGTGGCGGTGGTGGGGCACTGCATTGCCGATGCGGTGCAGGTAGCCGGTGTGAACAGCCCTGTGCAACTGGCCGCGTTGGAGCGTGCCCACCAGCAGCGCCAAGCGCATGGGCTGATGGAGCAAGGCGTGCGTCTGGCCGATCCGGCCCGTTTTGACCTGCGTGACCATGCCCATGGCACGCCTGCGCACTTGGTGTGTGGGCAGGATGTTGAGATTGATGTGGGTTGCATCTTCACCGGCCAGGTGGAGATTGGCGCAGGCGCTCGCATTGGGGCGCATTGCCACATTAGCAACGCCGTGATTGCGGCCGATGCGGTGCTTCACCCCTTCACCCATATTGATGGGGAAGCCGCCGGTGCCAGCGTGGGCGCTGGGGCGTTGATTGGCCCCTTTGCCCGTTTGCGCCCGGGGGCGCAATTGGGGGCCCAGGTGCATATTGGCAATTTTGTCGAGGTGAAAAACTCCACCCTCGCGGCTGGGGCCAAGGCCAACCATTTGGCCTATCTGGGCGATGCCACGGTGGGCGAGCGCGTGAATTACGGCGCAGGCAGCATCACGGCCAACTACGACGGTGCGAACAAGCACCGCACGGTGATTGAGGCCGATGCGCACATTGGCAGCAACTGCGTGCTGGTGGCACCGGTCACGATTGGCGCGGGCGCTACGGTGGGCGGCGGCTCCACCATTACCAAAAGCACGCCTGCCCAGGCGTTGGCGGTGGCCCGGGGCAAACAAATGGTCAAAGAAAACTGGCACCGCCCCGCCAAACAGTCCAAGGGCTAGCCCATGACGGCCCTGCCTCCGGAACAAGAGCTGCACTTGCTGCGCCAGCAGCAAGAGGCTTTGCTGCGGGCCATTGCGCACGACCTGCCCGCGCCGCTGCGCCATATTCAATCCTTTGCCCCCTTGTTGGTCGAGGCCGTGCAGACCTTGGCCGCAGCCGCACCGCACGCCGCCGAGGCCGCTGCCGATGCCTTGGAATGTGCCCAATTCATGCAGCAAGGGGCCCAGCGCATGGGGCAGATGCTGCAGGCGCTGGCCGAGCTCTCGCGTGCGGCGCGGATGTCGCTGCATCTGCAAGCGGTGGAGGTGGTGGCCACGTGCCAAGCATTGCTGCCTGCGCTGCAGCAGCAGTACCCGCAAGCGCAGTTTTCGCTGCCCGCTGCGCCCGTGTGGGTGCAGGCCGATGCCCAGGCGCTCACACAGGTGCTGCAGCAGCTCTTGGCCAATGCCTGCAAATTTGCGGCCCCCACGCCGCAGGTGCAGCTGCAGGCCGTGGCAGACGGTGCCACATGGCACTGCGCGGTGCGCGACAACGGCGTGGGGTTTGAGCCTGGGCAGGCCGCCCAGCTGTTTCAGCCCTTTGCCCGCTTGCACCGCGAAAGCCAATTTGCGGGCTTGGGCTGTGGCCTGGCCTTGGTGCAGACCCTGGCTGTGCGCCACGGGGCGCAGGCGCGTATTGCGGCCCAGCCGGGGCAGGGATGTACGGTGCAATTGGCCTGGCCTGCGGCACATCCGGCGGCACATCAGCCAAACCAGACTGGTCCAGTCTGACTTGCCAAGGCCGCCTGACTTAGGCGCTACAGTGTGCTTTGTTATTAGTTGCTCAAAACGCCGTATGGACAAGCATTACCTGACCCCCCTGTTCGCCCCGCAATCGATCGTTGTTTTGGCCGGTGATCCTGAAACGCCGGATGCGCAAACTCCCTATGCCCAGGCCTTGCACGGCCTGCTCAAGGCCCAGCGGTTTACCGGCACCCTCACCTTTGTGAATACCAAGATGATGGGCACCTTGAGCGATCTGGCCCAGGTCAAGGCCGATCTGGTGGTCATTGCCCTGCCGCAAGAAGAGCAATTGGCCGCGCTGGAGTTGGTCGGGCGCATCCGCTGCGATGCCGCTCTCATTTTGTCCAGCGGGGTCGATGCCGAGCACGCCCGTGCGCTGCGCGAATCTGCGCACGACAACCATATCCATCTGCTGGGGCCCAACTCCTTGGGCATCCAGCGCCCGCATTTGCAGCTCAACGCCGGGGTGATGGGGCCCCTGGCCAAAGAAGGGCCGCTGGCCCTGGTCAGCCAGTCCGGCGCATTGACCGCGTCGATCCTGGACTGGGCCGCCAGCAATGGCGTGGGCTTTTCTTCGGTCATTTCGCTGGGGCCGCACACCAGCCTGGGCCTGCCCGAGGCGCTGGACTTTCTGGCCAGCGATGGGCGCACGCAAAGCATCGTGGTGTACATGGAAGGTATCCAAGATGCTCGTAAATTTATGAGCGCTTTACGCAGTGCTGCCATAGCAAAACCAGTCGTAGTGCTGAAATCTGGCCGCAAAGCTGCGGGCAGTGCTGCAGCTTTAACGCACAGCGCCGCCATTGTGGGCAGCGATGACGTGTTTGATGCGGTGCTGCGCCGCGCCGGTGCCGTGCGCGTGCATTCGTTTACCGAATTGTTCTCTGCCGCCAAATGCCTGGCAGCACGCTACCGCCCGGTGAGCAAGCGCCTGGCCATCATCGCCAACGGCGGTGGCCCCGGTGTGCTGGCGGCCGACTGGGTCAATGAAATCCACCTGGAGCTGGGCCGCCTCAGTCCCGAGGTGGCGGCCCAGCTGGCCCCCCAACTGCCCCCACTGGCGGCTTTGAGCGATTTGGTGGATGTCTCAGAATTTGCCCAGCCGGAGCATTTTCGGCTGGCCATTGAAGCGGCCTTGAACGATGCGCAGGTTGGCGGGGTGTTGGTCATCTTCTCGCCGCGTATTGGCATTGATAGCACCGCCGTGGCCGAGGCGGTGGCCGAAGCCAAACGCCGCGCCGCCAAACCGTTGCTGACCTGCTGGATGGGGGACACCACCGTGGGCGCGGCCCGCGAGGTGCTGCACAAGGCGCAAATCCCCACCTTCCGCACCCCCGAGGCGGCCGTCGGTGCTTTTGGCAATATCGCCAATTTCACCCAGAACCAGCAGCTGCTGCAGCAAACCCCGCCGCCCTTGAGTAATCTGGCCAAACCTGACATTGCCGGGGCCCGCTTGGTGATTGAAAGCGTGCTGGCGGAGCGGCGCAACGTGCTCACCGAGATGGAGTCCAAAACGCTGCTGGCGGCCTTTCACATTCCGGTCACGCGCACCTTGCTGGCCCGCAATGCCCACGAGGCGATGATGATTGCCACCCAGCAAGGCTTTCCGGTGGCGCTGAAGATTGATTCGCCCGACATTACGCACAAGTCCGATGTGGGGGGCGTGGCGCTGAACTTGCACAACGGCGAAGCCGTGCGCAATGCCTTTAACGACATCATGCAGCGCGTCAAGCGCATCAAGCCCGAGGCCCGCATCAACGGCATCACGGTGCAAAACATGGCGCGTTCGCGCCGAGGGCGTGAGATTTGTATTGGCCTGGTCAGCGATGACCCCTTTGGCCCGGTCATCACCTTTGGCGCAGGCGGCACCATGATTGAGCTGATCGATGACCGCGCCATGGAGCTGCCGCCGCTCAATCAATTCTTGGCCCGCCGCCTCATGGAGCGCTCGCGCGTTTTTGAAACCCTGGGCGAATGGCGCGGGGCCACCCCGGTGAAGATCGAGGCGTTAGAGCAGGTGCTGCTGCGCATCTCAGAAATGGTGTGCGCGCTGCCCCAGTTGCGTGAGATGGACATCAACCCGCTGATCGTCGATGAAACCGGTGCGGTCGCCGTCGATGCCCGCATGGTGGTAGCCCAGCAAGGGCAGTCCCTGAGCATGGGCAAATACGGGCACTTGGCCATCCTGCCCTATCCGGCCAAGTACGAACAAATCTGGCCGCTGCGCGATGGGGGCGAATACCTGGTGCGCCCCATCCGGCCGGACGATGCGCACATGCTGCAGCAGTTGGTCAAGGGCCTTTCTCCGCAAAGTCGCTACTTCCGCTTTGTCTCGCAGCTGGCGGAGTTGCCGCCCTCCATGTTGGCGAAATTTACCTTGATCGACTACGACCGCGAAATGGCCCTGGTGGCCGTCAAGCAAGAGCGCACCGTCGATGAGGAGGGCGAGGTGCAGGTCACCGAGCGCTTGCTGGGCGTTTCGCGCTATGTGACCAATCCCGATCGCACCACCTGCGAGTTCGCCTTGGTCGTGGCCGATGACATGGCCGGGCAGGGCTTGGGCGCACGCTTGATGCTCAGCATCATGGAAGTGGCGCGCGACAAGGGCTTAGAACATATCGAAGGGCTGGTGCTGACCAACAACCCCAATATGCTCAAACTCATGCGCCGCCTGGATTTTGAAATTCGCAGCTTCCCGGAAGACCCGGAATTTCGCCTGGTGGTGCACAAGCTGTAACCACGGCAGCACCCCCAGGCCGATGGCAGCTGGCGATGGTCTGTTTTTTAATACTTTATAAAAAAGCTAAATGATTGCCCTTATGATTGGCCTGACCCGCTTGGGGGTTGCGCAAGGGCAGACCAGCATCGCCTGTGCCGCCCTTTGTTTATGCTTTTTATGGACTGATTGAAGTATCTCTTATGGCACTTTCCACCGTTACCGTCAGCGCTGTCATGAAAGACAGCTTTCGCACTGAAATCCAGTGCTCCAACCCGTTTGTGATTGACCAGCCCGTTGGCGCTGGCGGCAAGAACGAGGGGCCCAATCCGTTGGAGGTGTTTGTCTCCAGCCTGCCTGCCTGTATTTGCGCGATTGCCCGCATTGTGGCCATGCAGCGCGGCATAGCATTGCGCGGTGTGGAGGCCCACGCGGAGGCCGATATCGACAAAAACTTCTTGCTGGGTAAAACCACCGAAGGCCGTGCCGGCTTTGTGGCGATCCGCGTGAAGGTCAAGATCGATGCGGACATGACCGAAGCCGAGAAAGTGGCCTTTTTGCATGAGGTGGAAAAGCGCTGCCCGATCGCCGACAACATGGCCGGCACCACCAGCATCACGGCGCACGTGGTGGCCTGACAAGGGCCGCTACAATCGCAGCCCTTGCCCTCTGTAGTTCAATGGATAGAACGGGCCCCTCCTAAGGGTCAAATGCAGGTTCGATTCCTGCCGGAGGGGCCAAGCGGCAGATTTTCTCACCCTCCCACTTCCCACCCTCTACCTGCCATCACATAGGCTGCCAGCCCGCCGCCTGTCTTTTGTCTGCCTGCCAAACAGGCTCAATCCTTGCGGCGGGTGTAGATCAAATCCATGCCGGTGTTTTCGCCGGTTTGGCCGCGCAGGGTCAGGCGCTTGTTCAGGTCGTAAAAGATAAACAGTGTGCCCATGGCACCGCTCAGGCTTTGCTCGTAGGCCAGGTACAGCTCTTGCGAGATGCGTTTGCCCAGGGTGAGGGCAGCGCCTTCGGCCCCGTTGGCGCCCTTGAAGCCCAATTCATCCAGCCCAATGGTGCCGGCAATGTTGCCCCCGCTATTGCTGCCACTGAGCAGGGCCAGCGCTGCTTGCTGCAGCAGGGCCGATTCGGCACCGCCTTCGGTGGGGTCGCGGCCCATGACGACCCAGGAGAGGGCTTCCCCATCGGGCATGACAGGATCGGAATACAGCTGCACCCGGGGCTGGGTGGCGCTGCCGGCGACTTTGACACCGGCCTTGACGGCGATGTTGGGGCGCAGGGCAATGATGTCCAGGCTGGGGTCGTTGTAGGGGCCGTTGAAGCGGATGGTGCCTTGCCCAATGTCCAACGACTGGCCCCAGGCGCGGTAGCGGCCTTGGTCGGTGTGAATTTCGCCAGTGATGCGCGGGCCGCCTTCAATGGTGAGTTGTCCATTCAGGCGCGTTGTCAGGCCATAGCCCTGCAGGGCAAAGTCTGGGCCTAAATCGAGGGTGAGGTGGATGTCGGGCTGGAGTGCAGCCCGAATGGAGCCCTCCGGGGCGGGGTCGCGGGCTGCTTTGCGGGCTGCTTTGGCTTGGCGTTCGGCCTCTTGCTGGCGCAGCGCGGCGGAGGTGATGTGTACATCCTCATCCAAGCTGGGGGCCGAGTCATCGGCCAGCAGCAAGGCGGCGCGATTGACTTTTAGCCCGCCGCGCAGGCGCAGTTGCTCTTGCTGGATGCTGGCGTGGATGGTTCCGCTTACGCCCATTTGCCGGTCGGCCCGGGTGAGTACTTGCAAGTCGTCCAGCTGCAGCTGTACGTCCATTTGCAGGCCAGCGGCATTGCTGTGCGGGTCTTTGGGCGGGGCGTAAACGATGAACCCCTGGCCGCTCAAGTGCCCGCCGCTTTGTGGGGGGGCGGTGCGGTTGCCGCTTTGGCCCAGGATGCGGGCCTGGCCGCTGCGACTGCCCTCCAAGGTGAGCTGTTCAATGTCCAGGCGGTTGCCGGCAAAGCGGGCTTTGAGTTGGCCATTTTTTAAGTTCACCCCCTCCAGCAGGGACGATAGGGCCAGGTCTTGGGCCTCGATGGAGCCTTCCCACTCGGGGGCGCTGCGGGTGCCGCTGATGGCCACTGCGCCGCTAAAACCGCCCTCCACCCGCCAGCCCGGCGGGGCAAACGAGGCCCAGACACCAATGTTGGGCAGCAGCAGCTGCACGGTGCCGGACAAGGGGGCGTTGTCTGGCCAGCGCATGCCTTGGCGGGGATGGTGCTGCACGGGGCTTTGCAGGGTGGCCAAAATTGTGCCCGCGCGTTCGGAGGCCCAGAGCACTTGGCTGCGCAAGGTGCTGCCTTCGAGGTCGAGCGTGGCTTGCAGGGCTTGCAGCCGGATGGACTGGCCCCGGTTGGGTTGGCGCAGGCGGATGCTTGCTTCGTCGGTGCCCTGGCTGCGGATGATGGTGACCGGGGCGGCTTCTTCAATATTGGCGGCAATGCGCATGTCGCCATCGGCCCGCTCCAAGGTGGCGTGCAGCTTGGGCTGGGCGCTGCGGGTGTCGATGTCCCAGCGGCCTTGCAAGCGCAGGTCGCCGCTGATGCCGGCCCGCTCCAAAATGGGGTCGTCCGGGGTGAAGTGGTTGGCCCAGGCCAGGGGCAGGCCGCTGAGTTCGCCCGTGCTCACCACGCCCCAGGTGGTGGTGTTCAGTGCCAGGGTGGCCCAGCGCACCTGGGCCTGCTCGGTTTGGTTTTTGGTGGCGGGGGGGGTCAGCTGCAAGGCCCCGGCGCTGGCCTGGATGTCTGGCCCGGTTTGCCCGATGGTGACGGGGGCGGCAAGGGCCAAGCGCCAATCGCCGCTTTTTGCGCTGGGGCGGGCCAGCAGCGTGAGGGTTTGCGCTTGCAGTTGCCAGCGGCTTGGGGTGTGCCATTCGGCTTGCCATTGGGTGTCGATGTGCGCTTGCTGGCTGCCTTGTTGGAGTTGGCCCTGTAAATGGGCGGTCAGCTTTTCTAAGGGGCCTTGCACCGCCAGGGTGAGGTCTTTTATTTTTGTAGCTTCTTGCGCTGGTAATTTATAAGAAATATTAGGTATTTTTGCTAATAACTTGATAGATAAAGCGGGTAGTGCTTCTGTTTTATCTGTTTTGTTTGTTTTATCTGTTTGTGCTTCTGCTTCTGCTGGTGGGCTGGTGGGCCGTAAACGCCCCCAGCCGCCTTGCCAGGCCAGGTCAAACTGGGCTTGCCCGGCCAGGGGGGTGGTGAGGTCGGTCAGGTGGGGCAGATCGTCCATGCCCGGCAGGCGGCCCAGCCACTGCATGGTGGCAGCGGCATCGCGCAGCTGGGTGCGCAACTGGCCTTGGCCGGTGTGCTCGGTCAGGGTGCCGGTGAGTTCGGCAGCCAGCCCCGGCACTTGCAGGCGGGTGGTTTGGGGGCTGCTGGCTTGGTGCTGCAGGCTGTCCCAGCTTAGGCTGGGGCTGGACAACTCGGCCCCCCAGGCGCGAATGGCGACTTCTTGCAGGGTCAGTACGCCAGCGGCCCAGCGGCCTTGGGCGCGGGCATGGGCCAGGCTGGTGGGGGGGGCTTGCGGGTCGGCGATGGCCACACGAAAGTCGATGGCTGGAC